>DASRQS010000098.1:0-62090 GCA_035696365.1 Gaiellales bacterium | reverse complement strand
CCCGTGGCCGCGGCGACTCACGCCCGTCCGCCCGTGAGGCACGTGGTGTCCCATGTCCGCTCCAAGCACGCCATGACCCACGTGACACAGACCGCCCGCTCCTCCGCGGCGCATTCGGCCGCGCCGGAGCACCACCGCGTCGTGACCACCGGGGGCGGCCGGGGCGCAATCGTTCCCGTGAGTAGGAGCAGAGCGGCGCTCTCCGTCTCTCCGAACGGCGTCGTGACACTTTCGCCGGTCGCGCTCGCCTGGGCCGCCTCGGCGAATCCCAGCCCCGGCCTCGCAGCATCGCCTGCCGGGATCGCCTCCTCCGCCCCCCCGGGCGGCGGTGGTAGCTCGGACACCGCGTTCGGCCTCGTGGCGCTGATCGGCGCCGGCGGCATCGCGGTCCTGCGCGCGCGCCAGCTTGCCTCCGCAGCCGGCGTCGACGATGCGGGCACGCTGACGGCGCTCGGTCACTCGGCGTCCATCTTCTGGGCCGGGTCGTGCTATCCGCTCGGGAGCGGCACGACGGCAGCCGGGACGATGAACGCGTCGTTCAGCGCGAGCCCGGCCTCGACCGCCACTGCGCTGGGCGGCCGCGCGCGGTTCGGCGTCAGGGGAGCGGTTTCCAACGCCATCGACGGAGCCGGCAGCCGCGTGCAGCCGCCTGCCGTAGCGCTCGCGCGCGACTTCGCCGGCGGCGACCGCACAGGGCTCGTGGCGTTGCTGTTCGCCGCCTCGGCGGCCATCGGAGCCGCCTTCGGCGCGCTCGGCCCGCAGCGCGCGCGGGCGGGCGCCAAGTGAGGCGAGCGCTCCTGATCGCAACGGCGACGCTGACGCTCTCACTCGGGAGCGTCGGCCCCGCCTCCGCGCGCGCGATCGACCCGGCGCATTCGCGCATCGGAAACACTGCACGCCTCAACGCGGCCTTTTCGGCGGTTCACCTCGACGGGGTCGTCGCATGCGTCACGTGCAGGACGTTTACACTCGGCGCCACGGTGAGCCAGCGGGGCAGTGGAGCTGTGGGCCAGGGCGGCGTGCGCTGCGTGTGCCGAGGCGCCCGCGAGCGCTGGCTGCTCACGGCCAGCGCGCGCGAGGCAACGAAATTCCGGCCGGGCGCCGCGCGCGTCTGCGTCTGGATCATCGCGCGCGGAGCGGCCGGCAAAGCGATCGGCGCCGAGCAGTGGTGCGAGAGCGTCACCCTCCGAGCGGCCGAGGCATGACGATGTTCTGGCTCTGGGTGATCGCAGGCTGTGCCGCGTCCGCGCTGTTCGGGTTCTCGGCGATGCGATTCGGAGCGCGCAAGCTCCTGACACGCGACGCCGAGCCGACGCCGGTCGCATCTCCGCAACCCCGCCCACCGCAACCCCTGCCGCCTGTCGTCGCGAGCGTGCCCGCCGTCCGCGAGCGACCCGCGCGGACTCTGCCGAGGCAACGCCCCCCGAGCCAGCGTCAGAGGCAAGCTCCGGCCGCCCGCGCGACACCGGCACCAGCCCCGACCGCTCCGCAACCCGAGGCCGCCACGCTCGCCCTCTGGACACGTCAGGTCAAGGAGGGCGAGCGCAAGATGTCGCTCGCGACGGACGGCTGCCGCGTCACGTGGAATCGCACCTGCAAGCACGGACATCCGACCTGGCTCGTGTACCTCGGGTATCTCAAACGCCAGCCCTCACCGAAGCGCCACAACCCGCGCTGACATGCCCGCTGCCCTCCCGGCGAGGGCGGCGGAGCATGGTCGGAGACTCGTTCAGAGTCGCGAGGGTGAGAGAGGTCGGCTGGTCTGGGCACGCGAAGCGCGCGCGGCCTAGTCCGAGCCGCCGTCGGAACTGCTGGTCGTCGAGGCTGCGTCCGTAATTTGAGGCGCGCCCTGCCCGGCGCCTTGGCCCGGATCGCTGGCGGCGGCGTCGGCCGAACCCTTGCCGGAGCCGCCGCCGGAGCTGTCAGCGCCCGACGGAGCGTCGGTCGGAGCGGGTGCGACAGTGGCGCCGTGGTGCTGCGAACCCGCGTCCGAACCCGAGCTCGAGCCGGTCCCCGAGTCGCCGCTGTCGCCCGCAACGTTGCCGCCCGAGCCGCTCTTGCCGCTCGCGGAATGGTCGTCGCCGCCCGACGAGGAGTGGCCCTTCCCGGACGATGCGTCGTCGCTGCCCGAGGAGTGCTCTCCACTCGCGGAGCTCGCGACCTTGGCGCTCCCGGAGCCCTTGCCCTCACCGCTGTCGCCCCCGGCTTTGCCCGTGCCGGAGTTGTCGCCGCCCGACTCGCCTCGCCCCGACGAGTGCCCGCCGTGGTCGTTGGCCAGGCTGCTCGAGCCGCGCTTGCCCATCGGCGTTGCCGCGGCACCGCGCGACGACGGCGCCGGGGAGGTCTGCACATGGACGGCGCGCAGCGACACGGTGCGCAAGACGATGGCCTGACCGCTGCGCTGGTGATGCGCGACGGGAGCCGCGGCCAGGTTCTGCGCCGCTCCCCCGTGCGACCCGCGGTGCTCGGGCTGCGCGCGGACGATCGCCTCCTCGACCGCGCCTCCCGTGGCCACCGCTGCGGCGACGATCGCCGCGGTCTTCGCCAGCACCGGCGCGGTGGCCGCTTTGGCCGTGAGAGCAGCCAGGATGCCGCCGCCTCCGGACGCGAATCCGGGTATCGCGGCGGACAGGCGCTGCGCAACGGCCGGCCGTGCGGCACCGCCGTCGGGGGGGCGCAGCGCCCGCCGCACGCCGCGGCACATGGGGCAGCGGAGCAGGTGGACCTTGGCGGCGCGATCGAGGGAGCCCGCCTCCATGGCGGTGCGCGTGCCGGCGCAGCCCATGGCCGGTTCGAGCCCCCCGACGGCGATTACGAGCCTCCGGCGCGCGCGCGACGCCAGGCCGTCGACATCGCCTGCGGTCATGCCGAGCGCGAGAGCCGCCTCACCGGCCTCCAGGCCAAGCCACTCGCGCATGACGAAGGCCTCGCGCTCCGGTTCCGGCAGGTTGCCCAGGGTCTGCTGCGCCGTGCGGAGCTCGTCCCGCAGCTCCGCGGAACGCTCCACGCCCCCCGCAGCAGGTTGGTCGAAGCCATCGTCCAGCGAGCCAACGGCGGGCCGACGGGCCATCTGGCGCAGGCGACCCATGCACTCGTTGCGGGCGATGCGCAGCACCCAGGAGCTCGAGTCCAGAACAGCGGTGCCATTCGCAAGGGCGCCATGCACGGCGAGGAACGTGGCCTGCGTCGCGTCCTCCGCGTCCTCGCGGCGACCGAGCAGGTGCCACGCGTAGCGGAACACGGTGTCGCCGTGCCTCTTGTAGAGCAATTCGGTAGCCCGTCCCGCGTTGCGCGGCAGAACGGAGCTGCGCCCCGCCCCCGGGGGACGGACCGGGGACGGGGCGACTACCGGACTTGGGGCCGGATGGGCCACGATCACACTTTAGTTGTCGCCGCCGGATCCGTGTCCGGAGTTCCCGCCGTCTCCGCCATCGTCGCCGCCGCCGCCGCCGTTACCGTTGCCGTTGTCGTTGTTGTCGCTCTTGCTTTCGAGTCGTGTGAGGGTGGGCTGGCCGCCGGGGGTGGTCGCCGGGGTGCCGCGCGCCTCGACCTCGTCGCCGACCACGACGCCCGTGGCGCCGAAGCCCGCGGGGATCACGAAGGTGACCATGCCGTGCTCGTCGGCGATCGTTATGGAGCCGGGCTCGAAGCCCAGCGGGCCGGCCTCGGTGATGGCCGTGACCTTGCCCTCGGCCTTCGCGCCGTCGCCGTGGTGCTCGTTCTGGTTGTTCTGGCCGTCCTCGACCTTGAGCGAGACCAGGGTGAGCACGATGCCCTTGGGGTTCGCGGGATCCGGGCCCAGAACCACACGCGCCTCGACCGGCGTGCCGGGGACGAGCGTCGGGATCGTCTGGCTGCCGAGCGCGATGGAGAGGCCCGACGGGAAGCCGTTGACTGCCAGCAGCAGGCTGGTCGCGTCCTGCGAGATGACCGTTCCGCGCAACTCTGCCGACGGCGCGCTCGTGTCGTTGACCTGCACGTTGCCGTCATCGTCGTCGAGCTCCGTCGGCGTCACCTGCACGGTGGCCGTGACCTGCTGCCCGGCGGGCGGTGGGGTCGGGCTCGTGACCGCGAGCACCGAGCCGTTGCCGGCGAGCGCGAAGGAGTGGCTGTGGCGCCGCACGACCACGCCGCGCAGCTTGGCGCGGTGCGCGTGGCCGACGATCGAGACCTTCGACCCGACCACGCGGACGACCGTGCCCATGGCGAGACCATTGGGCTTGGCCATCGTGACGCGCTGAAGCTTGCCGCTGCGGGTGGCGATCACGACCACGCCCGCCTTGGCGTCGCGCTGCACGACGATGCCCTTCGTGCCTGCTGCGGTTTGCGCCGCGCCGGCCAGCGCCGGGGCTGCGAGCGCCCCGATTGCTGCTGCAACCAGGACTCTGGACAGGGTGCGCATCGGATGGATCCTCTCGTCAAGGGTTCACGGTCGGAAAATTCGGACTTCACAGAGAGAGACGCCCGCCGGCACTCGCTGGACCTCTTTCAGTTTCTTACCTGTCTGGAATGAGTAATACTTCTGTCATGCCTCGACTGACCTCTAAGGGCCAGGTGACGGTGCCGGTGGCCGTTCGCTACGCGCTCGGCCTGGCGCCTGGCGACGACGTCGTCTTCGCCGTCGAGGACGGCCGCGGCGTCTTCCGCGCGGTCACCACGCTCGACGACCTGCGGGCCGCCTTCCCGGCGCCCGCGCGCGCGGGAGCGCACGCGCTCGAGCGACTCCTCGTCACGGGCGACCCCGAGTTCGCCGATTCCGTGCAGGCGCGACGCACACGCGGGGAGCGGCTTCGCCTGCCCGACGCCGTCCTGCTCGACGTCGCGGGCGCGCTCGCTCGCGGAGGGGCGCCGGCCGCGGCCGTCGCAGGGGCGCTGCGCGACGTCCTGGCCGACCGCGCAGTGCGCGTCGACCACCCGGCCGCGGTTCGGGCGGCGATCGACGAGCTCGCCGCCGGCGGCGACCCGCTGCGCGCCTACGCGCTGGCGCGAGGCTGACATGGCAGCGGGCACTGCCATGCCGCATTTGCGCACGCCGCGGCTGGCGATCAGGCCGCCGAGCCAGGCGGACGAGGCCGCTTGCCGCGCCGTGCTCGAGCCCGCCGACGATGCGGCGTTCGCGCGCTGGCTCACCTGGGCCGTCGCCGCGCCTGCGGCGCTCGCGGAACTCTCCCAGCCGCCCTACGGCGAGCGTGCAGTCGTGCTCGCGGCGACCGCCGAGGTGGTGGGTCTCGTCGCGCTCGTTCCGTCGCTCGGGCCGTTCGCGCAACTCGAGGGCGCGGCGCCCGGGGGCCGTGGACGCCGGAGCTCGGCCTCTACTGGGCGCTCGCGCCCGTTCATCGCGGTAAGGGCTATGCCTCCGAGGCCGCGGCCGAGCTCGCGCGCTACCTCTTCCGGGCCCTCCACCCTGGCCGGCTGATCGCCACGACCGAGCGCCGCAACACGGTGTCCGTGGCCGTGATGCGGCGCCTCGGCATGCGCGTGCTCGAGAACCCCCATCCCGAGCCGTCCTGGCTCCAGATCGTGGGCGTGCTCGAGCGCGGATAGCCCGCCCGTGGAAACAACGGCGCCTTCAGTAGCTCTCGCAGCCGAAGCCGTCCCCATTGCCGTCCAGGTTGTACGGATCCGACCCGATCACCTTGACGGGATGCCCGACATCCGGGCAATTGAGGTCGTTCTTCGAATTCGGTACGCAGGGCGTGTAGTTCGGATTGCAATTGGCAGACGAGCCACCGGCGACGGTCTTCCTCGTGGCATTCACCGGCCCGGTCGAGACGCCTTGTGTGGCTCTCAGCGGAACCGAGCCATGTCGGCATTGTCCCCAGAGCCCTTTGCCCGCCTTGCGCGCCGCCACGGCGGTCTCGAGAATCTGTGCCGCATACGCTCCCTGGTCGCCCGAGGTGAAATAGGGCGCGGCGGCTCCCTCCCGCACAAGCCGGAGATTGACGAGCGAGGCGCCCTTCCAGACATAGGCCAGGGTGCGGCCATAGCGGTCACGCCGGTCCAGCCGGGGGTCCGTGGCAACGCGCACTCGCGTCCCGCGCGGAAGAATGGATTCCGTCAATGCCGAGGCCCGGCGCCCGTAGCACTCCGTGTCGCCATAGACCTCGGGTGTGTCGATTTGGACGAGCCTCAGGGTCTCGCCGCCCTTCAGTACCACGGTGTCACCGTCGGCCACGTGATCGATGACGCCCGTGCGCGTCGCACCCGACACCGTCGCGGGCAGCGTCAGCAGCAGCGCGAGCAGCGTGAAGATTGGCAAGCGATTCGGCACGAGGCAGTCACACCCACCGTACTCCCCCGCCGTCAGGCCCGCGGCGCCTCGAGGGTGATCGTGCGGACGGCCGAGCCGCCCGCCCCCAGGGCGCGCACGCGCACCTCGAGGCGACCCGTGCGCGGTGCCCGCAGCGTCAGCTTGACGCCGTGTCGTGTCGTCCCGCGGCGCGCAGCGCGGGCGACTACGCGCCCGCGCACCACCAGCGACACGGCCAGATGCGTGGCGTTGCTGCAGCGCACCAGCACCCGGATGCGGCGGCCCAGGCGGTGCGTGCGGACCGACAGGATGCGCGCTCGTGCCCGTGCCCGCGCGCGGCCCTCGACGGTGGCCGTCTTGGTGTGCCCGATGACCGCCGGAGGTTCCGGCGCGAGCGGAGCGGGCGGACACGCACCGTGCTCGATCGCGCCGATATCCGAGACGCCGCCGCGCGGGCACGCGAAGTAGTCGACCGGGGGTGCGACGAGAGGGTCGGCCCGGCCGAGGAGCAGCGCGCTGGCGGCCGTCGGGGCGCCGTTGGCGTCCAGCGCCGCGTCGCCGATGGCGTCGCTGGCGCTGCATGCCTCGCCGTCGGCGAAGACGTTGTCCTCGCTGCGGATGCGGTCGCACATGCCGCGCAGGCGGTCGCCGACGTTGTTCGCGACGAGCGGGCGCTGATCGACCGGAATCGTGGCGTACAACGCTCCGAAGCGCAGCGAGTTCAGCAGTCCCGAGGTGACAGTGTTGTTGAGCACGCGCACGTTGCTCGGAAGCAGTGGCACCTGGCGATCGTCGCCGGCGACGAAGATGCCGACGTCCTGCCCCACGTAGTGGCCCGTGAGCACGTTGTTCTGGATGAGGACGTCGTGGATCACGCCCTTGTCGATCGAGTCGACCCAGATCGAGGCAGCGCCACCCGTGCGCACGCCGAACCAGTTTCCGTCGATCGTCCATGGTCCGCCGTTGCCGATCTGGATGAAGTCGTTGTGATTGCCATTGCCGGCGGGCAGGGCGTGATCCATGTGGTTGTAGCGAATGACGCCACCGCCGAAGCCGTGCACGGCGTCCGAGTCGTCGAGCTCGTCGAACACGTTGTGCTCGATCAGCACGTCGGGCGACGATGCGCGAATGCACATCGGAGAGGCGCAATGAAGAAAGGTCGAGTTCCTGATTACGACGCCGAGATCGTCCGGCGTGAGCCAGATGGCGACGCCTGGCCCGCCCGCACCGCCGTCGAGATGGAGGTCCGAGAACGTCACGGCATTCGACGACGCGACGTTGATGTACGCCGTGACGGCGCCCGCGGGCGCCACAGCGAGCCCCGTGACGACGAGGCGCGTGGAACCCGTGATGGCCATACCGGCGATGGTCGCTCCGGGCTCGCCGGTGATGGTGATGTCCGCATCGGGTCCGCCCCGCCCCGCGACGATGATCGTTCCGTATGCGCCGGGCGCCAGTTGCACCACGTCACCGGGCTGGGCCAGGGAAATCACGGCGGTCAACTCCGCATCGCTCGTGACGCGCACTGTCGCGGCCCTCGCCACGACCGGTGCTGTCAACGCCATCCCGGACACGAGAGCAGCTATGCCAGTTTTCAACCAGACTTTCACGAGCGGCGATCGTAACAAGGTGGGTCCCTCGCAGAGTGGTCGCCGGCTCGTGGCTATACGAATAGTCTCGTGGCCGTACCGGGCAGAGAACTGTGCCCTGTTGGAAGAGATGCAAACGGGTTCTTTACCACTTCGCGACCTTCGGCTAGGTGGGTCCAGGGGGCTCTGGCAGGGGGCCCCCGGGGGGTCAGCGGGGCTTGCGACTGAGCACGAGCAACTGCGCTCCGCTCGAGCGCAAGCCCGGGAACCCGGCGTCCGCGCGCGCTTGCAGGCGCTGATGCACGCGGATCGACCTCGGCTCGGAGACGATCGGCCGGCCGATCAGCGAGAACCGCCCGAAGCCCAGCGTGGCGGAGCGCACGGGCTGCAGTCCGGCCGCGCCCAGCCACTGCTCGTACTGCCGGCGGGAGTGGTGCGTCGGCATGCTGACGTTGGGCCGTGGCTCGCGCGGGCCGCGCCGCAGCGCGCGCTGCGCGAGCTGCTTGGCCGGCTGCACGACCGGGCTCAGCCGCGGGTCGAGCACGCGGTTGAGCTGCCGCCGGTTGGCGACGCTCCCGATCACGTGCCCGCCGGGACGCGTCACGCGTCCCATCTCGCGCACGCACGCACCCGGCTGCTCGACCCAGGGCAGGACCCCGAGCGCGAGCACCAGGTCGAATGTCCCGTCGGGCGCCTCGATGGCGTGGGCATCGCCGGACCGCAACTCGACGCGACCGGCCAGGCCGTAGCGTGCGATGCGCGCCGTCGCGAGCTGGAGCATGCGCTCGCCGCGCTCGATGCCGGTCACGATCAGCCCGCGCTGTGCGAGTGCAAGCGCCGTGCGCCCCGCGCCGAAGCCGATCTCCAGCACCTGCGCACCGACTGGCAGACAGAGCGAGTCGACCCAGGCGAGCGCGCGCTCCAGCCTCGGCCGGTAGTAGGCCAGCGAGTCGAAGCCGGAGGAATCGTAGAGCGTGTCCCAGTAGCGGGCACCAGCCTCGAAGTCGAAAGGCTCGAGCTCGTCCGGCTGTTCCGCGGCCGCCATGCTTCTCACCCTAGGACGTTCTCGTGCGCCGGCGAAGCGTCAATTCCGCGTGTGGCGACGCAGTATCACCCTGGTGAGCATCTGGCAACGCTGCGGCAGCAAGGTGGTGAAGACGTGCGGTAGAGGTGATTTCGCGCACTACGCTGGGGGTATGACACCGCCATCGCATCTGGCTTCCATCCGTGAGCTGCGCGAGATCCGCCGCGAGCGTCCCCGGGTGAGCGGTGAGACGGAGGATCAGTACTGCCAGCGGCTGGCCCTCGAGCTTGGCCGCCGGCAACGAGCCGAGCGGCGGGGCTCACTCGTGGTGCGCATCCTGCGCCGCGAGCCACGTCGCTGATCGCCGGGCCGAGATCGGCGCGCTGCCCGCCGCCTCGTGTCCTGCGACTCAGGACATTAGCTCGGCCCGAGCGCCTCGTGCAAGCGCGGGCTCGGCGGCGATCCCTCGTCAGCGGGGCCTGCAGTGCGCCGCAGCTCGTCGTCCACCAGCTCGTAGTGGCCGATCGACGCGATCGGCGGCGAGTAGACGTGCACCGTCACAGCGCCGGCGTCGTGATCCATTCGGTGGATGCCGTCGGCGCGGAATGCGAACGCCTCCCCCGGCCCGTACGAGCTGATGCGCCGCGGGCCGCCGACGGTGAGCGCCTCGTTCGCGGCGCGGCCCTCGATCACGAAGACGCCAACGCAGGAGCCGCCGTGATCGTGGAAGCCGGTGTCGCGCGACTCCCACCAGGTGTTCAGCCAGGCCTCGCTCCACTCGTTGCGCCAGAGCAACTCGAAGGAGCCCGAGCCTTCCCGCTCGAGCCCCGACATGTCGATGCGCGCGGCCGCGGCGCGAGCCAGCTCTGCGCACTCCTCGGGCGCCAGCGCGCGGCCCGTCTCGGCGAGGTCGTCGTAGCTCGGCGGCATGCCCTCACGATATCGCGCGAGTATCCTCTCAGAAGCTCTAGAGGGAGCGTCTTGGACAAGGTCACCCTGCACTGCTGCAACTTCATGTGGATCAAGCCCGGGCACCCGTGCGCCACGGTGCGCGCGGCGCTCGACGAGGCAGGTGTGCCCTACGAGCTGGTGCACCACTCGAAGCTGCGCAGCAAGCGCGACCTGCTGCGCGAGAGGACCGGCCAGAGCGTGCTGCCCGCGGTCGAGTTCGCCGACGGTCACTCCTACCGCGAAGAGTCGAAGGACATGGCGGCCCGCATCCGGGCCGGCAAGCTCTCCGAGGTCTAGGTCGCACCGTGCGCACGCTGCTACTGGTGCGGCACGCGCCCACCTCGGCCACGCGCGCGGCCGCCTTTCCGGCCGACGAGGAGCTGGACGAGCGTGGGCGGCGGCAGGCAGCCGGGCTCGCGGGCTCGCTGCCGCGCCGCAGCGAGATCGTCACGAGTCCCGCGCGCCGTTGCCGCCAGACCGCGGAGGCGGCACGGCTCGAGGCGGGCGTGGACGAGCGCATCACCGAATGCGACTTCGGGACCTGGGCCGGCCGAACGCTGGCCGACGTCAACGCCGACGAGCCCAACGCCGTGCAGTCGTGGATGCTCGATCCCGATGCTGCGCCGCACGGCGGCGAGAGCCTCGCCACGTTCTCGGCCCGCATCGCTCGCTGGATGGACGCCCAGGCCGAGCTCGAGGGACGCCTGGCCGCCGTCACGCACGGCGAGGTGATCAAGGCAGCCGTCGTGCATGCTCTGGGCGCGCCGCTGACGGCCTTCTGGCGCATCGATGCATCGCCGCTGGCGATCACGGAGCTGCACGCGCACGGCGGGCGCTGGACGGTCGTGCGCCTGAACGGCCCGCACGCATAGACGTTTCAACCTCGGTCAGGCAGCGGCGAGGACGGGCGCGGAATGGGCCGCGATGATGCGGGCGAGCGCCTCGACCGCCCTGGAGTCGTGGTGCTGCCCCGCCCGCGCGCGCACCTCGGCCAAGGCCTCGACCGCCGTGCGCGCACGGCGGTACGGACGGTCGGCGGTGATCGCGCTGAACGCGTCGGCGACGGCCACGATGCGCGCCTCGACGGGAATCGCGTCGCCGGCCAGCCCGTCCGGGTAGCCGCTGCCGTCGAGCCGCTCATGGTGGTGGCGGACGGCCAGGGCGGCCGCCCCGACCGCATCGATCCGGCGCACGAGCTGCTCGCCGATCTCGGCGTGCGTGCGCATGATGCGCCACTCGTGCTCGTCGAGCTCGCCGGGCTTGCTCAGGATGCGGTCCGGGATCGCCACCTTGCCGAGGTCGTGCAGCCAGCCGCCCAGCCGGCAGCGCAGCACGAGATCCTCCGAGAGCCCGAGACCACCGGCGATCGCGCCGGCCAGCTTCGAGACCTCCTCGGCGTGCTCCTCGGGCACGCCCTCGCGCACGCCCGCGGAGAGCGAGAGCGCCTGCGCCAGGCGGATCGCCTCCGGCTCCTCGGCGGCCAGGTCGTTCGCCGTCAGCTCGCTGAACAGCCGGGTGCGGTCCCGCCCCTGGCGCTTGGCGGCATACAGCGCCCGGTCGGCCTGGTCGATGATCAGCTCGTGCGATCCGGCCGGGTCGGCGAGCACGCCGCCGACCGAGACCGTCACGTCGAGACGTCGCCGCCCGATCGCGATCGGCAACTGGCTCACGCTCGCGCGCAGCGCCTGGCAGATGCGCCAGAGCGAGCGCTCGTGATCGAGCGAGGGCGCGAGCACGATGAACTCCTCGCCTCCCCAGCGCGCCACGCAGTCATAGGGGCGGACCGCGCCGCGCAGGCGCGTGCCGATCTCGATCAGCACGGCGTCGCCGACCTGGTGGCCGTAGGTGTCATTCACCGTCTTGAAGTGGTCTACATCGATCAGCAGCAGACCCGGCGTGAGGCACTCGCGCCGGGAGCGCTCCAGTTCGGCGTCGAGCACCTCGGAGAAGTGGCGGCGGTTGAAGAGCCCTGTCAGCGCGTCGGTGCGAGCGGCCTCGCGCAGCCGCTCCTCCGTGGTCACCTCGGCCGTCGCCTCGCGCACGATCCCCTCGATGATCAGCCGGTCGCCGATGCGCCGCGGCATGCCGCCGCCCACGATCCAGCGCGTCACCCCGTCGAGGCCGATCATGCGGCAGCGGACCTCGCTCATCTCGCCGCGCAGATAGCGGGCGGTGTGCTCGGCGTAGCGTTCCCGATCGTCGGGGTGGACGGCCTCGATCCAGGCACGGCCCCAATCGCCGTCCTCGGGAACGCCTCCCAGCAAGCGGTCGCGGCCGGGCCCTGCGAACAGCGTCTTGCGCCCTCCGCCCGGCAGTACCTCGTTGATGTACACGTGGTGGTCGATCGATTCGACGATCCGGGTGAAGGCGTCCGAGCGCTCGCGCGTCTCGCGCAACTCGCGCTCGAGCTCCTCGATCCGCCGGCGGCTTGCCTCGGGCTCATCCACCTCGTTGCTATCGGCACCTGCGCGAGGCGCACGTACCCCCATCGGGGCCGAGACGTTCTCACTGGATGAGCATGCCGTCATGCAGTGAGAAGGTCTCAGCGGCCTATTCGCGATCGGCCACCACGGCCGCGCGTGCGTAGCGGCGACTCGCGATGTCGTCGACCTCGATCACAACGGGCCCGTGCACGATCAGGCCCTCGGACGCTCGCTCGCGCAGGACGCCCGAGAAGAAGCCCTGCGCCAGCCATTCACGGCCCGGCGCGACCGCTGCACGGCCGCGTAGCAGCACGAGCCCGTCGTCCAGCTTCTCGACCGACTCGATCCATGGCACGCGCACGAACTGGGTCGGCCCGACGGGCATCACCCGCGCAGCCTCCTCGAACAGCCGCCGGCCCTCGACCTCATCGCGCACGACCAGCTCGATGCTGACCTGACGGACGCCGCGCGGGAGCACGCGAACCGCAGACACCTGCGAGTTGTTCACGAAGATCACGTCTCCCGCCAGCGAGCGCAGCTTGGTTGAGCGCAGGGAGGTCTCCTCGACGATGCCCGCGAGCCCCGAAGGCTCGATCACCACCGAGTCCCCGATCGCGAACCAACCCTCGAACTGCATGAAGACGCCGCTCAGGATGTCGATCAGGAACCGCTGCAGTGCGAAGCCGATCAGCAGCACGATCAGAGAGGCGCCCGCCAGAGCGCCCCTGCCCTGCACCCCGGCCAGCTGCGCGATGGCGATGATCGTCGCGATGCCGTAGGCGGCGTAGCGGACACTCGTCTGCACGAGCGAGACGATGGTCTCGTGCCGCTTGAGCGACATGATCACGCCCGTGCTGGCGCCGCGCGGATCGATGTACTTGCTCTCGTACCGGCGCACGATGCGCTCGGCGAAGCGCTTGGAGAGCCGTGAAACCACCCACGCCAGCGCGAAGACGATGGCCACATACGCGACACTGCGCCATGGCTCGGCGAGGAAATGGAGCTCAGCGGTCCGCACGCACGCGCAGGCTACCGGCTGGGCAGCCGGTAGCCGTCGCGCGGAACGGTGCGGCCCCTGGGGACCCGCACCTGGGGGTGGGGCGTCAGATGGTGCGGCGACCGCGATAGCTGTAGCCGCCGAACGCGCCGGCCAGCAGGAGCACGATCGCCACCACGATCGCGACCTTCAGCGAGAACACAAAAAAGCCGCCGAAGAGAATCGCGAGCAGCACGAGGATGAGTAACAGCGGGAGCATGAGAAGCCTTTCTCCGGGCACTGGACGGCCCGTTCTCCCCTGCTCTCGCCGTTCGAAACACGAGTCACAAGCGACTCGGACAGGCGTCAGGCCGGGGCGCTGTGGGTGAGCGGCGAGGCCCGCCCGGCGCGTTCGATCGCAACGTGGAAGGCGTCCACGTAATCGCTCACCATGCGCTCCGGCGCGTAGTGGAGCTCTGCCTCTGCCCGGCATGCGCGGGGGTCGATCTCGTCACATCGCTCAACGGCAGCCGCCATCTCCGCGACGGAATCGGCGATCCAGCCCGTGTGCCCGTGGACGACGATCTCCGGCACCGAGCCGCGGGACGTGGCGATCACCGGGACGCCACAGGCCATGGCCTCGACCATCACGAGCCCGAACGGCTCGTTCCAAGCGAGCGGGTTGATCAGCGCGCGCGCGCCGTGCAGCAGCCGCACCCGCTCCTGCTGGCCGATCTCGCCCACGTAGTCGATGCCGCCGCCCAGACGCGGCTGCACCTCCGCCTCGAAGTACGCCCGCTCTGCGGCCCCGCGCTGCTTGCCGGCGAGCAGCATCGGCATGCCTGCGGCGCGTGCCACCTCAATCGCCGTGACCGGGCCCTTGTCTGCCGACATGCGGCCGAGCCAGAACAGGTATTCGCCACCGCGGCCGATCCTGCACGGGTGGTCGTCCAGCGCGATCGCATTCGGAATCGTGGCGGCCCAGGGCAGATCGCTCGCGGTCCCGCGGTGGCTCTCGGTCAGCGACACGAGCGCGGCTCCCGGCGTGACCTCGCAGACACTCCGGTAGAGCGCGCCGGCCTCTCCGGCAAGCGTCCCGTGCACGGTGTTCAGGAACGGTGTCGAGGTGAGGTTCGAGAGCGCCAGCCCGAGCGCGCCCGTGTGGTCGCTGACGACGTCGAAGCGACCGGCGTCGCGCACACAGGTGAGCGCGTGCAGGAGCTCCGGTTGGGTGAGTCCGAGATCGTCGCTGCGCGCGGCAGGGAAGATCGAGACGAGGCTCGCGTCGGTTCGCGAGTCGCCCGAGGCGAAGAGCGTCACATCGTGGCCCGCGCCCACGAGGCCGTCCACGAGCAGGTTCACGATAGCCTCCGTACCGCCGTAACGCCGGGGCGGAACGGCAAACCACGGCGGCGCGAGGACTGCGATGCGCAAACTCTCCGAGCGGATCTTCCGTCCGGCGAACTCCTGCGACCGCCGGCGCGCTCCAAGGAGCGTGCGCGCCGGCTGCAGGCCGGTCTCCTGCACCTGCTGCATACAAATACCCTTCTCAGGCCTCGGGCGCGACCTGTCCTGCAGCCTACCTGAATACGGATACGAGAAAAGTGAGAAAAAGGCCCCATCCCGTCTGGACGCGGGTGCGCCGCCGGAGTTATCCGTCACTCGCGCCCGTAACGGCGGGATGGGGCCGCAGCTTCTATCCCCGAACAGCTGCGGACGAATCCTCCGTGGCCTCAACCACCTCGACGCGCCCTCCGCGGAGGTGGGCGTCGAAGAGCATCCCGAATGCCGGAATGCCGGTCAGGCTGAGGTCTCCTGCCCAGCGCGGAAGGCCGTCTGCCCGCACCGACAGTGTGCGCCCGAGGTGGTCGGCCTCGAGTCCGAGGAGGACGCGCAGGAGCAGCACCGGGGCGCCGGCCGCCCAGGCCTGGGGCCGCGAGGCCGTGGGATAGGCGACGGGGAACGGCGTGTCGCGTCGCGCAAGCCCCGCGAACACTTCGGGGAGGCCGCCGTCGAAGAAGCGCGCCGCCTCGATCATGCTGCGCACGATCCGCAGCGAGGCGTCCGTCTCCCCGCACAGCGCAAGGCCGAGCGCGATGAGCGAGTTGTCGTGCGGCCAGACCGTACCGTTGTGGTACCCGAGCGGCCGGTACGCCTCGTCCTCGGCTGACATCGTGCGCACGCCCCAGCCCGACCACAGCGCCGGCGCGAACAGCGTGCGCGTGACGGCGGCCACGCGGGCGTCAGGGACGATCCCGCTCCAGAGCAGGTGCCCCATGTTCGAGCAGCGACTGTCGACCTGCCGCTTGCGACGGTCCAGGGCGAGCGCATAGAAGCCCCCGCTGCGCTCCACCCAGAAGGCGCGATCGAAGCGCTCGCGCAGCTCGGCGGCATCGCGCTCCAGGCGCGCGGCCAGCGCTTCGTCGCCGAGCACGGCCCGCGCCAGTTCCGCGCAGCGCCGCTTCGCGTCGTACACGTAGCCCTGGACCTCGCAGGCGGCGATCGGCGCCTCGGCGATGCGGCCGTCGGCAAAGCGCTGCGAGTCGGGGGAGTCCTTCCACGACTGCACGACGAGGCCGTGTTCGGAGCGCCGCCGGAACTCCACGAAGCCGTCTCCGTCGAGGTCGCCGAACTCGTCGATCCAGCGCAGCGCCTTGCGCATGGCTGGCTCCAGCTCGCGCACCAGGGCGTCGTCGCCTGTCCAGCGCCAGGTCTCCGAGAGCAGCACGAGGAACAGCGGCGTGGCGTCCGCGGTGCCGTAGTAGCGCTCGAACCACACCTCCGCGGCCCGGCCACGGCGCAGCTCGTGGATGATCTTGCCCGGCTCGGCGTCGATGCTCGGATCGTCGTGCTCGGCCTGGAGCTCTGCCAGCACGCGCAGAGCGGTGGACGCCAGCTCGCTCCCGAAGGGCAGCGTCTGGAGACACGTGATGACGGTGTCGCGGCCGAACACCGTCATGAACCACGGCATACCCGCCGCCGGCAGCAGGCCGACGCCGTCGCTGCCGCGCATGCGCAGGGCAGCGAGATCGGACACCGAGCGGCCATAGGCCTGGCCGAGGTCGCCCCAAGAAGTCTGCAGGCTCGGGACGTGCAGGTTCCAGGCCTGCAGGGAGCGCTTGATACGGCTGCGCTGCTCGCCGAAATGGCGGGCCCGGGGGGTGCGCCCCGGCCGTGCGCGGCCCGTGCGCGGCCGGAACGTGAGCCGGACGTCCCACTCCGCGTGGGGGCCGAGCTCGAGCGCGAACCAGAGCGCCGATCCCGCCACGAGCGCGACGCGCGAGCTGCGCACGTGTGTCCCGAGGACGCCGCCGGGATCGAGCAGCTGCGCGGTCTGCGGCGTGGTTCCCGCGACGAGCGCGACGGGCGGAGGCAGCGCGCCCGCGAGCTCGGGATCGCCGAGCGCGAAATCGTGATGCTTGATCGAGAGGATGTCGGCGAAATCCGAGGCCAGCTCGATCGAAAGCTCGATCGAGACCCCGTCGCCCGCCAGGTTGCTGACGACGATGTGCTCCTGCAGATCGTCCGTCACGAAGCGCTCGCTGCGGATCAGCAACTCGTCCGCTCGCAACACGCCGAGCGGCGGGTTGCGCAGGAAGAAGGCCGCGGCGAAGTACTCCACCTTGCCCGCCGAGAGCGGGATCGGCCGCTCCCCGTTGATGCGCACGGCGAGACGTGAGAGGAAGCGGGTGTCGTCCGCATAGAAGCCGTGCGCACCCTCGGTGATCGCGCCGTCGTCGGCACAGATGCAGAAGGTCGAGCCGTCGAGGATCGTGAGGGTCATCGCCACCCAGGATGCCTGAAGGCGCGGCGTCCCGAGGGTTGGATCGCCGTTTCGCGGGTAGAACCGTGCATGGCGGGGGACGGAACGCGAGCCGGGACGGCTCTGCATCGGTTGCGCGCGCGCTGGCTGGCTCCGTCGCCGCCGCTCGCGGTCGACGACGAGCCGCTCTGGAGCGCGTCGCCCGACCCGGCCTCCGAGGACGCCGGCGGCGAGCCTGAGAGCGACCGCCAGGAGTCCTCGCCGGCTGCCTGAGGTCGTGCGTTTGACCTTTCGCACGGCGGGCAAGCCCCACGCGACCGTCCACTCCGAAAGGCATCGCATGGCGAGCACGCCAATGCCCCAACCGCCGCATCCGGAGCCGAACCCGGTTCCGGATCCGGCGCTGCCGGGGCCACCGCCCGATCCACTGCCGCCCGGCCCGGACCCGCGACCGCCGATGGAGGTTCCGCCGGGGCCCGATCTCCGGCCCGAGGCGCCGCCGGTGATGTCGGCATGATCCGCGCACTCACGACCCTCGTTGGCCTGGCGTGCGCCGCCGCCCTGCTCCTGCTCGTGCCCGACGTCGGCTCGGCCGAAGGCGGCGGTCTGTGGAAGCGCGCGGCGCTGCTCGCTGCGGCGGGCCTCGTTGCCGGCGCCTTCTACCAGTTGGGCGGGATTCGCCGCCCCGGCGTTCGCCTCAACATGCCGATGCTCGTGGGCGCGTTCCTCCCCTGGACCGTGCTCGCCATCGCCATCTGCGCCCAGCGCGCGGGCACGCCCTCGTCGCTGACCGACCTCGTGCGCGACGTCCTCCCCGACAGCGCGCTCAGGCGCTGGTCGTCCTCGTTCCCCGTGCTCGCCTTCACGAGCGGCGTGCTACTCGCGTTCGCGCTCGTGGAGCCACTCGTCCAGGAGCGCGTGCACGTCCGCAAGGTCGCCGAGATCGAGGAGGAGGGGGAGGAAGAGGAACCCGCGCGACCCGTCGAGCTCGCCGGCCATCCCGGCGAGTAGAGCTTAGGCCGAGCCGTGCTCGGCGAGCAACTCCTCAGCCACCGCGGCGACGCGCCTGCGCGAGTCCCGTGCCAGGCGCCGCAACTGGTTGAAGGCTGAGGGACCGTCGATTCCGTCGCGCCCCATCAGCAGGCCGACCGCCCGCTCGATGGTGACGCGGCTGTCCAGTGCGAATTGGAGCTGACCGACGACCTTGTCGTGCCGCTGTGCCAGCAGCGACTCGGCCAGCCGGGCCTCGAGCAGCGCGTTGTACGACTCGAGTGCCGCGACCTCGCTCTCATTCCAGGAATGCGCGCGGACCCGGTAGACGTTGAGCGTGCCGACCGGCGCACCGAGCCTCGTCGGCAGGCCGAGCAGCGCGCGCACGGGCTGGTCGCCCAGGGCGGCACGCAGATCGGGCCAGCGCGTCTCCGCGGCGAGATCTTCGGTCTTGACGCAGGCGTCGCACACGAAGGCATCGACGCACGGGCCTTCGCCCGACTGCTCGTGCGCGCGCTCGAGCCGGCGCGCGACATCGTCGCTCGAGGCGACGTAGTGCAGCGTGTGCCCATCCTCCGCGATCAGCATGAGGCCGACGCCCGAGTCCGCGAACACACTCGCGGCGGCGGTGACCACGCGCGCAATCCTTCCCTGGACGTCCAAGCCGTCGGGTTCAGGCGCGTTGAGATCGGCGACGCTGCGCGCGAGCGCGTCGGCATCGACGTGTGCGATCGTCTGGTTCACGGGGGAATGGTACGGTGCCCGCGGCGTGCTCGCTCGCACGCAGTACGACCGACGTGGCCGTGACCCCGCCGCACCCGGTTCCTAGGAAGGAGCTTTTGCGGTGGCGGCACGCGATGACGACCTTGTGGTCTGCGACGGGGAATGGGACATCGCGCGCGCAGAGGAATTCGCGCGCCTGGCGGCCGAGGGGCTCGCACGTCGCACGGGCGCGCTGATCCTCGACTTCCGGGGGGCCACGTTCATCGACGCGAGCACGATCGGAGCGATCTACGCCCTCGCGCGGAATGGCTTGCAGCAGGGCGTCGACGTGGTCGTGCTGAGCGGTCCGGGCTTCGTGCGCAGGGTCTTCGTGCTGGCGCACCTGGCCGATGCCGTGCGCGTCGCGGAGACCCTCGAGCAGGCGCGCGATGTTTCGCTGAGGGCGTAGCGCGGCATCATCTAGGGCACGCATGGCGCGAAGCCGGGGGCGCCGCCCCCCGAGATTGGAGACGAGCATGCGCAACACCTGGAAGGGCATGTTGCTGGGAGCCTTGGGCGGCGCCGCCGTCGGGCTCGCACTGGAATCGATCGATCGAGCCGCGCGCGGCGCAAAGCGCGGCGCAAACAAGGCCGCGCACGCGACGCCCGACGTGGCCGCGCGAGCCGGCGGGCACATGCGCCATCGCACCTTCTCGCTCGTGCAAGAGGGGGCCAGCTTCGCTGCCCGGGCGGCCAGGAAGGCCGCCGACAGAGCTGCCGAGCGGAACGGCCGCGAAGCCTCTCTCCGGTGAGTTTCGGCGTGCTCGCGGTGGGCATACGAGCACACGCGACTACCGACCGAAGAGGAGCGAAGCATGGATCTGACCGACAAGGCCAAGGGCAAGGCCAAGGAATTCGAGGGCAAGGCCACCGGCGACAAGACACGCGAGGCCGGGGGCAACCTCGAACAGGCCAAGGGCAGCGCGAAGGACGCCGTGGAGGACGTCCGCGATGCCGCCGGCAATCTCGTGGATCGTGCTCGGGAAGAGGCCGACGCCAGGCGCGCCGAGCGTGTTGCGTCAGAGGATCGCCGCTGACCCGGGACAGCGCGCTCTAGCATGCTGCGGAGCGGCGCCGAAAGCGCCGCTCCGCATTGCCGGACCGCGACCATCCGGGGGTGGGGTTTGAGGTCACGCCGAGTGGGAGATAGCTTTCGTGAGAAATGCGGCCGAGCCCATACGACACCCCGGATCGGGGCGCTGAACGTTGACGGGCGCTGGGCGCATCGAAGCGACGGCGGTCGATGACGGCTGGCCCATCATCGCGTTGTCGGGCGAGCATGACCTCTCCACCGCGCCCGAGTTGCGGGCGCGGTTGCACGACCTCGCCGACTCCGACGCGGTCATCATCGACCTCGACCAGACGACCTTCGTCGACTCCTCGATTCTCGGTGTCTTGGTAGGCGGCTTGCGGCGCGCCCGAGAGCGCGACGTGCCGTTCTGCGTCGTGCTCGGCGATGGCGCGCATCCGGCCATCCGCCGCATCTTCGAGCTGACCGGGCTGCACGACGTCTTTCCCATCTACGCGACACGCACGGCGGCCCAGCTCGGCCTGCGCGGCGAGAGAGGGCCTGCGTGACCACTCCCGTGGCGGATGTCTCGCTCGTCGTGCCGGCTGTCCCGGACAGCATCAGCGTCATCCGGCAGACCGTCTCCGGCATCTGCGAGGCACTGGGCGCCGATGCGCGCACCGTCGGCGACATCAAGCTCGCGGCGACGGAGGCGTGCACGAACGCAGTGCTGCACGCCTATGCCGGTGTCGATCCCGGCACGATCGAGATCGACGCCTACGCCGATGACGACGAGTTGCGCCTGCTCGTGCGCGACCACGGCGCCGGTATGACGCCTGCGCCGCTCGCCGAAGGTCTCGGCCTCGGCTTGCCCCTGATTGCGGCGCTCACGACCACGCTGACGATCGTCGAGCCGGAGAATGGCGGCACAGAGGTCAGTATGACGTTCGCGCTGCGCGATACGGCTTCCGAGCCGTGAGCGAGCCTGAATACCGCGCCGCTATCGCCTGCGGCCCGTTGCTGCCGCCCGTGCTCGACCGCCTGCTCGGAGCGCTCGCCCTGCGCGCCGACCTGTCTGTCGATCGTCTCAACGACCTCGGCATGGTCGGCGATGCCGTCAGCGCGGCGGCGCCCGAGTCGGTCGCCAATGGCCGGCTGTACGTGATCGCGACGCCACGTGACGGCGGACTGGAGGTCAGCTTCGGCCCGTTCGTTCCCGGCGGCGCCGCGCGTGTGCGGCGGGCCGGATCCCTTCCGGGAGGCGGCGACCTGTTCGCCAGCGTCGCCAAGCACGTCGAGGTGGAGGCCGACGGCGCGGCCGAGCGCCTCAAGCTGCAAATCGGTCGTTAGGCCCGTTAGAACGCACGCGTTCAGTTCAGCGCGTCGGGCGTCTCGTCGACCTCGCCGACCGAGGCGCGCAATTGCGACAGCGCCCGGCGCAGGAGCCGCGAGACGTGCATCTGCGAGATGCCGATGCGCGCCGCGATCTGCGACTGCGTGAGGCCCTCCTCGAAGCGCATGGAGACGATCTGGCGCTCGCGCTCCGCGAGGCTCTCGAGACCGCCCGCCAGCAGCATGCTCGCATCCACCTGATCGAATCCGCGCTCCTCGGTCGGCACGTCGAAGCCGGACGCTGCGCGATCGTCCTCGCCACTCGGGAGGGCGAGCGCCGAGCGGGCGTTCTCGCTGTGGATCGCGTCGAGCACGGCGTCCGGCGTCACGTCGAGGAACTTCGCGAGCTCGGCCGTGGTCGGCGCCTCCCCGTGCTCGGCGCTCCACTGGTCGATCGTGGCGTTCACCCGTACGCGCAGCTCCTGCACCGAGCGCGGCACGTGCACGGCCCAGGCGCGGTCGCGGTAGTAGCGCCGGATCTCGCCCACGATCGTCGGCGTCGCGTACGTCGGGAACTGCACCCCGCGCTCGGCGTCGTAGCGCTCGATCGCCTTGAGCAGGCCGATCCAGGCGACCTGGACGAGGTCGTCGAATGGCTCGCCCCAGTTGACGTAGCGCGCGGCGAGCGCACGCACCAACCCGCGATAGCGGTGAACGAGTGCCTCACGCGCGGCGTCATCGCCCCGTCGCTGCCAGCGCTCGATGAGGCTCGCGTCTGTTTGGTCGCTCAGCGACACGGGCCTTGGGCGGCAGTCAAGTCCATTCGCGATCACAATAGTTTGAGCAGCACGCCGGCGACGCGCAGCATCTGAGAGATGCCCGGCCCCGTGCGGACCGAAACGCGCTCGCCGACCGGCTAGGGGAACCTGGCCAACCGTCGCGGTTCTGCGCAGTGCACCCTCGCCGAGACTGGCGCAGCCCACAGGTCGAGGGCATACTCGCGGAGATGTCTATCAAACTCGTAGACACGAAAGACTTTCGCCCGGCCGTGGCCATCGTCGGTGCCGGCGCGAGCGGAACCTTGCTTGCCATGCACCTGCTGCGCGCAGGCAACGTGCGCGTCATCCTGATCGAGCGCGGTGCACGCGCAGGCCGGGGCGTGGCCTACGGGACGAGCTTCCCCGGGCACCTCCTGAACGTCCCCGCCGCGAGCATGAGCGGCCTGCCCGACGATCCCGGGCACTTCCTGCGCTTCGTACGCGAGCGCCACGACGAAGCGGCAGAGCCCACGATGTTCGTCCCGCGCATGGTCTACGGGGCGTATCTCGAATCGCTGCTCGCAGAGAGCGAGGGAATCGCCGCCCCGGGGGCGTCGCTCGAGCGCCGGCGGGGCGAGGTGGTCGACGTCTCAGGGGGGCTGCTCACGCTGACCGACGGCTCGCGTCTGCGCGCCGACCACATCGTGCTCGCGCTCGGGAACCTGCCCCCGCCGGACCCCGCCCTGCCCGAGGGCACCTGGCCCGGCGACCCGTCGCGCTACGTGCGCGACCCCTGGAGCCCGGGCGCTCTCGACCACCGTGCGCCCGGCCCAGTCCTGCTCGTCGGTGCGGGCCTGACGATGGTCGACGTGGCACTCCAGCTTGCGGCGCGGGAGCCCGAGCAGCGAATCGTCGCGCTCTCCCGCAGCGGGCTGCTGCCCCACGTGCACCGGGCGGGCGGCGCACCGCCGAGCTCCGGCGTCGCGGTGCCGGATCCGACGCCGAGCCTGCCGGCGCTCCTGCGCTTCGTACGCGCCTCCGCCGCGGTGGCCGAGGTCGGCGGCGGCGACTGGCGCGACGCGGTCAACGCGCTGCGCCCGGTCACGGCCGAGCTCTGGGCCGCACTCCCGCGCGCCGAGCAGCGGCGTTTCCTCACTCGCCTCGCCCGCTACTGGGACGTCCACCGCCACCGCCTCGCCCCCGGGGTCGCGACGGCCGTCGACGAGCTCCGGAGGAACGGCAGACTTGAGCTCACGAGCGGTCGGATGCGGTCGGTGACGCCCGAAGGAGCCGGCCTCCTCGTGCGCGTGCTGGAGCGCAGGAGTGGCAGCGAGCGCAGCGTGCGCGTGTCGTCGATCGTCAACTGCACGGGGCCCAACGGCGATGTGCTCGGCGGCGGGTCGAGCCTGCTCGACGCGCTCTGCGCCTCCGGAGCCGCTCGCCCCCACCCGCTGGCGCTGGGCCTGGACACGCGCGCCGACGGCGCCGTGCGCGACGCGCACGGGCGTGCCTCGGAACGCCTCTTCGCGATCGGCCCGCTGCGTCGCGGCGAGCTGTGGGAGTCGACCGCGATCCCCGAGATCCGCAGGCAGGCCGAGGCGCTTGCGCAGCGCCTGGTCTCACAGCGGACGTTGGCCTACTCCTAGAGCGTTACCCAGGCGGCGTTGCGCTTGCCTGAGCGGACGCAGGCCTCGACGAAGGCGACACCCTTGACGCCGTCGTCCACGGTCGGGTAGACGACCGCGGGATCCGGCGGCCTGCCCTCGCGGGCGGCGAGGATCGCGGCCGCGGCCTCCTTGTAGATGTTCGCGAAACCCTCGAGGTAGCCCTCCGGGTGCCCCGGCGGCACGCGCGTCATACGCGCAGCGGCCTCTCCGCTGCCGGCGCCGCCGCGCGTGATCAGCCGCTTCTGCTGGTTGAGCGGCCCGAACCAGAGCTCGTTGGTGTACTCCTGCGACCACTCGATGCCCGCCTTGGTGCCGTGCACGCGCAACACCAGCCGGTTCTCGTTGCCGGGCGCGACCTGGCTCGCCCACAACATGCCGCGCGCCCCGTTGGCGTAGCGCAGCATCACGTGCACGTTGTCGTCCAGCGCGCGTCCGCTGACGAAGCTGGAGAGATCGGCCGAGATGGTCTCGGCCTCGATGCCCGAGACGAAGCAGGCCAGGTTGTAGGCGTGCGTTCCGATGTCGCCGACCGCCCCGCCCACGCCCGAACGCGCCGGGTCCATCCTCCACTCCGCCTGCTTCTGGCCGGTCTTCTCGATGTCGGTCGTGAGCCAGTCCTGCAGGTACTCGGCGTGCACGAGCCGGATCTCGCCGAGCTCGCCGGCGGCGATCATCTCGCGCGCCTGCCGGATCATCGGATAGCCCGTGTAGTTGTGCGTGAGCGCGAACACCTTGCCCGACTTGTGGACGAGCTCCGCGAGCTTCTTCGCATCGCGCAGGTTGGCCGTCAGCGGCTTGTCGCAGATGACATGGATGCCGCGCTTGAGGAACTCGCGGGCGACCGGGAAGTGCATGTGGTTGGGCGTCACGATGGCGACGACCTCGATGCCGTCCTTCAGCCTCGCCTCGCGGCGAGCCATCTCCTCGAAGCTGCCGTAGGCGCGGTCCTCGCGTAGGCCCAGCTCGAGGCCCGAGTCCCTGGCACGCTCGGGCTCGGAGGAGAGCGCGCCGGCGACGAGCTCGTACTGATCGTCCATGCGCGACGCGATTCGGTGCACCGCGCCGATGAACGCGCCCTGTCCGCCCCCGACCATGCCGAGGCGAATGCGCCCCGCGAAGTTCTCGCTGCGTCCCGTGATCGGCATCAGCTCAGTCCCAATGCTTTCTTGTTGGCCTTGACGTCCGTTGCGCCGCCTGCGAAGTCGTCGAAGGCGTGGTCGGTGACGCGGATGATGTGACTCTGGATGAAGGGCGCACCCTCGGCCGCGCCCTGCTCGGGATGCTTCAGCGCGCACTCCCATTCGAGCACCGGCCAGCGGTCGTAGTCGTACTGCGCGAGCTTCGAGAAGATCGCTCCGAAATCGACGTGCCCGTCGCCCAGCGAGCGGAAGCGCCCCGCGCGGTTGACCCAGTTCTGGAATCCCGAGTAGACGCCCTGGCGCCCCGTCGGGTTGAACTCGGCGTCCTTGACATGGAAGGCGTAGATGCGCTCGTGGTAGATGTCGATGAAGTCGAGGTAATCGAGCTGCTGAAGCAGGAAGTGCGAGGGGTCGTAATTGATGCCGCAGCGCGGGTGGCCGCCGACGCGCTCGAGGAACATCTCGAACGTGGCGCCGTCCATGATGTCCTCGCCCGGGTGCAGCTCGAAGGCGACGTCGACGCCGGCGTCGTCATAGGCGTCGAAGATCGGCTTCCAGCGCTTCGCCAGCTCGTCGAAGGCGGCCTCGATGAGGCCCGGCGAGCGCGGAGGCCAGGGGTAGAGATAGGGCCACGCGAGCGCGCCCGAGAACGTCACGCTGGCCTGCAGGCCGAGATTCCTCGATGCCTTGGCGGCGGCCAGCACCTGCTTGACGGCCCAGCGCTGACGCGCCTTCGGATTGCCGCGCACCTCGGGCGCCGCGAACGCGTCGAAGCCGGCGTCATAGGCCGGGTGCACCGCGACGAGCTGGCCCTGAAGATGTGTGGAGAGCTCGGTGATCTCGACGCCGGCCTCGCGGCAGACGCCCGCCATCTCGTCGCAGTAGGTCTTCGACCTGGCCGCCTTGTCGAGGTCGATGAACCGCGCATCCCAGGTCGGGATCTGGATCCCCTCGTAGCCAAGCGAGGCGGCCCAGCCCGCAATCGCGGGGAGCGAATTGAACGGTGCCTTGTCGCCGGCGAACTGCGCAAGGAAGATCGCGGGCCCCTTCATCGTCTTCATGGCGTGATCAAAGCAGAGACGACGGCTCCCGGCCTCGACCCTGCACACATTGGGGTCAGGCACCGAAGTGTGCACGTGCTCCGTTGTTGTCCAAATCCCTATCGAGGTAGTGGTGGACTGCGGCACGCCGGGCGCCGAAGGCGCACAATCTCCTGCGTATGCGCATCTCTGCAAAGGTCGACTACGCACTGCGGGCCTGTACGGAGCTCGCGGTGGCGGGCGACGGGCCGACCAAGGGCGACCGCATCGCGGCCGCGCAGTCGATCCCGATCAAGTTCCTCGAGAACATCCTTTCGGAGCTCCGCAACGCGGGCATCGTGGCCACGCAGCGCGGCGTCGAGGGCGGCTACTGGCTGGCTCGGCCCGCCGAGCAGATCACGCTGGCAGAGGTGATGCGCGCGCTCGAGGGGCCGCTCGCGAACGTGCGCGGCCACCGGCCCGAGACGCTGGTCTACGAGGGCTCGGCCAAGGCCCTCGTGGAGCTCTGGATCGCTGTCCGCGCGAGCCTGCGAACCGTGCTCGAGACGACCACGGTCGCCGACCTCGCGAAAGGCGAGCTCCCCGAGCAGGTCAAGGCGCTGACGGCCGACCCCGAGGCCTGGAGCTCGCACTAGCTTTCACACCGGGGTTTTCAGGCACGCACATGTGGATGCCTGACCACGGGATGAGCAGCTACACCGCCGCGGCGAAGCTGCGCGTGCGGTGCGGGCGGATGTAGACGATCTGGTTGCGGGCGAGCTCCAGCTGCTCGGCCGCCTCGCGCGTGATCTGCGCGGACACGAGCGAGCCGTCGGCCAGCAGCAGCTCGACGCGCACCTCGAAGCCGAGATGCACGATTCGCTGCACCATTGCCTCGCTGTGGTCGTGCGCCGGCTCGAGCGCCAGGTCGACGTCGTGCGGGCGGACGAGCTCGTCGCCGACGGTCGCGACCGGGCCCACGAAGCCCATCACGAACTCGTTGGCCGGGTGGTCGTAGATCTCCCGGGGATCGCCGGTCTGCTCCACGCGCGCGTGATTCATGACCACGATCTGGTCGGCCACGTCCATGGCCTCCTCCTGGTCGTGGGTCACGAGGATCGTCGTGACGTGCTGCTCCTCGTGCAGGCGCCGCAGCCACACGCGCAGCTCCTTGCGCACGGTGGCGTCCAGCGCGCCGAAGGGCTCGTCGAGCAGCAGCACGCTCGGCTGGATGGCGAGCGCGCGGGCGAGCGCCATGCGCTGCCGCTGACCGCCCGAGAGCTGGGCCGGATAGCGATCGGCGAACCCGTTCAGCTGCACGAGCGCGAGCAACTCGTCCACGCGCTCGCGGATCTCGGCCTTCGGGCGCTTGCGGATCTCGAGGCCGAAGGCGATGTTGCGGCGCACCGTGAGGTGCTTGAACGCGGCGTAGTGCTGGAACACGAAGCCGATACCGCGCTGCTGCGGGACGACGCTCGTCACGTCCTGGTCGCCGATCAGCACCGTACCTGTGTCGGGCGTCTCGAGCCCCGCGATGATCCGCAGGAGCGTCGACTTGCCGCTGCCGCTCGGTCCGAGCAGGGCCGTCAGCGAGCCGTCTGCGACCTCGACGTTGACATCGTCGAGCGCCGTGAAGTCGCCGAAGCGCTTCGTGATGTGCTGCGCCTGGATGGTCATGCGGCCTCCTGGCGCTCATGCGCCGGCTTCACCAAGTTGAGAATAATCAGGACGATCATGGCCATCGCGGCCAGCAACAGCGAAGTTGCGTAGGCGCCCGTCTGGTCGAAGTTGTTCCAGTCTCGTGCGACCATCATCGTGAGCGTCTCGGTCTGGCCCTGGATGGCGCCCGAGACGACTGCGACCGCGCCGTACTCGCCCAGCGCGCGCGCAGCGGTGAGCACGATGCCGTAGGTCAGCGCCGGCCGGATCGCGGGCAGGGTGATGCGGAAGAATGTCTGCAGGCGCGTTGCCCCGAGCGTCGCCGCCGCCTGTTGCTGCTCCTCGCCGATCTCGCGCAGCACCGGGATCAGCTCGCGCGCGACGAAGGGCAGCGAGACGAACGCGGTCGCGATGACGATCGACGGGAATGCGAAGACGACCTGGAAGCCGTGATCCGTGAACCACGTCCCGAACCACCCCGTGTTGGCGAACACGAGCAGAAGGGCAAGGCCCACGACCACCGGCGAGAGCGCGAGCGGCAGGTCGATGAAGGCCCCGAGCACCGTCGCGAGGAACCCCTTGCGCCGTGCGAGGTACAGCGCGATCGCAACGCCGAAGACCGTGTTCGCGATGACGGCGATGAGCATGGCGTAGAGCGAGAGCTTGGCGGCATGCACCGCGTCGACCTCGGTGAGAGCGTGCCAGACCGGCGTCAGGCCGTGCGCGAACGCGTCCTTGAAGATCAGCGCCAACGGCAGGATCAGGATGGCCGCGACGTAGCCGAGCGCCACGAAGCGCACGCCGTAGCGCACCACATCAGTCCTCATGTCGCCTCGCGATCCGCTCGAAGACACCGATCAGGAGCAGCATGCCGAGCGAGATGGCGAGCAGGACGACGGCCAGTGCCGTGGCGCCCTCCGTGTCGCCGGGCTCGAGGTGGCCGAAGATCGCGACGGAGGCGACCTGGGTCTTGAGCGGGATGTTGCCGCTGATCAGGACGACCGAGCCGAACTCGCCGACGGCCTTCGCGAAGGCCAGGCTGCAGCCACTTGCGATGGCAGGCACGAGCGCAGGCAGGATCACGCGCCGGAAAGTCACGAACGGCGACGCTCCAAGCGACATCGCGGCCTGCTCGGACTCGCGGTCGAGCTCGCGCAGCACCGGCTGCACGCTGCGCACCACGAACGGCAACGTCACGAACGCGAGCGCGACGACGATCGCCATGCGCGTGTACGCGATGTTGATGCCGACGGGGCTGCGCTGGCCGTAGAGCGCGATCAGCGTGAGGCCTGCGACGATAGTCGGCAGCGCAAACGGCAGGTCGATGATCGCGTTGACGAAGCGCTTGCCAGAGAATTGGTCGCGCTCGAGTACCCACGCGAGCATGGTCCCGAAGATCGCGTTGACGACCACCACGATCAGGGAGCACGCGATCGTCAGCTCGAACGCGCTGCGCGCATCGGGCGCGGAGACGATGTCCCAGATGCCCGAAAGGCCGAGACCCTGGGCCTTCGAGACGAGCGCCGCGAGCGGCAGCAGGATGATCGCGCTGGCATAGGTGCCCGCGAGCAGGCCGAAGCCGAGCGGCACGAAACGCGTGCCGCCCGGCCTTGCCCGCGGAACGGGCGGTGTGCTCAGCGTTGCGTCAGCTGCCGCCACGGTCGATCAGGCGCTCTGGATCTGCTTGACGATGCCGTTGTTCGGATCGAAGAACTTCGGCTGCACGACGGGCCAGCCGCCCTTGACGACGTCGCGGATCGTGAACAACTGCTTCGGCACCGGGAACGTCTTCGACCACTTCTTGAAGACGCTCTGGACGACCGGGCGGTAGCCGTATTGCGCCCAGATGTTCTGTGCCGCGTCGCTGCGCGTGAAGTCGACGAAGGCCTTCGCCTCGGTCGCATGCTGCGTGTTCTTCAGGATGGCGATCGGGTTCTCGATCAGGATCGTCGCGGACGGCCGCACGAACTGGATGTCCGCGCCCGCCTGCTTGGCCTGGATGGCCTCGTTCTCGTAGGCCAGGAGCACGTCGCCCTTGCCCGACACGAACGTGTTCATCGAGGCGCGGGCGCTCGAGTCCTGCACGGTGATGTTCTTGTAGAGCGCCTTGAGGTAGCTGTTGGCCTGCGTGGGCGTCTTGTGCTGCTTGATCTGCGCGCCCCAGGCGGCCATGACGTTCCAGCGCGCGCCGCCCGAGGTGAACGGGTTCGCGTTGATGACCTGGATGCCCGGCTTGGTGAGGTCGGCCCACGTCTTGATGTTCTTGGGGTTGCCCTTGCGCACCACGAAGACCACGATCGAGTCCGTGACCATGCCGCCGAACTTGTCCCGGTTCCAGGTCGTGCCGACCAGTCCGGCCTGCGAGAGCACCGAGACGTCGGGAGCGAGCGAGAGGTTGACGATGTCGGCCGGAAGCCCGTTGTGGACGGCAGCGGCCTGCGTGCCCGAGGCGCCGTACGACTGCTTGAAGGCGATGTCCTTGCCAGCTGCGGTGGCCTGGAACGCCGGGATGATCTTGCTGAACGCGCCGGCGGGCGTCGAATAAGCGACGAGCGAGAGGTTGGTGGAGGAGGACCGTGCCTGGGCTGCGCTCGTTGCAGCCGCGCACACGGCCACGAGAGCGAGCGCAGCGACCAGCAAGCGACGCCCACCAGGTCTCTCGTTCACGACTCTCACGTTCGACCTCATACCGTTCCTCCTTGGATTCCGCACGAGTGTACGCCGATGCGGGCGGATGTCCACCTAGTCGATAGGCGAGCTTTCCCGGCGGCCAGCGGCATTAGTAGCACTTCAATTCGTGAGAAGCAATCCTGATGCAACCGTCCCGGCGCGCAACGGGCTGGGACCGGCCCGCAACAACGGGGTCTGGCCCGCAACGCTGGGGTCTGACCCCAGCGTTGCGGGCCAGACCCCGTTGTTGCGTTTGTGCTCTCCGCTACGCGCGGCCATTTGGGTCAGGCCACGATGCTGTTGATGCGGGCGCCCGAGCGGTCCAGGCGGATCGAGAGCTCTCTGCCCTCTACGACGACGTTCAGCGAGTAGGCGCCCGGGCCGACTGCGCTCACCGAGATCTGCTCGAGCGTTGCGCCGGCCAGGGCCGAGAGGGCTTGCGAGACCTCGCGCGCGCTCTCGGCGAGCTCCTTGCCTCCGGGCAGGCGGCGGTAGGTCTTGAGCGCAGCCTGCTCGCCCGCGGGCCCGTAGAGCGCGCGCAGCCTGCCCGTCTGCAGGCCGAGCTCGAGCAGCTCCTCGAGCGCCTGCGCGCTCTCACCCTCCACCGCCCCGTCCTCGATCGCGGCGATCAGGTCGGCCAGGCGGCCGCGGCGATCGGAGTCCTGCACCATCGCGAGCACCGCCGTGGCCTCGGCCAGCGCGACCTCGCCCGCTTCCCCCGGCAGCGGGACGGGCTTCGCCTCCTCACTCATGGCTGTCGCCGCCCACGATCGCGTGCAGCTCGTGCTCGAAGCCGCCCGTCTCGATGGCGCAGTGGATGCCGCACTCCTTGGGCGCGCCGGTCTCCCACCACCAGCGCCCGGCGCGAGTCTGCTCGCCCGGTGCGATGGCGCGCGTACAGGGCGCGCAGCCGATCGAGGTGTAACCGCGCTCGTACAGCGCGTGCGTCGGGACGTCGTGCTCGCGCACGTATTCCCACACCTCCTCCTCGCTCCACTCGGCCAGCGGGTTGAGCTTGACGATTGCGTCGTGGTCGTGGTCGATCTCGACCTTGCGGATGTTCGTGCGCGTCGCCCACTGGTCGCGGCGCAGGCCCGAGATCCAGGCGTCGAGCTCCTGCAGGTGCTGCGTCAGGGGCTGCACCTTGCGCACGTTGCAGCAGATCAGGCGCTGCTCGACGGAACTGCGAAAGCCGTTGGTGCCCTGGCGCGCGACGAGCCGTTGCAGCTGCCCCGCGTCCGGCGAGAGCAGCTCCAGGCGCAGCTCGGGGTAGCGCACGCGGATGGCATCCGCCAGGTCATGGGTCTCCTGCGGCAGGCGCCCGGTGTCAACGCTGAACACGCGCACGTCCGGGCGAATGCGCGCAGCCATGTCGATCAAGACGCAACCGTCGACCTGAAACGCGGTCGAGATCGCAATGCGGTCGAAACGCTCGAGTGCCCATTCGAGCACCGCCTCGGGCTCCTCGCCCTCGAACTCGACCGACAGCTCGCCGGCCTCGAGCTCGTCGAACAGCTCCGTGCTCATTCCGCCTCCTCGCGTACGCGTCCCTTGACGGGCTCGAGCCCGGCTGCGGCGCCGAGCTCCTCGTCGCTCTGCCGGCGCGCGAAGGCGGGGAAGGACTCGTCCTCCCCCTCGCGGCCGTCGAGCCAGCCCTGGATGAGTCCTGCGACCGCCGCGTCGAGCTCCTCGCTCGGGACGCGCCGGAACAACGCCTTGCCGATCTGCGCATCCGGCGCGAGGCCGCCGCGCACGAAGATGTCGTAGGCCTGCACGCGCTTGCCGTCGGCATCGCGCGCCGTCGTGCCCTGGAAGCCGAGATCGGCGATCCAGTGCTGCGCGCAGGCATGCGGGCAACCGTCGAGCTGCAGCCCGAGCGAGCTGATGGCATCGCCGAAGCGCGCCTCCAGGTGCTCGATCAGCCGGCCGAGCCGCTGCTTGGTCTCGGTCACCGAGAAGTTGCAGTGCGGCTCGCCCGTGCAGCCGATCGAGCGCCCTCGCACGTGGTTGACCTCGAGCGAGAGCCCGATCTCCCCGAGCCCCGCGATGACGTCGTCGACCCGCTCGTCGGGCACGTTCGCGACGATGAAGTTCTGCTGGCGGGTGATGCGCACGTCGGCACCCGTGCGCTCGGCCAGGTCGGCCACGGCGATCATCTGGTCGCCGGAGATCAGCCCGAGGTGCACGGGCACCCCGATGTAGCTGAGCCCCGGCTGCTTCTGCGCGTGCACGCCGAGGTGATCGCGCGAGGCGAGCTCGGGCGCGGGCAGCGTGAAGTCGGCGAGCCTGCGGCCCAGCCGCTCCTCGACCCGCTCGCGCATGCCCTCCGGCCCGATGTCGTCGATCATGAACTTGAGGCGCGCCTTGACGCGGCTGACGCGGTAGTTCAGGTCGGCCGCCCAGGCTCCGGTGATCGCGGCCAGCACCTCGACCGCCTCGGCCTTGGGCACGAACACGCCCAGCTCGCGGGCAATCCGTGGCACCGACGAGAGCCCGCCGCCCACCAGCACCCCGAAGCCCTCCTCGCCTTCGTGCAGAGCGCCCACGAGCGCGATGCAGTTGATCTCGGGCGCGTTGTCACGGTCGGGCGTGGCCGCGATCGAGTACTTGTGCTTACGCGGGAGGTTGGAGAAGTCGGGGTTGCCGTAGAAGAAGTCGGCCGCCTCCTGGATCACGTCGCTGCAGTCGAAGAGCTCGAGCGGATCGATGCCCTGGACGGGCGAGCCCGTGATGTTGCGCACCGTGTCGCCGCAGCCCCCGGCGGTCGTGATGCCGGCCGCGTCGAGGTGGGCGAAGACGTCCGGCAAGCTGTCGAGCGCAAGGTGGTGGAGTTGCACGTTCTGGCGTGTCGCAAGCTCCCCCACGCCCTTGCCGTAGCGGTTCGAGACCTCGCCGATCGCGCGCAGCTTGGACGGCTCCACGAACCCGGCCGGCAGCTTGACGCGCAGCATGAACGTGCCGATCTTCGGCTTGTCGTGGTAGAGCCCCCACCACTGCAGCCGCACGATGTCTTCCTCGGGCACCGCCTCGTAGCCCGCGGCGATCAGCGCCGGAAGCTCATCGCGGATGCCCAGCGGCGCCTTGTCGCGCTTGATGCGCTCGACGGGGTTGCGCTTGTAGACGAGGTCCCAATCGGCCTCGGGCCGTTCGCGTTTCGGTCGGACGGTCGTGCTCACGAACACCTCCATGACGACATGCAGCTGCCGCCCTTGCGGGATACGTTGTATGCACGACATCGCTGGCAGGCGGACGGGGCGACGCGCGTGCTTGCCCAAACGACGGGCGCCCTCGAGTTGTTTCAAGCGGGCGTCATCGCTGGGCGAAAACGGTGGTACGCGTGACGGCTCCTCTCAACGCTCGACATCCTCCGAGCCACCTGGCTCGCCGGGTTTGGCACCTTGCCCACAGGGGCAGGTTGCCGAGGCGTCATCGGGCCGGAACCCTCGACCTCTCCTGATGTGGAGCGGACATGTCCGCGTCCGTCCGGGAGTTTAGACGATCTCGCGGGAGGATCTCGCGGAAGCAGTCGGAAGGCTCGTGCGAGCCGAGCAGGCGGGGCCACCGGCGCTGAAGACGCGACAGCGCGGCGGCGGACGCGGCGGGCGCGCGTGCCGACGATGATCTCCAGACGCCGCCGGTGACTCACCCCCCACACGGCCGTGATCTTCCGCTACCTGTGTGTAGGTGGCCTATACCACCGCACGGTCCGTGCTCCTGGGGTGCCTGGGGCTCGGCATCCTCCTCGTGCCGCACGCGGGCGCCGTGATCGGCGGCCAGCCGGCTCCGGCAGGGGCCTGGCCGTTCACCGCAGCGCTGATCGACGCCTCGGTCGCCGACACGCTCGCGGGCGAGACCTGCGGCGCCGTCGTCGTCGGGCCGCGCGAGGTGCTGACGGCTGCCCACTGCGTCAGCCCGGACGGCTCGGCGAACCCCCGCAAACGGGCCCTCGACGTCGTCGCGGGCCGACTGCGGCTCAAGGGCGCCTGGCTTGCGCGCGTGCACGTCGTGAGCGTGCGGGTCCACCCGGGCTACGACGCGAGCACGCTCGTCGACGATCTCGCGCTGCTCGAGCTCGCGCGTCCTGTCGGCAGCCCGGCGCGACTCGACGACGGCTCCGCCGGCGCGGTCGGGAGCGCGGCCACAGCACTCGGATGGGGCTCGACGACCCCCGCGACAGACGGGGACTTCCCCGACGCGCTGCGCCAGACCGTGATCGGCGTCGAGCCCGATTCGGCCTGCACCGATGTGTACGGTGCCGGCTATGACCCGAGGGCGATGCTGTGCGCAGGCGTGCCGCAGGGCGGCCGCGACACCTGTCAGGGCGATTCCGGCGGCCCGCTCGTGACCGGCGCGCCGGGCAGCGGCGTCGTGATCGGCTTCACGAGCTTCGGCGGCACCTGCGGTCAGCCGGGAGCGCCTGGCGCGTACGTGCGCGCGAGCGTCGCGGCTGCCTGGCTCGCGGCCGGTGGAGCGACGAGCCCCGACAGGACGGCCGCGCTGCCGCAGCGCAAGGCGGCGGCCAGCGGCGTCCGGCCGATCGCGAAGCCGCCGCGCTCGCGCACCCGCGCCCGGTAGTGACCCGCCTGCGCGGGCCGGCCGACCGGGCCGCAGCCTGCGCGATGGCCGCCTACGTCGTCGCGGTCGCGCTCACCGGGGTGCTCGGCGCCCATGTGCGTCCGCTCGCATCCTCGCCGGCGGGCGTCGGCCGCGGCGAGATCCTCCGGCTGCTGACCAGCGCGCTCCCGGTCGCCGGGCACTGGCTGCCGGCGACGCTCCTGCTGGCGGGCTCCGGGCTGCTGGCCGCTCGCGCCGCCGGGCCCCAGCGCGCCCTCGCCACGGGCCTGCTCGCTCACCTGGCCGGCACGCTGATCCCGTACGCGGCTCTGGCACTCGCGCGCCTGCACACGCCGCACGCCTGGGAGAACGAGTGGAACGAGCCCGACTACGGCGTCTCGCTGGTGTTCGGCGCCTGGCTCGCGCTCGCAGCGGTGCGTGCCCCCAACCGCACCACCGGAATCGCGACCGGCCTCCTCGCACTCGCGCTCGCGCGGCCGGGTCTCTCGCTGACGGGCGCCGAGCATACCTGCGCGCTCGCGATCGGCGCAGCCTGCGGGATCAGGTGGCGGGGCGGTTCTGGGAGCCGGCGACCCACGTCTCGCGCACGAGCGCAGCTGTCCCACTGAAGATGACCGCGGCTGCGAGGTCGTCCGGCCCGACGCCGCGGATCTCGGGATGCGCGAGGTCGAGCGTGACGAGGTCGGCGGGCGATCCGGCCGCGATGCCGGGCGCCGCGAGCCCGAGACTGCGCGCCCCGTGATCGGTCAGACAGCGCCAAAGCGAGGGCGCCGGCCCGAAGTCGCCCTCGGCGACGAGCACGTTGCGCCTGCCACTCAGCCTGCGCGCACAGCCCTCGGTCTCGCGGGCCTCCTCGAACGGGTCGAGGCGCACGTTGGAGTCGGAGCCGAACGACACCGGCACGCCCCGCTCCCAGAGCTCGGCGGCGGGCAGGAAGCCGTCGCCCAGGTTGGCCTCGGTCGTCGGGCAGGCACAGACGGTGGAGCCCGTCGCCGCGAGCAGGTCGAGCTCCGCCGCCGAGACGTGCGTGGCGTGCACGACGGTCGCCGCCGGCCCCAGCACACCGCAGTTCTGCAGATGCTCGATCGGTCGCAGGCCGAACTCCTCGAGCGACTCGGCCACCTCGCGCGGCTGCTCGCCCGCGTGGATGTGGAGCGGGTAGCCGGTGCCCGCTGCATGGCGGGCGATCTCGGTGAGCCATTCGGCGGGCACGGCGCGCAGCGAGTGCGGCGCGTAGCCGACCGTCACGAGGGAATCTCCCGCCACGGCGGCAGCGAGGCGCTCGACGCGGCCCAGGTAGGCCTCGACGCTCCAATCGCAGAAACGCCGCTGGCCGGCGGTCGGGCCGCGGCCCGCTCCCGCCCGCGCATAGGCGGCCATCAGCAGGACGATGCGCACGCCCACGGTACGCGCGGCCTCGATCACCGCGAGCGCGAGCTCGTTGGGCTCCTCGTAGAGGACTCCGTCGGGCCGGTGGTGGACGTAGTGGAACTCACCGACGGACGTGAAACCGGCGCGCCGCCCGGCGTCGAAGCACTCCTCGGCCACCTCCCGCATCCCGCCCGGGTCGAGCGCCTCGGCTGCCGCGTACATCGATTCGCGCCAGGACCAGAAATCGTCCTCCGGCGCGGCCTCGGCGCGCACCTCGACGCGTCCGCGCAAATGGCGCTGGAAGGCGTGCGAGTGGCCGTTGACCAGCCCTGGGACGAGCAGCCGGCCGGGCATGCGCAGGACGTCGCTGCGCTCTCCCACCCCGGCCGCGTCGACGACGGCGGCGATGCGGCCGCCGTCCAGCTCCACCGCGGCCCCGCCACGCACGCCGCCGCCGGGCTCGAGCACGAGATCGGGGACGAGCAGGGAGCGGCTCACGGCAGCATCGGCAGGTCGAGGCCGCGCTCGCGCGCCGTCTCGCGCGCCAGCGCGTAGCCGGCGTCGGCGTGCCGCATGACGCCCGTGCCGGGGTCGTTCGTGAGCACGCGCTCGAGACGCAGGGCGCCCTCGTCGCTGCCGTCGGCGACGACCTGCACGCCGGAGTGGATCGAGCGGCCGATGCCCACGCCGCCGCCGTGGTGCACGGCGACCCACGCGGCGCCGGACGAGACGCCCAGGAGCGCATTCAGGATCGGCCAGTCGGCGATCGCGTCCGAGCCGTCCATCATCCCCTCGGTCTCGCGATAAGGCGACGCGACCGAGCCCGAGTCGAGGTGGTCGCGCCCGATCACGATCGGCGCGCTCACCTCACCCGCGCGCACGAGCTCGTTGAAGCGCAGCCCCGCGCGATGGCGCTCGCCATAGCCAAGCCAGCAGATGCGCGCCGGCAGGCCCTGGTAGGCGATGCGCGTGCGCGCGAGCTCGAGCCAGCGCTGCAGGTGCTCGTTCTCGGGGAAGAGCTCGCCCACGGCCGCGTCGGTGGCCGCGATGTCGTCGGGGTCGCCCGAGAGCGCCGCCCAGCGGAAGGGGCCCGTGCCCGTGCAGAACAGGGGGCGGACGTAGGCCTCGACGAACCCCGGGTACGCGAACGCCCGCTCGAAGCCGCCGGTGCGGGCCTCGGCGCGCAGGCTGTTGCCGTAGTCGAAGACCTCGGCGCCGCGCTCCTGGAACTCGACCATCACGGCGCAGTGCCCCGCCATGGAGGCGCGCGAGAGCTCAATGTAGCGCTTCGGGTCGCGCTCGCGCAGCTCCGCCGCATCCTCCGGCGAGAGGCCGTCGGGCACGTAGCCGCTGAGCGGATCGTGCGCGCTCGTCTGGTCCGTGACGATGTCGGGCACGACGCCGCGCTCGAGCAGTGCGCGGAAGACCTCGCCGGCCGAGCCGACGATGCCGATCGAGCGCCCGTCGCCGGCCGCGCGCGCCTCCGCGGCCTCGCGCAGGGCCGCGTCGAGGTCGGGCGCGACGAGATCGAGGTAGCGCTGCTCGATCCGCCGCTCCAGGTGCTGGGCGTCGACGTCCACCACGAGGCAGACGCCGTCCAGCATCGTCACGGCGAGCGGCTGGGCGCCGCCCATGCCGCCGCAGCCGGCTGTGAGGACGACGCGGCCTCGCAGGGAGCCGTCGTAGCGCTTGCGCGCGACCGCGGCAAACGTCTCGAACGTGCCCTGCAGGATGCCCTGCGTGCCGATGTAGATCCAGGACCCGGCGGTCATCTGGCCGTACATCGTCAGGCCCTCGGCCTCGAGCCGCCGGAACGTCTCCCAATCGGCCCAGTCGGGCACGAGCAGGCTGTTCGCGATCAGCACGCGGGGCGCCATCTCGTGCGTGCGGAAGACGCCGACCGGCTTGCCGCTCTGCACCAGCAGGGTCTCGTCGTTCTCCAGGCGGCGCAGCGTGGCCACGATCGCGTGGAACGCCTCCCACGAGCGCGCCGCGCGCCCGGTGCCGCCGTAGACCACGAGGTTGGCGGGATCCTCCGCGACCTCGGGGTCGAGGTTGTTCATCAGCATGCGCAGCGCGGCCTCCTGCAGCCAGCCCTTGCAGCTGAGCTCGGTGCCGCGCGGCGCGCGGATGACGGGTGCGTCGCTCACGGCGCCTGACGCTACCAGGCAGCCGTACCATGGGTCGCCGTGGATCGATTGACTCTCGCCGAGCTCGAGCGCGTGGCCCGCGGCGGCTCCCCCGCGCCGCTCAGCGCCGAGGCACGTGCCCGGCTCGTCCGCGGTCGCGAGACGGTGGACGCGATGGTCGCCGAGGGCGCCGTCGTGTACGGCGTGACGACCGGCTTCGGCGACCTCTCGTCAGTCCGCATCGACGCCGCCGATGCGACCCAGCTGCAGCTCAACCTCGTGCGCTCGCACGCGGTCGGCGTGGGCGAGCCGCTGCCCGCCGAGGTCGTGCGCGCGATGCTGCTGCTGCTCGCCAACAGCCTGTCGAAGGGCCATTCGGGGGTGCGCCCGGAGCTCGTCGAGCTGCTGCTCGGCCTGCTCGAGCACGACGTCCTGCCCGTCGTGCCGAGCCGCGGCTCGGTCGGGGCCTCGGGCGATCTCGCCCCGCTCGCGCATGTCGCGGTCGTGCTCTGTGGCGAGGGCCGCGCCAGCTACGGCGGCGAGCAGCTGGACGGCGGCGAGGCGCTGCGGCGGGCCGGCCTCGAGCCGATCGAGCTGGCCGCCAAGGAAGGCCTCGCCCTGATCAACGGCACGCACCTGATGGCCGCCTGCGGCTCGCTCGCGCTGCGCGATGCGCGGCGGCTGCAGGATGCGGCGATCGTCACCGCGGCTCTCTCGCTGGAAGCCTTCATGGGCTCCACGACGCCCTTCGACGCGCGCATCCATGAGCTCCGGCGCCATCCCGGCCAGGGTGCCGTCGCCGCGCGGCTGCGCAGCCTGCTCGAGGGCTCCGAGATCGTCGCGAGCCACGCCGACTGCGGCCGCGTGCAGGATCCCTACACGCTGCGCTGCGTCCCGCAGGTGCTCGGCGCCATCGCGGACGCGCTGGACTACGCCGAGGGCGTGCTCGAGCGCGAGCTCGACGCCGTGACCGACAACCCGCTGATCTTCCCGGACGACGGCGAGGCCTGCTCGGGCGGCAACTTCCACGGGCAGCCGCTCTCGCTCGCGCTCGACCACCTCGGGCTCGCGCTATGCGAGCTGGCGTCGTTCGCCGAGCGCCGCACCTACGCGCTGCTCTCGCCGAGCTACGCCGGGCTCCCGCGCTTCCTCACGCCGCACCCGGGGCTCTCGTCGGGCCTCATGATCGCCCAGTACACGCAGGCCGCGCTGGTCAACGAGTGCCAGGTGCTCTCTCATCCGGCCGGCGCCGGCTCGGTGCCGACCTCGGCGGGCATGGAGGACTTCAACTCGATGGGCGCGTGGGCAGCGCTCAAGGCGCGCCAGATCGTCGACTGCGCCGCGCATGTGGTGGCCATCGAGCTCGTGTGCGCCTGCCAGGGCGTCGAGTTCCACCGTCCGCTGCGCTCGACGCCCCCGCTCGAGGCCGCTCTGTCGGCCGTGCGCGAGCGCATCCCGCGGCTGGAGCAGGATCGCTCGCTCTCGGCCGAGGTCATGGCGCTCGCCCGCGCGCTTCGCTGCGGCGAGCTGGTGCTCGCCGCGTGACCGCGCGAGGCGTCCTCATAGACTCTCCCGAATGAAGCCGGCAATCCGCCGCCTCGCAGAGCTCGGCGCGGACGAACGCGACCGGCTCACGCACCGCTCGCTCGACCGCATCTTCGATCCCGAGCTGTGGGCGTCCGTGCGTTCGATCTACGAGGACGTCGCCGCTGCGGGTGACGGCGCGCTGTGCGCGTCGCTGCAGCGCTTCGACGGCGTGGATGCCTCGGCCGACGACCTGCGCGTCTCCGACGCCGAGCTGGACGGTGCCGGGGCCAGGCTCGCGCCCGAGCTGCGCGACGCGCTCGACGGCATGGTGCGAGCACTGCGTGCCTACAACGAGCGGGTCCTGCGCGATGCCGACTGGCGCGAGGAGACCGCGCCCGGCGTGATCGTGGGCGAGCGGGCGCGGCCGATCGCCTCGGCGGCGCTCTACGTGCCCTGCGGCAAGGGCTCCTTCCCCTCGGTCATGGCGCACCTGGGCGTCCCGGCCGCCGTGGCCGGCGTGCCGCGCGTGGTCGTCCTGACCCCGCCGCTGCGCTCCACGGGCCGAGTCGACCCGGCCTACCTCTACATCGCCGCCTCCCTCGGCCTGCGCGAGGTGTGGCGCGTCAACGGCCCGAGCGGCATCGCGGCCGCCGTGCTCGGCAGCTCGTCGATCCCGCAGGTGCGCAAGATCGTGGGGCCGGGTAGCCCGGCCGTGACGGTCGCACAACTCCTGGGCGTGGAGCACGGCGTGGCGACGAACATGCTGCAGGGGCCGAGCGAGAGCCTGATCCTGGCCGACGATTCGGCCGATCCCGTGCTGCTGGCACTCGATCTCCTGACCGAGGCCGAGCACGGCTCCGACTCGGCGGCCACGCTCGTGACCTGGAGCGAGGCGCTGGCCGAGGCCGTCGCGTCCGCGGTCGAGCCGCGACTCGCGGCGCTGCCGCAGGCCCAGCGCGAGTTCGCCTCCGCCGCGCTCACCGACCTCGGCGGCATCCTCATCTGCGAGGACGAGGCCGAGGCCTGCCGGTTCGCCAACGAATACGCCGTCGAGCACCTCCAGATCGCGACGGCCGATCCCGAAGGCACTCTGGCGCGCATCGAGCACGCCGCAGAGATCCTGATCGGCCAGAACACGCCCATGGCCGCCGCCAACTTCACGATCGGCGTGCCCAACACGCTGCCGTCCGGCGGCTTCGCGGCGGTCTCGAGTGGCGTGACTGCGCGCACATTCCTGGCCGTCAGCTCGCTGGCCGAGCTGACCGCCGAGGGCCTGGCGGCCGTCGGGCCTGCCGCAGCGCTGATCGCCGAGTACGAGCGCTTCCCGGCCCATGTGCAGGCGGTGCGGGAGCGCGGCCTGTGAGCGAGCGCGGCACGGTCTCGCTGATGCCGACCTGCCTGGTCGACCTCGTGCGGCCGGAGGCCGGCGTCGCGGCCGTGCGCGTCCTGCGGCGCGCGGGCTATCACGTCACGTTCCCGGGCGGGCAGACCTGCTGCGGGCAGCCGGCCTGGAACTCGGGCTACCCGGAGGAGGCGCGGCGCGTCGCAGCCACCACCCTCGCTGCGCTGGCCGAGAGCGAGGGGCCGATCGTCGTGCTCTCGGGCTCGTGCGCCGCGACGATGCTGCACGCCTGGCCCGAGCTGTTCGCCGGCGACGCGCGCGCGACCGCCGTGCTCGAGCGCGTGGTCGAGTTCGGCGCGCTGCTCGCGCCGCTCGCGAGCTCGGCGCCCTCGATCGGCGCCCGCCGCCACGTGGCCTTCCACTGCTCCTGCCACCAGCGTCGCGGCCTGCGCGACACGACCTCCGGCACGGCGCTGATCGACTCGCTGGCGGGCGTCGAGCTCGTCCAGCAGGCCGACGCCGATTCCTGCTGTGGCTTCGGCGGGACGTTCGCGATCAAGTTCCCAGATGTCTCCACAGCCATGGGCCGCGACAAGGTGAACCACGTACGCGAGGCGGGCGCGGCCGAGCTCGTCTCCGGGGACGTCGGCTGCCTCATGCACCTGGGCGGCGTGGCCGCCGAGACCGGCGTTCCGCTCGAGACGACGACGCTGCCCGAGCTGCTCGAGCGCGAGGGCTGGTCGCCGTGAGCCTGGTCTACGGCGACGACAAAGGGCTCGACGAGCGCATCGACAAGGCGCTCGGCGACGCCCGCCTCTCCACCACGCTGCAAGCTTCGCGCCGCCACCTGCTCGACTTCCGCGCCGCGGTCGAGGTGCGTCACCCCGACTGGGCGGCCCGGGTCGAGCGCGCCAAGGCCATCCGCACCTCGGCCGTGGAGCGCGCGCCCGAGCTCCTCGATCGTTTCGAACAGGCGGTGACGAGCCGCGGCGGAAGCGTCATCCGGGCGGCCACCCCCGACGACGCGGTGCGGGCAGTGCTCGAGATCGCGCGACGCCGAGGCGTGAAGACGATCGCCAAGGGAAAGACGATGATCTCGGAGGAGATCGAACTCAACGGCGCGCTCGAGGCGGCCGGGCTCACGCCCGTCGAGACCGACCTCGGCGAATGGATCGTCCAGCTGGCCGGCGAGCGGCCGTCGCACATCCTCGCGCCGGTCATCCATCGCTCGCGCGGCCAGATCGCCGAGGTCCTGGCGATCCATCGCGGCGGCGGCCCGATGTCGGACGACCCCACGGGGCTCGTCACCTACTCGCGCGAGGCGCTCCGATCGGTCTTCCAGGAGGCCGAGATGGGCATCACGGGAGGCAACTACCTGGTGGCCGAGACGGGCACTGTCGTCCTGCTCGAGAACGAGGGCAACGGCCGCCTGGCCTCGTCCCTGCCGCGCGTCCACGTCGTGCTGGCGGGTCTCGAGCGGGTGCTCGAGACCACCGCCGACGCGGCCTTCATGGTCGAGCAGCTCACGCTCGGCGCCGTCGGACGCGAGCTACCCGCCTATGTCTCGTGGCTCAGCGGACCGGCGGTGGATGGGGACGACGGCCCCGAGGAATTCGTCGTGATCGTGCTCGACAACGGCCGCTCGCGGGTGCGCGAGAGCGACGAGCGCGAGATCCTCAACTGCATCCGCTGCGGCTCGTGCCTGACCGTGTGCCCGGTCTACTCCAAGGTCGGAGGGCACGCCTACGGCTCGGTCTACGGAGGGCCGATCGGCGCGGTGCTGACGCCACTGCTGACGGACATGCAACCCGGGCTGGGGCGCAAGCTGCCGTTCCTCTCGTCGCTCTGCGGAGCTTGCAGCGACGCCTGCCCCGTCGGCATCCCGCTGCACGACCTGCTCGTACGCGATCGCACACTCGCCAACCGCGCGGGCGCCGCCGGGCGCGGCGAGCGCGCCGCCTGGAGCGCCTGGTCGCGCGCCTGGTCGAGCCCCCGGCTGTACCGCGCCTCGGCGCGCGCCGGTGCCCACTCGGGCCCGTTCGCGCGCGCCTTCGGGCCGGGCGCGAAGTGGCTGGACGGACGCGCGACGCTACCGCTGCCAAGCAGCAAACCATTCCACCGCCGCTGGAGCGAGCTGGAGAACGAGAGGTGATCGACGCGTTCATCGCCGCGCTCGTGGCCGACGGCGGTCAGGGAGTGCGGGTCGCCGACATCGCCGCCGCGCGTGCCCAGATAGCCGGTCTGCTCGGCCGCGACGCGACGCTCTGCTTCTGGGACGGCGACCCGCTCGTGCAGTTGCTCGATCCGGCCTCGCTCGGTCGCGTCACAGCGCCCGCTCAGGCCGGCGCGGGCATCACCGGTGCCGACTACGGCGTGGCCGCGACCGGCACCCTCGTCCTGACCTACGGCACCGGCCGCTCGCGCGCCACCGGCCTGCTGCCCGACGTCCACATTGCCGTGCTGGCCGCCGACCGCATCCTGCCGACGCTCGAGGAGGCCGTCGCACGCGTCTACGCCGGCGACGTCCCGCGGGCGATGACGCTCGTGACGGGCGCCAGCGCGACCTCCGACATCGAGAAGATCCGCGTCGTGGGCGCACACGGGCCCCGCCAGGTGGCCGCCGTGATCGTGGGCTGAGGCGTGCCGATGCCCCACCCCCACGACGGCTGGAGCAGGGCATGGTGGCTGCGCGGCCTGCGCAGCCACCCGGGCTGGCTCGCGCTCGCCCTGGTCGTCGCGTGGTCGCTGTACGACGGGCGCATCGGCACGGAGGTGCGCGGCTGGCTGCCCTGACCTGGCCCGTCGAGGCCGACGCAACGCCGCCTCGCCGTCGTGAGCACGACGGCCCTGGACGATGAAGGTCGTCGCGAGCTAGGGTCCCTGAGCGACCAGTTCCGCACGGACAAGGCCATGGAACCCACCCCGCCATACGATCCGACGCCCGACGACCAGCCGATGAGCCGCTACGGCTTCATCACGGACGCCGAGTGGCTCGACGAGCGCCTCGCCCGAGCAACGAGGCGCGCGGCGCGCCTCGAGATCGCACTTGCGGGGTCACCGATCGACAGCGATCGCCGGCGAGAGGCCGAGCGCCAATTGCGCTTCGCACTGGAAGAGATGCACGCCTACGAGCAGTGCCTTCAGGAACTCCCCTAGCCCGCGCTCGAGCCGGGCGGGACTCGATCCTCTCGAGATCGGCTTCCAGGCGGTGTTGCCGCGGGACGGACCGGGGTGGACACGACCCGCGGCACGCACAGGTTCTCGCTCGGCACCTGACAGTTTCCTGACCGCCGCACACAGAGCGCCGGGCGGCGTCACCAGGTGTTCTCGGGATGTTCACCACTCGTCCACCCATGACGGGGAGCGCGCCGCGAGAGTGGTCCCGACCGGGGGAATCGTCAAGGAAGGGAACGCTCCGTGAGACGAATCCTGCTTCGGGCCGCCGCGATCGGCCTCGCGGCCGTGGCGATCACGGTGACCGCCGCCGGAACGGCAACCGCGCACAAGCGCGGACCGGCGGCGAAGCACGTGCTGCTGCTGTCGGTCGATGGACTCCACCAGTCCGACGTGCAGTGGTACATCAAGCAGCATCCCCACTCGACCTTCGCGATGCTTGCGCGCAAGGGCGTCGAGTTCACGCACGCCCAGACTCCCTTCCCCTCGGACTCGTTTCCCGGGATGGTCGGTCAGGTGACGGGCGGCGACCCGAGGACGACGGGCGTGTATTACGACGACTCGTGGAATCACTCGCTGCTCCCGGCGGGCACCACGAGCTGTGCCGGGGTGAAGCCTGGCGCCGAGGTCACCTACTTCGAGGCGGCCGACCGCAACCCGCTCGCGCTCGACGCCGGGCAGGGTCTCACCGGCCTGCCTGACGGGATCCTGCAGATGACCGGCAGCCCGACGTCCCTGCTCGACCCGGCACAGCTGCCCGTCGACGCGGCGACCTGCAAGCCCGTCTATCCGCACCAGTACCTCAAGGTGAACACGATCTTCGAGGTCGCACGCGCTGCAGGGCTCCGTACGGCGTGGTCGGACAAGCATCCGGCGTACGAGATCCTCAACGGGCCATCGGGAACGGGCATCCAGGATCTCTTCACGCCCGAGATCAACAGTGAAGCGCCCACCCCGGGGTCGCCCGACGACTGGACGACCGACAACGGGCTGACCATGCGCTACGACAGCTACAAGGTGCGCGCGACGCTGAACGAGATCGACGGCCTCGATCACAGCGGGACGAGCAAGGTCGGCACTCCGGCGATCTTCGGCATGAACTTCCAGACGGTGTCGACGGCCGAGAAGCTGCCCACATCCGACGGCCTCACTGGCGGATACCTCCCTGGCGGCACCGTCCCCGGGCCACTGCTCAGCCGCGCACTCGACTACGTCGATGCGCAGATCGGATCCATGGCCGCGGAGATCAAGGCGCGCGGCCTGCAAGGCAGCACCGTGATCATCGTGTCGGCGAAGCACGGCCAGTCGCCTCAGGAGCCGGAAGCGCTGACGCGCATCCCGGATGGCCCGATCGTCGACGCCCTGAACGCCGCCTGGACCGCCGCGCATCCCGGGAGCGGCGACCTGGTCGCCTTCTCCATCGACGACGACGCGATGCTGATGTGGCTGAACGACCGGTCGCCCGCAGCGACCGCGTTTGCGAGGGCGTTCCTGCTCGCGCACTCCGGAACCGGCAACGACATCAACGGCAATCCCAAGCCGTACACGAGCTCGGGCCTCCAGAAAGCCTATGCAGGCGCCGACGCGGCCGCTTACTTCGGGGTTGCGACGAATGACCCGCGCGTACCCGACGTCCTCGGGATCGTTCAGCACGGTGTCGTCTACACCGGCAAGCAGGGCAAGATCGCCGAGCACGGCGGAACCGATCCGCAGGATCGCGGGGTTCCGCTGCTGGTCAGCGGCAAGCCGCTCGCGCACGGCCATTGGCGGCACGTACTCGCGTCACCGGTGGAGACGACGCAGATCGCGCCGACCATCCTGCAGCTGCTCGGGCTCGACCCCGGCGCACTGCAGGCGGTACAGATCCAGGGCACCCAGAGCCTGCCGCTCGGCTAGCTGCGCGTCCCGACGGCCGGCTTCGCACCACCGGAGCCGGCCGTCCCGCCCGGCCTTGCCGCATCACGCCTGCGTGACTCAGAGGTCGCGCGCCAGCAGTTCTGCGATCGTCTCCCGCCGCGTGAGCAGGCGCGTCTCGCCCTCGTCGACGAGCACCGCGGCCAGGCGCGGGATCGCGTTGTAGGTGCTGGCCATCGACTGCGTGTAGGCACCCGTGGCCGCGAAGGCCACGAGATCGCCTGCCGCGAGAGCCGGCAGGTCGACATCGGTGGCGAGCACGTCGCCGGACTCGCAGTGGCGCCCCGCCAGCGAGACGCATTCGCTCGCCGGCTCGCTCAGGCGGCCGGCGGCCGCGACCGTGTAGCGCGCGCCGTAGAGCGCCGGGCGGGGGTTGTCGGCCATACCGCCGTCGAGCGCCACCCAGCGGGTGCCGTCTGCGGCGGTCTTGCGCGTCAGTGCGCGGTAGAGCGTGATGCCCGCAGGTCCCGCGACCGAGCGGCCCGGCTCGATCAGCAACTGCGCCGCCGGGAACTGTCGTTGGGCGGCCACCGCAACAGCGGCCGCGAGCGCACCTGCGTCGGGGGGTGTCTCGTGGCCGTAGGGGATGCCGAGGCCGCCGCCGACATCGATCAGCCGGGGCTCGAGGGCGTGCGCGTCGCAGAACTCGCGGAACCAGCGCACGACGCCCTCGAGCACGCCCGCGTCGTCGACCTGCGAGCCGAGATGTACGTGCAAACCGCGCCAGTCGAGCCGGGGATCCTCCAGCGCTTCGTGGCAGGCGCGTGCCGCGTCGGCCGGAGCGAGGCCGAACTTCGATCCCTCGTGCGCCGTCGCGATCTTCTCGTGGCCGCCGGCAAGAATGCCGGGCGTGACGCGAACCGCCACCGGCTGGCGGCGGCCGCGGCGCGCGGCCGCGGCCGCCACGCGGGCGCCCTCGTCCGGGCCGTCGAGCACCAGCAGGCCGCATCCCGCTGCCAGGGCTGCGTCGATCTCGGCGTCGGTCTTGCCGTTGCCGTGGACGACGATGCGGGCGGGATCGATGCCGGCGCGCAGGGCCGCTGCCAGCTCGCCCGCGCTCGCGACATCTGCACCCAGTCCCTGCTCGCTGAGCAGGCGCAGCACGCCTACGGTGCAGCAGGCCTTGCAGGCGAAGGAGACGCGCGCGTCGGGGTGACCTGCGACGCCGTCGAGATAGGCCCGCGCGCGCTCGCGCAACGTGGCGGCGTCGTAGACGTAGAGCGGCGTGCCGAAGCGCTCCGCGAGCTGCTCGGCGGCCACCCCTCCGATCTGCAGCGCGCCCCCGCGACTCTCCGCCGTGATCGGCCAGGGCGAGCCGAGCGGCGTCACGCCTTGGCCCAGGCGCGCGTCGCGGCGATGCGCCAGGTCAGCGCCGCGAGCTGCTCCTCGACCCGCTGCGGCGAGGTGCCGCCGGGGGCGTTGCGCGCTGCGATCGCCTCTTCCGGTGTCGGCTCGGAGAAGCGCTCGCCGCCGGCGATGCGCGACGCGACCTGCTCGTGCGCCTCGCGGAACGGCATTCCGCCCCGCACGAGGGCCTCGGCGACGTCTGTGGCGACGGTCGCGCCGTCTGCGGCCGCCTCGCGCATGCGCTCGGCGTCGAAGTGCAGCCCCGCCACCAGCAGGGCAGTCGCCCGCAGCGCCCCGTCGAAGGCCGCGACCTGCGCGAAGGCGAGCTCTTTGTCCTCCTGCAGATCGCTGTCGTAGGCCAGCGGCAGGCCCTTGCACACAGCCAGCATGGCCGCCAGCCGGCCGATCGCGACGCCTGCGCGGCCGCGCAGGTGCTCGGCCACCTGGGGATTCTTCTTCTGCGGCATGATCGAGGAGCCCAGCGCGACCGTGTCGTCGAGCTCGGCGAAGGCGAACTCCTGCGTCGTGAACAGGACCACCTCCTCGGCCAGGCGCGAGAGGTGCACGAAGCCGACGGCGCACGCGTAGAGCAGGTCGCAGATGAAGTCGCGGTCGGCGACGGCGTCCAGCGTGTTGTCGAACGAGCGTGCGAAACCGAGCTGGCCGGCGGTCCACTGCGGGTCGAGCGGCAGACTCGAGCCGGCCAGGGCGCCCGCGCCCAGCGGGCACTCGTCGGCCGAGGAGTAGGCGGCGCGCAGGCGCTCGGCATCGCGCTCGAGCATCCACGCGTGGGCTGCGAGGTGGTGACCGAGCAGCACCGGCTGCGCCCGTTGCAGATGCGTATAGCCGGGGAGCACGGCGCCCTGGTTGGCGCGCGCGCAGGTGATCAGCGCCTCCTGCGCTGCCGCAACTCCGAGCGCCAGCTCGCGGGCTGCGTCCTTGGCCCACATCCGAGTGGCCACCGCTACCTGGTCGTTCCGCGAGCGGCCGGCGTGCACCTTGCGCCCGAGCGCGCCCAGCTTCTCGGTGAGGCAGCGCTCGAGATAGGAGTGGACGTCCTCGTCGGGCGCGTCTTCGGGCACTGCGGGCACCTCGGAGAGGGCCTGGACGAGCGCCGCGGCCTCCGCCTCGTCCAGCAGTCCGACGCGCTCGAGCATCCGCACGTGCACCTGCGAGGCGAGCACGTCGTAGGCCAGCAGCGCGCGGTCGACGGGCAGCGAGCGCGAGAACGCAAGGATGTCCGGGTCGAGCGCCGCCCGCACCCGGCCCGCCCACAGCGGGCGCGAGGCCTCTGTCAGCTCGGCGCCCCTGCGCTCTGCATCTGGCCGCAGAGCGCGGCGACGCTGGCGCCGTCGGCCGGCTCGCGCGCGATCACGAGGATCGTGTCGTCGCCGCCGACGGTGCCCGCGACCTCGGGCAGGTCGGCCAGGTCGAATGCTCGCGCCACGGGCATCGCGTTGCCCGGGGCGGTGCGCAGGATCAACAGGTTGCCCGAGGCCTCCATGTGGCGCACGAAGCCGAGCGCGGTGCGCAGGCGCCCCATCGGATCCGGCTCGTGCTCGTCCACGGCGAGCGCGTAGATCGTGCGCCCGTTGCGGCGGATACGGACAGCGCCGATGCGATCGAGATCTCGCGACACGGTGGCCTGCGTGACCTCGATGCCGCGCTCGGCGAGGGCGGCCACGATCTGACCCTGGCTGCCCAGTTCGTCCTGCTCGAGCAGGGTCGCAATCAGTCGCTGACGGTGATTCATGGCTGCATAACTATACAGTAAGCTGCATGACGCGCGCGTGGCCTGCATAACGCGTCCCTCGCCGATCGGAGAGTATCCGCGCGATGTCCAGAGTGCTCCATCGTATGCCCGCCGGCGAGCGCATCGGCATCGCCTTCTCCGGCGGCCTGGATACGTCCGCCGCAGTGGCCTGGATGCGGGAGCGCGGCGGCGTCCCGTGCGCCTACACGGCCGATCTCGGCCAGTACGACGAACCCGATCTCGGTGATGTTCCCGAGCGGGCGCGCATCTACGGCGCCGAGATCGCGCGCCTGATCGACTGCCGCGCGCAACTCGTGCACGAGGGCCTCGCGGCCCTGCAGTGCAGCGCCTTCCACATCGGCTCCGGCGGCCGCACCTACTTCAACACCACGCCGCTCGGCCGCGCGGTGACGGGCACGCTGCTCGTGCGTGCGATGCAGGACGACGACGTCTCGATCTGGGGCGACGGCTCGACCTACAAGGGCAACGACATCGAGCGTTTCTACCGTTACGGGCTGCTTGCCAACCCCTCGCTGCGCATCTACAAGCCGTGGCTCGATCCCGACTTCGTGGACGAGCTGGGCGGCCGGCGCGAGCTGTCGGAGTGGCTGGCCGCGCGCGACCTCCCCTACCGCGCGAGCACCGAGAAGGCCTACTCGACCGACGCCAACATCTGGGGGGCGACGCACGAGGCCAAGGACCTCGAGCAGCTCTCGACGAGCATGCACATCGTCGAGCCGATCATGGGCGTGCGGCACTGGGACTCCGGCGTGGAGATCGCCCCCGAGCGCGTGACCGTGCGCTTCGCCGACGGCTGGCCCGTCGCGCTGGGCGAACGCGAGTTCACGGATTTCGTCGCGCTCGTGCAGGAGGCCAACGCCATCGGCGGCCGCCACGGGCTCGGCATGTCCGACCAGATCGAGAACCGCATCATCGAGGCCAAGAGCCGCGGCATCTACGAGGCGCCCGGCATGGCGCTGCTGCACATCGCCTACGAGCGCCTCGTCAACGCGACCCACAACGAGGCCACGATCGACACGTATCGAGACTCGGGCCGCCGTCTCGGGCGCCTGCTCTACGAAGGCCGCTGGTTCGACCCGCAGGCCGTGATGCTGCGCGAGAGCCTGCAGCGCTGGGTCGCCAGCGTCGTCACCGGCGAGGTCGTCCTCGAGCTCCGTCGCGGCGACGACTACTCGATCCTCTCCACGAGCGGCCCGCACCTGACCTACCAGCCCGAGCGCCTGAGCATGGAGCGAAGCGAGGGAGCGGCCTTCGGCCCGCTCGACCGCATCGGCCAGCTGACGATGCGCGACCTGGACATCCAGGACTCGCGGGCAAAGCTCGAGCAGTACGCCGCGCGCCGGCTGTTGACGCCCGAAACAGACGCCCTGGGCTTGCTCCCCGGCGCCGAGCCCGAGACTCAATAGAGCGGGACACTCGGGGTCTGGCCCTTGATGTCCCGCCCACACGGGACACTCGGGGTCTGGCTCTTGATGTCCCACGTCAAGCGCGCGCAACGGCACGTTCTGACGTTGGCACGAATCCGGCACGAAGCGGCGAGTACGGGTGCTCGAGCACCTGCGACGGTCGTGGTATGGCACGGCCGCTGAGAGAGGACTCCCGGGGGGCCGCCCACCACATCTTCGTCCGTGGCGTGGGACGGACCGCGACTGCGATCGACGCGGCCGACTACGACCGCGCCCTGTTTCTGCTGGAACGGACGGTGAAGAGCTTCGAGCTCGAGTGCCATTCCTGGTGCTACCTACCGAACCACACGCATCTGGTCGTGACATCCCGGCTCGGAAATCTGTCGGACGCCATGCACTGGCTCGGCACATGCACGGCGCAGTCATTCAATCGGCGGTACGACCGATCCGGTCACCTCTACCAAGGTCGGTTCGGTTCGAGGCTCGTGGAGGACGAAGCACATTTGCTCGAGCTCGCGCGATACCTGCCGCTCAACCCCGTGAGCGCAAACCTGTGCGACGACCCGGAGGATTGGCCGTGGTCAAGCTACGCAGCGACGATCGGCATGCGCGCCGTACCGTGGTTTCTCAGCGCCGAGATATTCCTCGATCATTTCCGGTCCGTCGACGACTACGCCGCGTGGGTAGCGCAGGGCGTCGACCCGGCGACTCTCGACACACATGGCATCCCGACTTCGACAACCCACTCTCCGTCACTGTCGACGGTCATGTCACTCGACCGCTCCGACGCGGCGATTGCACGTGCGCATTTCGACAACGGATTCAGCCAGAGGGCGATCGCACGACACCTCGGTGTGAGTTCTTCGCAGATCAACCGACGACTGGGTCATCTGCGAGGACGCGGGACATAAAGGGTCAGACCCCAAGTGTCCCCCGAGAGTCCCGCTGCGGGACGTAAAGGGTCAGACCCCGAGTGTCCCGCTGTTAGTAGCGGCGGCGGTTGTTGCTGCGGCCGGGGCGGCTCGAGCGCTGGAGGACGTCGAACTCCTCCAGGGCACGGCCCGAGCCCACGGCTACGCAGGTCAGGGGCGACTCTGCGACGTGGACGGGCATCTCGGTCTCGCGGCGCAGGCGTTCGTCCAGGCGGTTGAGCAGCGCTCCTCCGCCGGCCAGGACGATGCCGCGGTCCATGATGTCCGACGAGAGCTCGGGCGGCGTCTTGTCGAGGGTCGACTTGATCGCGTCGATGATCTGCTGGAGCGGCTCGTCCAGGCCCAGCCGAACTTCCTGGGACGAGAGCATGACCGTCTTCGGCAGCCCGGTCACGAGGTCGCGGCCGCGGATCTCGGCCTGCAGCTCCTCTTCCATGGTCGCCGCGGAGCCGATCTCGAGCTTGACCTCCTCGGCGGTCTGCGTTCCGATCAGCACCTTGTACTCGCGCTTGACGTAGTTGACGATCGCCTCGTCCAGCTCGTCGCCGCCGACGCGCACCGACTGTGACACGACGATGCCGCCGAGCGAGATCACAGCCACCTCGGTCGTGCCGCCGCCGATGTCCACGATCATGTTGCCGGTCGGCTCGGCGACGGGAAGTCCGGCGCCGATGGCGGCCGCCATGGGCTCCTCGATCAGGTACGCCTGGCGCGCGCCGGCCGAGAGCGTGGCCTCCTCCACCGCACGCTTCTCGACGCCGGTCACGCCCGAGGGGACGCAGACGACGACGCGCGGATGCGCCCAGCGATTCTGGTGGACCTTCTGGATGAAGTGCCGCAGCATCTGCTCGGTCACCTCGAAGTCGGCGATCACGCCGTCCTTGAGGGGCCGGATGGCCTGGATGTTGCCCGGTGTGCGGCCGAGCATGCGCTTGGCCTCGATGCCGACGGCGTGCACCTCGCCGGTGCGCTGGTCGATCGCGACGACCGACGGCTCCGACAGGACGATGCCACGACCGCGCACGTAGACCAGGGTATTGGCCGTGCCGAGGTCGACGGCCATGTCGCGGCCGCCGAACGAGCGGAGGTAGTCGAGGATGCTCATTGCGGATTGGCCGAGCCTGGTGCGACACGAGCGAATGCGCCCGGATGCAGGGCGATTCTACTCCTCACCCGGAAACGGGGCGACGGCGTTCGCCCAGCATCTCGACGAGGAGCGCGACGGGCAGACCGACCACGTTGAAGAAGCATCCCTGGATGTTCGACACGAGTGTCGCACCCGCCTCCTGGATGGCATACGCGCCGGCACGCCCCTGCCACTCGCCCCGGGCGACGTACTCGTCGATCTCGGCGGCGCTCAGCGCCCGGAAGCGCACGGTCGTGCGGGCATGCCCGGTGCGCTCGCCGTCGTCATCGCGCAGCGTGAGTCCGGACACGACCTCGTGCGTGCGCCCCGCGAGCAGCGCCAGCATGCGCGCCGCCTCCTCGGCGTCGGCCGGCTTGCCGAGCACCTGATCGTCGATCACGACGACCGTGTCGACGCCGAGCACGGTCTCGCCCTCGCCGAACTCGACCGAGCGTGCCTTGCCGAGGCTGTGGCGCTCGGCCAGCTCGTGCGGCGCCAAGGGCAGCGCCGGCTCCTCGTAGGCGGGCTCGACGATCCGGAACGCGAGGCCGAGCTGGGTGAGGATGGCGCGGCGCTGCGGCGAGCGCGACGCCAGGACGAGCGTCATTCCCCGGCTGGCAGGAGCTCGCCGGGAGCGAAGTAGAGCGGCAGCTCGCGCGCCGCGCTCTCCGGCGAGTCCGAGCCGTGCACGATGTTCTCGCTCAGCACCAGCGCGTAGTCGCCGCGGATCGTGCCGGGCGCCGAGTCGAGCGGGTTCGTGGCGCCCATCATCGTGCGCACGGTGACGATGGCACTCGGGCCCTCGAGCGCGAGCGCGACGAGCGGGCCCGACGTGATGAAGCCCACCAGCTCGCCGAAGAACGGCCGGGCCGAGTGCTCGGCGTAGTGCTCCTCCGCGACCGAGCGCTCGAGCACGAGCTGCTTGAGGCCGCGGATGCGGAAGCCGCGGCGCTCGAAGCGGCCGATCAGCTCCGCGACGAGCTGGCGACGCACGGCGTCGGGCTTGAGCAGGACAAGTGTCGTCTCTGTAGGCATACGCGCTTCCGCTATCGGGAGGTCAGGTGGAGGTCTCGTACAGCGTCATGGTGCGCTGCTGCTGCGACGGCGCGGGCGCCTCGCAATACGGGCACAGCCGCCACTCCGGCTTGAGCGCGGAGCGGCAGCGCGAGCAGGTCAGCTTGAGCCGGCGCGCACAGTGGGGGCAGGCGATGAAATCGGGCTCGACGTCGCCGCCACAGCCGGGGCACATGCCCTCCTCGCCGAGCCTGCGCTCCATCGCGCGGATCTCGAGCTCGCGCTCGCGCACGTCGTCGAGGTATTCCGGCGGGCGCAGGATCGTGTACACCAGCGCCCCCACGAACGGGAACACGAACGCCGTGACGATCGAGACGCCGACGAGCACGGGGTCGTCCACGCGGCGCTTGGCGTCCTTGTACGTCCAGAACACGAGCGCCAGCCAGAGCACGCCGACGAAGAACAGCACCAGCAGCACGATCGCGTGGAACGTGCTGGAGCTGAAGAAGTCCGAGACACCCCCCAGCGGATTGTCGCTGTTGGACGTCGCGGCGATGGGCAGACTGGTCGACATTCGGATCGATGGTTCGGGCGGAGTTGTGCGAGTCCTCTAGACGATCGCCTTAGCGAGCGCATAGCCGATGGCGTAGAAGACCGCGATCGTGACCACGATCAACCCCAGGATCAGCGCGAATACGCGCCAGAGGCTGCGCCTGCGCGGCATGCTAGCGGGCCTCCAGCGCGGCTGCTCGCACGCGTTCGAGCAGGTAGAGCGATCCGGTGACGACGACCGCGCCTCCTGCGCCGGCGCGCTTGCGCGCCCGCGCGAGCGCGGCCTGCGGGTCCGGCTCGGTGACGACGTCGCAGAGGCCCGCCCTGCGCGCGGCGGCGGCAAGTGCCTCCGCCGGCAGCGCGCGGGCGTGGCCCGCGTGGCCGCTGGTCGTCGCGACAAGCGCGTCGAGGGCCGGCGCGAGAGCGGCCAGCATGGCCTCGAGCGGCTTGTCGTCCTGCAGCGCGAGCACGCCGACGCGCGGCCGCAGCGCGCCGAGCGCGCCGTCGAGCTCGCCCACCAGCGCCCGCATGCCCTCGGCGTTGTGCGCCCCGTCGAGCAGGACGGCGGGGCTCCCCGGGATCCGCTCGAGGCGGCCCGGAGGCACCGCCGCCGCGAGCGCGGCCACAGCCGCATCGCGGGCGAGCGGGCGCGGCGCGAGCCGCAACTCGGCGAGGCGGAGGGCGAGCGCGGCATCGTCGCGCAGGTAGGCGGCGGCCAGGGGCAGTGAGTCCCCCGCCCCGGCCGCAATCCGCTCGCAGCTCGCGCCGGCCTGCTCGGCCAGTGCCTCCGCCTCGCCGTACAGCTCGTCGTCGACGACGCCGACGACCAGTTCGGCGCCCGGTTCCAGCACCGCCACCTTCTCGGCCAGGATCAGCTCGCGGGTGTCGCCGAGCACGCGCTGGTGATCGAGGCCGACGTTCGTGAGGCCGACGACGCGCGCGTTGACGACACGCGTCGCATCGTGTCGGCCACCGAGGCCGGCCTCCACGACGCAGGCCTCGACCCCCGCCTCGGCCAGCGCCAGGAACGCCGCCGCAGTGAGGGCCTCGAACTGGGTAGGGCCCTCGCCGAGCGAGGCTTCGACGGCGTGCGCCGCCTCCTGCACGCGGTCGAGCGCGACGGCGAGCGCGGCGGGGCCGACCGGACGGCCGTCGATCTGCACGCGCTCGTCCCAGCTGATCACGTGCGGGGAGAGATACGCACCGGTGCGCAGCCCCGAGGCGGTGAGCGCCGCCGCGGCGAAGCGCACCGTCGAGGATTTGCCGTTCGTGCCGACGACGTGAACCGCGTCCAGCCGCTCCTGTGGATTGTCGAGCTCCTCCAGCAGAGCGGAGATCCGCTCGAGACCGAGCCGCATGCCAAACGCGGCCAGGGACTCCAGGTAGCCGTTCGCGGTCACGCGCCGAGGGCGGCGAGGCGCTCGCGCAACTCGGCGGCCTCGCGCTCGAAGCGCTCGAGCTTGTCGCGCTCCTCCTGCACCAGATGCGCCGGCGCGCGCTCGACGAAGCGCGCGTCGGCCAGCTTGCGGCCTGCGCGCTCGATCTCGGCCTCGGCCTTGGCGAGCTCCTGCTCGAACCGGGGCCTCGCGTTCTCGGCTCCGCCGGGCGCCAGCACCGTGACCGCAACGTCGCCGACGGGCACCACGTCGACGACCCGCCATTCGCTCGCTCCATCCGCCGGCGCCGTGCTCGCGCCCCCGAGCGTCTCCACCAGCGAGGCGACCGGCTCCAGCGGCCAGCCCTGCAGGGCGAGTGGCGCGCGCGGCGGCATCTGCTCGACGGCACGCAACTGGCGCAGCTTCACGACGAAGTCGAAGGCCTGCTCCACGGCCCGCTCGGCAGCCGCGTCGCGCGGCGCGTCCGAGGGATCGGGCCAGGAGGCCCGCGCCAGCACGCCGTGCTCGCCGAGCTCGCCCCAGAGGCGCTCGGTCACGTGCGGCATCACCGGATGGGCGAGGCGCAGCGTCGAGCGCAGCACGTACAGCAGCGCCTGCGAGACGGCGCGCTTGGCGGCGGGATCGTCACCATAGAGGCGCGCCTTGGACGCTTCCAGGTACCAGTCGCAGACGTCGTTCCAGATGAAGCGGTAGAGCGCCTTGACCGCCGCCGCGAAATCGTACGCGTCGAGCTCGGCCGTCACGTCCGCGACAGCGTCGGCCAGCCGGCCGAGCACCCAGGCGTCGACGGGCTCGGCGCAGGTGGGCGCCGGCTCGGCGTCCTCGTCGACGTTGAGCAGGATCAGGCGCGAGGCGTTCCAGAGCTTGTTGGCGAGCCCGCGCCCCTCCTCGATCGCGCCGGGGGCGAAGCGCACGTCCTGCGTCGAGCTCATCTTGAGCAGGCCGTAGCGCGTCGCGTCGGCGCCGTGCTCGGCGATCAGGTCGAGCGGATCCACGCCCGTGCCGAGCGACTTCGACATGCGCCGCCCGTCGGTCGCAAGCACGGTCGGATGGATCACGACGTCCTGGAACGGCTCCCGCCCCGTGAACGCGATGCCCATCATCATAATGCGCGCCACCCAGAGGTTGATGATGTCGCGCGCCGTGAAGAGCGCGTGGCCGGGGTAGAACGCGCGATAGCGCGCCGTGTCCTCGGGCCAGCCGAGCGTCGCGAACGGCCACAGCGCGGATGAGAACCAGGTGTCGAGCACGTCCGGGTCGCGCTCGAGCTCGCTCGAGCCGCAGGCCGGACAGCGATCCGGCGGCTCCTCCTGCACGATCGTCTCGCCACAACTGCAGTACCAGACCGGCAACTGATGGCCCCACCAGAGCTGGCGGGAGACGCACCAGGGGCGGATCTGCTCCATCCAGTCGAAGAAGATGCGCTCGCGGCTCTTGGGGATGAAGCGCACCCGCCCTTCGCGCACGGCCGCGATCGCGGGCGCGGCGAGCTCCTGCATATCGCAGAACCACTGCAGCGAGACGAGCGGCTCGACGCGGTTGCCCGAGCGCGAGCAGTGCCCGACGCTGTGCCGCCACGGCTGCTCGTCGCGCAGCAATCCGCGCTCGCGCAGGTCGGCGACCACGAGCTTGTGGGCCTTCTCGGACGTCAGTCCGGCGTAGCGGTCGCCCGCCGCTTCCGTCATGCGGCCGTCGAACCCGATCACGGCGATCTCCTCGAGCCCATGCCGGCGCGCGATCTCGAGGTCGCTCGGGTCGTGGCCGGGCGTCACCTTGAGCGCTCCCGTGCCCACCGACGGGTCGACGTGCTCGTCCCCGACGATCGGCACCTCGCGCTCGACCAGCGGCACGATCGCGCGCTGCCCGATGAGGTGCTTGTAGCGCTCGTCGGACGGGTTGACGGCCACGGCGGTGTCGCCGAGCAACGTCACCGGGCGCACGGTCGCGACGGTCACGTGGCCTCTCCCGACCAGCGGGTAGTCCACGTGGTACATCGTGTCGTCGACCTCGACGTGCTCGACCTCGAGGTCCGAGATCGCAGTCCTGCAGACCGGGCACCAGTTGATCATGCGGTTGGCGCGGTAGAGAAAGCCGCGCCGGTGCAACTCGACGAAGACCTTCACGACGGCGCGCGCGTACTCCGGGTCCATCGTGAAGCGCTCGTGCTCGTAGTCGAGCGAGAGGCCGAGCCGCTTGAACTGCTCGATGATCGTGGCTCCCGACTCCTCGCGCCAGTTCCAGACGCGCCGCACGAACTCCTCGCGGCCGAGCTCCTCGCGGGTCAGGTTCATGCGCCCGAGCATCCGCTCGACCACGTTCTGGGTGGCGATGCCGGCGTGGTCGGTGCCGCAGATCCAGAGCGCTTTGCGGCCCTGCATGCGGCGCAGGCGGATGATCACGTCCTGCATCGAGCCGTTGAGCGCGTGGCCCATGTGCAGCGAGCCCGTGATGTTGGGCGGCGGCACCGCGATCACGAAGGGCTCGCCGGGATCGTCCGGCTCTGCCTCGAAGGCACGCGCTGCCTCCCAGCGGGCGAACATCTCGGGCTCGACCGCGGCGGGGTCGTAGCGCGTCTCGGCCTCGAGGCGTGTGCGGGCGGCGGCATCCATCCGCTCCGTATCTTAGGTCCCGGGCCGCGAGGCTAGGCCCGGATGCGACGCAGCGCTGCGATCAGCTCGAGGAAGCGCTCGGGCGGGAGGTCTGCTCCCACCCCGCCGACGCTCGGCCGCAGGCGCTCGGCCAGGTCGCGGGCGAGCAGGTTGCGCGGCACTGCCTCGAGCGCGTCTCGGCGCTCCAGGAAGCGGCGCAGCGCGACCAGCTGGCCATCGCGCAGCCCGCTCACGTCCCAGGCCGGCAGCTCATCGGCGGCATCGACGGGCTCGCTGGCCGCCGGAGGCCGCACCCGGGCGGCGGAGGCTCGCGGCTCCCGCACGACGAGCGTGCCGGCCGCGAGATCGCCGAGGCGCTGGTTGTTGCGGGTGGCGAAGATCGCGACCGTGCCGACCAGGTACGCGCCCGGGAGGATGTCCACGAGCCGCAGCACGTTGCGCAGCGCACTCGCGCGGAAGGTGACGGGAGAGCCGTCGTCGCAGACGACGCGCAGGCTGCTCCAGCGCTTGCCCGGCGTGCGCCCGCCCGCGCCGAGCTCGAACGCGACAGGGTAGGCGAACAGCATCGCGAACACGACGACGGCGACGATCGCATCCGCGGCGTAGCCGCCGGCGTTCGTGACCACGAGCGCGACGATCACCGCACCGAACACGAGGCACTGCAGGAGGAAGTCGACGAGCAGCGCGACGAACCGCGACCCGACCCCGGCCAGCGGCAGCTCGAGCGACACCCCCTCCGGCGTGGCGATCCTGAGCGTCTCCTGCACCCCCATGTGCCAAGCCTAGATGGCCGCAAAACCATCGGATCGCTGCCCGCATAATTTGGGGTCAGACCCCAAGTTATTCATGTCACAAGCTGGTGCGCAGGGAGCGGTCTGACCCCGGAGTGTGGAGGCGTGGCCCTGCTACACCTTCGAGCATGCACCCGGACGCCTTTGCGGCTGCTCGCGGGCCGGCCTGGGATGAGCTTGCCGCGCTGACGTCGGTGCGGCGGCCGACCGCCGGCGACGTGCTGCGGCTGGGGGCGCGCTACCGCGAGGCGGCCGCCGACCTCGCCTACGCGCGCCGGCGTTTCGGGGACGACCCGGTCACGCGCCGGCTGGAGACGCTCGTCCTGCGGGCGCGCCCGCTCGTCTACGGCGCACGGCCGCGCGGCGGATCGCTGCGCGCCTATCTCGCGCGCGGCTACTGGCGGGCCGTGGCCGAGCGCCCCAAACCGCTGATCGCCGCCTGGCTGCTGATGGTGCTGCCGGCCGTGCTGGCCGGGCTGTGGGCGCTCAGCGATCCGTCCGCGGCCGGCGGCCTCGTGCCGGCCGACCTGCGCAGCGTCTCCGAGCCGCAGCACCACGGGCTCGCGCTGCACGGGGCGGGCGAGCACGCCGGGGTCTCGATCGGGATCTTCGTCAACAACATCCAGGTCACGTTCCTGGCCTATGCCGGGGGGCTCACGCTCGGTCTGCTGACCGGCTACGTGCTGGCGACCAACGGCATCCTGCTCGGCGCCGTCGCGGGCCTCGCGGCAGGGGCCGGCAACGGCGGCGACCTGCTGCGGCTGGTCGTCGGCCACGGCGTGCTCGAGTTGTCGTGCATCGCGGTCACGGCCGCCGCGGGCCTGCGCGTCGGCTGGTCGCTGGTCGAGCCCGGGGCGGGAACGCGCGCCGAGGCTCTGCGTGCCGAGGCCGGCCGCTCGATCGGGATCGTGCTCGGCACGATGCCCTGGCTCGTGCTGGCGGGCCTCGTCGAGGGCTTCGTCACCGGCACGTACTCCACCGCCGTCGTCCTGCCGCTCGGAATCGCCCTCGGCGCGCTCTACTGGGGGCTGGTCCTCACGCTCGGCCGCGCGCCTTCGCCCGCACGTACGCGCTGACGCAGGCGGCAGCGAAGCGCTGGGGCCGGGCCTCGACGACCGCGGCGCCTGCGGCGGCGACGCGCCGTGCGGCGAGCGCGCGCGCCCGCCGCATGTCGAGCGCGACCGTCATCGCGTAGGCGTCGCGCAGGTCGCCGGGCTGTCGGGCGAGCAGGCCGTCGAGTGCGTCGTCGCGGACGCTCGCGACGCACACGGCATGCCTCCGCGCGAGCACCGGCACCGCGTCGATCAGGGCGCGTGCGGCCGCCTCGTCGACCAGATCGGCGAGGACGAGCACGAAGCCGCGCTTGCCGCCGGCGACCGTGCGGAACGCGAGCTCGTAGTCGCTGTCGACGTCGACGGGCTCGACGTCGAAGAGCGAGCGCGCGACCGCGGCGGCGCCGAGGCGGGAAGGCTTGACGTCGCGCAGGACGCGATCGGCGAACGCCAGCGCGCCGCTGCGGTCGCCGAGCTCGTCCGCCGTCGCGCAGACCGCGATGAGCGCGTCCAGCGCGACGTCGAGCAGCGTTCCGCCCGCCGAGGAGGCGGCGCTCAGCCGGCCGGCGTCCAGCAGGCAGCGCACCTCGCGGTCCTGGTCGATGCGGTACTGGTTCGACATCGGGCGGCCGAGCCGGGCCGTTGCGCGCCAGTTGATCTGACGCACGTCGTCGTCGGGCGCGTACTCCCGCACGGCCTCGAAAGCGGTGCCCAGGCCGAACGACCCGCGCGCGCGGCGACCCGACTCCGGCAGCTGCCCGCGCCGCGCCGCGAGCGCCAAGCGGCGAGCGCCGACGAGATCGGGATAGACCAGGAGCTCCGCGTCCCCGCCCAGCCGGTGGTGCCAGGCGCCCAGTCCGAGCGGCCCCGTCGCGCGCACGCCGACGGGGGGCAGCACGTGCCGCCCGCGCCGCCGCGCCACGAGCTCGCCCGCGAGCTCCCCGTCGGCTTCCTGCGGCTCGAGCGTCACGTCTGCCGGCAGCGCCTGGCGCACGCGGACGGGACCGTCCGCGCGCAGCTTCACGGCGAGGCGCGAGGGGGCGCCGCGCGGAACGACGGGGGGATGCTCGCGTTCCAGGACGGGCGGGCGGCGGGCGCACAGGGCATCCACCGCGACCGCGGCCGCGACCGCCGCCGCCAGCACGGCCGCCACCCGCCAGCCGGCCAGCACCGCGCCGGCCGCGCAGAGCGCGAGCAGCAGGGCGGCGCGCGGCGTGGGCGTCACCGCGGCACCGCGATCGCCGCGATCGCCGCAGCCACCGCCGCCTGAGGCGTGACGCGCTCGAGCTCCGCCTCGGGCCGCAGCACGAGGCGATGGGCGATCACGGGCACGGCCATCGCCACGACATCGTCGGGCGTCACGAACTCGCGCCCGGCAAGACGCGCCGCCGCGCGCGACGCCGCGAGCAGATGGACCGCCGCCCGCGGGCTCGCGCCCAGCTCGACCGCCGGCAACGAGCGCGTGGCGCGCACGAGCGCCGCGAGGTAGGCGGCGACCTCGTCCGAGACGATCGTCGCATCGATCAGAGCGCCCACGGCGGCGAGGTCGCCCGCGCTCGCGACGCGCTCGATCCGCTCCAGGGAGGGCGCACGCACGCCGCGGTGCCCGAGCCGCAGGATCGCCTGCTCCCCGTCCTCGTCCGGATAGCCGACGTCGATGCGGAAGAGGAAGCGATCGAGCTGCGCCTCGGGCAGCGGATAGGTGCCCTCGTACTCGATCGGGTTCTGCGTGGCGGCGACCAGGAAGGGCGCGGGCAACGGGCGCGACTCGCCGTCGACCGTGACCTGGCGCTCCTGCATGGCCTCCAGCAGCGCCGCCTGCGTCTTCGGCGGCGTGCGGTTGATCTCGTCCGCCAGCAGCACGTTCGTGAACACCGGCCCAGGCCGGAAAGCCAGCTCGCCGCCGCGCAGGGTCATCGTGCCGGTGACGTCCGATGGCAGCATGTCCGGCGTGAACTGCACACGCCGGAAGCCGAGCCCGAGTGCCTGCGAGAGCGCGTTGACCGCGAGCGTCTTCGCAACGCCGGGCGGCCCTTCCAGCAGCACGTGACCGCCCGTCGCGGCGGCGACCAGGGCG
>DASRQS010000097.1:0-10269 GCA_035696365.1 Gaiellales bacterium | reverse complement strand
ACACGGCGCTCGCGACGATCGGCTGGCAGCTCTCGCGCACGCTCTGCGCGGCCGACGCCCATCCCTGCCTCTACGTCGGCCCGCGCGGCGATTCGGCGCGGCTCGACCTCGCCATCTTCGCCGCCGCCATGCTCGGCTGCTGCATCGGCTTCCTCTGGTACAACAGCTTCCCCGCGCAGGTCTTCATGGGCGATACGGGATCCCTCGGGCTGGGCGGCGCGCTGGGCGCGCTCGCGGTGCTGACGAAGACCGAGCTGCTGCTGCCGATCATCGCCGGCGTCTTCGTCGTCGAGGCGCTCTCGGTGATCATCCAGGTGATCTCGTTCCGGCGCTACGGGCGGCGCATCTTCCTGATGGCGCCGATCCACCATCACTTCGAGATGAAGGCGTGGTCGGAGACGACGATCATCGTGCGCTTCTGGATCGTCGCGGCGCTGCTCGCCGGGTCCGCGTTCGTCCTCGCCTACCTGCGCTTCAACCAGTACACCTGATGGACGCCGTGCTCGCCGGCGCGCGGCGCGCAGTCGTGCTCGGAGCGGTGCGCTCCGGCATCGCGGCCGCCGAGGCGCTGCGTCGCTGCGCTCCGCACGTGCAGGTCGTGCTGGCCGATCGGCGGGAGGATGCAGGGGACGCGCCGCCGGGCGTCGAAGCGGTGCCCGGCCGCGACGATCCCGAGCTGCTCACCGGTGCCGACCTGCTCGTCAAGAGCCCGGGCGTCCCGGAGGAGGCCGCGATCGTGCGCGCCGCACGTTCGGCCGGCATCCCCGTGTGGGCCGAAGTTGAGCTCGCGTACCGCCTGCTCGAGGAGCGCAATCCGATCGTCGGCATCACCGGAACCAACGGCAAGACCACGACCACGCTGCTCACGGCCGCCATGCTCGAGCGCGGCGGCGTGCCCTCGGCCGGCGCGGGCAACGTCGGCACGGCGCTGTCGTCGTTCGCCGGCCGCATCGAGCCGGGCCGGACGATCGTGTGCGAGCTCTCGAGCTTCCAGCTGGAGGGGGTGGAGCAGTTCCGCTCCGACGTGGGCGTGCTGCTCAACGTGACCCCCGACCACCTCGACCGGCACGCCTCCTTCGAGCAGTACGCGGCGGCCAAGCTGCGTGTGTTCGAGCGCCAGCGTGAGCGCGACAGCGCGGTGCTGTGCGTCGACGACGCCTACGTCGCCGCGCTGGACGACGCCGATTTGCCCGGCCAGGGCCGCCGGCTGCGCGTATCGGGCACCGAGCTCGGGACGTTCGAGGCGGCCTTCGAGGCCTCTCAGCTGCGAGGCCCGCACAATCGCGCCAACACGGCCTGCGCGATCGCGGTCGTACGCGCGCTGGGGGCCGCCGAGTCCGGAGCGGCGGACGCCCTGCGCGAGTTCGCGGCGCCTCCCCATCGGCTGGAGCAGGTGCGCGAGCTGCGCGGCGTGCGCTACATCAACGACTCCAAGGCGACCAACGTCGAGGCCACCCTCCAGGCGCTCGCCTCGTTCGACGCGCCCTTGCACGTGATCCTGGGCGGCTCGCTCAAGGGCGTCGATTTCGCCCCGCTGGCCGAGCCGCTCGCGCGTACCGCCAGTGCGGTCTACCTGATCGGCGAGGCCGCACCCGAGTTGCGCCGCGCGTTCAAGGGCTGGGGTCTCGAGCTGGTGGACTCCGGGACGCTCGAGCGCGCGGTGCGCCTGGCGGCCTCCGTTGCCCTCGAAGGCGACATCGTGCTGCTTTCGCCGGCCTGTGCGTCGTACGACCAGTTCCGCGACTACGAGACGCGCGGCGACCGCTTCCGCGAGCTCGCAGAGGCGCTCAGATGAGCCGTTCCCGCACCCGCTCCCGCGCCGAGGCGCGTGGTGCCGAGCAGCTGCTCGTGATCATCTCCATGGGCCTCGTCGCCTTCGGCGTCGTCATGGTCTATTCCGCCTCGACCTCGCTCGCGCTGCTCGAGCATCACGCGGTTTATGCCGGCATCGGCCTCGCCCTGCTCTGGCTGCTGGCACGCAGGGACTACCGCCAGATCGCGCCGCTCGCGCCCAGCATGATGGTCGTCGCCACGCTCCTGCTCGTGCTCGTACTGGCGACCGGCGTGCAACGCAACGGCGCCCAGCGCTGGCTGAGCCTGCCCGGCGGCTTCACGCTGCAGCCCTCGGAGCTCGCGAAGGTGGCGCTCTGCGTGTTCGGCGCCGCCGCGCTCGCGAGCCGGCGACAGCCGCCGCGCGACTGGCGCGAGGCCATGCGGCCCGTGGGCGCCGCGGCCGCCATCCTGTGCGGCCTCGTCGTGGTCAGCGACCTCGGCTCGGCGATCGCCGTCGGGCTCGTTGCGTCGGCCGTGCTGATCGCAAGCGGCGCGGCGGCGGGTGCTCTGGCGCGGCTCGGACTGGCAGCCGTCGGGGTGGCCGGCGCGATGATCGCGGTCGAGCCGTACCGCACGCAGCGCCTGACGGCCTTCCTCCATCCGGGCGACCTGACGGTGGCCGCGGGCTTCCAGCTGCACGAGGCGCAGCTCGCCTTCGGCAACGGGGGGCTCCTCGGCGTGGGGCTGGGCCAGAGCGTGACGAAGCTCAGCTACCTGCCCGAGGCGCACACCGACATGATCGTTCCGATCGTTGGCGAGGAGCTCGGGCTGATCGGCGTGTTCGGGCTGCTGATCGCGTTCGGCCTGGTGGCCTGGTGCGGCTACAGCGTGGCGCTGCGTGCCAAGGATCCATTCGGCAAGCTGCTCGCGGCCGGCCTGACCACGCTGATCGTCGGCCAGGCTTTGCTCAACATCGGCGGCACCCTGGGCGTCCTCCCGTTCACGGGCGTGCCGGTGCCGCTCATCTCCTACGGCGGCACCAGCCTGATCGCCACGCTGGCCGCGATCGGGCTCGTGCTCTCCGTCGGCACCTACGGTGGGCAGGCGCTGCAGGCCGCCGAGCCGGTGCGTCACCCGGCACGCAAGCCAGCCGCGCGCCGTCGCTCGGCCGCGCGACCCCAGGCGGCAGCGCGCCCGGCCCACGCGGGCGCTGCGCGCGCGCGGCGCCGCCGGGCGATGTGACGACGCGCCGCGTGCTGGTCGCGGCCGGCGGCACCGCCGGCCACGTGATGCCCGCGCTCGCAGTGGCCGAGGAGCTCGTCCTCGCCGGCGCGGAGGTGACGTTCGCAGGCACGCCCGATCGCGCAGAGGCGCAGCTCGTTCCCGCGGCCGGCTACGCCTTCGACCGCTTCCGGGTAGAGGGCCTGCCGCGCTCGCCCTCGCTGCGGCTCGCGCGCGCGCTCGCGCTCGATGTGGCCGCGCCGCTGTCGTGCGTGCGCATCCTGCGCCGCCGCCGTCCGCACGCCGTGCTCGGCGGCGGCGGCTTCGTGGCGGGCCCGATGCTGCTCGCGGCCCGCGCACTCGGCCTCCCGCGCGTGCTCACGGAGGCCGATGCGCACCTGGGCCTTGCCAACCGCTGGGCGGCGCCACTCGCCGATCGCGTCTTCCTCGCCTATGCGCTCCCGGGCAAGGAGCCGCCTCGCTACGAGGTCGTCGGCCGTCCCGTGGCGCGCGCCTATTTCGAGACCAGCCGCAGGGAGGCGCGCAGGGAGCTCGGGCTGTCCGACGACGATTTCGTTGTGGCGGTGTTCGGGGCGCTGGCCGGCGCGCGCCGCATCAACGATGCCTGCGTCGCCGCCTACGGAGCGAGCGGTCTGGAGGACGGCATCGTGCTGCACGTCACCGGGTCGCGCGATCACGCAGAAGTCCGCGAGGCCGTGACCGCTCCCTCCAACCGCTACCGGGTGCTGGAGGCGACCGATCGCTTCTGGACGGTGCTGGCGGCCGCCGATCTCGCCGTCAGCCGCGCCGGCGGCACCGTCTGGGAGCTGGCCGCGGCCGGCTTGCCAGCGCTGCTCGTACCCTATCCCCATGCCACGGGCGACCATCAGCGAGCGAACGCCGAGTACTTCGCCGCAGCCGGCGGAGCGGTGATCGTCGACGACGCGGCACTCGACGGCGAGCTCCTCAAGGCGAGCGTCGCTGATCTGCGCAGGGAGCCCGGCCGACTGGCGACGATGCGCGACGGCATGCGCAGCCGCGCGCGCCCCGACGCCGCCGCCGCGGTCGCGCGCGAGCTCCTGCGCCTGGCGGCGGGACGCCGATGAGCGCCGGCGTGCACCTCATGGGCATCGGCGGAGCGGGCATGTCGGGACTCGCCCGCGTCCTGCAGGGGCATGGGCGGGCGGTCTCGGGCTGCGACCGCTCGGACGCGGCGGTCGAGGCGCTGCGTGCCGAGGGCATCGATGCGCGCGTCGGTCACGATCCCGCACATCTGCACGGGGACATGGAGGTCATCGTCTCGAGCGCCGTGGACGAGGACGAGCCCGAGCTCGCCGCGGCCCGCCGCCGTGGCCTGCGGGTGCGCCACCGCGCGGACGTGCTGGCCGACATCGTGGCCTCCGGCGATGGCATCTGTGTCGCCGGAGCGCATGGCAAGACCACCACGAGCGCGCTGCTCTCCTACGTCCTGGAGGAGTGCGGCGAGGAGCCCACCTTCCTGATCGGCGGCACGGTGCCGCAGCTCGGCTCCAATGCCCGCGTCGGCCGCGGCCGGTATGTCGTGGCAGAGGCCGACGAGTCCGACGGATCGCTCGCGCGGCTACGGCCTCGCGCCGCCGTGGTGCTCAACGCAGAGCTCGACCACCACGACCACTTCGCCTCGCTGGATGACCTGCACGCGCTCTTCCGCGACTGGGTGGCCGAGCTGCCACACGACGGCGCGCTCGTGCTGCACGACTCGCTCGACTATGCGAGCCCGGCCGAGCTGCGCCGATTCGGCGCCGGACAGGGCGAGGGCTGGCGTGCGCTGGACATCGCTCCCGACGGCGATGGCACGCGCTTCGTCCTGGCTGCTCCGGGTCACCGCGAGCTCGCGCTCCGGGTTGGCGTGCCGGGAGCGCACAACGCGGTCAACGCGACCGCCGCCCTGGCGATGCTCGACTGGACGGGCATCAGCCCCGAACGGGCCGCCGCGCCGCTGGCGAGCTTCCGCGGCGCATCGCGGCGCTACGAGCGCAGGGGAGAGGTGGCCGGCATCCGCCTGGTCGACGACTACGCACACCACCCGAGCGAGCTCGCGGCGACCCTGGCGGCGGCGCGCGGCGAGGCCGCGCCCGGGCGTCTCCTGGCCTGTTTCCAGCCGCACATGCCGTGGCGCACGCGCATGTTCGCGGACGGCTTCGCCGAAGCGCTGCGGCTGGCCGACGCCGCCTGCGTGTGCGACGTCTACGTCGCCCGCGGCGCCGCCGACCCGGAGGTCTCGGGCGAGCTCGTCGTGCAGAGCGCCTTGCGGCAGGACGCCCGCTTCCCGGTTGCGTGGACGCCCGGCTACGACGACGCGGCGGATTGGGTCGTGCGCACGGCGCACCCGGGCGACCTCGTGCTGACGCTCGGCGCCGGCCCCGTCGACGGCGTCCTGGAGCTGGTGCGCGAGCGGCTGGCATGACGGCGCCGCCGCCCGGAGTGGAGGCAGACGCGCCGCTCGCGCGGCTGACCACGATCGGAACCGGCGGGCCGGCGCGCTTCCTGGCCCGGCCGACGTCGGCCGCCGAGCTCTCGGAGATCCTCACCTGGGCGGAGTGCGAGGAGCTCGAGGTGGCCGTGATCGGTCTCGGCTCCAACCTGCTCGTTGCGGACGAGGGCTACGACGGGCTCGCGCTGCGCCTCGAGGGTGCGCTGGCGGCGATCGAGATCGAGGGCACGGACGTGCGCTGCGGCGGGGGAGCGTCGCTGGCGGCGGTGGTCAGGCGCTCCACCGAGGCCGCGCTCGCCGGCATCGAGTTCGGTTGTGCCATCCCCGGCACGGTCGGCGGCGCGGTGCGCATGAACGCGGGCGCGTACGGCAGCGAGATCCGCGATGTCCTGCTCTCGGCCGATGTCGTCTCCGCGAGCGGCGAGCGCAGCGGCGGCCCGGTCGAGCTCGAGCTCGCCTACCGCCGTTCCAACGTACGCGGCTCCGAGATCGTCGCGCAGGCCGTGCTGCAGCTCGAGCGCGGCGTGCGCGACCAGATCCGCGAACGCGTTCGCGAGCTGCAGCGGCGGCGCAGCGAGAGCCAGCCGCGCAAGGCGCGCACGTTCGGGTCCGTGTTCAAGAATCCGGGCGAGGGCCCGGGCGCCGGCTCGCTGATCGAGGCCTGTGGCCTCAAGGGCCGGAAGATCGGCGGGGCCCGCATCTCGAGCGTGCACGCGAACTTCATCGAGAACACCGGCGAGGCACGCTCGGCCGACGTCGCGGCCCTTGTTTCGCTGGCGCAGAGCTGTGTGCGCGAGCGCTTCGGGGTCGATCTGCAGCACGAGGTGGAGCTGCTGGGCCCCGTCAGCCTGGCCTGACCCCACCCATTTGGGTGGCAGGAGCCGCCGCGGGCGCGCCGAAACGGGGCGCGTGCAGCTCTCTGCAGCCGTCCTCCTACGTCGTCGTGCCGCCGCGGTGGTCGCGGCCGTGATCGTGTGCGCCGCCAGCGCGGGGGCCGTCGAGCTCGGCTACCTGTGGCTGAAAGGCTCGGGCATGTTCCGGCTGCGCAGCGTGGCCGTGCGCGGCGGCACCGAGAGCGAACGCGTGGCCGTACGGGATGCCGTGGCGCGCGCCGCCGCGGGCCGTTCGCTGCTGGGGCTCTCGCCGACGCGGGTGGCAGGCGTGATCGAGCGCGTGCCGACGATCCGCGAGGCGAGCGTCGATCGCGACTTCCCGCACACGTTGCGCATTCACATCGTCCCCGAGCGCGCCGTCGCGCTGGCCGTCGGTCCCGGCGGCTATCGCAGCCTCGTGGCCGCAAGCGGCCGCGTGTTGCGCGTGTTCGGCCCGCAGGACGTCACCCCGTCGCTGCCGCGCGTCTGGACCGGGCCCACCGAGCGTCCCATGCCCGGCGGAACGCTGCATCAGGCCTCGGCGCAGGCCGCGCTCGAGGCGCTGGCAGCGCGCCCCTCCGACTTCAGCGCGCACGTCGCAAACGTGAAGCTGGACCCGGATCGCGGAATCGTCATGCGGCTGCGCGGTGGCCTCGACATCGTGCTCGGCCCGCCGCTGGAGCTGCAGCAGAAACTGCTCGCTGCCGCATGGGTGCTGCGTCGCTACCCCTCGAGCGCGGCCCGTGCCCAACTGATCTATGCCGACGTCTCTGCGCCCGCGCGGCCCGCCGTCATGCCGCGGGGCGGATATGCGCCCACCGCAGGCCTCGGCGAGCCCAAGAAGAAGGCCGGCAATGGCTCCCAAACCGCTCAGAATGGCGCATGATGCGCGCAGGCATGCCAATGAGTCGTTCCTGTAACGTGAGAAACGGACTCGTCGCCCTCGACGGGGCGTTGCCGTCTGAGTTTTCCGAGAGAGGGTGAATCGGTGTCGATGAAGGAGACCGGCGGGTCGTATCTCGCGGTCATCAAAGTTGTCGGAGTCGGCGGTGGTGGTACCAACGCCGTCAACCGCATGGTCGACAGCGGCTTACGTGGCGTGGAGTTCATCGCCGTCAACACCGACGCCCAGGCGCTTCTGATGACCGACGCCGACGTCAAGATCGCCGTCGGCCAGAAGGTCACCCGCGGCCTCGGCGCAGGCGCGAACCCGGACGTCGGGCGCGAAGCTGCGATCGAGAGCCGCGACCAGCTCAAGGAAGCGCTCAAGGGCGCGGACATGGTGTTCGTGACCGCAGGGGAGGGTGGCGGCACCGGGACGGGCGCCGCTCCCGTGATCGCGGAACTCGCACGCGAGCTCGGCGCCCTCACGGTCGGCGTCGTCACGCGGCCGTTCGGCTTCGAGGGCAAGAAACGCCAGGAGCAAGCGGAGATCGGCATTGCGGAGCTGACGTCGAAGGTCGACACGCTCCTCGTGATCCCCAACGACCGCCTGCTGCAGGTCGTGAGCCCGTCGACGCCGATCATGGAGGCCTTCCGCGTCGCCGACGACGTCCTGCGTCAGGGCGTCCAGGGCATCACCGACCTGATCACGGTCCCCGGCCTGATCAACCTCGACTTCGCAGACGTGCGCACCGTCATGCGCAACACCGGCACCGCGCTCATGGGCATCGGCGCGGCTGCGGGCGAGAACCGCGCCGCCGAGGCCGCGCGGGCCGCGATCTCCTCGCCGCTGCTCGAGTCGAGCGTCGAGGGTGCGAAGGGCATGCTGCTCAACATCACAGGTCCCAGCGACCTCGGCCTGTTCGAGGTCGACGAGGCCGCGAAGATCGTGCAGGGCGCAGCCGACCAGAACGCCAACATCATCTTCGGCGCTGTCGTCGACGACGCCATGGGCGAGCACGTGCGGGTGACGGTCATCGCGACCGGCTTCGAGCGCGGCCAGCCCACGGTCACGCGCCGTGAGAGGCCCCGTGAGGAGGGGCCCGGTGGCGGCAACCTCTTCGACGTGCCGTCGGACATTCTCGACGTCCCGTCGTTCCTGCGCGAGGACTGACTACCGGCCGCGCCAGTGCGGCTCGCGCTTGCTCAGGAACGCGTCGATGCCCTCACGCCCGTCGGGGGCCACGACGTTGGCCGCCATGACCTCGGTCGTGTGTTCGTAGGCCTCCGGCAGCCCCCGGTGGATCTGCTCGTAGAACGCTGCCTTGCCGACGGCCAGCGCGTGTGAGCTGGCCGTGGCGATGCGGGTGGCCAGCTCGAGCGTCTCCTCTGCCAGGCGCTCGCGCGGCACGACGCGGTTGACGAGGCCCCAATCCGCCGCCGTCTGTGCGTCGATCATGTCGCCCGTGAGCAGCATCTCGAGCGCGCGCTTGCGCCCGATGGCGCGCGACACCTCGACCATCGGTGTCGAGCAGAAGAGGCCATAGCGCACGCCGGAAGTCGCGAAGCGCGCGTCGTCGCTCGCGACCGCGAGGTCGCAGGCCGCTACCAGCTGACAGCCGGCTGCGGTGGCGATGCCGTGTACCTGCGCGATGACCGGCTGCGGCAGGCGATGGATCGCCATCATCATTTCGCTGCAGGTCTCGAACAGGTCGCGCGCACTCGGCAGCGAGCAGCCGGCCATCTCGGACAGGTCGTGGCCGGCGCAGAACCCAGGGCCCTCGCCGCGCAGGATGACGGCGTGCACCGACGTATCCGCCGCGGTCTCGGCAAGGGCGGCGATGAGATCATCGAGGAGCGCGTGCGAGAGTGCGTTGCGGCGCTCGGGCCGGTTGAGCACGAGCATGCGGATGCCCGCGGCGTCCTCGATGCGGAGCGGGGTGGCCGAAACGGTTGCCATGCCCCGAGAATACCGTCTTAGACGGCTTGCTCGGCCTGCGGCGTCGGGTCGAAGCGGTAGCCGACTCCGTACTGCGTCTGGATGTAGGAGTGCGTGGAGCGCCGGTCGAGCTTCTCGCGCAGCTTGCGCACGCAGACGTCGACGGAGCGGTCGCGGGAGCGGTAGGGGACGTTCCAGACCCGCTGCTGCAGCTCGTCGCGATCGAGTACGCGGCCGGGCTGGCGCGCCAGCGTGAGCAGGAGCCGGAATTCCGTGGGCGTCAGCTCGGCGTCCACACGCTCGCCGTTGGCGTCGAGCAGGAACGCACGCCGACCCGCGGGATCGATCACAAGGCCCGGAGCCCCGATCGCCTCGAGCGACTCGCCGTGCTCGGGGGTACGCGTCCGCCGCAGCAGCGCTTGCACGCGCGCCACGAGCTCGCGCATGCCGAACGGCTTGGCCAGGTAGTCGTCGGCGCCGATCTCGAGCGCATGCACCTTGTCGTGCTCGGAGCTACGCGCCGAGACGATCAGGATCGGCGTCGAGATGCCCTCGCGCCGCGCCTCCTGCGTCAGCGCCCAGCCGTCCAGGCCGGGCAGCATCAGGTCGACGACCGCGACGTCGTGCTGCTCGTAGCGCAACTTGCGCAGGCCCTTCTCGCCGTCCTCGGCGAGCACCACGTCGAGCCCGGCGTGTCGCAGGTGCGCAGCGATGGCGCGTGCGATCACGCCGTCGTCCTCGACCACGAGCACGCTCGGCACCTCCTAAGCGTGCCACGGCCGTCGGCCGGCGGCACCGGCACCCGCGGGCGGTCAACTACACTGGTGCGGGTCGAGGGCCGTGCGACGAGGCCCGCGAGGCGTGGTGAGAGTAGCTCAGTCGGTTAGAGCCCCCGGTTGTGGTCCGGGAGGTCGCGGGTTCGAATCCCGTCTCTCACCCTCACGAACGACCTGCAGACCGCACCCAGGATCTTCGACCTGCTCGAGCGCCGCTGCTCCGGGCCGTTCGTTCGGGGCCGTGGAGGAGTCCGGCGCTGGGCGGCCGTGATCGGGCTGGCGCTGCTTTCGTCGACCGGGACAGCAAGCGGCGCATCGTCGTTCCTTCCGCTG
>DASRQS010000096.1:0-14342 GCA_035696365.1 Gaiellales bacterium | reverse complement strand
TGATGACAGCGCTGTCAGGACAGCGCTGTCAGGCACGCTTAGAGCGGACGATAGACAGTCAGGCAGGCCATGTCAACAGTCACGTTCCCGGGGGTGCCGCGGAAGGTTGCCTCGCGGAGCTCGAGCGTCCGAGCAGGCGAGGGCTACGGTGCCGGGGTGGCCGGCGACGACGCGCAACAGATGGGCCCGCTGCCCGTCGCGGTCTTCCTCGCCGAGCTCGCGCTGCTTGCCGTCCTGGCGGTGGCGGGCGCCCGGCTGGTCGACGGCACCGCCGGGCGATTCGCGTTCGCGCTGCTGTTGCCGCTGATCGCCGCCGTGATCTGGGGACGCTGGCTGTCGCCACGCGCGCGGGGGCGGCTCGGGCATGCGGCGCGCCTGGCCGCGAAGCTGATGCTGGTCGCCGTGGCCTCCGCGCTGCTGGCCTTGACCGGCCCGACCTGGTGGGGCGCGGCGTTCCTGCTGGTCGCCGGCGCGTTGTTCACCGCCGGCGAGCTGTCCGAGCGCCGCTAGCGACCGTGGCAGCGCTTGAACTTCTGGCCCGAGCCGCAGGGGCACGGGTCGTTGCGGCCGATGTCGCCGCCGCCGAAGGACGCCTCCAGCGACGGCAGGGACTCCGCCGGCGTTGCGGCTGCGCCCGGATCGCGCGCGGCCCTGATGCGATCGAGCTCGCGCCGCTCCTCCTCGTCGAGCGTCAGGACGAGCTCGACGGCCTCTGCCTCCACCGGCAGCGGCGGGTCGCCGGCGACGAGCCCGAGCTCCTCCAGGAGCGCATAGCAGTCGTCTTCGGTCAGGCCCTGCGCGTCCATCGGCACGTCGATGCGCGACGGCGCCACCAGCCGGAAGCGCTCCCAGCGCTCGCGGGAGACCTCGTCGCGCTGGCCCGCCAATTGCTGCCGCAGCGCACGCCGGGCGGGCGCGCCGCCCGTGAGCGCCTCCAGCGCCGCCGTCAGCTCGAACGGCAGCCACGCCGCCCAGCCAGTGTCGATCAGGCTCATCCCCCGGCAGCTTAGGCCCCCGTCTCACCAGGGCGCGGTGCCTGCGGCGTCGAGCGGGTGGCCCGTCTGAATCATTTGGATCAATCAAGGGTCAGTGGTCGATTCACTTGATTCACGACTCTGGTAGGCTTGGTCGAGTGCAGGCGCTCGACCGCAACCCCCTGTATGACCGGCGCTTCGAGCACGACGCCTGCGGGCTGGGCCTGATCGCGCGCGCCGACGGCGCGCGCAGCCGCGAGCTGGTCGAGCGCGCGCTGGCGATGCTGGCCGCGATGGAGCATCGCGGGGCTCGCGGCGCCGATCCCGAGACGGGCGACGGCGCCGGACTCATGCTGCAGGTGCCGGACCGGCTGCTGCGCCGCTTCGCGCGCGCCGAGCTGGAGCTCGAGCTGCCCCCGCCCGGCCACTACGCCGTCGCGATGTGCTTCCTGCCCACGGATCCCGCGCTGCGGCTCCGCTGCGAGGAGCTGTGCGTGCGCATCGCCGTCGAGGAGGGTCAGCAGCCGCTCGGCTGGCGCGACGTGCCGCGCGACTCGAGCGCCATCGGCCGCCTCGCGCAGGAGAGCGAGCCCGTCGTGCGCCAGCTCCTGGTCGCCCAGGGGCCGACCGGCGACGAGCGCGCCTTCCGGCGCAAGCTGACCGTGATCCGCCGCCGGGTCGAGCTCGCCGCAGCCGCTCGCCGCGTGCCCGAGGCGACGTTCCACATCGCCTCGTTCTCGAGCAGCACGCTGACCTACAAGGGCCTGCTCACGGCGCCCCAGCTGCCGGCCTACTACGCCGACCTGCGCGAGCCCGAGACCGAGAGCGCGATGGCGCTCGTGCACTCCCGCTTCTCCACCAACACGCTCGGCTCGTGGGACCTCGCACATCCGTTCCACTACCTGGCGCACAACGGCGAGATCAACACCGTGCGCGGCAACACGCAGTGGATGCACGCGCGCGAGCCGCAGCTGCGCTCGGCCCAGCTCGGCGACGACCTGCCGAAGCTGTTCCCCCTGATCGACGAGCGCTGGAGCGACTCCGCCGCGCTCGACGCCGCCTTCGAGCTGCTCGTGCTCGCGGGCCGCGCGCCGGCGCATGCGCTCGCGATGCTGATCCCGGCCGCCTGGAGCCAGGCGACGCCGATGCCGGACGACCTGCGCGCCTTCTACGAGTTCCATGCGGGCATGCTCGAGCCCTGGGACGGGCCGGCGGCGATCGCATTCTGCGACGGGCGCCAGGCCGGCGCGACGCTCGATCGCAACGGGCTGCGTCCCTGCCGCTACCAGGTGACGCGCGACGGCCTGCTCGTGCTGGCCTCCGAGGCCGGGGTGCTGGAGCTCGACCCGGCCGAGGTCGTCGTCAACGACCGCCTCCGCCCCGGCCAGATGCTGATCGTCGACACGGACGCCGGGCGCATCCGCGGCGACGACGAGATCAAGCGCGCCCTGGCTCGCCGCCGGCCCTATCGCGCTCTGCTCGACGAGCAGAAGATCTACCTCGAGGACATCCCGTCGCCCCCGGTCGAGCCGCCGGCGCGTGACGTGCTCGAGCGCGACCTGCGCCTGTTCGGCTACACGGGCGAGGAGCTGCGCGACATCGTCGCCCCGATGGCCCGCGACGGGCAGGAGCCGCTCGCGTCGATGGGCGTCGACACCCCGCTGGCCGCGCTCTCGCAGCGGCCGCGACTGCTGCGCGGGTTCTTCAAGCAGCTCTTCGCGCAGGTCACGAATCCCGCCATCGACCCGCAGCGCGAGACGCTCGTGATGAGCCTGCGCACGGCCGTCGGCGCGCAGGGCAACTTGCTGGACGAGTCTCCCGACCACGCGCGGCGCCTGGCCATGGCGCAGCCGGTACTGACGAGCGGCGACCTCTCCAAGCTGCGCGCGCTGCCGCGCGACCGCTTCCGCACCGTGACGCTCGACTGCACGTTCGATGCGCGCGGCGGCGGGCGGGCGCTCGAGCGCGCCCTCGACGCGCTCTGCCGCCGCGCCTCTCGCGCGATCGCGCTCGGCGAGGAGATCCTCGTGCTCTCCGACCGCTCGAGCGGCGGCCCCGAGAGCGCCCCGATCCCCGCCCTGCTCGCGACGGCCGCCGTGCACAGCCACCTCGTGCGCGAAGGCTGGCGCACCAAGTGCGGCCTGATCGTGGAGTCCGGCGAGCCCCGCGAGGTGATGGATTTCGCGCTGCTGGTTGGCTTCGGCGCGGCCGCGGTCAACCCGTACGTCGCGCTCGACCTCGTGGCGACCCAGTGGGCGAGCGGCGACGTCGAGGCCGAGAGCGCCGAGGAGGCGCAGGCGCGCTACGTCCAGGCAGTCGGCAAGGGCCTGCTCAAGGTGCTCTCCAAGATGGGCGTCTCGACGGTGATGTCCTATCGCGGCGCCCAGCTGTTCGAGTGCGTCGGGCTCTCGGCCGACGTGGTCGCGCGCTACTTCACCGGGACGCCGTCCCGCGTCGGCGGCATCGGGCTCGAGGGAATCGCAGCAGACGTCCTGCGGCGCCACGAGCACGCGCTGGCCGGGGGTGAGCTCGACCCGGGCGGCGTCTACGCCTACCGCCTGCGCGGCGAGCGCCACATCTGGAACCCCGAGGTCATCTCCTCCCTGCAGCGCGCGGTGCGCGACGAGCGCCCGGAGAGCTATCGCGAGTTCTCCGCCGCCGCCGACGAGGAGAACCGGCGCGGCGGCGCGCTGCGCGGGCTGATGGAGCTCGTGCCGGCGGCCGAGCCGCTGCCGCTCGACGAGGTGGAGCCATCGAGCGAGATCGTCCGCCGCTTCGCCTCGGGCGCGATGTCGCTCGGCTCCATCTCCAAGGAGGCGCATGAGACGCTCGCGATCGCGCTCAATCGCCTCGGCGGGCGCTCCAACAGCGGCGAGGGTGGCGAGGACGCGCGCCGATCGGAGCTCGACGGCAACGGCGACTCGCGGCGCTCGGCGATCAAGCAGGTGGCCTCGGCGCGCTTCGGCGTGACGACGGCCTACCTGGTGGACGCAGACGTCCTGCAGATCAAGGTCTCGCAGGGCGCCAAGCCCGGCGAGGGCGGTCAGCTGCCCGGCCACAAGGTCGACGTCGAGATCGCGCGCCTGCGCCACTCGACGCCGGGCGTCGGGCTGATCTCGCCCCCGCCGCACCACGACATCTACTCGATCGAGGACCTGGCGCAGCTGATCCACGACCTGCGCTGCGTCAACCCGACCGCCGAGATCAGCGTCAAGCTCGTCGCGCTGGCCGGCGTGGGAACCGTGGCGGCCGGAGTCGCCAAGGCGGGGGCCGACCATATCGTGATCGCGGGCATGGACGGCGGCACCGGTGCCTCCCCCACCTCGTCGATCCGGCACGCGGGCGTGCCCTGGGAGCTCGGCCTGGCCGAGACGCAGCAGGTCCTGGTCGGCAACGACCTGCGCCGCCGCGTCCGCCTGCAGGTCGACGGCGGCCTGCGCACAGGGCTCGACGTCGTCGTCGGCGCGCTGCTGGGCGCCGAGGAGTTCGGCTTCTCGACCGCCCCGCTGGTCGCGGCGGGGTGCATCATGATGCGCGTCTGTCACCTGAACACGTGCCCGGTCGGCATCGCGACGCAGGATCCCGAGCTGCGCCGGCGTTTCGCCGGCACCCCCGAGCACGTGCTGCAGTACCTCCTGTTCGTGGCCGAGGAGGTGCGCGAGCTGATGGCGCTGGTGGGCGTGCGCCGCTTCGACGATCTCGTCGGCCGCACCGATCTCGTCCGCCAGGTCAGCGATGGCGGCGCCGGTATCGACCTCGCGGCGCTGCTCTCCGTGGCCGCCGGGCCCGAGGGCGCGCACGTGCGCTTCGGCGGCGAGCCCGGCGCCACACCCGCCGCGCCCCTCGACCGAGAGGTGCTCGCCCTGGCCGGCGACGCGCTGGCCCGCGGCGAGCAGGTCACCGTCGAGCGGCCCGTGCGCAACACGGACCGCGCCATCGGCGCGCTGCTCTCGGGGGAGATCGTGCGCCGGCTCGGTCCCGATGCGCTGGGCGACGGCGCGCTCACCCTGCAGCTCACCGGCACGGCGGGCCAGAGCCTCGGCGCGTGGAGCGTGCGCGGCCTGGTGCTGGATCTCGAGGGCCAGGCCAACGACTACGTCGGCAAGGGGCTCTCGGGCGCGCGCATCGTGGTGCGGCCGCCCGCCAACGCGGGCTACGAGCCGTCGAGCAGCATCGCCGTCGGCAACACCACGCTCTACGGCGCGACGTCCGGTGAGCTGTACGTGCGCGGACGCGCCGGCGAGCGCTTCGCGGTGCGCAACTCGGGCGCGACCGCTGTCGTCGAGGGCGTCGGGCGCCACGGCTGCGAGTACATGACGGGCGGCCTCGTGGCAGTGCTCGGACCTGTGGGCCGCAACTTCGCCGCCGGCATGTCGGGCGGCATCGCCTACCTCTGGGACCCCGAGGGCGAGAACGCGCGCCGGGTCAACAGCGACATGGTGCTCCTGCGCCCCGTCAGCGACGACGCCGCCTTGCGCGAGCTGCTGGAGCGGCATCGCGAACTCACCGGCAGCGACGTGGCGGCCGCGCTGCTCGCCGACTGGGACACGTCGCTAGCACAGTTCGTCGAGGTCATGCCGCACGATCTGCTGCGCATCGCCGCCGAGCGCGACCCCGAGCTCGAGGGCGCACGTGGCTGACCCGCGCGGATTCCTCGAGGTGCAGCGGCGGCTCGGCCCGTTGCGGGCACCGCTCGAGCGCCTTCAGGACTACCGCGACGTGCATCTGCATGCGCCCGAGGGAGAGGTGCGCGAGCAGGCGCGCCGCTGCATGTCGTGCGGCGTGCCTTTCTGTCACCGCGGCTGCCCGCTCGGCAACCTCATCCCCGACTGGAACGACCTCGTGCACCGCGGCAACTGGCAGGAGGCGAGCGAGCGCCTGCATTCCACCAACAGCTTCCCCGAGCTGACGGGCAAGCTCTGCCCGGCTCCCTGCGAGGAAGCCTGCGTGCTCACGATCAACGACGACGCGGTCGCCATCAAGGAGATCGAGTGGGCGATCGTCGAGCGCGCCTGGGAGGAGGGCTGGATCACGCCGCAGCCCGCGGAGCAGCGCTCGGGTCACTCGGTCGGCGTCGTCGGCTCGGGGCCTGCGGGGCTGGCTGCGGCACAGCAGCTCGCGCGCGCGGGCCACGCCGTCACCGTCTACGAGCGCGACGACCGCGCGGGCGGCCTGCTGCGCTACGGCATCCCCGACTTCAAGCTCGAGAAGAACCTGATCGACCGCCGCGTGGAGCAGCTCGCGGCCGAGGGCGTCGAGTTCGCGTACGGCGTCGCCGTCGGACGTGACGTGCCGTTCGAGGAGCTGCGCGCGCGACACGACGCGCTCGTGCTCGCGACAGGCGCCCAGCGCCACCGCGCACTCACGCTGGCCGGCGCCGAGCTCGGAGGCGTGCACCTCGCCATGGAGTACCTCGTGCAGCAGAACCGCCGTGTCGCCGGCCTGCCGGTGACGGCCCCCGAGCTCAGCGCGAAGGGGCTGCGCGTCGCGATCCTGGGCGGCGGCGACACGAGCGCCGACTGCCTCGGCAACGTGCTGCGAGAGGGCTGCGCCTCGGTCGTCGAGATCGCGCACGGCCCGACGCCGCCGGACGAGCGCAGCCCGCAGAAGACCTGGCCCGACTGGCCCTTCCTGTTGCGCACCTATCCGGCGCACGAGGAGGGCGGCGAGCGCGAGTGGCAGCTCGCGACCTACGCGCTCGAGGGCGACGCCGGCCGCGTGCAGCGCCTGCGGGCACACCGCGTCGAGTTCCCCGGCTTCGCCGAGACCGGCGTGCGGCGTCCGGTCGAGACCGAGGAGGTCACGCTGGAGGTCGACCTCGTGCTCGTCGCGATCGGCTTCACGGGCGTGGAGAGCGACGACCCCCTCTATCCGCAGGCCGGGCTGGAGCTCGGAGTCCGCGAGACCGTGCCCGTGGACGGGGCCTTTGCGACTGCGGTGCCGGGCGTGTTCGCCGCCGGCGACTGCGTGCGCGGCGCCGACCTGATCGTGCAGGCCATCGCCGACGGCCGCGAGGCGGCGCGCAGCATCGACCTCGCGCTGCAGGGCACGAGCGCGCTGCCGAGCCGCGTGGCCGTCTAGACGTTGTCACTGAATGAGCGTGGTGTCTGGAGCGTGCCCCAGCCACCCATGCTCATTCAGTGAGAACGTCTAGCCTGCGCGCGTGACCATCCCCGAGGATCCCGGGCGCTACGCGCGCGTACGGCTGCACGAGAGCGAGGTGCTGTCGCACGCCTGGTACACGCTCAAGCGCGTGACGTACGACTACCAGCGCAGCGACGGCGCGTGGGTGGAGCAGCGCCGCGAGGTCTACGACCGCGGGAACGGCGCCACCATCCTGCTGCGCGATGAGACGCGGGACACCGTGCTCCTGACGCGCCAGTTCCGCATGCCCGCCTACCTCAACGGGCATCCCGACGGCATGCTGATCGAGACCCCGGCGGGACTGCTCGACGGCGAGGATCCCGAGACAGCCATTCGCCGCGAAGCGGAGGAGGAGACCGGCTACCGCGTCGACACCGTCCAGCGGATCGGCGAATACTTCATGAGCCCCGGCTCGGTGACCGAGCGCATCGCCTTCTTCACCGGCAGCTACCGCGCAGGTGAGCGCGTCTCTGAGGGCGGCGGCGTCGAAGGCGAGGGCGAGGACATCGAGGTGCTCGAGGTCACGCTGGCCGAGGCGCTCGCCATGATCGACAGCGGCGAGATCATCGACGCGAAGACGGTACTGCTGCTCCGGCTCGCACAGCTCGCATAGCGTCCCGCCACGTGACGGCTCCCGAGACTCCGTTCGCCGACGCGGTCGACGCCTTCCTGCGAGAGTCGCCGACGGCGTTCTCGACGCCCGGCCACAAGCGCAACCCCGCACTGATCGGCGACGACGCGCTGCTCGCCAACGACGCGCCGTGGCACGGCGGCGCGGACGACCTGCGCGGCAGCAACGGCTCCCGCGCGCAGGCCGAGCGGCTGGCCGCGGCCGCCTTCGGCGCCGATCTCTGCCGCTTCTCGGGCAACGGCTCGACGCACCCCAACCAGGCGCTCTGCCTCGCGGTCGCCTCCGAGGGCGAGCCCGTGATCGTCTCGCGCTGCTCGCACAAGTCGGTCGCGGCGGGCATCGTGCTCTCGGGCGCACGGCCGGTGTGGGTCGCGCCCGCCGTCGACGAGGAGCGCGGAGTCGCGCTCGGCCATCCCGTCGAGGCAATCGAGGCGGCCCTCGACGCCGAGCCCGCCGCGCGCGCCATCCTGCTCGTCGAGCCGTCCTGGCTCGGCGTGGTGTCGGATATCGCGCGTATCGCCGAGCTCGCGCACGCGCGCAGGATCCCGCTGATCTGCGACCAGGCCTGGGCCGGCCACTTCGGCTTCCACCCCGGCGTGCCGGCCTCGGCGCTCGCGCTCGGCGCCGACGCGGTGGCGATCTCGACCCACAAGGCTCTGACCTCGTTCACGCCGGGCGCCGTCCTGCTCGCGCGCGACACCGGACACCTCGATCTCGGCAGGCTGGACGCGGCCTTCGACGTGCTGGAGACGACGAGCCCCTCGGCGAGCCTCTTCGGCTCCATCGATCGCTCGCGCGCGCTGCTCGAGCAGCGGGGCCACGAGTTGCTCGGCCAGGCGCTCGGCCTGGCAGAGCTGGCACGCGAGCTGATCGGCGCCATCGACGGCGTGCAGCTGCTCGACGACGGCGTGCTCGCCCACCCCTCGGTCAGCGCTCGCGACCCGCTCAAGCTGATCGTCGACGTCAGCGCGACACTGGCCGACGGCATCGCCGTCGATCGCTCGCTCAATGCGCGCGGCGTCCGCCTGGAGGGCGCCGACCGGCGCACGCTGGTGCCACTCCTGACGATCGGTGACGACGAGGCCCGCGTGCGCCACCTGGCAAGTGCGCTGGCCGAGGCCATCGACGAAAACCGCGGCAGCCTGCGTGAGGCTCCCCGCATCGCCACCTCGTGGCGCACATCGCACGCGCAGGCGATGACGCCGCGGCAGGCCTTCTTCGCCCCCCGCGAGCGCGTGCCCATCGAGCAGGCGGTGGGCCGCGTCAGCGCGGAGCTCGTCGCGCCCTACCCGCCGGGCATCCCCGCGCTCGCGCCGGGCGAGGTCGTCAGCGCCGAGCTGGTCGCCGCCCTGCGCGCCGAGGCGGCCGGGGGCACCCGCATGGCAGGGGTGTCAGATCCAACCCTTGCCACACTTTTCGTGGTGGTATAGACAACCCAGGTAGGCTCGCCGCCGGATGCGGCGGATGTGCGTGGCATTTGGCGTGGCGATCTGCCTCGCCATGCCCGCGACGTGTCACGCCGGCGCGCCCGGATACACGCTCGCGGGCCGCCCGCCACGCTCAACGACGTCGTCCTCGCAGCCGAGGCACGCTCTACGGCACGGTCGACGCCCGCCCACATGCAGGTGTACCTCGTGCGCGCCGCGGACGCGGGCCACGCGATCGCGTGTCAGACGCGCCTGGCGGACGGCACCGTCACGCGCTCGCGCGCCGTTCGGATCCGCGCCTGAGTCAAGCCCTGACGAGCACGAGCGCCGCGTTGTGGCCGCCGAAGCCGAAGCTGTTCGAGAGCGAGGCCTGCACATCGACGCCGTGCCGCGCCGCCCCCATGACGTGATCCAAGCCGCAACCGTCGTCGGGCTCCACCAGGTTGAGCGTGGGCGGCACGATGCCGCGCACGATCGGCAGCAGCGAGGCGATCGCCTCGACACCGCCTGCGCCGCCGAGCGTGTGGCCGTGCAGCGACTTGGTCGCCGACACGGCGGCGTGCGCCAGGCCGGCGCGCTTGATCGCGCGCGCCTCGGCCGCGTCGCCCGAGGGCGTCGAGGTCGCGTGCGCGCTGACGTAGCCGATGTCGTCCGGGCCGAGGCCGGCGTCGGCGAGCGCGGCGGTCATCGCCATGCCCGGCCCCGCCCCGGTCTCGTCGGGGTCGGTGAGATGCGAGGCGTCGCAGCTCGAGCCGTAGCCCGCGAGCTCGGCGTAGATGCGCGCGCCGCGCGCCAGCGCGTGCTCGCGCTCCTCGAGCGCCAGCACGCCGGAGCCCTCGCCGATCACGAAGCCGTCGCGCTCGGAGTCGAACGGCCGACTGGCGCCCGCGGCTCCGTGCCGCAGCGTCGCGAGCGCGCCCAGGTTGCGATACCCCGCGAGCACTACGGGGGAGATCGCGGAGTCGGCGCCGCCCGCGAGCATCGCGTCGGCGCGGCCCGAGCGGATCAGCCAGAGCGCGGTGCCGATCGCGTCGGCCCCGGCGGCGCAGGCGGTGCAGGTCGATGACGAGGGCCCCCGCAGCTGCAGCGTGCGGGCGACGGCCGCGCAGGCGGTGTTGGTCAGCGCCAGCGGGATCAGAAAGGGGCTGACGCGGTCCGAGCCGCGCTCGAAGTACGTGCGATAGGCCTCGTCGAGCGTGCCCATGCCGCCGTGCGCCGAGCCGATGCTGGCGCCGATGCGCTCGTGCGACAGGCCGAGGTCGCCGCCGGCGTCGGCGAGCGCGAGCTGTGCGGCCGCTGTGGCGAGCTGGGCGCAGCGATCCATGCGGCGGGCGTCGCGACGGCCGAAGAGGGCCTCGCCGTCGAAGTCCTCGACGCGGCAGACCGGAGTCGGAGGCTCCCCCTCCAACTCGAGCACGCTGGCTCCCGAAACACCGTCAGCCAGGGCATTCCAGAACGCGTCGACGCCAACGCCGATCGAGCTCACGACCCCCACTCCGGTGACCACCACCCTGCGGCCCATGGGTTGGAGTCTGCCCCATCCGCTGCGCCCGCGTGCCGGGTCGAGGGGTGTTGCGGGGGTGCCCGCGGTACCTGGGTGTACGCTGGGACTAACGACCGGATCCTACCGGCGTCTATAACAACTATCGGGGCCCTCGCCCCGGCGGAGTCTTCTTCTACTTACCCTATGTCGACCGCTCGCCGCAGACGGCGCGGCGACCGCCCGCCCGCTCTGGGTGAGGACGGCCTCCACGCCGATCACACCCGGAATGGCCTGGCCGCGCCAGAAGAGATCGGGGCGGCCCGATCCCTGGTTCACGCCTACCGCACGCACGGCCACATGGCCGCGCGCCTCGACCCGCTCGGGAGCGACCCGATCGGCGATCCCGCCCTCGATCCCGCCTACCACGGCCTCGGTGACGACGCGCCCGAGCGCATCCCGGCCGCGGCGCTCGACCTCTTCGTGCCGGGCGAGACGCTCGCCGACGCGCTGCCGCGCCTGCGCGAGACGTACTCGGGGCCGATCGCGTACCAGATCGAGCATCTCTCGGGGCATCGCCAGCGACTCTGGCTGCGCGAGGCCATCGAGTCCGGCGCCTACACGCAGCCGCTCCCGCCCGACGAGCGGCGCCACATCCTCGACCGCCTGCTGCGCGTCGAGACGTTCGAGCACTACCTGCACCGCGCGTTCCTCGGCGAGAAGCAGTTCTCGATCGAGGGTCTCGACGTGATGGTGCTGATGCTCGACGAGATGATCATGCTGGCCGCACAGGCCGGTATCGCGGAGGCCGTGCTCGGCATGGCGCACCGCGGCCGCCTGAACGTGCTCGCGCATGTGCTGCGCCGCAACTACACGTCGATCATGGCCGAGTTCGAGGGCCGGCCCGGCGACGACGTGATTGAGAGCCTGCCCGTGGGCGGAGCCGGTGACGTCAAGTACCACCACGGGGCGCGCTCGTCCCGCACGATCGACGTGGTCGTGCGCGAGGCTGGCGAGGTGCGCGTCGAGCAGCGCCGCATCGACCTCTCGCTGCTGCCGAACCCCTCTCACCTCGAGTTCGTCAACCCGGTGGTGGCGGGCCGCGTGCGGGCGCTCCAGACCGACCAGGAGCGCTCCGACGCACCGGCCGACACCAGCCGCGCACTCGCCATCACGATCCACGGCGATGCGGCCTTCCCGGGCCAGGGCGTGGTCGCGGAGACCCTCAACCTGCAGTCTCTGGCCGGCTATCGCATCGGTGGCACGCTGCACGTGATCGCCAACAACCAGGTCGGCTTCACGACGAATCCCCACGACTCGCGCTCCACGCGCTACTCGTCGGATCTGGCCAAGGGCTTCGACATCCCGATCATCCACGTGAACGCGGACGCCGTCGACGCCTGCCGCAGCGCGGTGCGCCTGGCGATGGCCTTCCGCGAGCGCTTCGGGCGCGACGTGCTGATCGATCTCGTGGGCTACCGCCGTTTCGGCCACAACGAGACCGACGAGCCCTCGTACACGCAGCCGCTGCAGGTCGAGCGCGTCAAGGCGCATCCCTCGGTGGTCACGCTCTACGCGCGCCGGCTGATCGACGACGGGCTGACCGACGACGAGTCCGTCGATGCCCGCCGCGCCCAGATGCTGCAGCAGCTCTCGGACGCCCACCATCCGACGGAGCCCGACGATCGCACCGAGCGCGAGCCCGCCGAGCGCATGGCGCGCGACCTCGACCAGGTCGATGCCCACGCTCCCACCGGCGACGAGCTGATCACGCTCTCCGACGCACTGCTCGAGCTGCCCGAGGGCTTCACGGTGCATCCCAAGCTCGGGCCGCAGCTCGAGCGGCGGCGCGCGGCCATCCGCGAGGGCGGCATCGACTGGGGCCATGCCGAGTCGCTGGCGTTCGGATCGCTGCTGGCCGACGGGATCGCGGTCCGCATGACCGGCCAGGACACCGAGCGCGGCACGTTCTCGCACCGCCACCTCGTCCTGCACGACGTGCACACGGGCGAGCGCTATGCGCCCATGCAGCACCTGCCGGGCTCCAAGGCGCGCTTCGAGGTGCACAACTCGCCGCTCTCCGAGGCGGCCTGCCTCGGCTTCGAATACGGCTACTCGGTCACGCGGCGCAACGCGCTCGTGATCTGGGAGGCGCAGTTCGGCGACTTCGCCAACGGCGCGCAGGTGCTGATCGACCAGTTCATCGCTTCGGGCCGCTCCAAGTGGGGCGTGACCTCGCGGCTGACGCTGTTCCTGCCGCACGGCTACGAGGGCAACGGGCCCGAGCACTCCTCTGCGCGGCTCGAGCGCTTCCTGCAGCTCGCCGCCGACGACAACCTGCGCATCGCCAACGTCACGACGCCGGCCCAGCTGTACCACCTGCTGCGCCGGCAGGCCGCGGGCCGCACCCGCCGGCCGCTCGTGATCATGACGCCCAAGGGCCTGTTGCGTCTCAAGGAGTCGCTCTCGACGCTGTCCGACTTCACGGAGCGCTCGTTCCAGCCGATCATCGACGATCCCGACAGCGCCGAGTGGCGCGAGGACATCAGCCGGCTCGTGCTCTGCTCCGGCCGCCTCTACTACGACGTGCAGCGGCATGCGGAACGGGCCAGGGCGGACGAGGTCGCGATCGCGCGCATCGAGCAGCTCTATCCGTTCCCGACGGCGGAGCTGACCGAGCTGCTGGCGGGCTACACCGGCCTGACCGAGATCGTCTGGGCCCAGGAGGAGCCGGCCAACATGGGGGCCTGGCGCTCGGTGCGCCACCGCGTCGAGGCCGCCGTGCCGCCGGGCGTGCGCCTCAGCTACGTCGGGCGGCCGTGGCGCGGCAGCCCGTCGGAGGGGTACACCTCCGCGCACTACCGCGAGCAGGATCGCATCGTGCGGGCCGCTCTGGGCCTGCCGCTGCCGCCGGCGCAATAGCTCCGCACGTAGGATCGGCGAGCGTGGACGCCATCGAGGTCGACGGGCTCGAGAAGCGCTACGGCGAGGTGCACGCGGTCGATGGCGTGTCGTTCGCGGTGGCGCGCGGCGAGACGTTCGGCATCCTCGGCCCGAACGGCGCCGGCAAGACGACGACGCTGGAGATGATCGAGGGGCTCACGCGCCCCGACGCCGGCTCGATCGAGATCCTGGGACAGCCCGTGTGGCCGAATCCCACGCGGGTGCAGGGCCACATCGGCGTGCAGCTGCAGAAGAACGCGCTCTTCGAGAACCTCACGGCGGCCGAGCTGCTCGACCTTTTCGCGCGCTTCTACGGCGTTCCGCTGGAAGGCCGTGCGCCACGCCTGCTTGCGCTCGTCGGGCTGGAGGAGAAGGCCGACTCGCAGGCGCGTCAGCTCTCCGGCGGCCAGCAGCAGCGGCTCGCGATCGCGCTCGCGCTCGTGCACGACCCCGAGATCGTGTTCCTCGACGAGCCGACGACCGGCCTCGACCCGCAGGCGCGGCGCAACCTCTGGGAGGTCATCCGCGCCGTGGCCGCGCAGAACCGCACCGTCGTGCTCACGACGCACTACCTCGACGAGGCCGAGACGCTGTGCGATCGCGTCGCGATCATGGACGGCGGGCGCATCATCGCGCTCGACTCGCCGCAGGCGCTGATCGACGGCCTGCGGGGCCGCTCTCGCGTGATCTTCGAGTGCGGTGGACTCGAAGAGGTTGCGCTCGCGGCACTGGAGGGCGTGCAG
>DASRQS010000095.1:0-6403 GCA_035696365.1 Gaiellales bacterium | reverse complement strand
ATCGACGTGGCTTGGCAGCGTCACGCGGTAGTCGAACTGCCCGACGCGACGGGTCTTGCGCCGCACGATGCCCTTGCGCTCGCGCTCCTTGATCTCACCGGTGATCGCGAGCTCGTTGCCGAGCAGTTCGATGTTGACGTCCTCGCGCTTCGCCGCCGGCAGCTCGGCCTCGATCACGTACGCGTTGTCCTCTTCTTCGATGTCGACGAGCGGGGTCCACGTCGCGGCCTCGCTCAGCAGCGCGGGCGACACGAAGCTGCCGAGCGTCTGCTCGAGCATGCGTCGCATGCGCTCGGGTACCTGTTCGATGGTTGCCCAATGGGGCTGGGTCTGCTGGCCGGATGCCGGGCGGCGCTCGGTTGCAAGCTGCGACATGCATCTACCTCCTACTCAGGCGTGCGGGACCGTCCGGGAGCCGACCCGCGCTCGATGAATCCGCCACTCCGGCGGGTGCCTCCAGCGGGTGGCACGTTCGTGTCCCGTACGACCGCCGCACCTGTGGGTAGGCCACATCCGGGGGAGCGCAAGAGCTTGCAGAGCCCGGAATGTGTCAATGCGGTAATCACGTGGTGAGAAGTGCGCCCAGAGCGGCTTTTTTCGTTTTCCGCCTCGCGAGCGGCGCTAGGATGGCCGCGGGTAGGGTCCTCTGGTCGGGTGCCCGGCCGGAACTGGGCAGACCTGTTGTTTCAGCGCCGTGAGGCGCGGGTAGGACCGGGACCTCGATGAACGGTTCTCGTGGATCACGGTGTCACTGCTGTTGACGCACGTTCGGCTCCCTCCCATTTCGAACCTGGGTGCCGGGGGCTCAGCGTACGTGCGGCGCAGTGCGGCGATCGCGCCGCCCGCGAGCACGGCCGCAGGAACTGAGCGGACACAGTCTTCTGGGTTATCCCGATCGGCGCTTGGATGCTGCTCAGGGCGGTGCCACGCCTCGCGCATTGTGTACCGCGCCTCCGCGCTTGGACTCGACCACGAGATCGCACCGGGCTTGCGAACCCGCGCCGAGCGGAGCGGTTAACCTGTTCGCCCGGCTGTACCGCCGTCACGGCTACGTGCCCGCTATCGCTACGTCCTCAGCCCGCTGCCGTCGCTCCCGCTCATCGTCCGCGAGTGGTCGAGCGCTCGCGTGACTCCGGATCGGCGCCGGGCGCTGCGCATCCTGGACGAGCCGGCCCTGGACGAGCCGGCCCTCCTCCGTCACGAAGTGCCGGGAAGGCATAATCGCGCCTTGTGAGCACGCCTAACAGGCACGAGGGCGACTCAGAGGAGTCGCACAAGGCACGTGTTGACCGGGAGCTGATCGAGCTTCTGAATGAGCTGCGGGTCGCGCTTCCGGGCGTCCAGACGCTCTTTGCGTTCCTGCTCATCGTCCCGTTCTCCAACGGCTGGAAGCAGACGACCGACTTCGAGCGCGCCGTCTACATCGTTGCCGTCCTCGCCACTGCGCTCTCGGCGTTGCTGCTGATGGCTCCTTCGGCGCAGCATCGGCTGGATTTCCGGGCGGGCGACAAAGAAGCCTTGCTGGAAATCAGCAATCAGTGCGCTGTCGCGGGCATCGCTGTGCTCGCCGTCGCCATGACCATCGTGCTCTTCCTACTCATCGAGCTCGTACTCGGCACAAGATGGGCCGCCGCGATCGGCGCAGCAGCGGCCGCTGCCTTCGCCGTCGTGTGGTTCCTGGTGCCTCTCCGGCGCAGAGCACGGCCCCGCGGCGGCCAGGAATCCTGACTTAACGCCGCCGAATACGACGCGAGTGCGATCACCGTTCGGCATGCTGGCAGCGGCCTTCGCGTGGGGCAGCCTCGCGGCCACGGCCCTGGCGAGCTCGGCGAACCCACGATCGTCGGAGCGACAGTCGGCGGCAACCTCACCCTCCTGGCGCTCGACATCGCATGGGATCGGTCAGTTCGCGACATCGCGGCGGCGAAGGCATCCCACCGACCAGCCTTTACACGAACTGGGGCGTGACACTGCGACAGCAGATCCACGTTTTAACGGGCCGCGGCGCTTTCGCATCGCGGCCCAGGCCCGATCCGGAAGAACTCAGCAACATCGGTGCGCGGCGCGCTGACGAGATCGCGCTGGCGCTCGCCACTTACGGCCACAGCCTCGCTGCTGAAAGGGCCACGCCCGAGCCGGAAGACGGCAAAACGCGCGACCCCGGAGGAGCCGAGGCCGGCCGCGAGCCGGTTAGGCGAGTTCGGCTTGGAGGATTTCGGTGATGGGTCGGCGCGCGCTGATGTGGGCTGGGATTGTGTTGAGGGCTGCGAGGGCGAGGAGTGTGCCGAGGAGGACGGCGATGAGCGACCAGGCGGCGGGTACGGTGATCGTGTCGCCGTGGTTGAGGGCTGAGATGAGCGCGATTCCGGCCGGGATGCCGAGAAGGGCGCCGGGTATCGCCGGGATGACTTGTGCTGCCGACAGGCCGGCGGCGACCTGGTCGGGCGTCGCTCCGAGGGCGCGGGCGATGGTGAGTTGGTGTCGTGCGTCGATGGCCGTCGACCAGGTGATGAAGAGGGCGTTGATCGCTGCCAAGAGGATGAGCACGATGGAGAGAGCGAGGAGCGCGTGGTTGACGCGGTCGTGGCGGGGGTTGTCGATCGCTGAGAAGCCCGCGAGCGGCCCGCCTTGATCAGTGTGGACGGTGAGTACCGCCACGAGCGTTGTGACGGTGATCGCGATGCTGGTGGCGGCGAGGATTGCTCGTTGCGGTCTGCGGGTGGCCAATCGTAGGCCGAGTAGCACTGGAAGCGGCAGGCGGGTCGAGAGCGCGATCAGCTTGCCTCTGCGGCGGGGGGTGCGGGCGGCGTTGGCGAGCGCGCGGATCGTACTCAACCGTGAGGCGCGCACTGCGGGAATGAGCGTGCCCAGGATCGCGACCGCCAGCGCCACGGCTACGACCAGTTCGACCGTTGACGCCGTGAGCGACGGAGCGCCTGCGCTGCCGATCAGCCCGGCTCCGGGGTTGGTCAGGAGGGGCGCCGCGAGCAGGCCGATCGCGAGGCCGGCTGCAGCGGCGACCAGCGCCAGGACAAGATCCTCGAGCAGCAAGACGGCGGCCACGAGTGCCCGGCCGGCGCCGACAGCCTTGAGGAGCCCGACTCGCCGCGTCTGCTCCGCCATGCGCCCTCCGACCAGCACCGCTACGCTCGCCACGGCAAGCAGACCGAGCAGCCAGCCGCCGACGGTCAGGGCCCGTTGCTCGACGGCTACGAGCTTACCGTCCTTCTGCTGGATCGTTTGGGATGAGATCAGCGACAGCGGCAGGTTGCGGCGAGCGTTGACGAACGCCGTGGCCTTCGCCGGATCCTCGAGCCTCAGGTCGAGGACGTAGGAGAGGGGAAGCGCACGTGTGGCGAGGCGTCGGGCGTCTGCGCGGGTGACCCAGATCAAGCCGGGATCAGGGAAGGGGCCGCCCCCCAGCGCGAACTGGGAATCGGGGTATTGCGGCGCCGCCGTGGTGACGGCGAAACCGGAGACGCGGAACGGCCGGCCGTCGAGAGTGACCCGGTCGCCGACATGGACGCCGATTGCCTTGGCGTAGCTCTGCTCGATCACGGCCTCGCCGCCGGCGACCCTGCTTCCGCGCGTCAGCAGCGGCTGATCGACTCTCGCGGTCGTGCGGTCGCGGCATCGGGTCGAAGAGCGAGGCACGCATCCTCGCGGCGCTGGCACGGGAGGGCGAAGCGGCGCCGCGCGCGCTCCTGGTGACTCGCGCCCGCGCGCTCGGCGAGCAGATCGCCGCGGCGCTCGGCGGCGTCGCGGCTGGCGAGGCGCGGCGCTGGGTCGATGCGGTGCGACAGCTCTCCGTCGTCGTCGCGGCGGACGACCGCGAGGCCGTCCGCCGTCGCTTTGCGGCGCTCCCCGAGATCGTCGCGCTGCTCGACGACGACATATGGCGCAACGAGACAAGCCTCAGTGGTGGCGGTTGGAGTTAGTCGACGCCGGACCCAGGAGACCGGACGGGCCTGCGCTCTGAGTGTGGGCGGATCACCCGTTCCCATGTGCGGAAGCGGCTCACGAGGCCGTACAGACGGCCGTGTCGCGGCTGGGCCGGCTTGTGCGCGGCCGTGTCCGTGTGTTCGTTCGGCGTCCAGGGCCGCGCCGAGAGCGAAGAGGATCGCATCCCCGATGCTGTCCTCGTCATTCGTCTCGACATCGAGAACCTCACCGAGATCGACCGGGATGATCTCGACCACCTCTGGGGGATCAGGCTCACGGGAACCGAGCGCGTGTGGGGCATGCTCGATGGGGCGGTGTTCTCGCTTCTCTGGTGGGATCCCGACCATCTGGTGTGACCGTCGCCGAAGAAGCACACCTAAGCTCGCCCTGAGCGAACCCAGGAGGTCGAGCAAGGGGCGGGTCAGCCCGCCCCGCCTCGGAGACGCACGGCGCTGAGTGCTCGTGCGGCGGGTCAGCCGGCCCCGCCTCGGAGACGCACGGCGCTGAGTGCTCGTGCGGCTGGCGCGGCGAGTCGCGCGTCGGCTTCGACTCGCAGCGGGTGGCGCAGCGTGATGGGCAGCGTCATCTGTATGAGGTTCGGCCAAAACGGGATCCGCGCCGCAATCTGCGCGAAGCGTAGGCTCGCGCGCATGGTCAACCCACTTGCGTTGAACGATGCTGAGCTCGAGGCGCCTCGTGCACTCGAGGACGGGACGAATCAGCTCCTTCTCGGGGACCCCGTCTTGGCCGAGTTGCATGATCTCGGGCTCGTGGAGGTGCGTGCCGGACGCGACTGCTCGTGGGCGCTCACCATGCGTGGCCGGCTCTACCCGACCGACTAGCCAGGCAACGAGAATCGGACCGCGGACGTACCCGATTCCAAAGTCCGATTCCGCGCTCCCAGCGGCTTCCAACCCGACGCGCACCGTGGCACCTCGCGAACGATGTCTGATTCTCGTCGTCGGTTCAGCGGGGAGCCCCGACCGTTCGACGTCGGATCGCCGGACGAAGGTTCGCCGGAAGCCTTCGAGGCGGATCGCCCCGTCCTTGGTGACGACGAGCTTGAAGATCGTCGCGGCGATGGACTTCGGCAGGCCGAGTTCTGTGTCAAGCATCTGTGAGGCCATGAGCTTGACCGGACCGCGCTCTTCCCCTCTTCCCTCGACGGCCTTGGCCTGGCGGAGTCGCCGCTCAAAGTCGCCGCGCCAGATTCGGACGTGGCTCCTCTGGCTGGATAGCGGTGGGGCCGGCGACCTACCGCCTGATGGCTGCGATTACTCGAAGGACTCGCTCCGAGTTTGTCGCCGCGTGCGTGCGCGTCGTCTGCTGATCGTCGATGTGGTGCCGGCCGTCCTGGAACGCGGTGCGCTCACCGATGCGGCCTGGCCGCTCATGACCCAGCCATCCGCACGAGCACTGAGCGGCGAAGACCTCCGGCGCTCCGAAGCGTTCGCGCAGGTCTCTGATCCTGAACTCATGCTCTACCACGCGGCGCAGCTCCTCAGTCTCGACTTACGACCTGGCAAGCCTCACGACGGTTCTTGGGACGACGGCTCGCGGTCGACCTGATGGCTGCGGGTGCTGGGCGGCCTCGAGTTGACTCTACCTGCTGCAGTTGAACCTCGCGTGGCCGCGGGGTACAAAGTGGTGAAAAAGCGGAGTCGAATCGGTGTCCCTGACGATCCGCAGGTTCTGCGGGTTGAACCGCGAGCAGGTGCAGCCTTCGCGGCGAGGCCCAACGATGAACGCGTTGATCCCGTGATGGACGGTGCAGCGCGCGGAGTCCCTGCGCGCCGAGCGATGCGGCGTGCTGCGAAGCTTGCAGTCGGGCTTCTACGAGCTGCCGGTCGGCGATCCGGTATGGGAGAAGCTCGTCAAGCTCGGCCTGGTCGTGATGAGAGAGCCGCCCCATCCTCCTAGGCAGCTGACGAGCAAGGGCGCGCGTTACCCGACTCTGATTACGACAAGGGAGCTGTCGTCGACTTTGTAGGCAAGGTGTTCTCGACGCCGGAGAGGGACGAGAAGACGAGCAGCCAGTGCCCCAACCGTTATCCGGCGAAGCGTCTGCGCTCCTCGGGGATGCGTCAGCTGGCGGCCCAGAGGCCGCCTCAGGACACCGGGCGACTCACTCACTCGCGGAGGGTGGTTGGCGGCGTTACCCCCAAGCGCTGCTCAATCCGCGCCGCGGGGCATCCCCTTTTGCGAATTCGCGCCGTTCATGTGGTCCCGGGCTGACACGGCCAGGTGGCACTCGCAGGGAGTGCCATCTGGCTGTTGGGGGCGATCGGAGCGGGGCGCGCTCGACCCAAGACGTTAGGGCTTGATGCTGTAGACGGCGCCCGTGAGGTCGCCCACGTAGAGCTTGCCGGCGTGCACTCCCAGAGCGACGACCGGTGCGACGAACCCTGTCAGGAACGGCTTGAACTTGCCGCCCGATGGCGGCATCGAGACGACCTCGGGG
>DASRQS010000094.1:0-11942 GCA_035696365.1 Gaiellales bacterium | reverse complement strand
TACGAGAGGAAAGGTAACCTCGTCGCGGCGGGACGGGGGAGGTCGCTGCTGCACGGCCTGGCACCCGTGTGATCCCTGCAGCTGCGGACAGGAGAGACGATGGCACACGGCAACTTCTTCCCGAGCATGCAGCTGGAGAAGAGCGACGGCCAAGAGGTCTGCGGGCCGATCATCTGGGCGGGCCGCGACCCGTGGGACCTCCCGGCGCTCGAAGTCGAGATCGTTGTGGTCGTCGTCACCCAGTTCACGTGCGGTGGGCTCGTCATCGGCCTGACCCAGGGCCCCACGATGTTCTCGCACGGTAGCGAGCTCCAGGGCGAATGGGAGACGGACGTCTTCGACATCGGTGGAGGCCCGAACAAGTTCAAGGCAGGGCCCGCGCACGGGCACGCCATGGTACGCGTCAAGCTGCAGGGCAGGGACCCCGCGCGCCAGCTCATCGAGTTCTGGAACGAGCCCATCTCCTTCTCGCTGTGAGCGCCGTTCCTCGCGCCCGTCGGCCTTCAGTTCCGCGAGGGACCGCTGGTCGCGGGAAGCTCGGGGCGCTCCTCGAGATGCTCCGTCCCAGCAGCAGCGCGATCTCGCTCAGCGAGCATGGTCACCAGCGAACCGGCACGCTGCGATGTCGCATACGCGCATTCTTACGCGCGTGCCATATCGCGAGCATCGCTCGCTCGCGAGAACTTGGGCATTCTGCAGACATTCCGGAAGTGGGCCGATTAGGGATCGAACCTGCGACCTTGGGATTAAGAGTCCGCTCGAACGAGCTGCAGCGAACTGCAAAAAGCCGCACCCAGCAGCGACTTCGTCCTCCCGCCTGCCGCGTCTACTGCAACGAACTGCAGCTAGCGGAGCCTACCCCGTACGCGCATTCGTACGCACACGGGTTTGAGACCGCGTGAGGTCCCGATGCGGCTGCGAGATGAAGGTGGGAAGCGAGATGGAGCTCACGTGCCGAAGCGCTCGACGAGAAGGCCGTGCCGGAGGCCGCGGTCGCTGACGACGAGCGACTCGCGGCCGAGGTTCTCGAGCACCGTCCGCACGATGCATGCGCCGGCGAGGATCACCTCGGCTCGCTTGGGCTGAAGCCCCGGTAGCGCGCGGCGCTCGTCTGCCGACCGTGTTCGGTAGAGCTCGATCTGGCGGTCGATCTCGGCGGCGTCGAGCTTGGTCCCCTGTACCACTTCGGGGTCGTAGCGCTCGAGCCCGTGCTTGACCGCCGCCATGTTCGTGATGCCGCCGCCCATCCCGACGATTAGTTCGGCCGCCGCTCGGCCGTCGAGTCGGGAGAGGTCGGCGTCGATCGCGTTGCGAGCCGCGACCACGGCCTCCGGCGGCACGGCGCCGTCGAGGCCGAACTCCTCCGTGAACCGCGTCGCGCCGACATTCACGCTGAACTGGTCCTCGATCCGGCCCGGCGCGCCGAAGGTGAACTGTGAGCTGCCTCCGCCGGTGTCGAACACGACAAGCGATGCGTCGCTGACGCCGAGCCCCGAGGTCGCGGCGACGTAGGAGAGCCTGGCCTCCTCCTCGCCAGGAATCACCTCGATCTCTACGCCGAACCGCTCGCGCACCGCGTCGACGAGCTCACCGGCGTTCGAGGCGATTCGCATCCCCGCTGTCCCGACAGCAGCGATCGCCTCGACGCCGTCCCGGTCCGCCTCGGCCGCCATGCCGCCGATCGCCTCGACCGTTCGAGCGATCGGCTCGGCCCCCAGGCGTCCTCCCTCGTCGAGGCCCTCGCCGAGCCTCGTCACCTCGGCACGGTCGGCGACCGTCTGCCAGCTGCCGTCGGGATCGCGCTCGGCCACATGGAACTTGACCGAATTCGTCCCGACGTCGATGACGGCAAAACGAGTCACGCAGGAGCCGCCACGGCCTTAAGTACTCGCGCCATGCAGGTGTTCGGCCGGTCCGCGAGACCCAGCTCGCGCACGGCGCTGATCACGACGACCGGGTCGTCGAGCTCGACCGCGATCGAGCGCGTCCGGCGCGCGGCCACCGTCAGCTCCGAGAGCTCGGACATGGCCCCGCTGACGGTGAAGTGCGTCCGTCGCTTGTGCACGTCGACGGCACGGAGCTCCGGGAGCGGGGACACGACCTCGCCGATGAGTTGGTCGAGCGTGTATGCGGCACGGTCGAGGGGCACTGGGGGCATCGCGAGCTCGTGGAGCAGCGAGGCAGCGTCGGCCGCGGGCAGCGGGAACGCTCCTTGCATGACCGGCAGCCACAGCTCGAGACCGTCGTCGTTCACGGCCTCGAGATGCTTCACGTCGATCAGGCCGCCCCTGATCTTCGCGGAAGCGGGGCTTCGCGTCGACAGGAGGTACCTCTCGGTGCTCTCCTCCACCTTCTCCGGCATCAGCGCGGCGAAGCGCTCCTCGGCGGGGCCGAAGCTCTCGCCGAAGGTGCGCCACTCCCAGCGAGGGATGATCGTCATGCGCTGATACCAGCCTCGAGCTCGACCCTGTCCGAATCCTTCATCATGGCGAGCAGATCCCAGAACTCCTCGCCTGTGAAGCCGGGGCGTGTCTCTCGGGTCGTCGACGGAACCTTATTACCCCGCGCACCCCACGCAAGCTGCCGCGAATGTGGCGCCAAGCTCCGACCGCCTGCCCCACGGCATGTGCGCTACTGCCCCAAGTGTCGCCCCAGCGGCGACCGGGGTGAGGCGACGCGACGCGCAGTGCTCGCCGCGCGGCAGCACGCCGTCAGAGAGTAGGACGGCCGACACCCCACACGACCCCACCCCTCAGAATTCACGGAAAACGGCCTGCGCGGCCTCGTCTTGGTCCGAGAAGCGTCACGCGGAACAGCGTTACACGGAGTAGAGGCCCTCGATCAGGCCGCCGTAGCGCGCGCCGATGCTCCGGCGGCGCAGCTTCATCGGGGGAGTCAGCTCGGACCCCGGCGCCCATTCGTGCGGAAGCACGACGTGACGAACGATTCGCTCGCGCGAGTCGAGTTGCTCACTCGCCCACGTCTCCCCTGCCGCCACCTCCTCGAGCACCGCGATCGTCTCCTGGCGCACCCGCTCGGAAGATGTGTGGGCGTTGTGCGAAGCGGTCGAGGAGGCGGGCGAGCGGTTGAGCACGTCAGGCTCGCCGGCGGAAGTCGCGGATGTTTCAAGCTGAGGGGTGCGGGGGAGGATGTCCACAGCTCGACGCATAACTATGCGCGAGCTCGTCGGCGTAGAGAAGCAACCGGTAACGCCGGGCTCGGAGAGTCATGTCATGACCAGTGGGAGTTCGACATCGACCTGCTGAGCCTGCTTTGGCTTTTCTTCCTGCTCTCGTCGCTGCAGCCGCTGGTCCAGCGCCAGGTGCTCGCCGCGCGGCGACGTGCCGAACTTGCTCAACTCTCGCACAAGCGCCAGGCGACCATGATCACGTTGATCCACCGCCAGGAGACGATGTCTCTGCTCGGCTTCCCGGTGGTCCGCTACATCGACATCGACGATGCCGAGGGCGTCCTGGCGGCCATCCGCGAGACACCGCCCGGCCGAGCGATCGAGATCATCCTGCACACACCGGGTGGCCTCGTACTGGCGGCCAGCCAGATCGCCCGTGCCCTGGCCGATCACGACGGCAAGGTCACTGCGGTCGTCCCGCACTACGCAATGAGCGGTGGAACCCTCATCGCGCTCGCAGCCGACGAGATCGCGATCGACCCCCATGCCGTGCTTGGGCCCGTCGATCCGCAGTTGGGCCAATATCCGGCGGCGGCGTACATCGCTGTTGCCGCTCGTCCCGGTGAGCGCGACGACGAGACCTTGCTGCGAGCGGAGATCGGCCGCAAGGCGATCGCTCAGGTCCAATCGTTTGTTCGCAGTCTGCTCGAGCGGCATCTCCCCGCCGAACGTGCGGCGGAGGTTGCGCGCCTGCTCTCAACCGGGATCTGGACGCACGATCATCCGCTCCAGATCGACACGCTCGAGGCGCTTGGACTTCCGGTCAGCGTCGGTATCGCTGCACCGGAGCGCAATCTCATGCGGCTCTATCCGCAACCGCGCGGCCGCCAATCGGCTGTCGAGTACGTGCCAGGTCCGCCGCAGCGACCAGGCCTCCCACGATCGACGCCGATCCGAAGAAGCGCGCGAGACTAGAAGCGCGCGAGACTGAGCCGGGTCATGCGGAGACCCGCATCGCCTCCAGCATTCCGTGAAGGTGGGCCGCTGCCAACTCGATGTCGACGTACTTCCGCTGGCCGGCCCGCGACTCCGCCGCGAGCACCCCGCAGCGATGGACGTCCTGGAAATCTCCGTATGGGAACTTGTAGCGCGCCTTGGTGTCCTCTCCGTGACTCTTGTCGACTCCGAGATGCCACCTCGCGTAGGTGGCCATGCCGTGCTCTCGGATGAACTCGTTCTCCTCGGCTTCGGTCGGCTGGTGCTCGCTCCAGTCGCCGCGCTCGTCGAGAACCACATGGCCCTCCCGCGCGATGCGCTGTGCGTACTCGTATCCCGATCTGTTCAGCTCGACAGACATCTCACACCGTCCTCCTGCGTCCGTGTCTTGATTGCTAGACCCCCCACGGGAACGTCTCGGGCAGCTCGCCGGCCTCCCACTCGCTCGTGCGCTCGAGCGGCTCCACCGCTCGCGTCTCGTCGATGTGGATGACCGCGTCGAACTGTTGCGAGATCCGAGCGTGGAAATAGTGGGAGTTGCGCTCCGTCTCGGGCCGGTAGATGACTCCGATCGCTCGTTCCAAGCGGCGTCCGGCGAGAGCTGCCGGCTCGAGCAGGAAGCGCGGCACGCCGCGCTCATGGAAGAGCTGTTCCCAGCTCCCGGCAAGTGCCGGCCTGACGTTCTTCCGCTCGGCCGCGCCGCCCCAGTCGGACGCGGCAGTGACGGTGCCCGTGAATGTCGTGAACCCGACCAGCAGCGCCTGTTCGCCATGACGCTCGCGTGCGAGCTGCCCCACGTTCAGCTCTCCCGCCTGGCCGAGCTCCGTCGCCCGCGCGTCGCCGATGTGCGAGTTGTGCTCCCAGACGACGGCCCTGGTGGGACAGCGAGTGCTCTCGAGGTGCTCGACAAGTGCCTGGAGCGTCTCTGCCATGTGTAAGTCGCGCAGATTCCAGCTTTCGATTCCGGCGCGGAACGCAGCGCGGTAGTACTGCTCGGCGTTGACCACCAGGCGAGCGTTCTGCTCGGCGTAGAAGTAGCGATCCTCGCTGACCCGCTCGTCGCGCCCGGTGAGCGCGGCGCGCCTCCTATGAAGCTCGACGAGCTGCTCGACCGCCTGGCGCTCGCAGGGCTCTGCGGTGCCGGTGCCCGCTTCGTAGCCGTAGATCTGGGGGTCGCGACTGAAATGGTCGAAGCACGCGTAGCGTTCCCGGGCGCGCTGCGCCGCCTCTGCGTCGACCTGCTCGAGAAACTCGACGACGGCCTCCATAGACGTGTGCAGGCTGTACAGGTCGAGCCCGTAGAACCCGACCTTCGGAGCTCCTTTCGGCAGCGCGTCGTTCCACTCTCGCAGCCAGTCGATGAAATCCGCCACGTCGCGGTTCCGCCACATCCACGCCGGGAAGCGGCGGAAATCGCTCAGCGCCTCCACGGGCCCGGGATCGTCGCTCGCACCGCGAACAAAGCAGTTGACCCGGTAAGCGTCGGGCCAGTCCGCCTCGACGGCGACCGCGGTGTAGCCGGCCTCTGCGATCAGTCGCTTGGTGAGCTCCGCCCGTTCGCGGTAGAACTCGTGCGTCCCGTGGGAGGCTTCACCGATCAGGGCGAGCCGCGTCGCGGCCGCGCGCTCCACCAGCGAGTCGTAGTCGCTCGCAGCTCCCGTGAGCTCGCGGATCGCGTCCGGAGGCGCGGGCGGCGGCGCCTGCCGCGAGCGCTGGAGCAGCGCTCGCACCTCCTCGTCGCTCGTCTGCGAGAAGTCGTCGTACCACGTGCCGACCGACTGAAAGTCTGCAGGTGTGCGGAGACAGACGGCTTCGTCCGCCACCCGGCCGAGAGCCTCGCACACCTCCTGCGGCGCGACCGGCACTGCGACCACGACTCGCGCCGGATGCTCCTGTTGCACCGCCTCGATGGCTGCAAGCATGGTAAATCCCGTCGCCAGCCCGTCGTCGACGAGAATGACCGTGCGCCCGGCGAGGTCGAGCGGCTGCCGGTCGCCGCGGTAGTCGCGCTCGCGGCGTGCGAGCTCGCGGCTCTCGTTCGCCTCGATCGCCTCGACCCACTCGGCCGGGATGTCGAGCGTCTCGAGCAGGCGTCTGTTGACGACCCGCGTGCCGCCGCTGGCGATGGCCCCGAAAGCGAACTCCTCGTGGCCGGGAACGCCGAGCTTGCGCACGACGAAAACGTCGAGCGGGGCAGCGAGCGCCTGGGCGACCTCGTGTGCGACCGGCACCCCGCCACGCGGCAAGGCCAGCACGATGAGGTCGTCGCGCCCCGCGTACTTGCGCAGTCGCTCGACCAGCAGGCGACCGGCCTCGGCGCGGTCGTGGAACCGAGCCGCCGCGGTCGCCGTAGAGGCTGTCCGGTGAGATTCGATGGCCGCTCCCTTCGCTGCGGCGGAAGGTGTCCATCAACCTCAATAGACCATCGAAGCCTGCCTTCCAGGCCCGCCGTCGCAGCGGGCGGGGCGTCGTTGCCTGCAACAAGGTGGCCAAAGCAGCGATCGGCTGGGGTCGCTACGCAGAGGCTCTAGGAATACGACGCCGACGAACCCAGCATCCACCAACCGCGCAACGACGACCGCGACACATGACCGTGGCACGGTGGCAGCGCCGCCGCCCTTGACTGATCGAGAGCAGCCGAAGTGCCGCATGACGAGCGAGGAAGGACGAAGGCGATAGGCCGGATGACTGCAAGCAAACCACGCTGGCTCCTCTGTCGCGGCGCGGCTTGAGACGCCCGGATGCGCTCACCCCGCGGCCTCCGATGGCACCATCGAAGAAGAACCTCCCTCGTTACACATGTCACGAAACGTCCGCCCTCGCCTGATCAATCGAGCTGTCGCCTACCCTGCGCAGATGAGCTCAGGGCCGCGTGCCACACGGGGCGATCGTCGTCAACCGAGCGCTCTGGCGCTCGGGGCGCTGGGTGTCGTATTCGGCGACATCGGCACCAGCCCGCTCTATGCGATGCAGGTCGCGTTCTCCTCCGAGGGTGTAACCCGCGCGGAGGTGCTGGGCATCCTCTCGCTCTTCTTCTGGACACTGGTCGTCGTCGTCACGTTCAAATACGTCGCCTTCGTGACGCGGGCCGACAACCACGGAGAAGGCGGCGTGATGGCGCTGCTGGCGCTCGCTCGCCGGCGCGCGACGGGGCGGCTACGGCGCGCCGTGCTCGTGCTCGGCCTCATAGGGGTCGCTCTCTTCTATGGCGACGGCGCGGTCACGCCGGCGATCTCGGTGCTCTCCGCGGTCGAGGGCACCGATGTCGCAACATCAGGAATGCACCGGTTCGTGATGCCGGCGACATTGCTCGTGCTGACGGCCTTGTTTGCCATTCAGCGCTACGGCACGGGGCGGATCGGCAATGCGTTCGGCCCGATCATGGCCGTCTGGTTCGTGACGATCGCCGCGCTCGGCGTTCGCGGGATCACGCGCGACCCTTCGGTCTTCCGCGCGCTCGACCCTCTCGAGGCCCTGTCGTACATCGGACGCCATCCGTGGGTCGCGTTCGTCTCGCTCGGCGCGGTCGTCCTCTGCATCACCGGAGTGGAGGCGCTGTACGCAGACATGGGGCACTTCGGCCGCGTGCCGATCGCCACCGCGTGGCTCGTCCTCGTTCTGCCGAGCCTCCTCCTCTGCTATTTCGGCCAGGGCGCTCTCATCCTGGACGACCCGCGCGTGGCTTCGAACCCGTTCTTCCAACTTGCGCCCGACGGGCTCACCATCCCGCTCGTCCTGCTCGCCACGGTCGCGTCGGTAATCGCCTCGCAGGCCGTGATCTCGGGTGCCTACTCCCTGACGGAGCAGGCGATTCAGCTCGGCTATCTGCCGCGTCTGACCATCCGTCATACGTCGGAGCAGATGCGCGGGCAGATCTATGTCCCGGCGATCAACTGGCTCCTCTACGTCGCCGTCGCGCTCCTCGTGGTCGGCTTCGGGTCATCCGCATCGCTCGCCGGTGCCTACGGCGTCGCAGTCACGGGCACCATGGTCCTCACAACCGTCCTCGCCTACGTCGTGGCGCGACGGGTCTGGGACTGGCCCGCGTGGCGCGCCGCGCTGGTCGTCGTGCCGCTGCTCGTCATCGACCTCGCCTTCTTCGGCTCCAACCTGCTGAAAATCCGCCACGGCGGCTGGTTCCCGTTGCTCCTCGGCAGCGCGCTCTTCGTCGTGATGCTGACGTGGAACCGCGGCCGCGCGGTCATGACCAGGAAGCGCACCGCCCAGGAAGGACCGCTACGCGACTTCATCTCGAGCCTGGACCGGCATACCCCCCCCCGTGATGCGCGCTCCCGGCACGGCCATCTACCTCAACGCGAGGGCCGACACCACACCGCTTGCACTGCGCTACAACGTGCGCCACAACCATATGCGGCACCAGCACGTAGTCATTTTCCGGGCCGTGATGCTGGACATTCCGCATGCGCGCGACGCCGACCGCGTCAGGGTCGATGACCTCGGCGACCCCTCGGATGACGTCACGCTCGTCACAGGCCGCTTCGGCTACCGGGATCGCCCGGATGCACCTGCGGCCCTGGCCCTCGCCCGGGAGCGCAGCCACGAGCTGGGCAGGTTCGACGATGCCACGTACCTCCTCAGCCGCGTCCTCCTCCTCCCAGTCGCACGCGGCGACATGGCGATGTGGCGCAAGCATCTCTTCATCGCGCTCGCCCGCAATGCGGCGAGCCCGGCGGTGTACTTCGGCTTGCCGCGCGATCAGACCATTTCGATCGACGGCATCATCGAGATCTGACCGCGGCCGCCTGGCGATCGACAAGCAATCCCCGGCCGCCGTTGCGAGGCGTTCCATCAAGGCGAACGGCCTCGCGGTTCCTGGAGACGAGCCGGCCGGGCATGTTCGCGGTCGGCGATGCGCAGCGGTTCGGTCAAGCGGGTCGCATCTGCCGTCGGCAAGGGCGCGATGGTGATCAGGCTCGTCTGGGAGCACCTGGCCGGCGTGCACGAGCTCGACCGCCCCTCTGGGGCGGCGCGGGGCCCGGCGAAGGGTTGACCGGCGGGCGGCGTGGCCTACCTAGACGCTCCACTCCAACCTGCGAGGAGCCGCGATGACGGTCGTCGAGATCGCCCTCGACGAGGGCATCACAGGGGCGATGCCGAGGCCGTACGGCAGAGCGTCGCCGAACTGCCCGCGTACATCCACCAGCAGGTTTTCGCGGGCACGACTCACGGTCAGGCGCAGCGGCAGCGCGCGCCAAGCGCGGGTACGTCGCCGACACCAACGTGATCGTCAAGGGCCGCCTGTTCGCCGCGCACGCCGCGGGCATGACGGCGCTCGAAGCCGCCACCGACGAACCGGGAAACGCGCGGACGAGGCGCTCCCGGTCGATCTGGCGCATCGGCCCGAGGCCGGCGTGAAGCCTCCCTCGCAGCGGCGGATCGTGCGCCGACAGACGTATCTCAGCGTGCCGCTTGGCACGCTCGACGCCGTCGACGACCTGTTGAGCATGGACTTGGAGTTTGCTCTTCGTGCACGCGCGGACGCACGAGGACGTGACCGTCACCTCCAGGGCGACGGCCGGTTCGGGCTCCTCTTCCCCGAGCGAAGCCCGCTCGCCGACGAGGACGACATCGTCGTGCCTAAGACGAGCCGCTACCCAGGACTGCTCGAGCTGAGCGCGGCGCGGATCGAGATGGACTTCCTCGAGTACGGCTTCCTCTACTTCCTCGACGCCGAAGACAAGCGCGGGAAGGTGATCTACCTCCGGCACGACGGCGACTACGGGCTCGTGGAGCCGGCATGAACGACCGGGCCATCACGGGCGTGCTCGCGCTCTGCCCGGGGCGCGCTGCGGCCGCGACACTCGAACAGGTACTCGAACAGCCGGATCTCGCGAACGACCCGGTCGTGATCGTCGGTGACTCGAGCCGCCAGCGAGACAAGCGCGCGACCTATCGGGCGATCTTCAGCACGCTCGGTCGGGTCCGGCGTCCCGTGCTCTGGGTTCCCGAATGCACCGAATTCGCGTTCGAACGCGAGGCCACGACCCGCCTCCCGATCCGCGCGGGGCCTGACGAGCTCGTCGGCGAGCTCATGCGCACATTCCGGCCGTGCCTCGCGCCGCGTTTCCAACGCCCTGCTGTCTACGCGGTGCGCAACCAGGGCAGCCGCGAATGGCTAGAGCTCTGACCCAGCCCAACGGCGCCGCATGAATCAACCGGCGGTCTGACCCCGACTTAGGAACCCAGGCGATCGGCCTCGGAGTCGAGAGCTTCCGCGTCGGCGTACTCCGCCACGATCTGCGAGAGCACGGTACTGCCGGCGGCACGGAGTGTTTCGAGGGCGTGCCACTGAATCTGGCGAACGCGCTCGGCGGTCAGATGGAGCTCGCTGCCGACGGCCTGCAACGTCTGCGGAGCGCCATCGAAGCCGTAGCGCGCGCGCAGCACCGCGCGTTCCCGATCGCCAAGGTCATTCGGCATGCGCCGCAGAGCGTCGGCATCGAGCTCTCGCTCGACTGCGTCATAGCCATCCTCGCCACGCGGATCGGCAAACGAATCCGCGAGCGTGCCATTGGCGCCGTCTTCGCCCTGCAATTGCCCTTCGAGCGAGCGCGGGCAGAGCTCGACGCACGTGAGGCTGTCGAGCTGATCATGGGTATAACCGGTACGCTCGACAAGCTCCTCACTCGAGGGCTCGCAGTGATACGCCTGCTCATGATCTTGCCGTGCATGCTTGACAGAAGCGAGCTGACGCATCGCCCGGTCCGACAAGACCACTGGCAGCGTGAGCTCAGCCACGAGGCGCTGCATCATGCGTCGCACCCACCACGACGCATAGGCCCAGAAGGGTACTCCGAGAGCGGTGTCGTAGCGCTCGACCGCCGTGAACAGACCGACGACGCCCTCCTGCACAAGCTCCTCGCGGTCCAGTGAGGTCACGCCGGCATAGCTGCGTGCGACGCGCTCGACCAGCGGCAGAAAATCGTCGAGTACTTGCTCGCGGGCGGCGCGATCGCCGCACTGCGCCGCACGTACGCTGAGCCCCCGGCACCCGGCTTCGAATTCGGCGGGAGCCCAACGATCGTCAACAGGAGTGACACAGCGATCCACGAGAACCGTTCATCGAGGTCCCGGTCCTACCCGCGCCTCATGGTGGGGAAAGAACTGGCCTGCCCAGTGCCGGCCGGGCACCCAAGCAGAGCACCCAACCAGAGCACCCTGCCCCGGCTATCCTAGCGCCGCTCGGCGAGGGCGAAGAAACGTAAAATTCGCTCTGCGCGCACTTTTCACCACGCGATTGCCGCATTGACACATTCCGGCCTGGGCAAGCTCTTGCGCTGCCCGGGGGGTGGCCTACTGACAACGGCAGCCGGTCGTCCGGGACACGAACGTGCCACCCGCTGAAGTACCCGCCGGAGCGGCGGATACTCCCAAGCACGGGTCAGCACCCGGACGGCCCCAACCGCCTGAGTCAGGAGGTATACCCATGTCGCAGCTTGCAACCGAGCGCCGGCCGGCATCCGGCCAGCAGCCCCACTGGGCATCGATCGAACAGGTGCCCGAGCGCATGCGACGTATGCTGGAACAGACGCTCGGCAGCTTCGTCTCGCCGGCGCTGCTGAGCGAGGCGGCCACCTGGACGCCGCTCGTCGACATCGAAGAAGAGGACGAGGCGTACGTGATCGAGGCCGAGCTGCCGGCGGCGAAGCGCGAAGACGTCAACATCGAACTGCTCGGCAACGAGCTCGCGATCACCGGTGAGATCAAGGAGCGCGAGCGCAAGGGCATCGTGCGGCGCAAGACCCGTCGCGTCGGGCAGTTCGACTACCGCGTGACGCTGCCAAGCCACGTCGAT
>DASRQS010000093.1:0-30414 GCA_035696365.1 Gaiellales bacterium | reverse complement strand
CGGGCACGCGGCCAGGATCTCCTCGGCGGTGCCGCGCTCGTGCGCGCGCGGGTTCGCGGCGTTGCCGTACTGGAACGGCATGTAGAGCGTCGGATCGGCCTCGGCCAGCTCGCGCGCCAGCGTGACGGCGCCGTTGGAGCCAAGCTCGGCCGGCGAGTAGATGACGTCCGCGCCGAACAGCCGCATCAGCTGCTCGCGCTCGGGCGTAGAGCCGGCCGGCATCACGATCGACACGTCGAGCCCGCGCAGGCGACCCTGCATCGCGAGCGCGATTCCGGTGTTGCCGCTCGAAGGCTCGAGGATCCGCCGGCCGGGCCACAGCTCGCCTGCCTCGGTGGCGGCGTCGAGCATCGCGCAGGCGACCCGATCCTTGACCGAGCCGGTCGGGTTGAACCACTCGAGCTTCGCGAACAGCCGCACTTCCGGGTTGGGCGCGAGCCTCGTCAGCTCGACGAGCGGGGTGCCTCCCACCGTCCGGCAGAACTGCACCGCACGCGGCGGGGCGAGCACGCGCTCAGCCTCCACTGCCACCGGCCATCGCCGGCAGGACGATCACGCTCGCGCCGGGCGCGAGTGGGGTGTCGAGGCCGCCGCTCACACGGACGTCCTCGCTGTCGACGTAGATGTTCACGAAGGTGGCGATCTCGCCGTCGTCGCCGAGCAGGCGCGAGCGCAGCGCGGGGTGTTGATCGGTCAGGTTCTCGAGTGCGGCACGCAGGTTGTCACCGCCGGCCTCGACGGTGCGGGCGCCGCCCGCCATGGGGCGCAGGACGGGGGGGAGGCGAAAGCTGGCCATCTCAGGTCGCTGCCCGCGCGGGGGGCAAGCAAAACTCCTCGTAGTCGATGTACTCGATCGGACCGGCGTCGGCGCCGCAGACGGGGCAGTCCGGGTCGCGGCGCAGCCGCACCTCGTGGAAGGTCGTGTCGAGCGCGTCGAACAGGATCAGGCGACCGGTGGGCGGCTCGCCGATATCGAGCAGCAACTTGAGCGCCTCGCTGGCCTGCAGCGAGCCCATGATCCCCGGCAGGACGCCGAGCACCCCGCCCTCGGCGCACGACGGCGCGAGCTCGGGCGGAGGCGGCTGCGGGAAGAGGCAGCGGTAGCACGGGCCCTGGTACGGCTGGAAGACCGTCAGCTGGCCCTCGAAGCGGAAGATCGAGGCGTGCACCACGGGGATGCGGTGGCGCAGGCTCGCATCGTTAAGCAGATAGCGCGTGGGAAAGTTGTCAGTGCCGTCGACGATCACGTCGACGCCCTCGAGCAGCCGGTCGATGTTCTCCGAGGTCAGGCGCTCGCGGTAGGTGAGCACGTTCACATCGGGATTGAGCTCCTCGATGCGCTGCTTGGCCGACTCCGTCTTGGGCATGCCGATCGAGGCCATCGAATGCAGCACCTGCCGCTGCAGATTCGACTCGTCCACAACGTCCGCGTCCACGATCGCGATCGTGCCGACGCCCGCCGCGGCGAGGTAGAGGCCGGCCGGTGAGCCCAACCCGCCAGCGCCCACGAGCAGCGCGGTGGAGTCGAGCAGCTTCAACTGCCCGGCCTCGCCAACCTCGGGGATCAGCGTGTGGCGGGAGTAGCGGGCGCGCTGTGCCTCGCTGAGCACGCGCGGCGCGCCCCAGGGGAACCCGTTCTGCTTCCAGCCGCCGAAGCCGCCGGAGAGCGAGGAGACGTCTTCGTACCCCAGCTCCTCGAGCGAGCGGGCCGCGAAGGCCGAGCGCGCGCCCGACTGACAGGTGATCACGATCGGGGTCGAGAGATCGGGCACGATGCCGCCGATCCGCGACTCCAGATTCCCGCGCGGGATGTGGATGGACTGCTCGATGGCGCCCTGCTCGAACTCGTCGGGCTCGCGCACGTCGATCAGGACGGGCGGCTCGTCGGAGGACAGGCGGGCGGCCGCATCTGGGGCGCTGATCTCGTTGATCTGCGTCTTGAGCTCGCGAAGAAGATCCTGGTAAGAGGCCACGATTGTGAGAACGCTACGTGCATCGCGGCTATTCCGTCGAGCTTTGCCGCGCCGCAGTCGTCGAGCCGGTGTTCCCGACCCGTGGATCGCCTGCAGTTGAGCCAGTCACGCTCAGTTTTGCAGGAACCTCTTACCCTGCGCGGGTGATCGCCGGGATCGACAGGAAGCGCGCCGTGCCGGTCGCCGCAGCGGGCGCGCTCGTCGTGGTCGTCGCGCTGATCGGAGCGCTCGCGTTGCGCAGCCCGGCGCCCGCCGCGGCTCCCCGCTCGTCGGCTCCGCTGACCGGCGCGCCCCCGCTCGTGCTCGACCTGCCGGCGCATCCGCGTGGCGGCGACGCGGCGCTGGCTGCGGTCTCGGCCGACATCGGCGCAGGCAGGCGCGCGCAGGCCGAGACGTCCCTGCGGCGCGCGCGTGCGCTGCTCGGCGCCGGCGACATGCGCGTGCAGGTCGCCGGCGCGCTGCTGCGCTACCGGCCGGGTGAGGTCGACACCGCCATCGGCGTGCTCCGCGCGCTCGTCGCCGACGACGATCGCGCCCCCGTGCCCACGCTGCACCTCGCGCTGGCGCTGCTCTGGTCGGGACAGCGGTCCGAGGCGACGGCCGAGCTGCAGCAGACGCGCTCGCTGGATCCGGACGGTCTCTACGGACGCACCGCGGACAACGTGCTGCACCCGTCGTACCGCAAGAACTATCCGCTCTGGGTGCGCTCGCGCTTCGTGCGCGGCTCGCCGGCCCAGTTGCGGGCGAGGGCGGTCGCGGCGCCGCGCTCGCTGCCGGCCCAGCTCGACTACGCCTATGCGCTGCAATTCAGCTCGCGTACGCGAGCCCGCCTCGTGGCCGAGAAGGCGCTCGCGCTCGACGCGAGCAACGTCGACGCGGAAGTGGCCGTTATCGTGCTCGGCTTCGACAAGGACGTGCCCGCCCAGGCGGTGGGGCAGCTGGGCCAGCTGATGCAGAGCCGTGCCGGCGAGCCCAGCCCGCGCTTCCACTTCGGCGAGCTGCTCTCGTGGATCGGCCAGAACGCCAAGGCCAAGCAGGAGTACAAGCAGGCCTCCGAGCTCGACCCCGGCGGGCTGATCGGGCGCTTCGCCCGGACGGTGTTGAAGGCTTCCGGCTGATGCCCAAGTGGCACACGCCGCGTGTGCCACTTGGACTTTCGAGATCACGAGAAGGAGATCGCCCGCCAAGCGCGAACCTCGGCGGGCATGAGCACTATCTCCTCGCCCGTGGACCTGGAAGAGCGCGTTCTCGCAGCGCTCGATGATGACGAGCCTTTTGTTGATGTCGCGACGCTCGCGCTGAGTCCGGTCGACGAGCTCGAGGAGGAGGAAGACGAGACGGCCGTCCAGGCCTATGCCGACGCCGAGGCGGACGCCGACGAGGACGAGGAGCCGGTGCACGCTGTCGAGGTCCTGTCGAGTGACTCGCTGCAGCGGTTCCTGCGCGACATCGGCCGCACCAAGCTGCTCACGGCCGCGCAGGAGATCGAGCTCGCCAAGCGCGTCGAGCGCGGCGACATGCGCGCCAAGCGGCACATGATCGAGGCCAACATCCGCCTCGTCGTCTCGATCGCCAAGCATTACCGCGAGCAGGGGCTGCCGTTCCTCGATCTCATCCAGGAGGGCACGATCGGCCTCGTGCGCGCGGTCGAGAAGTTCGACTACCGGCGCGGCTACAAGTTCTCGACCTACGCCACCTGGTGGATCCGCCAGGCCGTGGCGCGCTCGCTGGCCGACAAGGGCCGCACCATCCGCATGCCCGTGCACGTCGTCGAGAAGCTGAACCGCATCGGGCGCGTCGAGCGCAAGCTCCGCACCGAGCTCTCGCGCGATCCCACGACCTCCGAGATCGCTGATCGCGTCGAGCTCCCGCTGGAGGAGGTCGAGCAGATCATGCGCGCCGCGCAGACGCCGATCTCGCTCGAGAAGCCCGTCGGCGACGAGGACGACTCGCAGCTCGGCCACTTCATCGCAGACGTCACGACGCCGACAGCCGAGGACGAGGCGACGCGCAAGATGCGCCTCGAGACGCTCTCGGAGATCCTGGGTGTGCTGAGCTTCCGCGAGCGCCGCGTGCTCGAGATGCGCTTCGGCCTCGGCGGCTTCGAGCCGTGCACGCTCGACGAGGTCGGGGCCGCCTTCCACGTGACGCGCGAGCGCATCCGCCAGATCGAGAACCAGGCGCTCAAGAAGCTCTCGTCGCTGGCCGAGGCACAGCGGCTCCGCGACCTCGCGTAGCCCGCTACCCTGCGCGCCGTGCGCCAGGAGCACACATTGCTCGAGGACGACCTGCCCGCAGGGCATTCGCGCTGCGACACGCGCGTCAACGGGCCGCTTCTCGCGCTCACCTTCGAGGGCGCGATCGGGCACCCTCGGCCCCAGCGCATCCTCTTCGGGGAGGGCTCGCTCGACCGCGAGAGCCGATGGGCGCGCATGCACCTCGAGCTCGACGGCCAGTCGGTGCCGTTCGACCTGCCGCCTGACGCGCTGCTCGACGTCCAGGGGGCTCCGGCCCTCATCGGCGCCACGGCGCAGCGCCTCGTCCGTATGGGCGTACGACCCGGTCAGTCGAACGAGGTGGAGGTCGTGCGCGTGCGCTCCGACGGCAGCGTACGCCGCCTGAAGGGTCGCTGCGTCCGGCTGGGCGGCCGCGACTGGCGCCTCCTGCTGCCGCTCGAATCCACGGGCTTCTCGGTGCGAGCGGACGGCACGGTCGCGGTCGTCGAGGATGCCGCCCTGCTCGTCGAGTGAGCACCACCGTCCCGCGCGGCTCGCTGCGCGAGCTCTTCGGTCCGGCGACGCGGGCGCTCGTGCTGGCGGGCCTGGGTGCGAGTTTCCTGGCCTCGTTCGATCTCCTGATCGTGGTCTCGGCACTGCCGAGCGCGGCGCGCGACGTCGGCGACATCGGCAACTACGCTCTGGCCGCGGGCGCGTACTCGGTCGCGAGTGTGGTCGGGATGCCGCTCGCCGGGGCCGTCAACGACCGCATCGGCCCCTTTCGCACCCTGCTCGTCGGATCCGGCGTGTTCTTCATCGGCACGGTCGTCGGCGGCACCGCGACGAGCATGGATCAGATCGCCGCCGGCCGCCTCCTGCAGGGCTTCGGCGGCGGCTTCCTGCTGACCGTGCCACTGGTGATCTGGACGGCGCATCTCCCGCGTCACCTCGAGCGCTACGGCTTCGCGGTCAACGCCGCGGTCTGGGCGGTCTCGGCGGTGATCGGCCCACCGGTCGGCGCGCTGCTCGTCGCGCTCGTCGACTGGCGCGCGGTCTTCTGGGTCAACCTCCCGCTGCTGGCCCTCACGGTGACCTTCGCGCTGCGCGCCTTCCGGGGCACGACCTTCACGCCGCGCGAGCACACCCGCGCCAACATCCTCGGGCCGTGCCTGCTGGGAGGCTTCGCACTGGGGCTGCTGCTCCCCTCGCCCTGGCCCGTCATCTCGATCCCGCTCGCGCTGGCGTTCGTGTGGCAGGAGCTGCACACCGACCGGCCGCTCATCCCGCGGCATCGCTCGGGCTATGCGACCTGCCTGATCGCGCTCTCGGCCGGCGTCGCCTTCACGGGCGGCACGACCGTGATCACGCTGGCGCTGCAGGCGGGCTCCGGCTGGTCGGTCTTCTGGGCCTCGTTCCCGCTGCTCCTCTCCAGCCTGACCTGGACGCTCGGGACCGGGCTGGTCACGCACCTCGACTGGTCGCTGCGGCGCATCGTCGCAACGGGCACCGCGATCGTCGCGATCGGCACGCTGGCGATGGCCATCCCCGTCTCCGGGGGCCTCGCGATCGCGATCGGCTTCACGATCTCTGGGTTCGGCATGGGCTTCGCCAGCCCGGCGCTGTTCCCGGCCGCGCTGTCGGACGACAAGGGCCGCGAGGGGCGCGACACGAGCGCGGTCACGACCGCGCGCCAGCTGGGCGCGGGCATCGGCGCCGCGCTCGCGGGATTCGTGCTGCTCGAGACCGTGCCGAAGGCCGTCCTCAAGGCGGCGGAGAACGGCGTCCACCCGCTGCCGAAGCTGCACGACGCGGCCGGGCTCGCCTTCGGGCTGCTCGGCCTGATCGTCTTGCTGTCGCTGCCGGCGGCGCGGGGGATCCGGGTGGCCCCGCGCCGCTCCCGCGCGTCCGCGGACTAGCCCCTCACCAGGGCGGCCGGCCGTGTACCCAGCGGCCCGCGACCATCGTAGCGACCACGCCGATCTCGCCGATCTCCTCGGGCGGGCAGGTCACGGGGTCGCGTTCCAGCACGACGAGATCGGCTGCATAGCCCGGAAGCAGGCGCCCCAGGCGCCGCTCGGCCTGGCGCGCATAGGCCGCGCCGCTCCAGAAGCCGTCGAGCGCGTGCTCGACCGAGAGCGCCTCGGAGGTGGGCCAGTCACGCGTCGCCGCCGCCTGGACGCCCGCGAGCGGATCGAGCGGCTCGATCGGCGCGTCGGAGCCGAAACACAGGGCGGCCCCGCCGAGGGCCAGCGAGCCGAGCGCGTAGGCGCCCGCGCAGCGCGCGCCCCAGACCGCCTCGGCGAGCGAGCGGTCGGACGGCGCGTGCGACGGCTGCATCGAGGCCGTCACGCCGAGTGCCGCGAAGCGCGGGAGGTCGTCGAGATGCAGCACCTGCGCATGCTCGACGCGGGGCCGCAGTCGGCGCGGCGACCAGCGCTTGCGTGTTGTCTCGAGTGCGTCCAGCACCGCCCGGTTGGCTGCATCGCCGATCGCGTGCACTGCCAGCTCGAGGCCCGCGTCCGCGCTGCGCGTGGCCAACTCGCGCAGCTCTTCGGGGGAGAGCATGGCCGCGCCCCGTCCGGCATCGGCGAACGGCTCCAGCATGAAGGCGGTGCGCGAGCCAAGCGTGCCGTCCGCGAACGCCTTGACCGGCCCGATCTGCAGCCACTCGTCCCCGAAGCCGCTGCGCAGCCCGAGCGCGATGATCTCGTCCAGCCGCTCCGCCGGGAGCGATGCCCAGACCCGCAGCGTCAGGCGGTGGTCGGCGTGCAGCCGCTGCCAGGCCGCGAGCCCGTGCTCTCGCTGGAAGTCGTGAATGCCCGTCACCCCCTGCGCATGCGCGGCGCGCAGGCCGCGGGCGACCGCCTCGTCGAGCTCGCTCTCGCGCGGCACCGGAATGGCGGCCGCCGCGTCCCAGGCGGCGGTCTCGCGCAGCACCCCCGTCGGCTCGCCCCCGGCATCGCGCTCGACCACCGGCGCAACCCCGACCGGAAGCAACGCGAGCGCCGCCGACGACAGCCAGGCCGTGTGGTGGTCGTGCGCCCAGAGCAGCACCGGTAGATCGCCGCAGACGGCGTCCAGCGCCTCCCTGTGCGGCTCCGGGTCGCCGCCGGGCCAGCGCGAGGCGCGCCAGCCATCGCCGATCAGCCAGCCGTCCGCGCCCGGCGACGCGCCCTTCGCGGCAGCGAGCACCTCCGCGTGCGACCGCGTGCGCGATAGATCGAGCCGGCCGAGCGACAGCGACCACTCCAGGAAATGGACGTGCGCATCCGTGAAACCCGGAGCGACGCAGCGCCCGTCGAGATCGATCCGCTCGTTGGAGACGCGAGAGCGATCACCCTCGCGCACGTCGACGCCGCCACCGATGCGATCGCCCGCGATGGCGAGCGCGCGCGCCAGCGGAAGTCTCGCGTCGCCGGTGCGCACGCTGCCGTTGTGCAGGATCACGCGGCTGAGGGTAGCTCGGCCAAGTGGCACACGCCGCGCGTGCCATTTGGGCATCCGTACGGCCAAGTGGCACGCGCCGCGAGTGCCACTTGGCGCCAGCACGAGCGCACCGCCGCAAGCCGGGCGCACGGCCTCGACGGCGCCTGGTTCGTGCACTTGAGCTACTCGGCGTTGTCGGCGTCGTGAGTGCGGTGCGGCCAAGTGGCACCCGCCGCGTGTGCCACTTGGCCCCCGCAACCCGCCCCGCCCCAGCGGCCCGTCGCTATCGTCTGCGTCCGTGCTGCCGCCCCCACCGCCGGCCGATGAGATCGCCCGCCGCATCGCGGCGTTTCAGCTGGGCCTGCAGCGCGACGGCCTCGACGGGGCGCTGGTCGTACAGTCCGCCGATCTCGTCTATCTCAGCGGGACCGCGCAGAACGCGCACCTGATCGTGCCGGCGACGGGCGAGCCGCTGCTGCTCGTGCGACGCGATCTCGAGCGGGCGCGCAGCGAGAGCGCGCTCGAGCGGATCGAGCCGTTCACCTCGCTGCGGGCGCTGCCGGCGGCATTTGCGTCGGCCGGGCTGGGCGAGCGCATGCGGCTCGGGCTCGAGCTCGACGTGCTCCCGGCCGCCTCCTATCTCCGCTACCGCGAGCTCCTGCCGGGCGCCGAGCCGGCCGACTGCATGCCCGCGCTGTGGTCGGCGCGTTCCCGTAAGAGCGAGTGGGAGCTGGCGCGCATCCGCCTCGCCTGCGAGCAGACGAAGGCCGCCATGGAGTACGCGCCGCAGCTGCTCTTGCCCGGCAGCGCCGAGTGCGACGTGCTCAGCCAGCTGGGCCACCATATGCGGCTACGCGGACACGAGGGCACGATTCGCTTCCGCGGCATCAACAGCGAGTTCCTCTACGGGCAGGTGCTCGCGGGGGAGAGCGCCCCTGTTCCGGGTCCCACCGAGACGCCGTTGCACGGCCCGGGCCTCTCGACAGCGCAGGGCCGCGGGCCGTCGCGGCGTCCACTGCGCGACGGTGACGCGGTCGTGATCGACATCTCCGGCCTGGCGGAGGGCTATGTCTCCGATCAGACGCGCACCTTCTTCATCGGCCACGCGGACCCCATGCTGCTCGCGGCCTACGAGACCTGCCGGCAGATCCTGGCCGAGTGCGTCGCCCTGCTGCGGCCGGGCACGCCGGGAAGCGCGCTGTACGAGCGCGCACTCGAGGTCGCCGCGGATGCCGGACACGCCGAGCACTTCATGGGCGCCGGCGACGGCCGGGTGCGCTTCGTCGGCCACTGCATCGGCCTGGAGCTGAACGAGCCGCCCTATCTCGCCCGCGGCTACGCGCAACCGCTCGAGACCCGCAACGTCGTCGCCATCGAGCCCAAGCTCGCGTTCACGGGGCTCGGTGCAGTGGGCGTCGAGAACAGCTACTTCCTGGGCGAGGACGGTCCCGTACAGCTCACGGGCGCCACCGAGGAAGCGGTGATCGTGTGATCGACCCCGGTCTCTACCGCCGGCTCTTCGCCGAGCTCGCCGAGATCGGCCGCGATCCGGGCGGCTGGAACCGCATGGCCTGGGGGCCGGGCGAGGACGCGGCGCGCGATTGGTTCCGCTCGGCGGCCGCGCAGCTCGGCTTGGAGGTCGTGCAGGACCCCGCCTCCAACCTGTGGGCGGTCGAGCCAGGCTGCGCAGAAGGCCCGTTCGACGCGGTCGGCTCACATCTGGACTCGGTCGCCGACGGCGGCGCCTACGACGGCGCGCTCGGCGTCGTCGCGGGGCTCGTGGCCGTCGAGGCGGCGCGCCGCGCCGGGGGCGCGGCGCGGCCACTGGCGGTCGGCGCCATGGTGGATGAGGAGGGGCCACGCTTCGGCGCCGCGATCTTCGGCTCGCGCGGGCTGGCCGGCGAGCTCGACGCCGGCGAGATCCTCACGCGCACCGATCCCGAGGGCAACGTGCTGGGTGACCTCGCTGCAGCACGGGGCGTCTCCGCGACCACGCTGCGCGATGCCCCCGGATTCCTGCCGCGGATCGCCTCCTGGATGGAGGTGCACGTCGAGCAGGGGAGGCACCTCGTCGACGTCCCGGCTCCGCTTGCCGTCGCGACCTCGCTCGCGGCCCGGGAGCGCTGGCGTTGCACGCTGCACGGCGTCTCCGACCACGCCGGCACGGCAGCCATGGCAGGGCGCCGCGATGCGCTTGTCCCGGCCGCGCGCGCCGTCGTCGCCGCACACGAGCTGGCGCTCGCCGAGCCCGGGGCGGTCGCGACCGTGGGTCGCATCAGCGCGCTGCCGGGCTCCACCAATCAGGTGCCGGGCGAGGCGCACATGAGCCTCGACGTGCGCGCACCGGAACAGGCTGCGCTCGAGCGCGTGCGCGAGGGCGTCCGCGCGGCGGCCCGCGCCGACGGCGTCGAGGCGGAGTGGCTGTGCGAGAGCGCTGATCCCGGCTGCGCCTTCGACGCAACGCTGCGCGCCGCCCTCCACGAGGCCGCGCGCGCGGAGGGACACGCGGCCGTCGATCTTGCGGCTTACGCCGGGCACGATGCCGGCGTCCTTGCACGCCATCTGCCCGCAGCCATGCTCTTCGTGCGCAACCCGACGGGCATCTCGCACAATCCCGCGGAGAGCGCTTCCGAGGAGGACTGCCTGGCTGCCTGCGCCGTACTTGCTTGCGCGCTCGCGCGCACGCGCTGAACCTAGGCGGCGAGCGCGAGCCGCCTGCCCGCGTAGCGCGAGCGCAGCTCGGAGCGCTGCCAGGCAGCCAGCGGCAGATGGCGGATCACGGCGGCCGCGCGGGCGAGCCCTGCGTCGTCCCGTGCCGTGTCGATCAGCCGGCAGGCGGCATCCCAGGCATCGCGATGGGGCTGCGGCAAGCGCCGGAAGGCCTCGATGCAAGCGGTGCGCGAGGCTGCCAGCACCTGGTCGGTGCAGCCGAAGGCCTCAGTCAGCACCTGCGCCCGGTCGCGCAGCTCGAGCAGCGCGACGGCGTCGTAGGCGGCGTAGTCGAGCTGCTCGGCCGGGAGCGGCTCGGCGCCCCACCAGTCGGGGCCGTAGCCGCCCTTCGGCGCTCCCAGCAGCCGGCGGGTCACCGTCGCGAGCGTGGCGTCGCGGCGCGCGTACTCCGGGTTCTGGATCGACCAGTGCCGCTCGAAGACGCGGAACGCGCAGCTCGTGTCGAAGACCGAGCGCCAGGCGGGCAGGCCGTAATGGAACGTTAGCCAGGCCTGCTCGTAGCGGGCGTTGTGGGCGATGATCTCGCGCCCGTCGGCGAGCAAGCGCAGGAGCGGGCGAGGGGCGACCGCGTAGCAGTCGACGACGCCACAGACGATCCCCCCGTCGACGCGCCCGGCGACCTGCAGCAGGCGCACGGCGCCATCGGCCGGTGACCAGTCGGGTGGAGCGCCGAGCGGACCGCAATCGGTCTCGATGTCGACGGCCAGCGCGCCTGCGCCGGCCAGCTTCCGGCAGAGCTCGGTCAGCGAAGCTGCGTCCTCGACGAGTGCGAACGGCGGGTGGGGGAGCGGCGCCTCGGGCACGTCGAGCGGTGGCGGCACGCGGCGCGCGACCGGCGGTTCGGGGAGATCGGCCGGCGGCTCGACGCGGTCGCGCGGCCCTTCGAGATAACCGACGTCGGCCAGTCCGTCGGCGGCCGTCTCGAGCAGCGCGGCGTAGGAACGCTGCGCGAGGTTGCCCTCGAGTTGCGCGCGCTGCTGATCCAGCGTGAGCGCCGAGATCGTCTCCAGGTCGGTGTCACAGAGCAGCGCGAGGCGGCCCTCGAACCACTGCGGGTTGGACTCGGGCCAGAGGCGGAGCTCGGCATGGGCGCCTGCGGCCGCGCCCGTGACGGCGCGCAGCGTAACGGCCCAGAACCGCCGCTCGCGGCGACTGGAGCGGCCCTCGCGCAGGAGGGATCCCCTGTACGGAACCGCGGTCAGCAGCGCGCGGGTGCGCGGCTCGATTCCAACCGGTGCGTAGCAGCGTGGATCGAGCACCTCATCGGCCGGCACGCTGCAAACCATAGGCTCGCGGTCGGCCGCGCACGGGCCCGTTACTGTGTGAGGTATCGAGCACTCCGATTGCACGCCCGAGCGCACCCCCCGCGCGCCCTTCCTGCTCTCGCTCGTCGCCACCGTCGCCGGTCTCGCCGGCCTCGTGTCTGCGGTGACGCCTGCCTGGGCGGGGCGCCTGGGGGTCGTGTCCGACATCCTCAGCCCGGCGGCCCCGCACGTGGCGGACGGCTTGCTGGTCGCCTCCTCGCTCGGGCTCGTGCTGCTCGGGCGCGGCCTCGCCCGGCGTCGCCACCGCGCCTGGCAGGCGGCGCTCTGGCTGCTGGCGATCTCCTGCATCGGGCACCTGCTCAAGGAGCGCGACGTCATCGACGCGGTCGTGAGCGCCGTCCCGTTCGCGCTCCTGTGGTGGAAGCGCGCGGACTTCAACGCGGCCGGCGACCCGTACGGTCCGCCGCGCGCGCTGGAGGCAGGCCTCTGGGCGCTTGCCGGCCTCTATGGCTACGGCCTCGCGGCGACCTACATCCACGCCGAGGTGCGGGGGATGCCGTTCATGTTCAGCGACACCGTCGGCAACATCAGCGTCGGGCTGGTCGGCATCGATCCCAGCAACAACCCGGGCCGCTTCGAGCACGGGCTCACCATCAGCCTGGCCACGGCCGCCATCATCTGCGCGGCCTACGTGATCTGGCTTGCCCTGCGGCCACGCGACTGCGCGGTCAGCCAGGTGGTCGACGATCGCCGCGATGCACGCCGCCTGGTGGAGCGCCACGGCCGTGACTCACTGGCCTACTTCGCGCTGCGCCGCGACAAGTCGTACTTCTTCAACGAGCAGCGCACGGCATTCCTCGCCTATCGCGCCGTCGGCGGGGTGGCGCTCGTGTCGGGCGATCCGGTGGGCGACCCGGCAGCAGCGCCGGCGCTGCTCGCCGACTTCGTCCGCCACTGCCATGCTCACGCCTGGCGCGTGGCCGTGCTCGGGGTCGCCCGCGAGCACCTCGCGGACTGGCACACGATCGGGCTGCGCACGATCTACGTCGGCGACGAGGCCGTCGTGCATCCGGCGCGCTTCTCGCTCGAAGGCCGGCCGATCCGCAAGGTACGCCAGTCCGTGACGCGGCTCTCGAAGGCCGGGCACGTCGCGCGCATCGTCCGCGCCCGCGAGTTGACGATCGAGCAGCGGCGCGAGATCGAGCGCGTGAGCCGCTCCTGGCTGCGCGGCCAGCCGGAGCGCGGCTTCTCGATGGCGCTCGACGACATGCACGCGCCGGATCACGGCGATGCCGTGTTCGCGCTCGGCTACGACCGCGAGCGCCGCCTCGTGGGCTTCGTGCATTTCGTGCCCGCGCCGGCCAGCGGCGACCTCTCGCTCTCGGCCATGCGCCGGCTGCACCAGACGCCCAACGGCCTCATGGAGTTCCTGCTCTGCGAGACGTTCGCCTGGGCGGGCGCACGCGGCATCGAGCGCATCTCGCTCAACTTCAACGCGTTCGGCGACCTGCTGCGCAGCGACGCGAAGCTGCCGGCCTGGGAACGCGGCCTGCGCTTCGTGCTGGCGCGCGCGGACCGCTTCTTCCAGGTCGAGCGGCTACTCGCCTTCAACCGCAAGTTCTTCCCCGAGTGGGAGCCGCGCTATGCCGCCTTCGAGCGCTACTCCGATCTCCCTCTGGCCGCGCTGGTCTTGCTCTCCATGGAGAGCCTCGTGGCCTGGCCCGGCGTGCTGCGCCGCCTCTGGCCGCACGCCTCGCCGGTACCCAACGCGCCGGCTGCCGACGGCACGGTCTAGGCGGTCCGCCGGGCTCCGTCCGACGGGCTCCGTACCCTGAGGGCGATGGCTGATTTCGCACCCATCTCGTCCGCGACCCCGATGCCCGCTTCGCGTGAGGAGCTCGCCTCGGTTCTCGACGCGCGTCTCACGGAGATCTGGGCCGAGTTGTTCCAGGTCCCGCGCGAACGCTGGGACCACGAGCTCATGGGCTGGTTCCTGCGCGCGGCCTACGGGCAGGGCTACTGTGACGCACTGCGCGAGCCGCCGGGTGGAACGCTCACCCGGGAGCTCGGCTACCAGTCGCAATAGAGACCGCGAGGCGTTCCGGGCGGGGATTACGTGCAGCGACCGGCGGGTATGCTGCAGGCGCTGATGCGCGGAAGCAATGTCCGTCTCATCGTCTCGCTCATCGTCGCCTCGACGCTGGGCGCGGCGCTCCTCTACACGACGGTCCTCGGCGGCACCGTGGACGTCGTGCAGGTGCAGCAGCTGATCGCTCAGAAGGCCAAGAGCGGCGAGGTGCGCCTCAACGGAACGGTGGTCTCGCACGAGGGCGACGCGGCCAGCGCCTCGGGGCTGCGCATCCAGCTGGCCGACAACGCGGCCTATACGCACGACCCGGGCACCGTCAAGAGCATCACGATCGTCTACCACGGAGCCGTGCCCTCGGCCTTCCGCGACGGGCGGGCCATCCTCGTCGATGGTCAGGTCAAGGGACGGACGTTCGACGCGCGCAACGACTCGCTGAGCACGAAGTGCCCGTCGAAGTACTCCTCGACCTCCGTCGCGCCGACGCAGTGAGCGGCTGATGGAGCTGCTGGGCCGCGGCGCACTGCTGCTCGCCCTGTTCGCGGCCGTCTACGCGCCCGTCGCGGCGCTCGTGGGCGCGCGCACGCACGACCAGCGGCTGATCACGAGCGCGCGGCGCGCGCTGGCCGGCTGCTTCGCCTGCGTGGCCGTCGCCTCGGCCGTGCTGGTCACGGCGATCGTGCGACACGACTTCCGTTTCGCGAGCGTCGCCGGCCACTCCTCGCGCGAGGTGCCGGAGCCGTACCTGATCTCGTCCTTCTGGTCGAGCCAGGAGGGCTCGCTGCTGCTCTGGCTGCTCGTCCTCAGCGGCCTCTCGGCGCTCGTCACCTATCAGCACCGCAGACGCTCGCGTGAGCTGATGCCCTACCTCGTCGCGTTCCTGGGCGGGGCCTGCGCGTTCTTCGCCTTCGCCACCAGCTTCGTCGCGAGCCCGTTCGAGACGGTCGCGCAGGTGCCGCGGGACGGCGCCGGGCTGGTGCCGTCGCTGCAGAACCCTTACATGCTCACCCACCCGCCGCTGCTCTATCTGGGCTACGTCGGCTTCACGATCCCCTTCGCCTTCGCCATGGCCGCACTCGTCAGCGGACGCACCGATGGGCGCTGGCTGCAGGCGGTACGGCGCTGGACCCTCGTGCCGTGGCTCGCGCTCGGCGTCGGCATGCTGCTGGGCGCCAAGTGGGCCTACGAGGAGATCGGCTGGGGCGGCTTCTGGGGCTGGGATCCCGTCGAGAACGCGGCCCTGATTCCCTGGCTGACCGCCACGGCCTTCCTGCACTCCGTGATCGTGCAGGAGAAGAAGGGGATGCTCAAGGTCTGGAACGTCTCGCTGGTGGCGCTCACCTACGTGCTGTGCATCGTCGGGACGTTCCTGACCCGCTCGGGCTTCACCTCGTCGATCCACACCTTCGTCGTCTCGAGCGTCGGCTGGTGGTTCATCGGCTACATCGCGATCGTCGCGACCGTGGCGATCGTCGTGATCGCGCGCAACCTCGACCAGCTGCGCTCTCCGCACCGCATCGACTCACTGGTCTCGCGCGAGGCGACGTTCCTGTTCAACAATCTGTTGTTCGTCGCGCTCGCGTTCGCCATCCTCTGGGGCGTCCTCTTCCCGTCCATCTCCGAGGCGCTGGCCGGGCATCGCGTCGCCACCCAGTCTCCCTACTACGACTTCTTCGCCGTTGTGCTCGGGCTGCCGCTGATCCTGCTGGCCGGCATCGGGCCCGTCGTGGCCTGGCGTCGCGCGTCGCTGCGCGGCGTGGTGCAGGCCTTCCGCTGGCCGTTCGTGTCGGCGCTGGCGGCCGGGGCCCTGCTGGTCGTGCTCGGCTACGCCTCGAGCGTGCCGGGTGTCGTCGCCATCAGCCTGTGCCTGTTCGTGACGGTCACGATCGGCCTGGAGCTCGCGCGCGGGACGTCGGCGCGCCGGGCGCTCTCGCCCGGCATCTCGTGGCCGGCCGCGCTGGCGCAACTGGTCGGGCGCAACCGCCGGCGCTACGGCGGCTACGTCGTCCATCTGGCGGTGATGATCGGCGTCGTCGCGATCGTCGGCACGAGCGCCTACGCCACCAGCCGCACGCTCGTGCTCGCGCCGGGCAAGACCGTGCAGTTCCACGGCTACGGCTTGCGTCTGCGCGGCATCGAGTCGCCCATCACGCGCAGCTACATCTCGACGGAGGCCGTGATCGACGTCTCGCAGGGCGGCAAGCGCATCGACACGCTGCGCCCGTCGGCGCGCACCTATCTCGACTCGGGCGAGCCGACCAAGCAGATCGCCATCCGCCCGCTGCTGCGCACCGGCGAGGACCTCTACCTCGTCTTCGACGGCTCGCCGCGCCCGGGCGTCGTCACGATCAAGGCCTTCGTGAACCCGCTTGTCAACCTGTTGTGGCTCTCCGCCATCGTTCTCGTGCTCGGCTTCGCCATCGCCATCTGGCCCGATCCGCGCCTGGCCGCGCGGCTGGCGAGGCGCACGAACGAGGCGTTCGCGCGCGCTCGTTGATGCTGCCGGCCGTGATCGTGCTGCTCGTGCTCGCCGTCGGGGTCGTCGCGCTCGTGGCCTGGCCTCTCCTGCGCGAGCACGCGACGCAGACCTTGCCGCCGGACGCGCGCAGGCTCGCGCTGCTGGAGCGCCGCGACGCGGCCCTGCAGGCGCTCCAGGAGCTCGAGCTCGACCACCAGGCGGGCAAGCTGACCGACGAGGATGCCGAGCGCGAGCGCCGGACGCTGCGCGACGAGGCGGTGACCGCGCTGGCCGAGCTGGAAGGACTGGAGACCGGTTAGGCCGCGCGCACGATCGCGCAGATCTCGCCGAGTCGGTCCGCCAGGCGCTCGCGATCGCGAGCGTAGAGCGCCATGCAGCGGACGCCCGGGTGCATCTCGTGCAGCCGGCGCAGCTTGCGGTTCTTGCGCGTGACGTGGCATTGCCGCATCGCGGTGACCTCGAGGTACAGGCGCAGCTCCGGCAGGTAGAAGTCGGGCGTCACGGCTTCGCGCACGCGGCCCTGCTCGTCGCGGCTGAGCACGAACGTGTGGGGCTCGTACTCCCAGCGAATGCCCAGAGCGTCGAGAGCTCGGGCGCACTCGACCTCGGCCTCATGGGCAAATCGCGTCACGGACAGTCAGGCTAGGGACGCGATCGGACGACGCTCGCCGCGCGGCCGGTGTGATTCAATTCCGGCGATGGTTCACGGCGGAAGGACGAAGAGCATGCTGCGCACACTTCTCGTGTCCCTCGTCGCGCTGCTCGCGCTGCCCGCAGGCGCGCTCGCCGCCGACGCCACGGGCAACCCGCACAAGGACCGCACGACCGAGATCATGCTCGGCCTGATCATCGTGCTCATGCTCACGATGGTGCTGATCGGCGTGCTCGAGGGCCGCAAGCACTGACGTACCGCCTTCGCGCGGCGGAGGTCGTAGAGTGCGGGCATGACCACTACCGAAGCCCTGCGCGAGGCGCTGAACGCCGTCGAGGATCCCGAGATCGGCATGGGGATCGTCGATCTTGGCCTGGTCTACGACGTGGCCGTCGACGGCGATGCCGTCAAGATCACGTACACGCTGACGTCGATGGGCTGTCCCGTCGGCCCCTGGATCGCCGAGCAGATCGAAACCGTCGCCGCGGGTTGCGAAGGCATCGAGAAGGTCGAGACGGAGCTCGTCTGGTCGCCGGCCTGGTCGCCCGAGCTCATGTCCGAGGATGCCAAATTCATCCTCGGCTACTGACGTACTGAGCTGAGCTACCCGCCGCGGGCCACCTGCTCGCGTGCCTGCACCGCGAGCAGATCCGCGCGCTCGTTCAGCTCGTGGCCCGCGTGGCCCTTGACGAGCTCCCACGTGATCTCGTGGCGCGCCTCGGCGGCCATCAGGTCCTCCCACAGGTCCTGATTCTCGACCGGCTTCTTGGAGGCGGTTCGCCAGCCATTGCGCTGCCAGTTGCGCAGCCAGCCCTGGCGGTGGGCGTTCACGACGTAGGCCGAATCGGATTGCACGCGCACGCGGCAGGGCCGTTTCAGCGCCTTCAGGCCCTCGATCACGGCGCGCAGCTCCATGCGGTTGTTGGTGGTATGCGGCTCGCCGCCCGAGAGCTCCTTCCGGTGACCTCCCTTCTGGAGGACGACCGCCCAGCCGCCCGGGCCCGGATTTCCGGAGACCGCGCCGTCGGGCACGAGCAGCACCTCGGCGCCGGCGGTCTCAGGCATCGGCGATCTGGAGCACGAGCTTGCCGTTCTGCTCGCCGGCCTCGAGACGCCGCTGGGCGCTCTGGACGTCCTCGAGCGGCCGCACGGAATCGACCAGCGGCCGGAAGCGGCCCTGGTCGAAGAGGCGCGTGACCGCGCGGAACTCGGAGTCGCTGGCCATCGTCGAGCCGAGCACGTCGAGCTGCTTCCAGAAGATGCGATGCAGGCGCGCCGGCGGATTGCCGCCCGTCGTGGCGCCCGTCAGCACGAGGCGCCCACCACGGCGCAGGGCCTCGATCGAGGTCGACCACGTCTTCTCCCCGACGTGCTCGTAGACGACGTCGGCGCCGCGGCCGCCCGTCAGCTCGCGCACGGCCTCGAGCACGTCGTCGCTGCGGTGGTTGATCGTGGCGAAGGCGCCGCGCTCGCGCGCCACCGCGAGCACGTCGTCGTGCGAGGCGGTCGCGATCACGCGCGCCCCGAGCGCGGAGGCCAGCGTCACGGCCGCGCTGCCGACGCCCGACCCCGCGCCCCACACCAGGATCGTCTCGCCCGGCTCGAGCCGCGCCCGCGTCATCAGCATGCGCCACGCCGTGGCGAACACGAGCGGGTAGGCCGCGGCCTCGGCGAAGCTCAGCGGCTCCGGCTTGGGGTGGAGGTTGCGCACGGGCACCACGCAGTAGTCGGCGTGCGTGCCCGGCACGTGCTCGCCGAGCACCGCGAAGCGCTCGCAGAGCGATTGCTGACCGCGCAGACAGGCCTCGCAGACACCGCAGAAGAGGCCGGGGTTGATGACCACCGCGGTTCCCGGCGCGGGGCCCTCGGTGCCGGGGCCGAGCGCTTCCACGACGCCAGCGCCATCGGCCCCCAGCGTGTGCGGCTTGGGCCGCGACGGCTTGCCCAGCCTGATCCAGATGTCGATGCGGTTGAGCGCGCTGGCGTACATGCGGACGAGCGCCTCGCCCGGACCCGGCTCGGGCACCGGCACGTCGGTGTCCACGAGCACGACCTCCGGGCCGCCCTCCTCGTGGATCCGCACGGCGCGCACCGCACGGATCGTATTAGGCTGCTCCCGATGCAGGACGAGCTCGCAGTCGAGGGCCTCCTGCTCGGGGTCGCGCGCGCCGAGCCGTACGCCGAGACGGAGCGGCTGATCGAGGAGCGGCGCGCACGCGGGCTGTTCGGCGACCTGCGCTTCACGCTCACCAACACGCCGCGCTCCTGCCATCCCGAGCGCCTCGTGCGCGGTGCGCGCAGCGTCATCGCGGCGGCGATGCCGCTCTGGCGGCCGGCTGCGCCGCGGCCCGACGGGCCGACCGGGCGAATGCCGCGCTACGCCTGGAGCGATCCCTACGCACCGCTCAGGGAGCGCCTGACGGGCCTGGCCGACCGCTTGCGGGCGCGCGGCGCTCGCTGCGCAGTCTTCGTCGACTCCAACCACCATGTCGACCGTGACGCCGCGGTGCGAGCCGGCCTGGCCTTCTCGGGGCGCAACACCATGGCCATCGTGCCTGGCGAGGGGTCGTTCGTCGCGCTCGGCGCCATCGTCACCGACGCCGAGCTGGAGCCCGCGGACGAGCTCGTGCCGCCCGGATGCGGATCCTGCACGCTCTGCCTCGACGCCTGCCCAACCGGCGCGCTGATCGAGCCGGGCGTGCTGGACGCGACGCGCTGCCTGTCCACCACGACGCAGGCTCGGGGCTCCGTCTCCGAGGCGCACGCGGCCGCGCTCCAGGATCGCGTCTACGGCTGCGACATCTGCCAGGACGTGTGCCCCTGGAACACCGGGCCCGCCGCACGCCGCGCGCCGCTGCCCGAGGATCCCGGTGCCTGGGTCTCACTCGCCGACTGGCTCGAGCTGCCGGGCGAGCAGCTGCTGGCGCGCCACGAGCACCTGTACGTGCCCGAGCGCGATCCGCGCTACCTGCGCCGCAACGCGCTCGTCGCCCTGGGCAACGCGCCGGCCGATCAACGCGAGCTGGCGCGGCGCTACGCGGACGATCCCGATCCGCTCCTGCGCGACGCCGCCCGCAGGGCTCTCAGGGACTGACGAGCTGGCCGATGCCCTCGCGCTCGGCGCGGGCGAGCACGGCGCTGCCGAACACGACGTCGTGCGCGCCGACGCCGAGGTTGGCGACCACGACCTGGCCGGACGGCCTCGCGGGAGCGCCGTCGGCCAGCCAGCGGCCGACCGGGCCGTCGAGAGCGCGCCAGCCGTCCCAATGCATGCCGCGGTAGCCGTCGAGTTGCGCCACGTCGTCGGTCAGCAACAGCTCGGCCCCGTTCGCGGTCTCGGCCGTGATGGAGGTGGAATAGTCGATGGGCAGCGCGAGCACGTCGGGCCGCAGCGCCGCCGGGTCGATTCGCCCGCCCTCGGCGCCGATCGGGATGCCCGTGACGACGATGGCCGCACCGTCGGCGGCATCGCTGGCGCTCGCGGCCGCCCGCAGCGAGACCTCGGGCGCGTGCTCGCCGGCCCAGGTGCGCAGCGCCTCGATGTTCGACGCCCGGTGATCCCAGACGGCGAACTCGCGCTGTCCGAGCGCCTCGAGGGCCAGCAGGTGGGTGCGCGCCTCGACGCCCGCGCCCGTCAGCCCGACGTGGCCGGGAGCCGACGGCGCAAGCCGTGCGGCACACGCCGCCGAGGCCGCCGCGGTGCGGCATGCGGTCAGCGCTGTCGCGCCCAGGAGGCCGTGCACGAGGCCGGTCTCGCTGTCGAGCACGATCACGATCGCCGTGACCGCCGGCATCCCCTGCGCGCGGTTGGCCGGGAAGACGCTGACGAGCTTGACGCCGGTGCCGTCAGTCGGCCCGACGTAGGCCGGCATGGTGTTGACGAAGGCGTCGGGCCGCGGGTGGATGGCGGGTTTCGGCGGCAGCTCGATGGTGCCCTCGGCCAGCCCGACGAGCACGGAGCGCGCGAGCTCGGCGGCCTCGGCCGGTGGCGGGAGCAGCCCCGCCACCTCGGCGTCGCTCAGCCAGCGCGCTTGGCGCTCCCTCACGGGGCGCTGGCGGTGGCGTGCGAGCGCACCAGCGCGGCGAGTTCGCGCGCGCGGACTGCCACGCGTGCGCGCAGCGGCTCCGGCTCGAGCAAGATCGCCTCACCGAGGTAGCGGCAGAGCTCGGCGCAGAGCCAGCGTTCCGACCCGTAGGGCACCGATGCGAGCGCGGCGCCGTCGGCCAGGCGGTTGGTGTCGGGCCGGTCCTCGAGCTCCCAGCGGGCGACGTCGGCGGAGAACCAGACCAGCGCCGTGCCGGCGTGGTCGCCCAGGGCGCCGTCGACGCGCGCCGTCAGGCTCTCGCGCCGCTCGAACGTCTCGTCCAGCGCGCGCGCCTCTCGGATGCGATCCACCCGGAACGTGCGCTCGCCATCGCGCGTGCGATCCCACGTGTCGCAGTACCAGTCACCGCGTACGCCGCGCAGGTAGTGAGGCTCGATCACGCGCCGCTCGACCGCGTCGGCCTGTCGGGCCAGGTAATCGATCTCGACCACCGTGCGGCTGCGCACCGCCGCAGAGAGCACGGACAGCACGTCTTCGTCCAGCGGCGTCGGCTGCGGCGTCGGGGCCCCGCGCATGTCGTAACGGCCGAAGGCGGCCTCGAGCTTGGCGCGCACGTCGTCCAGCGTCGTCCCGGCGTCGGCGGCCACCAGCGGGCCGACGAGATCGAGCGCGAGCAGCAGCGCCTTGGCCTCGAGCGGCGACAGGCGCGCGGGCCGCCGGAACTCGTCCCCGTAGAGCTCCTTCTCGACGTGGATCGAGCGCCCGTCGTCCGCGCGCTCGGCGTAGACGGCGTAGCAGCCGCCGCCGAAGTTCACGAGGTTGAGCAGCTGCAGGTGATCCTCCAGCTCCTCGTCGCTGAGCTTGAAGCGCTCGGCCAGCTCGGCCGCGTCGATGGTGGCGTCCTTGTGCTCGCCACAGGCCGCGAGCACGTCGGCGAGCATGGCCTGGAGCACCGCGAAGCGCTCGGGCGTAACGGGCGACTCGCCGCGCTCGGGCGCCGGCACGCGGTCGACGAGCTCGAGCGGCACTGCATGCGGCTGGGGCTCGCCCTCGTGGTCGGCCGCCACGCGCTCGAGGGCTGTCGCGACGCGCTCGACGAGCTCCGGCGGGGAGAGGGGGGAAGCCAGCCCATCGAGCCCGATCAGCCAGCCCGCGAGCTCGTGCCAGTCGGCCACGGCCGTGGTGTAGAGCAGCGAGCGGTCGTCGCGATGCTCGAGCGTCCCGTACTGGCCCACGGCGCGCTCGACCAGCCAGGCGGCCTCGGGCTCGACCAGGATCGTCGCCTGCTCCTCGCCGTCGCCGAGCTGCCAGGGGGCGCGGTTGCGGTAGGCGCTCGGATCGAACTCGGGCGGCACGCGGAAATCGCGCTCGCGGCGCGTGGCGAAGCGCACGTCGCCTCGCACGCGGTCGAGCCGGAAGGTGCGCACGTCGTCGCGGTCGTGGTCGCGGCCGATCACGTACCAGTGACCGCCCATGAGGTAGAGGCTGTAGGGATCGACCGTGCGCACGGCCTCCTCGTCCGAGGAGATCGCCCAGTAGCGGAAGACGACGGTGCGCTGCTTGGAGATTGCGGTCTCGAGCTTCTGCAGCCGCACGGCGACCTCGGCCGTGAAGCCGCTTCCCAGCAGTCGCACCGACACCTCGGGCGCGGCATCGTAGGACGGGTTGGGGCGCCCCAGGGCGAGGTTCTGGAGCGCCAGGCGCAGCGGCTCCGCGTAGGCGAACTGGCCGTCCAGCAGGTGCACGGCGGTCGAGAGGGCGGCCAGCTCGGCGTCGCTGAGGTTGAGCCCGGGCAGGAAGTAGTGCTCCTGCAGCAGCGTGTACAGCTCCTCGCCCGTGAAGTCGTCACGCTGCGATTGCAGCGGCACGCCCAGGGCGAGCAACTCGCTGCGATCGGCGTAGAAGCGGCGCGCGAAGGCCTCGTCCGACATCTCCGAGTAGCCCTCGACGGCCTGCTTGACGTCGCGCGCGGACGCGGAGCGCCGCTCGGCCATCAGGTACGCCACGAGCGAGAGCTGGCGTACGAGTTTGTCGGTGTCGGGTGTCACAGAACACAGGAGTCTATGCGAGGTTCGGGCCCGTGGCGGATGGCTCGAAGCACCATTTTCGGCCCATATCGTTCCCGTGATGCCCGGTTCGTCGCCGCGCGCCGCGGGGTGCGCCGCGTGAGGCCCGCTCTACCATGGGTGCATGGCATCTCCGCGCCTGCCGTCCCTGCGCGAAGCGGCCGCCGCCTGCGTCGCCGGCGGCGCGCTGGTAGCGGCCGCGGCGGCATCCGCTGCACCGCCGGTCGCGCCCGATCCCTCCTGGTGGGCTCCGAACGCCCGGCTGCTGAAGCTGAGCGCAGCGCCCTCGCGGCCGGTCGCCGCGCGCTTCGGCTCGGGTCTCGTGGGCTGGACGCTGCTCGGGCCCGGAGCCGTCACGGTGAAGACCGGCGGTCCCGGCGGCCACTACGCGGCGCTGCGCGACAACACGACGCTGGAGACACCGGCGCTCGCCATCGGCCGCGCCCAGCAGGTCGTGCTGATCACGGCGCGGGCGCCGGTCGGATCGCCGCTCCTGCACATCACGGCGCTGGGTGCAGACGGCGCCGTCCATGCCCTTGGCGATCTCCGGCCGTCTTCCAGCTGGGACACGTTCGCGTTCAACGCGGCGGCTCTCACCGGCCAGACGGTGCGGCTCGCCCTCGATCCGGTGATGGGCCGGCAGGATGCCGTCGATCTCGCCCGCGTGGGGGAGAGCGAGCAGGTCGCCTCCGGCATGACGTTCGTCAAGGGGGCCGCGCGCCGTGCGACAGGGCTTCCCGCCGGCGCCCTCCTGACCGCGGGTCCGGGGCCCTTCGAGCTGCGCACCGCCCCCTTCACGCTCGTGAGCGACGCGTCCACGATCAGCGTCTGGATCCGCGGCATCGCCGGCCTGCACCCGAGCATCGCGCTCAGTGCGGGGAAGCGCACGCTCGGGACGGCGATCGCCGGCACGAGCTGGCGGGCGGTGCGCGTGCCCGTCGCCGGACTGCGTGGCCGGCGCGTCGCGCTGACCGTCGCGAGCGCCAACGCGACCGGTCTGCAGCTGGCCTACGTGGGGACGGTCCAGCGCGCGCCCGCGTTGCACGTGCGGCGCTTCGTGCCCGCGCCGCCGGCCTCGCCGGCGGGCGCTCCCATGGGCGTGGTCGTGTCCGGCTCACGCGCACTGGCGGGCGTGCTGGTGACGCTCGAGTGGCGCCGCGGAGCCGACTGGCAGCGCATCGGAGCCGGGCTGCTCCGGGCCAAGGACGCGCGCGTGAAGCTGACCGTCAGGCTGCCGAAGCGCGCACGTGTGCGCGCGGTCTTCGGGGGCAGCGAGGCGGTTGCAGCGGGTACCTCGCCCGTGCGCACCCGCCAGGCGTGATCGCGCACCTCGACCTCGACGCGTTTTTCGCGGCGGTCGAGCAGCTCGACCGGCCCGAGCTCCGGGGCAAGCCCCTGGTCGTCGGCGGAGACCCGCGCGGGCGGGGCGTCGTCTCCACGGCGAGCTACGAGGCGCGGCGCTTCGGCATCCGCTCGGCCATGAGCGCGGCGGAGGCCCATCGCCGCTGCCCGCAGGCGATCTTCGTCCGGCCCGACATGGAGCGCTACCGCGAGCGCTCGCGCACCGTCTGGGGCGTGGTCCACAGTCTCGTGGAGCGGGTCGAGCAGGTGGGCATCGACGAGGGCTACCTCGATCTCACCGGCCTCGTACGCTCGACCTCGGACGCCCGAGGGCTGCTGGGAGCGCTGCAGGCCGCCGTGCGCGACGCCACGGGCCTCTCATGCTCGCTCGGCTGCGGCACTGGCAAGACGATCGCCAAGATCGCGAGCGATCATCGCAAGCCGGGAGGCATCGTGGTCGTGCCGCACGGCCGCGAGGCCGCCTTCCTGGCGCCGCTCCCGCTGCGCGCGCTGCCGGGCATCGGTCCCCGTGGCGAGCAGCGGCTGTCGGCGGCTGGTATCGCCGTGATCGGCGAGCTCGCGCGCCAGGACGACGCGCAGCTCGCGGGGCTCGGCATGGGAGGCAAGGTCGGGCGCGACCTGCGAGAGCGGGCGCGCGGCGTGGATCCCCGTCTCGTCGTGGTCGAGGCCTCCGATCCCGTGACGATCGGCGAGGAGACCACCTTCGAGCACGACCTGCTCGACCCGCTCGCGATGGCAGCCGAGCTCGCGCCGATCGCCGGCAACGTGTTCGCCGCCATCGAGCGGCGCGGCTTCGCGGCGCGCACAGTGACCACGAAGCTCCGCTACGACGACTTTGCCATCGTCACGCGCTCGCGCACGCTCGCGGCGCCGGTCGCCACCGCCGAGGCGCTCAGCGGTCTCGCGGTCGAGTTGCTCGAGAAGGCGCTGGCGGACCGCCGCGCTCCCGTGCGACTGCTGGGCGTGTACGTGGGCAAGCTGGCGCGCGAGGCGCAGCTCGAGCTTCCGCTGGAGTAGCTCAGGCCGCGACGAAGCCGGCCGCGATGCGCTCGTCGAGATGCGCGTGGGATGGGCAGTACTCGCTCTCGGGCATCGCGCCGCGCTGGCACGGCTGGCCCTTGCGCGTGAGCGCGCGGCAGCGGCCGAGCAGATCGCTACGGCGTTGCAATTCGGCCTCGGCGGCCTCGACGACCCGCGAGATCACCTCGTCGACCGCCACGTACACGCGCGCTTGCTGCGTGATCGGGAAATAGCGCCGGATTTCTTCGAACAGGCTGCGCGTCGGTCGCGCGAAGTAGCGCGGATCGGCGGCGAGCCGTTCGACCGCGGCCTCACAGGCTGCCAACACGCGCCGTTGCGCCTCAACCCGGCTTACGCCGGGCTGCGAATCGTCCACGAGGTTCTTGACCGCGAGGAAGATCGCGCGGCTGTACTGGTACATGCACTCTCCTGCCGGGTGACCGCTCATTCCGTGCGGACGGAGGTTCGCCACCAGGCGCTCGTTTCCCTGCGAACGATTGTGGAGACTGGCGAGGCGAGAATCAAGTGCTCGAAAGGAGCACATCCGGCGCCGGCTGGGCGCTCGCCTCGCGCAGAAGGCGGGCGCAGGTGACGCCGATGGCGTGCCGCGAGCGGTCACCGGCGACGAAGCGCCGCCCGAGGCGCTGAGCGGCGACGGCGGTCGTGCCGCTGCCGACGAAGGGGTCGACCACGAGCGCGCCCGCGTCCGTGGTCGCCGCGATTACGCGCTCGAGCAAGGCCAGCGGCTTCTGCGTCGGATAGCCGGTGCGCTCGGCCGCGGTCGGCGAGATGCTCGGGATGTCCCAGACGGAGTCGAACGGTTTTCCGCCCTTGAGGTAGTAGCGCCGGCCGTGCGCGTTCTGGTAGCGGCCGTGCTCGTCGCTGTGGGCGTACTTGGCGGCCATCGCGGGCGTCAATTCCCCGCGCAGGCGGTGGAACGTGTTCGCCGGGCCGCGCGCGTAGAACAGCAGCACGTCGTGCTTGCGCGCGAACGCCTTGGCCGGCGCGCGGCCGCCCAGGCCGTAGCGCCAGACGATCTCGTTGCGGAAGGCACTCCGCCCGAACACGTCGTCCAGCGCGATGCGCGCATGCGCGCTCATGCGGTGGTCGAGGTGCAGGAACAGGGATCCCGTGGGCGCGAGCACGCGGTGCAGCTGTGCCAGATGCGGCTCCAGCCACGCCCGGTAAGCAGCGGGATCCTCCAGCGCATCTTCGTAGCGGTGCTCACCAGGCCCCCGGCGCACCTGTCCCGTGGCGAACGGCGGATCGGCGTAGGCCAGATCGACGCTCGCTTCGGCGAGCATCCCGAGCAGCGCCAGGGCGTCGGCGAGCAGGAGCCGGTTGGGCTCGCTGTCGCCGGCGCCCAGCGTCAGGCGTTCGGGCAGGTCGTGCACGCGCCAATCATGGCGCGTGCAGCTGCCGCGGCCTCAGCTCAGGCGGCTGCGCCGACTCGCGAGGGGAGCGTGGAGGGCTCCTCCAGATGCGAGTGCGACGGGCAGTACTCGCGGCCCGGCAGCGGGGTGCGCTGGCAGGCCTTGCCCTTGCGGGTGGTTGCGCGGCAGCGGGCGTTGGCCTCGTTCAGCCGGTCGAGCTCGACCTGGATCGAGGCCCGAGCCAGGCTGACCATGCGCTCGATCGCGTAGAACACGCGCGCCTGCTGGGAGATGGGGAAGTAACAACGGATCTGCTGGAACAGGCTGCGTGCGGGCTGCGGGAAATACCGCGGATCGCTCGCCAGCCGCTCCACTGTGGATTGCGCCGCATCGAGCACCCGCCGACGCGCCTCGGCCACACTGATGGTGTCCGGGTGCGGATCGACAAGGTCTTTGAGCTCGAGATAAAGGGCGCGGCTGAAGCGGTACATGGTTGCTCGCTCGTGACGGACGGATAGGCTCGCTTCCCGGGGACTTCGTGTCTTCACGGTTCGGGAAGCGGACCATTAGCGTACCGGATGAGCACGCGAAAAACTAGTAATGCAAGCATCGGCTTGCACGATTGACAGCCGACTTTGTGACGCCGTACATGCCATCACGGCGAAGAGATTGTGACAGCTTGTGCGACCGGGCCGGCGCCGGCTCCCAGCGCCCGCCAGCCTGGACTTCGGTGCCGCCCGGCGGGCTGGTCGTTCGCGCCACCGGGCGGACTCGCTGCTCTACCGTTCGCGCACATGGAAGCGATCACGCGCGTGGGCGTCGTCGGACTGGGCACGATGGGGGCGGGCATCGCCCAGGTCCTGCTCGAGGGCGGCTGCGAGGTGGTCGGCCGTGACGTCGACGACGGCGCGCTCGCGCGGGCGCGAGAGCGCATCGGGGCGGGCCTCGCACGACGCGTGGGCAAGGGGTTGCGCAGCGACGAGGAGCGGCGCTCGGCGCTCGCGCGCCTCACGCTCGCGCAGGACCTCGCGGCGCTGGGCCGCAGTCAGCTCGTGATCGAGGCGATCGTCGAGGAGATCGGCGCAAAGCAGGCGCTGTTCGCCGCGCTGGACGACATCTGCGCCGCCGGCACAGCGTTCGCGACGAACACCTCGGCCATCTCGGTGACCGCCATCGCGGCGGCCAGCGCGCGCCCGGAGCGCTGCCTCGGGCTGCACTTCTTCAATCCCGCCCCGCTGATGCCGCTCGTCGAGGTCGTGCGCGCCGAGCGCACCGGCGAGGAGCCGTACGAGGCGGCCTGCGCGCTCATGGCGAGCTGTGGCAAGCAGGTCGTGCGCTGCAACGACACGCCGGGATTCGTCGTCAACCGCCTGCTCGTGCCGTTGCTCAACGATGCCGTGCGCGCGCTCGATGAGACCGGCGTCTCCCCGGCCGAGGTCGACACCGCCATGACGGCGGGCGCCGGCTGGCCGATGGGCCCGTTCCGCCTGATCGACCTCGTCGGCATCGACGTGCACGTGCATGCCGCCGAGGCGCTGCACGCAGCCCTCCCGGAGCCGCGCATGGCACCTCCGCCGCGCCTGTTGCGGATGCTCGAGGCGGGCCTGCTGGGGCGGAAGACGGGGCGCGGCTTCTACGACTACGCTTCGGCCGAGTGAGCTGCGGGCCTCGAATGGCCTGGAACTTACATAATCCTTACCGCCGCAGCACCGCGCCGTGATCTCCCGGATGAATAATCGAGACATGCGCCTCCCCAGCGATCAGCATGCGCGTGTCAGCCGCGGCCGCGTGCTGCGGGCTGTGCTCGCCGCCGTGCTCGCCGCGCTGACCGCCGCCCCGATCGCCGGCGCGGCCACGAGTGCCGCGAGCGTCAAGAGCGCCAGGGGCGATCGCGGCGTCTTCGTCTCCAAGGGCGTCGGTCGCCAGATCTTCACCGGCGGCGGCGGTGTCGCCTACGGCGTCGTCTTCTCCGGCGCCTCGCTCGTGGTCGCCGACTACTCGGCCACGCACGACATGCGCGTCGATTCGCCCGTGCAGCCCACGACGAACGTCGACGGCTCGCGCACCTACGTCCCCGCGGGCGGCAGCAAGAGCGCCGCCTTCCGCATCTCGGGCACGCTCTACCGCGTGACCGTCACGGGCGCCAGCACCTTCAACGCCGCCGGCATCTACGGCCGCCTGCAGGCGAGGGGCAAGGGCACGCTGATCGTCAACGGAGAGCGGTCGCACTGGAACGTCCCGCTGGGCAATCTCGGCAAGGTCCCGAAGGACGTCAAGAAGCTCTTCCAGCTCGCCCTGAGCGGCGCCCCGCCGCCCGCGCCTCCGATCCCGCCGACCACCGTGCCCACCACGACGGTGGGCCCGTGAGCCCCGCGCCCAGCTGAGCGCGGGCCCGGTGCGGGCGAAGTGCGTCGCTAGAGTGAGTGCATGAGCGAGCGCATCCTCGTAGTCGAGGACGAAGCGAACATTGCGAGCTTCGTCAGCGCCTATCTCGAGAAGGCCGGCTTTTTGGTCGACCGCGCCGTGAACGGTGCGGAGGCCAAGGAGAAGGCCGTCAGCGCCGAGCCCGCGCTGATCCTGCTCGATCTCAACCTGCCCGACATGGACGGCCTCGAGGTCTGCCGCGCCGTGCGCGCGACGAGCACGGTGCCGATCCTGATGCTGACGGCGCGCGACGACGACGTCGACAAGATCGTCGGTCTCGAGGTGGGCGCCGACGACTACCTGACCAAGCCCTTCAACCCCCGCGAGCTCGTCGCTCGCATCCGCTCGATCTTGCGCCGCGCGACCGCTCCGCCGCCCGTCTCCAAGGGCCGCCGCACGCACGGGCTGATCTCGATCGACGCGGGCCGGCGTGAGCTGCTCGTGGACGGCGCGCCGGTGCAGCTGGCGCCCAAGGAGTTCGATCTGTTCTGGGAGCTGCTCGACCACAGCGGGCTCGTGCTGACGCGCGACCAGCTGCTCGAGCGGGTCTGGGGCTACACGTTCGCCGGCGATACCCGCACGGTGGACGTGCACGTGCGCCAGCTCCGGCGCAAGATCGGGGATACGTGCCCGATCGTGACCGTCTGGGGTGTCGGCTACAAGGTCGCCGACGATGCCTCTGCGGTCTCTTAGAACGCGACTTGTCGCGCTCTTCCTCGTCAGCCTCGCTCTCGCTGCGTTTCTCTTCGCCGCGGTGGCGGTGCGCCAGTTCTCGAAGGAGGAGCGCTCGCGGGCGCGCTCCGAGCTCAGCCGCCAGTCGCTGAGCACGGTCAAGCTGCTCGAGGAGTTCGCGAACAAGCGGCTGCGCGGCGAGGCGGGCGCTCCCGACGACTTCGCGAGCGCGCTCGGCAGCATCACGGCAGCGAACGTCTACTTCGTCGGCCACTCGGGTCTCGAGCCGCCGATCGAGGTGCGCTTCGGCAAGGCCCCGAAGGGCACGGAGGGGCGGCTCAACTGGAAGCTCCTCGGCAACACGACGAAGCCGCGCGCGCAGACGTTCGACCTCAAGCTCGCCGACGGCACCTCGACGCTCGCCGCGGCCGGCGGCTTCCACTTCGGCGGCCAGCTGATCGGCGCCGTCGTGATCGCCCGGCCGGTGCGCTCGATCAACGCCTCGACGCTCGTGCAGGGCCGCCGGGTCGTCATGCCGCTGCTGCTCGCGGTACTCGCGGGCGCCATCGTCGCGGTGCTGCTGAGCCGGCGCATCACGCGCCCGGTGCGCGAGCTCACGGAGGC
>DASRQS010000092.1:0-9712 GCA_035696365.1 Gaiellales bacterium | reverse complement strand
CGGAACGGCGACGGTCGAGGGCGCGCTGACGATCAAGGGCCTCCGCCGGCCGATCATCGCGACGGGGACGTATGAGCGACCGGTCGAGGATCCGTACGGCCTTCTGCGCGCGGCGCTCGAGCTGCGAGCACTCCTCGACCGGCGCGACTGGGGGATGACCTGGCAGATGCCGCTTCCCGACGGCGACGACGTGCTCGGCTGGGACGTCGAAGTCACGGTTCAGCTCGAACTCGTCAAGCAGGCGTAGGAGGAGATCGGTCAAGCCGGCACGCACGAAGATCGCAGTAGCGGGAGTGACCGGGAGGGTCGGCCGGCATGTGGTCGACGTACTCGAAGCCGAAGGACACGGCGTTGTCGAACAGCATCGACGGAGTCACGGAGATGGTCTCGCGGAGGCCGTGGCCGGCGTGGAGACCATCATCGACGTCGCCATCGGCCCCCTCACCCGACCCGCAAGCGGCCACGAACTTTGCTGCCTGCGGGCGGCCCGGCTGCGCTTACGGCAACCGCCGAGTCGTGAACAACTCGGTCACGTAGGGGATCGCGACGTCGTGGCGTCCGCGCGTGTCGGGGTGCGTGTCCAGCAGCTTGCCGATCTCCGCGAGCAACTCCGCGCGCGGCTCGTCGTCGAGCGCGGCAACGAAGCTCATCGAGGCCACGCGGTCGAGCACGACGTCGCGCCCCGCGGCGCCGCGGTGCGGCCAGGTCTGCAGCGCGAGAGGCGCGAAAGCAGGATTGGTGTCGAAGCCGCGCCGCCAGAGCCCCGTGCGGTAGCGGGGCGCGTCGCCCGCACGTCCGTCGAGGATGCGCGTGAGCTCCCGCATCCAGTCCACGCTCTCGTCGCGCCGGTTCCAGATCAACGCCACGACGCCGCCGGGCGGCAGGACGCGGGCAGCTTCTGCGGTCGCGGCCTCGGGATCGAACCAGTGATACGACTGCGCGGCGATCACCGCATCGACGCTGTCGTGCGCGAGGGGAATCGACTCGGCGACGCCCGCGAGCAGCTCGGCTGCGGGAGCGTTCTGGGTGAGCACCTCGCGCATTCCTGCGACCGGCTCGAGGGCGAGCACGCGCGCGCCGCTGCCCACGAGCTCGTGCGTGAGCTTGCCCGTGCCGGCGCCGAGCTCGAGCAGCGTGCGTCCCGGCGCGGCGCCCGTCACCGCGAGAATTGTCTCCACGGCCGCAGCCGGGTAGCTCGCCCGGCCGCGCTCGTAGGCGCCGGCCGCGCGGTCGAAGCCGACTGCTGCCGCGGGGTGCACGCGGCTCACTGCGGAGTCACCACCTTGGACGGCGGGTGCTCGAATGACCGCTCGAGCACGATCGCGGCGGGAGCGCTCACTTGAGCCGCAGCGGCACCGGCAGCCCGGGCTCGAGCAGCATCGCGCGAAAGCCGAGCGGCACCGCCAGCGCGCGCTCGTCGGGCCGCAGCCTCAGCGGGCGGCGGGCCTCGATCTCGTAGCGCCAGGCCACCGAGCGGGCCTCGATGGCCGGCGGCAGCCCGGCCGGCACGCTGAACGCGAAGCCCGCCCAGTGCGCGTCGGCCAGGCCGTCGAGCACGAGCTCCTCCGACCAGAGCGTACGCTCGTGCCACCGGGGCATGCGCATCGAGCGGTTGGCCGGCACGATGGGCACGCGCGGCGGCGCCTCCCGCCAGACTTCCGCGCAGCGCGCCCGCACGATGATTGGGCCTGCGGCCAGCTCGCGATCGCGGTGCACCCGGCCGGAGATCGTCCCGCCGCCGACGAGCTCGGCCGTGGCGAGCTCGACGTGGAAGCGTCGCGCCTCGAAATCCCCCACGAGTCGCATGGCGAGTGCGTGGCGTTCGGCGTCGGTCAGGACGGGCATGCGATCTCGAGCGTGAGGCGCGGGTCGAAGATCTGGGGCAACTCGCTGGTGCGTGCGCGCACGCGCCAGACGAGGGCGCAGGCCCTCCCGGACACGCTCGGCGGCGCGTCCGCGGGCACGGGCATGGCAAACCCGCCGTCCGCGCGCGGCCGGACGCTCGCGACCGTGAACTCGAGCGTCGAGGCGGGCGAGGACTCGACGCGCACGAGGTCCACGGCCCATACCCGGAGGGCCGGCGCGACGCTGCCGCAGATCGCGTCGCCCGGCGCGACGCGATCGCGCTCGAGGACGAGCTCCACGCCACCGCTGGCAGGCACGCTCATGGGCGCAGTATCGCGCGGTGCGGGCATTCCGCCAAGGCCTCACGCGGTGCCCCGCTCTGACACCATGCCAAGGTGGTCGCCAAGCCCTCCGAGCTCGATCTCAGCGATGGCCCGGCGCGCGCCGCGCGCCTGTTCCTGATCGACGGCAACTCCCTCGCCTACCGCGCCTACTACGCGCTCCCGGAAGAGCTCGCGACGACCGAGGGCTTCCCCACGAACGCCCTGCTGGGCTTCGCGAACATGCTCATGCGGCTGCTCACGGACTACCGGCCCGAGGGCGTGATCGTGGCCTGGGACACCCGGCCCGTGCACCGCCTCGAGCGCTTTCCCGGCTACAAGGCCTCGCGCAAGCCGACGCCCTCGCTGCTCAAGCAGCAGCAGCCGTACCTGCGCCCGCTGGTGGAGGCCTTCGGCTACCGCAACGTCCAGCTCGAGGGCTACGAGGCGGACGACGTGATCGGGTCGCTCAGCCTGCGCGCGGACGAGCAGGGGATCGCCACGTGCGTGATCTCGCACGACCGCGATGCCTTCCAGCTCGTGTCCGACAACGTGAGCGTCCTGCTCTCCCCGCGCGGCGTGACCGACGTGCACGTCTACACGCCCGAGCGCGTGAAGGCCCGCTACGGCATCCCGCCCCGGCTGATTCCCGACTTCATCGGGCTCAAGGGCGATACCTCCGACGACATCGCCGGCGTCCCCGGCATCGGCGACAAGACGGCCTCGGAGCTGCTCGTGCGCTTCGGATCGCTCGAGGGCATCTACGCCAACGTCGATGCCGTGCCGGGTGAGAAGCGCCGTCAGACGCTGATCGAGCATCGCGCGGAGGCGGAGCGCTCGAAGGAGCTGGCGACGATCGAGCGCGATCTCGAGCTCGACTTCAGCCCCGCCGAGGCGCTGGCCGCGCCTCCCGACCGGGCGACCATGGGCGAGCTCTTCCGCCGCTTCGAGTTCCGCGCCCTGCTGCGCCGTATCGACGAGCTCGAGGCCGCCGTGCCGGGGGCGGTCGTCGAGCGCGAGGAGCACGCCGTCGGAGCCGCGAGGGGCGACGCTGCGAGCCTGGAGACCCTGCTGGCCGACGGCGCGCCGCTCGGCCTGGCCGGCGACGGCGCCGGCCTGCTCGGGCTTGCGCGGGGAGGGCAGGCGCTGCTCGTCGAGGAGCTCGTTGCCACCCCCGAGCTCGCCGGCGGCGCGAGCCCGCTCGTCGCACACAGCTTCAAGCAGTTCGGCGGCGCGCTCGCCGAGGCGGGTGTCGTGCCCGCGTTCGACACCGAGCTGGCGGCCTATCTGATCGATCCGGGCCGCAGCGAGTACGACCTCGACGATCTGCTGGCCGAGCAGGGCTACGCGGTGGCCGGCGGCGACGGCGATCCCGATGCCGTGCTCGCGCGCAGGGCCGCGGGCAGCCTCCTGCTGTGCGAGCCGCTCGCAGCGCGCATCGCGGAGCGCGAGCTCGGGCCGTTGATGGACGACATCGAGTTGCCCCTCGTGCCCGTCCTGTGCGCGATGGAGCGCGCCGGGGTCGCGATCGACTCGGCGCGCATGGGCGAGATTGCGGCGCGTGTCTCCGAGCAGGTCGAGGCGCTCGAGCAGCGCGCGTACGAGCTGGCCGGCGGTCCCTTCGTGCTTGGCTCGCCGAAGCAGCTCGGCGAGGTGCTGTTCGAGCGCCTCGAGCTGCCGGCCGGCCGGCGCGGCAAGACGGGCTACTCGACCGACTCGAAGGTGCTCGCCAAGGTGCGCGACCTGCACGCCATCGTGCCGGTCATCGAGGAGTGGCGGGAGCTCTCGAAGCTGCTCTCGACCTATCTCCTGCCGTTCCCGGAGCTGCTCGGAGAGGACGGCCGCCTGCACACGACGTTCTCCCAGGTCACGGCCGCCACCGGCCGGCTTTCCGCGCAGCGTCCGAATCTCCAGAACATCCCGATCCGCACGCCGCTCGGCCGTGAGTTGCGCGCGACGTTCGTCGCGGCGCCTGGGCACCGCCTGCTCTCGGTGGACTACTCGCAGGTCGAGCTGCGCATCCTCGCGCACCTCTCGGGCGAGGAGCTGCTGCACGAGGCCTTCGAGCGCGGCGAGGACATCCACGCGGTCACGGCGGCCGAGGTGCTCGGCAAGGAGCGCGAGGACCTCAGCAAGGACGAGCGCAACCGGGCCAAGGCCGTGAACTTCGGGATCATCTACGGCATCAGCGCCCACGGCCTCTCGGAGCAGCTCGAGATCACCCGCGACGAGGCCCAGGCCTACATCGACACCTACCGCGGACGCATGCCGCTCGTGGCCGAGTTCATCGAGCGGGCGATCGCAGATGCGCGCGAGCGCGGCTTCGCCGTCACCCTGCTCGGCCGGCGCCGGCCGATTCCCGAATTGCGGGCGCAAAGCTGGAACGTCCGCTCGCTGGGGGAGCGCCTGGCCGTCAACACGGTAATCCAGGGCAGCGCTGCGGACATCATCAAGCTGGCCATGGTGCGCATCCACCGCAGGCTCGCTGCGGAGCGTCGCGCCGCGCGCCTCGTGCTCCAGATCCACGACGAATTGCTGCTCGAGGTGCCCGACGTCGAGACGTCGGCGGTGCGCGACCTCGTAGTCGAGGAGATGGTCGGCGCGTACCCGCTGGACCCGCCCCTGGCGGTCGACAGCGGTGTCGGCGACGACTGGCTCGCGGCCAAATCCTAGAGAACCACGCGGTTTCTACCCAACCCGGGTTCCGCCGGAGATCGCGTCGCTCGGTACAATCCGCAGAGAAAGCGGCGTCGCGCCGTGCGCTGCCGCGTGGAATCTGAGGAAACTCCCTACCGATATGCCCCAAACGAACGCTGAGATCATGGTCGCCGAGCCCGGAGTCTGGGTCGAGGTCGACGGCAAGCTGGTGCCCGATTACGACGCGAAGATCGTCTCCTTCGACGAGGGGGACGTGCTCACGGGCACGGTCGTGCGTGTCGATCGCGACGAGATCCTCGTCGACGTGGGGTACAAGTCGGAAGGCGTCATCCCGCTCTCCGAGCTGTCGATTCGCCGTAACATCGACCCCTCCGAAGAGGTCGCGCTGGGCGACGAGGTCGACGCTCTCGTCCTCACCAAGGAGGACAACGAGGGTCGCCTGATCCTGTCGAAGAAGCGCGCGCGCTTCGAGAAGGCCTGGCGGCGCATCGAGGAGGCGGCAGAGAGCGGCGAGGCCGTCGAGGGCCTCGTGATCGAGGTCGTCAAGGGCGGGCTCATCATCGACCTAGGCGTGCGCGGCTTCCTGCCCGCATCGCTCGTCGACATCCGCCGCGTGCAGGACCTGGACGAGTTCCTCGGCCAGCCGCTGCGCTGCCGCGTGATCGAGCTCAACCGCTCCCGCAACAACGTCGTGCTCTCGCGCCGCGCCGTGCTCGAGGAGGAGCGCCGCGAGGTACGCCAGCGCATCCTCGACACGCTCGACGTCGGCATGGTCGTGGATGGCCAGATCTCGAACATCGTCGACTTCGGCGCGTTCGTCGACCTCGACGGCATCGACGGCCTGATCCACATCTCCGAGCTTTCGTGGAGCCACGTCACGCACCCGTCCGAGATCCTCGAGATCGGCCAGAAGGTGCGCGTCAAGGTGCTCGACATCGACCGCGAGCGCCAGCGCATCTCGCTCGGCCTCAAGCAGACGCAGACCGACCCCTGGCAGCAGGTGCTCGATCACTACCACCAGGACGATGTCGTGCACGGCCGGGTCACGAAGGCCGTCACGTTCGGCGCGTTCGTCGAGATCGTCCCGGGCGTCGAGGGCCTCGTGCACATCTCCGAGCTCGCCGCGCATCACGTCGAGAACCCGCGCGAGGTCGTGCAGAACGGGCAGGACGTGCTGGTAAAGATCATCGAGATCGACGCCGAGCGCCGCCGCCTGTCGCTCTCGATCAAGCGCGTCGAGCCCGACGACGAGGTGCAGCCGCTGCTCGTGCTCGAAGGCGTCCCCGTCCCGCGCCCGGCCCCGGTCGCGCCCGCGGACGACGAGGCGCCTGCGCTCGAAGGCGAGGACGGCGCCGAGGCGCCGGCCGAAGAGGCCGTGGCTGAGGAGGCTGTGGCTGAGGAGGCTGTGGCTGAGGAGGCTGTGGCTGAGGAGGCCGTGGCCGAGGAGGCGGAGGCAGTCGCCGATGCGACCGCCGAGGAGGCAGTCGCCGAGGAGCCGCCGGCCGCCGAGGTCGCCGAGGAGGCGGCACCCGAGCCCGCTCCCGAGCCCACGCTCGGCCTCTCCGAGGACGTCTTCGCCGAGGACCCGTCGGCGACGGAGCCCGAGGCGGAAGCCGAGGCCGTGCTCGCGAGCGACGAGCCCGAGACCGAAGCCGAAGCCGAGGCCGAGGCCGACGCGGAGGCCGAAGCCGATCTCGAGCCCATCGCCAAGGCCGAGGACGAGGTCAAGGCGGAGGCCCCCGTCCCCGACACCGAGTAGCGGTGCTCCTCGGGCTGACCGGGGGGATCGGGTCAGGCAAGAGCACGGCGCTGGCGGCGTTCGCGCGGCTGGGCTGCCCGACGCTGTCGTCCGATCGCATCGTGCATGCGCTCTACCTTGATCCCGAGGTGCGCGCAGCCGTGGCCGCGCACTTCGGCCCTGGCGTGCTCGACGGCGACGGGGAGGTCGACCGCGCCGCCCTGGGCGCACGCGTCTTCGCGCGGGAGGCCGACCGGCGCTGGCTCGAGGGACTACTGCACCCGCGCGTGGCCGCCGCGCTCGAACGCTGGCGGGCCGAGCAGGAGGCGGCCCATCCCGGCGCATTGCTCGTGCACGAGGTGCCGCTCCTGTACGAGGCGGGCCTTGCGGATCGCTATGACGGCGTGGTGCTGATCACGGCCCCCGACGACGTGCGCCGCGCCCGCGGCCCCGAGCACTTCGACGAGCGCGCCGCCGCACAGTTGCCCGAAGCGGAGAAGGCCGCGCGCGCCGATCACGTCTACGTGAACGACGGCACGCCCGCCGATCTGGAGCGCTGGGTGACAGCTCTCGTGGCCCGCCTGCGGCGCGCTGCGTGAGGCGCCTCGCGCTCATCGCCTGCGGCGTCGTGCTCGTGGCCGCCCTGCTCTACGGCATCTTCGGCAGCAAGGGCCGCGAGCTGCTCGAGCGCACCCAGTACCCGCTGCGCTATCCCGACATCGTCCGCACGCACGCGCGCAACTACAATCTCGATCCCGCGCTGCTGGCGGCCGTCATCTACAGCGAGTCGCGCTTCCGCCCGCACGTGCGCAGCGCGCGCGGCGCCATCGGGCTCATGCAGCTGTTGCCGAGCACCGCCGAGGGAATCGCAACGCGCACCGGCGGCACGAAGTTCGTGCCTTCGGACCTCGACAACCCCGAGCTCAACGTGCGCTACGGCTCCTGGTACCTGCGGCATCTCCGCCAGCACTACCGGGCCCGGCCGGACGCGATGACGCTCGCGCTGGCCGCTTACAACGCCGGCATGGCCAACGTCGACTCCTGGGTCGCGAACACGCCCCGCGACCGCCCGCTGAGGATCCCGAGCGCATTCCAGGAGACGCGCGCCTACCTGGACGGCGTCGAGCACGCACGCAAGATCTACGAGCGCCTCTACCCCGGAGAGCTCGGCCTCCAGAAGTAGGTACGGCACAGATCAGAGTGAGACCCCGACCTGTGCGCGAGTTCGTGACATGAATAACTTGGGGTCTGACCCCAATTTATGCGGTCCCGTCGCCTGCGTCGGCGCACACCCCGAGGTCGGACCCCGGTTTGTGCAGCGTTGTCTTCTCGGGGAATCCCGGGGCGATTTCCTAGACTGCAGGCGTGGGAATCTTCCAGCTCAGCGAGGGCTACCAGCCGACGGGCGATCAGCCGCAGGCGATCGCCGAGCTTGCGGCCGGCGTCAACGCGGGCGAGCAGTACCAGACGCTGCTCGGCGCGACCGCCACCGGCAAGACGTTCACGATGGCCAACGTGATCGCCGCCGTCGAGAAGCCGACGCTCGTGATCGCGCACAACAAGACGCTCGCCGCCCAGCTCTGCAACGAGTTCCGCGAGTTCTTCCCGACGCACGCGGTCGAGTACTTCGTCTCGTACTACGACTATTACCAGCCTGAGGCGTACCTGCCTTCGTCGGACACCTACATCGAGAAGGACTCCTCGCGCAACGAGGACATCGACAGGCTGCGCCATGCCGCGACGTCGGCGCTGCTGCGCCGCCGCGACGTCGTCATCGTCGCCTCGGTCTCGTGCATCTACGGCCTGGGCTCGCCGAGCGAGTACGAGGAGCAGCTCGTGACCGTGCGCACGGGGGAGGCCTACCCGCGCGACAAGCTGCTGCGCGCGCTGGTCGACATCCAGTACCGGCGCAACGACATGGTGCTCGGCCGCGGGCGCTTCCGCGCGCGGGGTGACGTGGTCGAGATCCAGCCCGCCTACTCGGAGACCGCCTACCGCGTCTCGCTGTTCGGCGACGAGGTCGAGTCGATCACCCACTTCGACCCGCTCAGCGGCGAGGTCTACGCGCGCGAGGACGAGATCACGATCTTCCCCGCGACGCATTACGTGACGACCCCGCCGACGATCGAGCGCGCCGCCGCGGCGATCCGCGAGGAGCTCGAGATGCACGTCGCGGAGTTCGAGGAGCAGGGCAAGCTGCTGGAGGCGCACCGCCTGCGCCAGCGCACGGAGTACGACCTCGAGATGATGCAGGAGCTCGGCTACTGCAACGGCATCGAGAACTACTCGCGCGTGCTGGACGGCCGCGCCCCGGGGCAGGCCCCGTTCACGCTGCTCGACTACTTCCCGGGCGACTTCCTGGTGATGGTCGACGAGTCGCACCAGACGGTGCCGCAGATCGGCGGTATGTACGAGGGCGACCGCTCCCGCAAGGAGTCGCTCGTCGCGCACGGCTTCCGCCTGCCGCTCGCGATGGACAACCGGCCCTTGCGCTTCGACGAGTTCATCGAGAGGGTGCCGCAGGCGATCTTCGTCTCGGCGACTCCGGGGCCGTACGAGATGCGCGTCTCGACGAAGGTCGTGGAGCAGATCATCCGCCCGACGGGCCTGATCGACCCCGAGGTCGAAGTGCGCCCGACGCGGCACCAGATCGACGACCTGCTTGCCGAGATCCGCCTGCGCGAGCAGGCCGGCGAACGCGTGCTGGTCACGACGCTGACGAAGAAGATGTCCGAGGACCTGACCGACTACCTGATCGAGTCGGGCGTCCGCGCTCGGTATCTGCACTCCGAGATCGACACGCTCGAGCGCATCCAGATCATCCGCCAGATACGTCTCGGCGAGTACGACGTCCTCGTCGGCGTCAACCTGCTGCGCGAGGGCCTCGACCTGCCCGAGGTGTCGCTCGTCGCGATCCTCGATGCGGACAAGGAAGGCTTCCTGCGCAGTGCCACGAGCCTGATCCAGACGGCGGGGCGCGCGGCCCGCCACGAGAAGGGCCGGGTAATTTTCTATGCGGACGTGATCACGGAATCCATTCGGGTCACGATGGACACGGTGACCAAGCGGCGGGAAAAACAACTGGCCTACAACGAAGCCCACGGCATCACGCCGCGGAGTGTGAAGCGGGGCGTCCAGGCCAGTCTGCGGG
>DASRQS010000091.1:0-92845 GCA_035696365.1 Gaiellales bacterium | reverse complement strand
GGTTTGCATCGTCGGGGCCTCTGGGAAGCTCGGGCAGTACATGGTGCAGCACGCGCTGGATCGGGGCTACGAGGTGGTTGGCGTGTGCCGGGCGGAAAGCGTGGAGAAGCTCAACGCGTTCAAGGGGCGCATCACCGTCATTCCGGGAGCCACGAACGACGCCGAGGTCATCAAGAGGGCGCTCTCCGGGTGCGACGGGGTGCTCGTCGTGCTGGTCCCGCGAGGCGTCCACGGATACTCGACGGGAACGGCCCAAGCGGTGCTCGACCACGCGCCTCCGGGCGCGCGCCTCGTCTTCTCGAGCGGGTGGCACATCACGCGCGACGGCCAGGACGTGTATTCGTGGAAGCTCAAGGCGATCGTGAAGGTCTTCGGCCCGCTCGCGCGTCTCGTTCGCTTCGCCGACCTCGACGACCAGGTGGAGGCGTGCCGGCGGGTGTTCGCCAGCGACACACGCTGGACCGTCGTGCGCGGCAGCGACCTCGAGGAGGGCGAGAGTCAGGGCTTGCCCGTGTGGAGCCGGCACGTGGGCGACCCCATTCTCGAGAGCAACATCACGCGCCGCGTGGACTTTGCCCTGTTCATGGTGGAGGCCCTCAAGAACGATGAGCTCGTCCACGAGACCCCGGCGATTGTCGGCTGCCAGACGCCCTCGGCACTCGCGCACGCCGCCAGCGAATGAACTCTTAAGTGCGCCAGCGTCCTCTCGCGTGATCACCCAGGGCGCTCGAGTTCCTGCGCGGCGTGCCGAGCGCAAACGCAGGCGGGCGCGGCGCTTCCTGCGCCACGCCCGCCCACGTACATCGCCCACCCGTGTGGAGTTTCAGGCAGTCATGTGCCCGGGAGGTGAGCACATTCGCGCGATCGCAAAAAGGGGGGCGGTCGCGATGCGTGCACGAGCGCGCGACTGCCAGCGGGCGCCACGCCGGCCGCTTCGAAGATGGTGAACCGGCGGTTCTGCTGGGCGAGGAAGTAGCCGACGGCCAGGCCGGCTTGGCCGCCGCCGATGACGACGACCTCCCGATGCTGCACACTGGTGGTAGCGGTGACCGTCATGCGGTCACGTCGAAGGAGAACATCATGCCGCTCTCGTGGTGCTCGGCGATGTGGCAGTGCGCCATCCAGCGCCCGACGTTGGTCACGTCGAGCACGATGTCAACGACCTCCCCGGTGCGCACCAGCACGGTGTCCTTCCAGACCAGATTGGGCTCGACGACACCGTCGCGGGCGAGGATGAGGAATCGGCCGGCGCCGTGGATGTGGAACGGGTGGTGCATCGGATGGTCGGAGTCCATCTCGTTGACCAGCCGGATTTTCACGCGGTCGCCGACGCGGAACCGCCACTGGATGGCGTGGTTTTCGGCGTCGTTGGAGCGGTCGACGAGCTTCCAGCGCATGTTCGCCGGCGTTGTGAGCTTGTTGACCTCGACCATGTCGTCTTCCCACTCGATGCCGTCGGCCGTCGCGTGGCTGTGGCCGTGTCCTTCGTGGGCGTGCGCGGCATGGTCACCGTGGTCGTGCTCGGTGTGCTCGTGCTGCATGTGCTCGCCCTGCTCGTGCTCGGCGGGCTCGTCGTGGCTGTGCTCGCCGTGGCCGTGGTGGCCGGCGGCTGCCGATTGCACGAGTCGCGCCGGCAGCAGCTTCATGCCGCATTTCGGGCAGTGATCCGGAGTCTCGCTGGTCACCTCCGGATGCATCGGGCACACGTAGCCGGTCGGGCCCACCTGGGCGATGAGCTTCATGCGATCCGCGGTCTCGCTGGTCACTTCCGAATGCATCGGGCACACGTACAGCAAGCGCTCGCCCTCGCCGACGTCGGGCTCGCCCATGTCCATCTCCGCCTGGAAGGCCAGCGTCTTGTCCGGTGACGCGTCGACCAGCGGCATGAGCCGCCCGCGCTCGGCGGCGAGCTCGGGCGCGGTACGCAGAACGGAGAAGGCCTCGGCGAGTGGCGGCGTGGCCTGCTCGCCGGTGACGGTGATGTCCGCGAGTTTGTAGGTCCGGTCCGGCGTCCGGTGTTCCAAGACCAGCCGGCCGGCCGTCTCGAGGCACACGTCGACGACGACGCGCTCGGACGGGGCGAGGATGACCTCCTCGACGAACTGCTCGTGCTCGACGCGGCCGCTGTCGCCGCCGACGAGCTTCACCCGTGCGCCCGGCAGCGCAACCTTAAACACCCGAGTGTTGGCCGTGTTCGTCAAGTACAGCCGCACGACCTCGCCCGTGCACGCGGTGAGCGCGAGCTCCGGGTCGCCGGCGATGAGCAGCACGTTGCCGAAACGGCCCATCGCGGCGTACGTCGTCTCGTCGGGGCTGAAGGCCGCAACCTGGCCGTCCTCGATGAGGACGTCGTCGAGCGTGAGGGCGAGCTCGCGATGCACGGGCGGCCAGTAGTCGGGGTCGGCGGGCACGACGATGCAGTTGCCGTATAGGCCCAGCTCCTGGCCGTAGTCCTCGCGGATGTGCGGGTGATACCAGTAGACGCCAGGGTCCGGGAACGTGACACGCGCCGTGTAGCGCCCGCCGATGGGCATGACCTCCTGCGTCTCGTGCGTGCCGTCGTAACGGTTATCAAGCCGCAGGCCGTGCCAGTGGACCGTGGCTTCCAGGTCCCCCTCGTTCTCGATCTCGACGACGACCTCCGCGCCCTCGGGCACCCGCAGCGTCGGTCCGGGAATGGAGCCGTTGTAGGCCAGCATCCGGACCGTCGCCTCGCCGATGCGCTTCGTCACGGGCGCGATGCGCAGCGCAAAGCGGTCACCGTCCCCGAGCTCGACCACCTCGGTCGCGGTCGCCGCCGGCAGGCCTGCAGTGTCGCGCGGGAACTTCTGGGTCGATGCGGTCATCGCCGTCTCCTGTGCTGGTGTCGGCGGCGCAAGCCGGTCTTGCGGAGCCATCGACAGTGTGACGCGTGCCCGGTCGCGCCGCACGAGCTTTTTGAGGTCGGCCTGTGTTGCGGTTCGAGGTCGCTCATCCACTCGCTGTTGCACCGCTTTCCGATCGGGGCCTTGGTGTCGGGCTTCACGGTCTGCCACGTCGTCGGCGTGGCGCGATGCGGGTGCCGCGCCATCTGGAACTGGCCGGGCTGGTCGCCGCGCAACAGGTCGGCCATCCACTGCGGGAAGACGCGTTCGCGACTCGTCTCGTCGCACGCGCCGCAGAACGCGCAGACGCGGCGGTAGTCATTCGGCGGCCGAATATCGAGCGTCACGGCTGGGCTATGGGCGCGAAACGGTCGTCGTCGACTCGCTCGACTTCGACGATTCGGATCGGTAGCCCGACCTCGAACGGCACGACGTGCTCCATCGCATCCGCGTTGGTCGCGGACAGTTCCAACCGCGCCATGTATTGACCGGCGGTCAGGTTCCACCAGAACGCCTTCGACGTGGCGGTCAGGCACAGCGCGGGCGCTTCCCATTCGTCACGGCCACAGCCATACCCTGAGCGCTCCGACCGGGCGGAAGCCTAGCGTCAGCATCGCGGTCAGGTCTTCGCCGCGGTCGTAGCCGACGACCGGGAGACCCGGCGCGAAGCCCGCGACCTTCGCGACGGCGCCTGCGCGCAAGCGGTCGCCGTCCGGCGCAGAGGCGAAGAAGTTGGAGAAGCCGACGACATTGTCGCGCGAGAAGTTGGCGATGCAGCCGGCGACGAAGTCTCCGCCGCGTTCGACGCCGAAGAAGGCGACGCCGACCGCGTCGAGAAGCGCGGGGAGGAACACGCGCGATTGGCTCGGCGATCCGGCGGCGGACCACCTAGCCTCCCAGCGCAGCAGGTCGGAGCCGCTTTCGATCCTGATCCAATCCGGCTGTTCCGCCGCCCCGGCGTCATCGGCAGGCTCCCGCCAGAACCACTCAGCATCGAAGAGGGTACGGAACCCGGCTGCGGACAGGTCCAGGGAAGCAAAGGAGTCCTTGATCGAAAAGCCGTCAGGCAGATCGGCCTTGAGGCTCTCGATTGCCGCAAGCTGGCGCGTCTCGCCCGAACGCGAGAGCGTGATGCAGTTCGAATAGTAGGGCGGGCCCTTGCGCGGCTGAACCCAGAAGTCCGGGTCGAGGCGCCCGGGGATGGCGTGGGTCCGGCAAACCGCGTCGCACCATTCGACGTTGTTCGGTGTCGCGAGCATCGCCTCATCCCGCATCCCGCCCGTCCCCAACCTGACCCGCCTCGTTAGCTCTTGACCGGGCGAGCCTAGTATCTGAGCTTCGCCGGCCCGCCCAGCCCCTTCACCGGAGTTCCAATGCCGAAGAAGATAGCGATGCTGACCGCCGGGGCTGGCGCCCTGTTTATCCTCGGCGGTCGCCAAGCTGATCGGGCGCTATTCCGAGCTCGTGCCTGACGTGGAGATGATCGGCTATCGCGCGCTCTTGAAGGGCGAGTCGGTCGCGGTGACCGTGCCTCGGCCCCGGAACACCGACGACCTTCTGATGGAGGCTTCGACGAATCGACCCGCCGCTCGCTGCCACGGCATCACCGTGCTTCGGCCAACGTGCCGTCATCTGGCTCGCTTTGATTCGTATCCTCCGCATCTCCCGAGTTGCGTTGAGCGGCAGACCAGCAGCAGGTCATGTGCGCCACTTCGGAAGCGGCGCCCCGACTTCGGCACTCTTCGCCTCAGCACTCTCGCTGTCGACTCCCACACCGTTGCACTGACTAGTGCGTCAGCTCTCCGAGGGCTCTCCCAGCAAGGGTGAGACGGCTCCTGAACGGGCCTCGTGCTCTCAATCCCAGGCATCTACGCCGCGCGGCTTCCCCACAACGCGAATCACGTCTCCGATATGCTTCGCGGATCAGTCGGCGGAACGCGTCCGACCCCGAGGCGCGCGCGAAGGCGCATGGAACACAGCTACGGATACGGGGCGTGGCGGAGAGCGACCCCTACGTGCCAGGGTCGGATCGCAGCACGGCACGCCCCGCGCCGCAGCCAACCCCGCCCCCCGTCGCGCCGCGACGCCCTCCAGAGCCCGTGCCGCGGGTCACCCTGACCATCGCCGAGGCTGCGAGCGCTCTTGGGATCTCGGAGTCGTCCTTCAGGGCACTGGTGCTCCCGGACTTGCGCGTCGTCTGCGCTGGGCCGCGGTTGAAGCTCGTGAGAGTCGCCGAACTCGATCGCTGGGCTCAGCGACTCGAAGCCCTGCTCTCCCGATAAAGCGCCGACCTACCCGGCTCTTGTCGCGCCGGCGCGCGGGTGCGACAGACTCGAGTCGCGGCTGCGCGGCAACCTGCGCGGCAACATTCGCACTCCGCATAGTGCTCCCTTGATCTTTGTTGCGGGGAACACCCTCGCAGGTCGGAAACTCGTTTGCAGGCAAAACGCCTGGAACAACGGAGGGGGAGGGATTCGAACCCTCGAACGACGAAGCCGCCGTTAACGGTTTTCGAGACCGCCGCTTTCAACCACTCAGCCACCCCTCCAGGGTGCGTTCTCAGCATAGAGCGGCTGCGCCGAACGGGAAGCGCTTGGGGGTGCCAGGGCTATGGTCAGGCCATGGACGACATTCTGATCGTGACGACCAACGACGTACCCGGATACGACATCACTGCCGTGCACGGCGAGGTCTGCGGACTCATCGTGCGCGCGCGCAACGCGTTCTCGAACATGGGCGCAGGCCTGCGCACCGTCTTCGGCGGCGAGGCGCGCGGCTACACGACGCTGCTGCTCGACAGCCGCAACGAGGCGCTGGAGCGACTGCGCACGGCCGCGCGGGAGAAAGGCGCGAATGCCGTCGTTGCGATGCGCTTCGACTGCAACGAGATCGCCAACATCATGAGCGAGGTCGCCGCCTACGGCACCGCCGTGACGCTGACGCGTCGCTGAGAAAGAGGCGGAAAACGAGTTGCACCGAACGCGATTCGGTTGCGTTCTCCGCCCCGCCTGCGTGCCTTGGTCCCGAAGGACTTCCAACACCCCGGCGGAGCTTCCTCCGCTTCCGACTCAGCGTCCGGTGCGAAACGGACAGTAGAGGGTCGGAGCCGGGGAGCGCAAGCAGCTCGCGCCGAGAAAAAAACGCTCGCAGCGGGAAAACCGCGCGGGCGGTCGCAAACGGCTGTGCGAGCGGGCTTGCGGCCCCTCGCCGCCCCGAAAAAAGAAATGACCGAACGCCTGCCGTTTCGTCCACTCTGCCTGCGTACCGTTGCCTCGAAAGGCGTCTGTACCCCTGCAAAGCTTCAACCTACTTCGACTGACGCTCGGTGCAAGGCGGAACCTATGGGACCTGCCATGCCGGTTTCAAGCGATCGCCGTCGCAAAATACCGCTCGGAGCGGGAAAAGCGTCGAACTGGTATGCGCTCAGCACCTCCGTGCGATACTGGGAACCGCCGGGAGTGGTGTCCGAGCGGCTGAAGGAGCGCGACTGGAAATCGCGTGGGCGGGGTCAACCCGTCTCGAGGGTTCGAATCCCTCCCACTCCGTTCCCCCGGCGCCGGCGGACAAGCGCTCGTCCGCTAGCATTCCGGGGCCGTGTCCCGGGCGTATAGCTCAGCGGGAGAGCGCCCGCTTCACACGCGGGAGGTCCTTGGTTCAATCCCAAGTACGCCCATCGCCCCGAGTCCGTGCAGCGATCGCCGGAGGCGGGCACCGAACCGGTTCCTACGCGCTGAGTGCGGTGGCCTGCTGGATGAGGGTGTCGGCTTCGGCCAGAGCCGGCGCTGCCTTGAGCGCGTCGAAGATCTCCCGGGCTTGCTGCAGCGCATTGGTGGCTTCGGTCGCTTGCCCGAGCGCGGTCAGGCAGCGGCCCTGGCCGAGGAGGGCGAACGCGTGCTCGGGGACGACGCCGAACTGTTCCCAGCGTTCCGCCGCCTGGGCGTAGCCCTCGACGGCGGCTTGGTGGTCGCCGCGCGCCTCGGCAAGGGCGGCACCGACCGCCACTCCGGCGTGGGCGGCGAAGGGATAGTTGTTGGACTCGCAGCCGTCCGCAAGGCGTTCGGCGAGCGCCCGGTCGCCGAGCTCCAGTGCGGTGCGCACCATCATGGGCATGTAGATCCCGTAGTACTGGATCTCGCCGGCTCCCGGCGTTGCGAGAATCTCGGCGAGCAGCGTCGCGGCGGCTTCGTGCTGTTCCAGCGCGGCGCGCGCAAGGGCGGCCGCCGCCAAGCCGATGACGGCGTACTCGGGCGCGCCTGCGCCACGGGCTGTGGATTCGAGCCAGTTGAGCGAGTCGCGAACCTGCGACGCCTGCCCGCGGAGGGAGAGGATTCGTGCCCGGGCTGCGCCTGCGTTCACCTGCGCGGTAACGTCGGCGTTCTCGGAGCGGTCGGCGATCGCCGCGGCTACATCGAGCGCCTCGTCGAACGCGCCGCTGCCGAACAGCGGATCGAGCGTGCTGCCGGTGATGTAGGTGACGGTCTCGGCGAGCCCGCGGTCGTGCGCAAAGGCGATGCCGGAACGCATCACTTCGAGTGCTGCCACGGCGCCCTCGACGGACCACAGCGTCTCCCCGAAGTTCCCGTAGATCACACCGGCATCGCGGCCCTGTCCGGCCTCGGTGGCAAGAGCGATCGCTTCCCGGAAGTCCTTGAGCCCCGCCATATCGCCCAGGTCACAGCGCGCGAAGCCGAGGTAGCCGAGGGTGCGCGCCGGCCGCGGCAGGCCGAGCTCGCCGGCGAGCGCGAGCGCCTGCTCGGCATGCCGGACGCCGGCCTCGGCCTTTCCCTGGAGGGCCTCGGCGCGAGCGAGGTCGGTGAGCGCACTGACGAGCTCGGGGCCAGGAGGCAGCGGCTCGAGCAGGGCCACGGCCTCTGCAGGCAGTTCTGCCCAGCGCGGCTCTCCCGTGCGGTAGAGCACCTCCGCGAGGGTGCCCATGGCGCGGGCAGCAGCCAACCGGTCGCCTCGCTCCCCGAAGGACGCGATCGCTTCCTCCAGCGCCTCGGCGGCATCCGTCAAACGACCGACGTGAAACGCGGCCCCGCCGAAGCGGGCAAGCGCCACGGCCCGCTCGGGATGCCCGACCGGGGCAAGCGCGAGCGCGTGCTCGGAGCTCGCGAGCGCGGCCGCAGTATCCAGCCCCAGCGCGCGCTCCGCCGCCAGGCCCAGGAAGTGCAGCGCCGGCGCCTGCAGTTGGCTCGCCCGCTCCTTCTCTCCCGCGGCGCGGGCGAGCTCGAAGGCAGTCGCGTAGTGGTAAGCGAGCACATCGGCCAGATCCTCCACCCGGCCGGGAACCTTCGACTCGATCCAGGCGGCCGCCGCGACATGGCGGGCCGCGCGGGAAGAGCGCGGGAGCTGGCTGTAGGCGACGTCCCGGGCGAGGATGTGGCCGAACGCATACTCGGCCTCCCCCGCCATCGACGACTGCCTCGCCGGCCGCACCAACTCCTTGCGCGACAACTCCCGCAACATCCCGGTGACCGTCTCGAGGTCACGCCCGCCCATCTCGGCGACCCCTCCGGCCCAGAACACCTTGCCGATGACGGCGGCGTCGGCCAGCAGCGACTTCGCCTCCGGGTCCAGTGTGTCGAGCCGCGCGGCGATCAGCGCCTGCACCGAGTCGGGGAACGGCACCTCCGCACCCGCCTTCAACTCCCAGCTCGAGCCGGCCTCGACGAGCAGCTCGCGATCCTTCAGCAGCCGCACGAACTCCTCGGCGTAGAGCGGATTGCCGTCCGCGCGCTCGAGGATCGGCTGCTGCACCTCGACCGGCAGCACGGTCGCGCCCAGCAGCGCCGAGACGAGCCGGGCGGTCTCCTCTTGCGACAACGGCGCCAGATTGATCGGCGTTGCGTTGCGGAGCCTGATTGCGTAATCCGGATGGCGCTCGTAGAGCTCGGGCCGGGCGGTCGTAACCAAGAGCAGCGGCACGCCTTCGGCGAGGTCGGCGAGGTGCTCGAGGAACGCGAGCATGGCCTCGTCCGCCCAGTGCAGGTCCTCGAACACCAGCACTGTCGGACGCTCGTCCGCGACCTGTTCGAGGAATCTCCGCCAGGCCGTGAACAGCTCCTCCCGTTCGGCCGACGACGTCGCCTCGATCCCGAGCAACGGCAACAGGCGCTGGCGGAACCACTCGCGCTCCGACCCTTCCGGCAACACGCGATCCAACTTCGCCCGCGCGACATCCGGTGGGTCGGACTCCAGGATGCCCGTGTGCGCCTTCAGGATCTCCCCAAGCGCCCAGAAGGTGATCCCCTCCCCATACGGCAGACAACGGCCCTGGCGCCAGGTCACGAGATCCGGCCGCGCATCCACATAATCTCCGAGCTCGGCCACAAGCCGGCTCTTCCCCAGCCCCGGCTCGCCGATCACCGTCACGAGCTGAACGGAGCTCGCCGCGACGGTCTTGTCGAAGACCCCCTTGAGAATCGCCAGGTCGATCTCGCGGCCGACGAACGGGCTGTCGTGGGTCCGCGTCAAGTCGGTGCCGAAGCGTGCCCTGGGCGCCTTTGCATGGAACGCCCTGACCGGCTCCGACTTCCCCTTCAACGTCGCGGGCTCCAGCTCTTCGTAGTCGAACACAACTCCGGTCGCCTCATAGGTCGCATGGCCGACAGCGACACCCATCTCGGGCGCGACCGACTGGATCCGCGCAGCCGTGTTGATCGCATCGCCGGCCAGAAACCCCTCGCCGGAGGTCGGCGCCACACCCAGCCGGACGAGCGCCTCCCCGGTGTTGATCCCCACCCGCAACCGCAACGGAGCGCCACCGACACCCACGAGCCGCTCCGCCTCCTCGACGATCCTCAGCCCCGCACGGACTGCACGCTCCGGGTCGTCCTCGTGCGCGGCCGGCACTCCGAACACCCCGACCACGGCATCGCCGATGAACTTCTCGACCACGCCGCCGTGCCCCTCGATCTGCGCGCGTACGACGCCGAAGTACACAGCCAGCATCCGATCGACGTCCTCCGGATCCGCCGCGTCGGACGACGCAGTGAAACCAACGAGATCGCAGAACAGCGAGGTGACGACCTTCCGCTCTTCGCGGGCCGAAGCAGAGGGCGGGAGCAAGGACGCGGCGCAGAAGCCGCAGAATCCGAACCCGTCAGGGTTCTCCTTCCCGCAGCTCGGGCACGCGATCACGCACCGAGTCTACGACGGTCGCTCAGTCCGTCGCGACTGCTGGCACGCGGCATACCTCCCTCGCGCAATGTGGCTTGGCTCGGTGAAGCAGGCGCGGGCGCACGCTGCCGGCTCGAGTCGCGTCACAGCGGTGGCCGGAGAACACCGGGGGAACACGCGGAGGGACACCGCAGTCCACGCGAGGACACCCCGATTTGTTGCCGATGGGCGTGGCTACGCTAATCGCGTGCCCTGCGATACCCTCGCGTGCCCCTGCGGTCCTGAGCGTCGCATGCTTCACACGCGGGAGGTCCTTGGTTCAATCACCAAGTACGCCCACTGCGCGCCCGGTCTAACCCGCCGGGACCGGCGTGCGTCTGAAGCAGCGGGAGGGGCCCGTCGCGGCGGGCCGGTGCGCCGTACGCCCAGCGCGTATCCTCCCGGCTCCGGCGCGACTCGCCCCTCCGCCTCCCCGTACTGCAGGAGATCGCATGACCGCTCGCAGGCTGCTCTGTCTCATCGCACTCGGTCTAGCGGGGATCGCCACCGCGGCACCGGCGTCCTCGGCGGCGCCGCGCCATGCGGCCAAGGATGGCGGCATCCTCCGCATGGGGACGACCGATCCGTTCGACTCGATGAACCCGTTCGTCGCGTTCAGCGCGATCTCGTACGTGGCGTTCACGAACGTCTACCCGACACTCGTGCAGTACGACACGCACTTCAAGCTCGTCGGCGACTGGGCGAAGTCCTGGAAGACGTCGAAGGACGGCCTGACCTGGACGTTCACGCTCAAGCCCGGCAAGTGGTCCGACGGCAAGCCGCTGACTGCCGATGATGGGGCCTGGACGGGCAACACGATCCTCAAGTTCGCGAAGGGGCCGGCCGCCTCGCTCGCTCCGTTCATCTCGCACGCGACCAAGCTGACGGCGCCCAATCCGACGACCCTCGTGATCCATTACGACAAGGCCGTCGCGAACGTCTTGCCCCAGCTGCAGCAGTTCTTCGTGCTGCCGCGGCACGTCTGGGAGCCCGTCGTCGGCAGCGGCGCGAAGGGCCTCAAGGACTACGACCCCTCGGCGCACATGCCGATCGTGGGCGGCGGTTCCTTCTTCGTGCAGAAGTACGACAAGAAGGGCACGACGATCCTCGCGCGCAACCCGGGCTTCTACGGCGGCAAGCCGCACGTCGACGCCGTCGGCATCACCTGGTTCGCGAACTCCGACGCCATGCTCGCGGCGCTCAAGAGCAACGGCCTCGACTACGTCGACTCGGTGCCGCAGACCGTCGCCGGCGCGCTCGGCAAGTCCGGCGACATTCAGGTCATCAAGGGGCAGGGCTCTGAGGTGCGCGACTTCGGCTTCAACTCGAATCCGAAGAAGAAGAAGAACCGCGAGCTGCTCGACCCCAAGCTGCGCGACGCCCTCTCGCACGCGTTCGACCGGCAGCAGATCATCGACGTCGTCTTCCGCGGGCTCGCGGACGCGCGGGCGACCTTCTTGACGCCGCTCTCGACGCCCTACATGAACACCGGTCTGAAGCCCGAGAGGTACGACCTCGCGCTTGCCAACAGGATGCTCGACAAGCTCGGCTACAAACGCGGCTCGGACGGCATCCGCCGCACTCCGGGCGCCAACTCGCACCCCATGTCCTACGGCGTGATCACACCGACGACCGTCGCCGGCATCAACCGCGAGTTCGCCATCGTGCGCGACTCGTTCGCGAAGATCGGCGTCAAGCTGACCCAGCGCGCCTACGACGGCACGACGGCCTTCACCGAGATCACGAAGCCGAAGAACCAGTACCTCGACTTCGACCTGATGATGTGGGACTGGGTCGGCTACATCGACCCCGACTTCATGCTCTCGGTGGTGGGCTGCGATCAGTACGGCGGCTGGAGCGACACCGGCTACTGCAACCCCGCCTACGACAAGCTCTACCAGCAGCAGGGCGTCACCACCGACCCCGAGAAGCGCCAGGCGATCGTGTGGCAGATGCAGAAGATCCTGTACCACGACAAGCCGTACATCCAGCTGGCGCAGCTGCAGCTGATCTACGGCTTCCAGAAGGGCTGGACGGGCATCGATCCGCCCTTCCTCACCGGCCTCGGCAAGCTGCCGTGGCTGGACCTGACCCGGGCCTAGCCTCGCGTGCGCAGCTCCGAGTACGTCGTCCGGCGGATCGCGTTCGCGCTCGCGACGATCTTCGTCGCTGCCACGCTCAACTTCGTGATCTTCCGCGCTGCGCCGGGCGACGCCGCGACGGCCCTGCGCTGCCTCTCGTGCACCGATGAGGTGCGCCTGCAGACACGCCAGGAGCTCGGGCTCGACAAGTCCACGTTCCAGCAGTACGTGATCTACCTGAAGGATCTCGCCCACGGCGACTTCGGGCGCTCGTTCCAGAACCGGCAACCGGTCCTGCCCCAGCTCTGGCAGCCGCTCAAGAACACGCTGCCCATGCTCCTGCTGGGCACGTTCTTCTCGATCGTCTTCGGCCTCATCACCGGCGTGATCGCCGCCTGGCGGCGCGGCACGCTGGTCGAGAAGTTATCCGTGTGGTTCGGCCTCGCGTTCTTCTCGCTGCCCACCCAGTGGCTTGCGATCATGCTGATCCTGTACGCGGCGGATCCGCTCGGGCTGCCGACGAACGGCATCAGCGATCCCTACCTCTCGTTCACCGATCCCAGCCTCTGGGCGGAGTTCACCGACAGGCTCAGTCACATGGTGCTGCCGTCGCTGACGATCGGCCTCGTGCTGTACGGCGAGTACACCCTGATCACGCGCTCGGCGCTGCTCGAGACCTTCGGCGAGGACTACGTGCTGACCGCTCGCGCCAAGGGCCTCACGACCTGGCAGGTCGTGCGCCGCCACGCCCTGCGCAACTCACTCCTGCCGATCACCACCCTCGTCTTCCTCTCGCTCGGCTTCATCACGGCCGGGTCGATCCTGGTCGAGGCGGTCTTCAACTACCCGGGCATCGGGCTGCTCGCCTATCAGAGCGTCTTCCAGAAGGACTACCCGATGCTGCAAGGCGCCTTCCTGATCATCACGGCCTCGATCGTGGTCGCCAACCTGATCGCCGACCTGCTCTACGTGCACCTCGACCCGCGGATCGTCGAGTGAGCGCCCAGGCCGAAGGACTGGTGGTCGTACCGCGTCGCCGCCTGCGCGACCGGCTGCGGGAGAACGCCGTCGTGCAGGCCCTGCGCGCCTCGCCCCAGGCGATCTTCGGCGGGGCCGTGCTGGGCGTGGTGATCCTGATCGCGGTGCTCGCCCCGTGGATCGCCCCGTATGGCGAGCACGAGCGCGTCGGCGACGTGTTCGCGCCACCCTCGCGCGCCCACTGGCTCGGTCTCGACGACGGCGGCTTCGACATGCTCAGCCTGATGATGTTCGGCGCGCGCGTCTCGCTCATCGTCGGCTTCTCGGCGGCGCTCGTCGCGATGCTGATCGGCGGTGCGGTGGGCATCCTGGCGGGCTACTTCGGAGGGCGCACCGACACCATCCTGATGCGCATCACCGACTACTTCCTGGCCATCCCGGACGTGCCGCTCATGATCGTCGTCGCCGCCGTCTGGGGGCGCAGCCTCCGCAACATCATCCTGATCATCGGCGTGATCTACTGGACGAGCACGGCCAGGGTCGTGCGAGCGCAGGTCAAGAGCACCCGCGAGCGCGGCTACATCCGCCGCACGCGCGTGATCGGTGCCTCCAACACCCGCCTGATCATGCGCCACGTGCTGCCCCAGGTGGCGCCGCTGCTCGTGGCCACCGCCGTGCTGATGGTGGCCTACGCGATCTTTGCCGAGACCGCGATCGCGTTTCTCGGGCTGGGCGACCCGAGCAAGACCTCCTGGGGCCTCCTGATCGAGAACGCCTTCTCGCGAGACGCCGTGACGGTCGGCGCGTGGTGGGCGATCGTGCCGCCCGGCATCGCGGTCGCGATCGTCATCGTCAGCCTGACGATGCTCGGCACGGCCATCGAGGACGCGCTCAACCCGCGGCTGCGCGTGAGCCATGTCTCGGTGCGTCGCTTCCGCCTGCGCCCCGCGCCGCGGGCGGGGGACTCGTGAGCGCGCCCGTCCTCGAGGTGCAGGACCTGCACGTCTGGTTCGACCTGCCCGGCGGCCGTGAGTTGCACGCCGTCCAGGGGGCCGGGCTGACGCTGGCGCGCGGGGAGCGCATGGGTCTGGTCGGCGAGTCGGGGTGCGGCAAGACGACGCTCAGCCTCGCCCTCATGGGCCTGCTCCCTCCCAACGCGAGCGTGGCGGGCCGCGTGCTGCTGGACGGCGAGGACATCCTCGCCCGCGGCGAGGACAGCCTGCGCCCGCACCGCTGGACCGACATCGCGATGATCTTCCAGGGCGCGATGAACGCGTTCAACCCCGTGCAGCGGATCGGCGACCAGATCGTCGAGGCGATGGAGCTGCACGGCGTCGCGCGCGGCCGCGCCGCGCATGCGCGCTGCGGCGAGCTGCTCGAGCTGGTCGGCATCCGCGCCGAGCGCGCCCGGCGCTTCCCGCACGAGTTCTCGGGCGGCATGCGGCAGCGGGCGGCGATCGCGATGGCACTCGCCTGCCAGCCGCGCGTCCTGCTGGCCGACGAGCCGACGACGGCGCTCGACGTGATGGTGCAGGCGCAGATCCTGCAACTGCTGCTGCGCCTGTCCGAGGAGCTCGGCCTCGCCATCGTGCTGATAACGCACGACCTGCCGATCGTCGCGCAGACCTGCCAGACCGCTGCGGTGATGTATGCCGGGCGCGTCGCCGAGCTCGGCCCGACGGTCGCGCTGCACGATGCGCCACAGCACCCCTACACGCGCATGCTGTTCGCGGCCACGCCCGACCTGACCGGCACGAGCGGCGTGGCCTCGATCCCGGGCGCCCCGCCGCGGCTCGACGAGCCGCTGGTGGCCTGCCCCTTCGCGCCGCGCTGCGACTCGGCCTTCGAGACCTGCCGGACGGTGCGTCCTCTGCTGCGCGCCGTCGGCACCGGTCACGAGGCCGCCTGTCATCTGGCGGCGGCGCCCGCATGAGCGCCGCCCCGCTGCTGCAGGTGCGCGACCTCGTCGTGCACTACCCGCTTGCACGCGGTCTCGTGGGCACGCTCGGGCGCCGCGAGGAACGCGTGGTGCGCGCCGTCGACGGCATCTCGCTGAGCGTGGCAGCGGGTGAGCTCGTCGCCCTCGTGGGCGAGTCGGGTTGCGGCAAGACCACCACGGCCCAGGCCGTCATGCGCATGCTCGTCCCGCGCTCGGGCTCGGTGGAGATCGCCGGGCAGGACATCGCTCCGCTCTCGGAGCGCGCGTTGCGGCCCGTGCGGCGCGAGGCGCAGATCGTCTTCCAGGATCCCTACGAATCGCTCGACCCGCGCTACCGCGTGCGCGACACCGTGGGCGAGCCACTCGTGATCCACCGCATCGGCTCGCGCGAGGAGCGCACGGAGCGCGTGCGCGAGGCGCTCGAGCGCGCGGGCCTCTCCCCCGCCGAGCTCTTCCTCGAGCGCTATCCGCACGAGCTCTCGGGCGGCCAGCGGCAGCGGGTCGCGATCGCCTCCGCGCTGGTCCTGGAGCCGAAGCTGCTGGTGGCCGACGAGCCGGTCTCGATGCTCGACGTGTCCGTGCGCGCCGGCATCCTCGACCTGCTCGACGGCCTGCGGCGCGGAGGGCTCGGAATCCTGATGATCACGCACGATCTCTCGACGGCCGCGCAGTACGCCGACCGCATCCTCGTGATGTACCTCGGCCGCATCGTCGAGGAGGGGCCGGCTCGCGTCGTCGTCGGCGCCCCGCAGCACCCGTACACGAAGGCGCTGATCTCGGTCGTGCCGCGCCGCGACCCACACGATCAGCGCCGGCCGCAGATCCTGCAGGGCGAGACGCCGAATCCGGTCGACATCCCCGAGGGCTGCCGCTTCCATCCCCGTTGCCCGATCGGGGACGACTCCTGCCGCGCCATCGACCCGCAGCTCGCGCCCGCCCAGGGCCACCGGGCGGCCTGCATCAAGCTGTGAGCCCGGCGCTGGACGACTGGCTGCCGCGCTCGCGGCTGGTGCTCCCGAGCACGGACGTGCCGCTGCCGCTGGTGCCGGCGGTCGACGCGCACAACCACCTCGGCCGCTGGCTCGCTCTGTGGGACGACTGGATGGCGCTCGACCCGGCCGAGCTCGTCCGGGGAGCCGAGCGGCCCTGGGCGGCGGCCGACGTGGGCGCGCTGATCGCGCTGCTCGACGAGGTGGATGTCGAGGCGATCGTCAACCTGGACGGTCTCTGGGACGAGGAGCTGGAGCGCAATCTCGACCGCTACGACCGCGCGCACCCCGGGCGCTTCGTGACCTTCTGCCACGTCGATCTGCGCGCCATCGGCAGGCCGGGCTTCGACGCCTCCGTCCTCGCAGAGAGCCTGCGCCGCTCGCATGCGGCGGGCGCGCGCGGCCTCAAGATCTGGAAGGACCTGGGGCTCGCGATCCGCGACGCGGCCGGCGAGCTCGTGCTGCCCGACGACCAGCGCCTCGCACCGGTGTTCGCGACCGCCGGCGAGCTGGGCCTGCCCGTGCTCATCCACACGGCCGATCCCGTCGCCTTCTTCGAGCCCGTCGACGGCGCGAACGAACGGCTCGAGGAGCTGCTGGAGAAGCCCGAGTGGTCGTTCTGCGGGGGCGACTTCCCGAGCTTCGGCGGCCTCATGCAGTCGCTCGAGTCGCTGATCGCAGCTCATCCGGCCACGACCTTCATCGTCGCTCACGTCGGCTGCCACCCCGAGAACCTGCACTGGGTCGATCGCATGCTCACGGCCCATCCGAACATGGTGATCGACGTGTCCGGGCGCATGGCGGAGCTCGGGCGGCAGCCGCGCGCCGCGGCGCGGCTGATCTCGAAACACCGCGAGCGCGTGCTCTTCGGCACCGACACCTTCCCGCCGCCGGCAGCGCTCTACCGCCACTGGTACCGCTTCCTGGAGTCCGACGACGAGCACTTCCCGTACTCCCCGGGCGACGGCGCCCCGTCGCAGGGCCGCTGGGCGGTCTCGGCGCTCGACCTTCCCGCCGACGTGCTCGTGCCGGTGTACCGCACGAACGCACAGCGCGTCCTTGGTCTCGCCTGACGCGCCGGCGACGGCGACGGCGGCTCCTGCGAGCCCCGTCCGCGCCGCGCTGATCTTCGCGGCCTCCGCCGGCCTGATCGGGCTGTCGTTCGGCGTGCTCGCGCGCACGAGCGGGTTCTCGCTGCTCATGACCTGCGCGATGTCGCTGCTCGTCTTCGCCGGCGGGTCGCAGTTCCTCGCCGTCGCCACGATCGCATCCGGCGGCACGCCACTGGCAGCCGTGCTGGGCGGGATCGTGCTCAACGCCCGCCACCTGCCCTACGGGCTCGCCGTCGCGCCGCTGCTGCGCGGACCGCTGTGGAAGCGCGCCCTCTCGAGCCAGATCGTGCTCGACGAGTCGACCGCGCTCGCGCTCGCCCAGCCGACGCCCGAGCTCGGCCGGCTGGCCTTCTACGCGTGCGGCTGTGCGCTGTTCGTGGCCTGGAATGCCGGCACCCTGGTGGGAGCGCTGGCCGGCGGCGCCATCGCCGATCCCGCGGCGCTCGGCCTCGACGCCGCCTTCCCGGCCAGCATGGTGGCGCTGCTTGCCCCGCTCCTGCGCCGGCGCGACATGCGCACGGCCGCCCTCGCCGGAGCGGTGCTGGCTCTCGCGGCCACGCCCTTCACGGCACCGGGCGTGCCCATCCTGATCGCGGCCGCCGGTGCGCTGGCGGCCCGCCTCGTCCGCGAGACCCCAGCGTGACCTGGTGGGCCATCTTCACGCTGGCGGCGGGCACGTACGTGCTCAAGGGCGCCGGGCCGCTCGCGCTGGGCTCGCGCACGGTGCCGCCGCCGCTGCAGCGCGCGCTCAACCTCGTGTCGGTCACGTTGCTGGCCGGCCTCGTCGCGATCAGCACGTTCGGGGAGGGCCGCAGCCTCGTGCTCGACGCGCGCGCCGCCGGGCTCGGAGTCGCGCTCGCGGCGGTCTGGCTGCGGGCGCCGTTCGCAGTGGTGGTGATCGCCGCGACGCTCACGGCGGCCGGGCTGCGCGCGCTCGGCGTGGGCTGAGAACCTGCCCTCGGCGGGAAGTTCTTCACGATTCCACAACACGCCGGCGGGAGGTGTTGCGCCAAGCATCAACTACTCTGATGCCCGATGACCGACGAAGCAGCGCCGCGCGCGCCCGAGCGCCCGCAGAGCGCGCTCGCGGCGATTCGCAAGAACCCGGTCGTCGACCTCGTGCTGACGGTGGCGATGGCCGTGGCCATCGCCTACGCCGTGCAACTCTGGTTCGTGAAGCCCTACCGGGTGCCGAGCCAGTCGATGGAGCAGACACTGCACGTCGGCGACCGCATCCTGGCCGCCCGCTTCCTCTATCACTTCACCGATCCGTCGCGCGGCGACATCATCGTCTTCCACCCGAACGGGCGCGGCTCCGACGTGTTCCAGACCGACCACGCCTCGAGCCAGAACTACGTCAAGCGCCTGATCGGCCTGCCCAACGAGTGGGTCGGATCGTCCGGCGGCAAGGTGTACATCTGCGAGAAGCAGGCGCCCGCGAGCAGTCTCGCGCCCACCAAGACGGCCGGCTGCCGCTTCCTCAAGGAGAACTACACGACCTCGCCGACCGGTCAGTGCAGCAGTACCACCGGCGATTTCGGCCCGCGGCATCTGGGAGCCGACCAGTACCTGATGCTCGGCGACAACCGCCAGTTCTCCGAGGACTCGCGCTGCTGGGGCGTGATCCACCGCTCCCAGATCATCGGCAAGGCCTTCGCGATCTACTGGCCGCCGACCCGCATCCAGGGGCTCTAACCTCGCTACGTGCCTGACGCCGTCGCCACTGCCCTGCGCGTGCGCGATGCCGCTGCGGCAGACCTCGATCTGATGCTCCGCGACCTCGCCCGCTGGGTCGCTCACGACTCCCCGAGTGGCGCGCTGCCCGAGCTCGACGCGCTGGCGGCCGAGATCGCGCGCACGCTCTCGGGCTACGGATCGGCGGTCGAGCTCGTGCCGGCGGCGGCCGGCCTGCACGTTCACGCCGTCCTCGAGGGGCCGGGCAGAGCGCGCGTCGCGCTGCTCTGCCATCACGACACGGTCTTCCCGCTCGGTACCGCCGCACGACGGCCGCTGGCGCGTGAGGGGGATCGCCTGATCGGCCCCGGGGTCGCCGACATGAAGGGCGGACTGGTTGTGGCGGCCCATGCGGCCCGCCTGCTCGCCACGCGCGCGCGGCCGTTCGCGCGCCTGGAGCTCGTGAGCGTGCCCGACGAGGAGATCCGCTCGCAGCCGATCGCCACGCAGCGGCGGCTGGCCGGCTTCGACGCGGTGCTGTGCATGGAGTGCGGACGGCCGGGCGGGGCCGTCGTCGCGGCCCGCAAGGGCGGACGCTGGCTGGACGTCGTCGCGCACGGGCGCTCGGCCCATGCCGGCTCCGAGCCGGAGCACGGTCGCAACGCGGTGATCGCGCTGGCCCGCGAGCTGCCCCGCATCGCCGCGCTCGACGGCGCGCGCCAGGGCCTGACGCTGCACGTCACGCGCATGCACGGCGGCGACGTGCTCAACTCGATCCCCGGCGAGGCGCGCGCGACGATCGACATGCGCGGCTGGCACGACGCCGACCTCGACTGGGCGGAGGGCCAGCTGCTGCGCGTCGACCCCCACCGCGACGTGACGTTCTCGACCGCGGAGCGCCTCGTGACGCCGCCGCTCGAGCGCACCCCCGCGGTGGCGGCGCTCGCGCTGCAGACAGCGGCCCTTGGCGACGCGCTCGGCTCGGCTGTGCCGGAGACCTTCACGGGCGGCGTCTCGGACGGCTGCTGGACAGCCGGCGAGGGCCTGCCGACGCTGGACGGACTCGGGCCCGTCGGCGCCCTCGACCACTCTCCCGACGAGTACATCGAGATCCCGTCGCTGGCGCAGCGCTGCGGACTCGTCGCGGGCCTGGTCGCGGCGATCGATGCGGGGCTGCTTCGCACGCAGGGGTGAAATCCCCTCCGTAGAGGCGATTGTCAGACTCCGGCTATATAGATAGAGTTATTGCGTGCCGCGTAGTCGCTCCCTCTCGCCGCAAAGCGCGTCGGTGCTGCGCGCGCTCGTCGCCGATCCGGCGACCTGGCGCTACGGCTACGAGCTCGGCCGCGAGGTCGGCCTGAAGGCGGGCTCCCTCTACCCCATCCTCATCCGCCTCGCCGAGCGCGAGCTGCTGGAGTCGCGCTGGGAGGAGCAGTCCGAGGCCTCCGGCGGGCGACCGCCCCGGCACCTCTACCGGCTGACGGGCGCAGGACGCGAACTTGGGGCGCAGCTCGCCCCTGTTCCAGCGCGAGCCCCTGCAGCCGGGCGTCCGCGGCGCGAGTTGCGGAGCGCGTGATGGACGGCGCGGAGCGCTATCTCGCGGCCGTTGTCCGGGTACTGCCGGCGGCGCGGCGCGAGTGGGGCCGCGCGATGCACGCCGACCTGGCTGCCATCGACCGCCCGTCTGAGCGCTGGCGCTTCGCGCTGAGCTGCACCCGCGTGGCCGTCCTGCCGAGGGCGAGGACCCGCGAGGCCACGCGGCCGCTGGCCCTGATCGGCGCGGTGGCCCTCGTGCTCGCGGCCGAGATCGCAACGGCGAAGGCGATCGGCGAGGTCATCCCGCTCGTGATCGTGCTGCTGCTGCTCGCCTGGCTCGGGCGCCGGCCCGGGTTCCTCGGCCCGGTGCGGCCGGACCGCGTTGCGCGCGCAGTGCGCGCCGGCGGGTACGCGGTCGTCGGGTCGTGCGTGCTTGCGCTGGTCGCGGCCGACGGCTTCGCCGAGTCCGTGAGCTTCGTGCAGTCCGACTCTCCGCGCTGGGGCACGCTGTTCGCTCTCGTGGTCACGCTCGTGACCGGTGTGCTCCTCGCTCTGACCTCACGCGGTGCGCGCCTCGGCAGCACGGGCCTGGCTGCCGGCGTGCTCGCCGGGATCGCGGCTGGGGTCGCGTCGTTCCTGGTGCTGCCGTTCGAGCGCATCGGCGAGCCGCTCGCCGCCGGCCTGCCCGGAGGCGGCAACTGGTTGGCGCTGGTCGTCTTCGGAGCGCCGGCCGCCGCCGCGCTCGTCACGCTGGTGCGCACTCGTCAGGCCGAGCAGGCCGTGATGGCCGCCCTCTGCGCCGGTGCCCTCGCCGCTCTGCTCGTCGCCGTCCTGGGGCTGAGCGCGGTCGTGCTCTTCCCCGGGGACGTCCCGAATATCGTCGGCCCGGTCATGCCACCCGGCACGCCACTCGCCCAGCAGCACGCCGCGAACGCGACCGAGGCATCCGACCCCTACTTCGGGCTGCTGGCGTTCAGCGGCATGCTGCTCGCGCTCCTCTGGGTCATGGCAAAGCCTCCGCTGCGGGCTGCCACGACCGTGGGGCTGCTGTGCCTGCTGGGGATTCCCCCGCTCGCGCTCGCAGGCACGGCGCATGACTTCCCCGCCTCGCCGGCGATCGCGACGGCAACGCTCGCCGTCGTGGTCGGCGCCGTCTTCACGACGCGCTCGGCGGCCGGCGTCTCGGAGCTCGACGAGGCGGCGCTGACGTAGGGAGGTTCACGCGGTCGGTAGCCTGCACGGTCAATGATCGACCTCGCCGACGCGCCCGTCATCGACACCCACCTGCACGGCTGGCGGACACCCGACCTGCTCGACGCCCCTCCCGCGGGCTTCGCCGAGCGCGTGACGATGCTCGGCATGTGCGTGCTGACCTCGGGCGGCGACCCGGCGGCGTATTCGCAGGTCCTGCAGCGGGCCACGGCGAGCACGCCGCTCGCTCTCGCGCTGCTCGCCCGGCTCGCAGAGCAGCTCGGCTGCGAGCCCTCCAACGAGGCGGTGAGCGCCGCACGACTCGAACGGCTGCGCGGCGACGCGACCGGCTACCTGCAGGAGCTGTGGCGCGACGCCCGCATCGAGGGACTGGTCGTCGACGAGGGCTTTCCGCTGCCGATCATCCCGGGCTCCGAGCTCGAGCGCGAGGCGGGCGTCCCCGTTCACCGCGTCGTGCGCATCGAGCCGTGGATCGCCGAGGCGCGCGACGGAGCGGGCGGCTATGACGAGCTGGAGGATGCGCTGAGCGCGCGCCTCGAAGAGGCTGCGGCGGCAGGCGCCGTCGCGTTCAAGTCCGTGATCGCGTACCGCACCGGGCTCGACATCACCCACCCGAGCGCCGCCGACGCCCGTGGGGCGTTCACGCGCTGGCGCCAAGATGGCTTCCGGGAGACGCGCGCGCATGCCAAGGCCGTGCGCGACCGGCTGCTCGAGCGCACGCTCGGCGTGGCCTCGGCCAGCGGCGTGCCGGTGCACATCCACTCTGGGGGCGGCGATCCCGACAGCCTGGTCGCGCACGCGCGGCCCGCCGGCCTGTTCGACCTGCTCAAGCGCCACCCGCAGCAGCCCGTGCTGCTGATCCACGCGGGCTGGCCCTGGACCGACGAGGCCGCGTTCATGGCCTCGATCCTCCCCCACGTCTACCTCGACCTCTCGATCGGCATCCCCTGGGCCTCGCTCGCGATCGACCGGCTGATCGAGACGGCGCTGGGCGTCGCGCCGCCGTCCAAGGTGCTCTACGGATCGGACGAGGCGAGCGAGCCCGAGGTCGCGTGGTTTGCGGCGCACGTCGCCCGCGAGGCGCTCGAGCGCGTGCTCTCCACTGCCGTCGAGCGCCGCTGGCTGACGGCAGCGCAGGCGGCCGGCATCGGCGCCGACGTGCTGGCGGGCAACTGCCGCCGCCTGCACGGGATCGCCGCATGACCGCGGCGCGCGAGGCACTGCTCGACCTGCTCGCCGCACCGGACGATGCCCCCGCGCTCGTCGAGCCCGCCGGCGGGGAGCGCACGACCTACGGCGAGCTGCGCGAGTCCGCCGACCGCCTCGCCCGCTCGCTCGCGGCGGCCGGAGCCGGCCCGGGGGACGCCGTCGCGATGAGCCTGCCGAACGGCCCGGAGATCGTCACGGCCTTCCTCGGCGTAGTCGCGGCAGGCGCCGCGGCCGCCCCGCTCAACCAGGCCTACACGGCGGAGGAGTTCCGCGCGTACCTGGAAGACCTGCGGCCCCGCGCGATGCTCTTCCTGCGCGGGGAGGAGAGCGCAGCGCGCGCGGCCTGCGCAGCGCTCGGGGTACGTCAGCTCGAGCTGACGGGTGCGTGCACGGCGGAGCTCGGGCTCGGGCAGGCCGCAGCGGGCAGCGCTGCGCCCCGCGACCCCGAGGCCGTCGCGCTGCTGCTGCACACCAGCGGCACGACCAGCAAGCCCAAGGGCGTGCCCATCCGCCAGCGCAATCTGGCGGCCTCGGCGCGCGCCGTCGCTGCCACGTACGGGCTCTCCGGGGATGACGCGAGCCACTGCGTGATGCCGCTCTTCCACGTCCACGGCCTCGTCGCCTCGACGCTGGCGACGCTCGCCTCGGGCGGCTGCGTGATCGCCCCGCGCCGCTTCTCGGCGAGCGCTTTCTGGGGCGAATGCGCCGCGTACGGAGCGACCTGGTATTCGGCCGTCCCGACGATCCACCGAATCCTGCTCTCGCGCGCCGAGGACGGCTCGGCGGACCACGTGGGCCACGTGGCGCGCTTCGCGCGCTCCTGCTCGTCCGCGCTGCCCGGACCGCTGATGGAGTCGTTCGAGCAGCGCTTCGGGCTCCCGCTCGTCGAGGCCTACGGCATGACCGAGGCGGCACATCAGATGACCTCCAATCCGCTGCCGCCCGAAGAGCGACGCGCGGGCTCGGTCGGCCGGCCCACCGGAACGGAGATCGCGATTCTCGACGAGGACTGGCGCGCGCTCCCAGGCGGCGCCGTGGGCGAGGTCTGCGTACGCGGCCCGGGCGTCGTCGACAGCTACCGCGCCAATCCCGAGGCGACCGCCGCAAGCTTCCGCGACGGCTGGTTCCGCACCGGCGACTCCGGCCTGCTCTCGCCGGACGGCTACCTCTCGCTGGCGGGGCGCATCAAGGAGCTCATCAACCGGGGCGGCGAGAAGATCTCGCCGCACGAGGTCGAGGATGCGCTGCTCGGACATCCCGACGTGGTCGAGGCCGTCGCCTTCGCGCTGCCGGATGCCAAGTACGGCGAGACGGTCGGCGCCGCCGTCGTGACGCGCTCGGCGATCGCCGAGGACGTCTTGCGAGCGCACTGCGGCGAGCGCCTCGCCGCCTTCAAGGTGCCGGCGCGCGTGCACGTGGTGGACGCGATCCCCAAGGGCCCGACGGGCAAGGTCCAGCGCCGCCTGCTGGCCGAGCAGCTGCCGTGAGGATCGCCATCCTCGGGGCCGGGGCCATCGGCTCCTACGTCGGCGCGTCGCTGGCGCGCGGTGGCGCCGACGTGTCGCTGATCGCGCGGGGTGCCCACCTGGCGGCCATGCGCGCGCACGGCGTGCGGGTGATGAGCCCGCGCGGCGATTTCACGGTCCGCCCGCCGGCCACGGACGACCCGGCCGAGATCGGCCCGGTCGACGTCGTCTTCCTCGGCCTCAAGGCCTACTCCTACCCCGAATGCGGGCCACTGCTGGCGCCACTGCTGCACGAGACGACGGCCGTGGTGGCAGCGCAGAACGGCGTGCCGTGGTGGTACTTCCACCGGCTCGGCGGCCCGCACGACGGGCGGCGCATCGAGGCTGTCGACCCCGCGGGCGCGACGACCGCGGCGATCGCCCCCGAGCGCGCGATCGGCTGCGTCGTCTACTGCTCCACCGAGCTCGAGGCGCCCGGAGTGATCCGCCACGGCGAGGGCACGCGCTTCTCGCTCGGCGAGCCCGATCGCAGCGTCTCGGAGCGCTGCGTGGGATTCTCGGAAGCGCTCGTGGCCGGCGGCCTCAAGGCGCCCGTGGAAGCCGAGTTGCGCGACGAGATCTGGATCAAGCTGCTCGGCAACGCCGTCTTCAACCCGCTCAGCGTGCTGACGCGCGCAACGCTCGCGGCCATGTGCCGGCATCCCGGCACGCGCGCGCTCGCACGCGAGGGCATGGCCGAGTGCCTGGCGATCGCGAACGCCCTCGGGGCACGGCCGCAGATCGACCTCGAGCGGCGCCTCGAGGGCGCAGAGCGGGTGGGTGAGCACCGCACCTCCACGCTGCAGGATCTCGACGCGGGCAAGCGGCTCGAGCTCGATGCGCTGCTCGTGGCCGTCGTGGAGCTGGCCGAGCTCACGGGCACGCCCGCCCCCACGCTGCGCGGACTCGCCGCCGAGAGCACGCTGCTGGCCGCTAGCCTGGGTCTGTCGTGAGCAGCCAGACGAGCGAACCGCCCCTCGCCGCCGGCCGAACTGCGCTCGTGGAGCGCGTGTCCGAGCTCGCAGGCGCGGTTCGCGCGTCCCGGCGCGAGCTGAGCATCGCCGGCGTCGTCGTGACCTGGATCGCAGCCGGCGTGTGGCTCGACTCGTACGCCGCGATCTGGCCGCAGCGCGCCCTCGGCGTGGTCACCTGGATCGTCCTGCTCCTGATCTTGCGCGGCGAGCGCCGGGATGTTCGCGCACAGGTGGCGATCGTCATCCTGGTCGCGACCGCGGTCGAGTACACGGCCTCGGGCTGGCTCGGCGTCTACACCTACCGCCTGCACAATATCCCGTGGTTCGTGCCACCCGGGCACGGCCTGCTCTATCTCACCGCGCTGGCGCTCGGACGCTCCCACGTGTTCGCCCTCCTGCGGCGGCCCGTGATCGCCACGACGATCGCCGTGGGCGGGGCCTGGGCCATCTGGGGCCTCGCGCTCGCGCCGCGCAACGACGCCTTCGGCGCCATCGTCTACCTCTGCCTCCTGCGCTTCCTGCTCGTCGGGAGGGCGCCCCTCGTGTACGCCGGGGCGTTCATGATCTGCAGCTACCTCGAGCTCATGGGCACGTCGGTCGGCACCTGGGCCTGGGCGCCGCACGACGCGAGCGGGCTGCTCGGCGTCGGCAATCCGCCCAGCGGCATTCCCGGCGCGTACTGCTTCTTCGACGCCGCCGCGCTCGCCGGCTTCGCGCAGCTGCTCTCCCACTTCGACGCCGTCGGCGCGCGCCTGCGGGCGCTTCCGCTGCGCGCCCGGGTGGCCTTCCGGAATGCTTGAGCCGCTGATCGGCCAGTTCTCGAGCCGGGGCATGCCGGCACTCGAGACCGAGACGGCGTTAACCGAGCTCGCGTCGCGACTGCGCCTGTGGGACGGGCACATGACGCGAACCGAGCATCCCGGCGGAGACGTGTCGGGCCAGATCAACCTGACGGACCGGACGGTCCGCTTCGGCGAGGGTCCGCCCGAAGAGACGCTGCCGGCGCACCTGCCGCGCATGCTCGCCGCCAGCCGCAAGGCGGTCGCCGCCGGCACGCCCGTCGTGGTCATGGGCGAATGCACGCTCGTGCCGCCCGTCCTGGCTGCCGTGCGCGAACGCCATCCCGGCGTCGCATTGGTCTGGATCGACGCCCACGGGGATCTCAACACCCCCGAGACGACGCCCAGCGGGTTCATCGGCGGCATGCCGTTCGCCGAGTTGCTCGGCTGGTGCTTCGACGACTGGCGCCTGCTCGCCGGCCTCGATCCGCCGCTGCCTGAGGAGCGTGCCGCGCTCGTCGGCGGCCGCGATCTCGACCCGGGCGAGCGCGCCGGCCTGGATCGCTCGCAGGTCCACGAGGCCGACGACGCCGCCGGGGCGCTGGCGCTGCTCCCGCCCGCTGCCCCGCTCTACGTGCACGTCGACACCGACGTGCTCGATCCGAGCCTCACGCCGGACGCGGGCTTCCCGGCACCGGGCGGCTGGAGCGTCGAGCGCATGCGCGTGGAGGCCGCGGCGCTGGCCGCGAGCGGACGCGTGGTGGCCCTCTCGATCTGCCCGAGCGCACCGCCGGCGCTCGACGCCGAGGGCCTCGCGCCACTCGTCGACGCGCTGCGCTGAGCTACGCCACCCCGGGCCCAGACCCCACGTGGCGGCGGCGGGCGTACACGCCGTAGCCGACTGCGCCGAGCAGCGCGAGCAGCGAGATGACGAACCCGAGCCTCACGCTGTGCGGCTCGAAGATCCACTCCACCGTGTGGCTCCCGGCCGGGAGGTCGACCGCGCGGAAGAGCCCGTCCTGGTCGCGCACGGGCGCAGCGTGGCCGTCGATCTTCACCGACCAGCCCGGGTAGGGCTTGTCCGCCAGCACGAGGCGTCCCGCCGGCCCCGGCGGCGTCGCGATCACGACGCGGTCGGGATCGCGCACGAGGATGCGCGCCGGGTCCGTGCGCCCTGACCGGTTGACCCTGGCCAACGGCAGGGCGCCGTCGTCGCGCACGACGATCGCCTGCGGGGTGCGGAGGACCACGGGCATTCCGGGCGGCTCGTATCCGGGAGCCGCCACGTAGTAACGCACGCCCAGTCGCCGCAGCAGAAGCGTGGGCGCCTTCTCGACCCAGGTGAAGTGCCGGTCGGAAGGTTGGCGGCCATTCGATGAGGCAACGGCGTTGTGGTACGCCGAGAGCTGCACCGGGTCGTACCCCGCGACGTCCTCGAGGCCGAAGCGCGTGCCCGACATGCCGAGCATCAGGTCGGCGTGAGCGTCGCCGCGCACGAAGCGCAACTGCTTGCGGCGCGTGAAGTCGTCCACGAGCCAGGCGAAGCGCGAGGGGCCCTCGGCGGAGCGCTGCCGCAGCAGGAAACGCGCGGTCGCGGGCGCGGCCGGGAACGTGACCGCGGACGAAGCCCAGTTTGCGGCAGGCTGGTGCGGATTCTTCTGCGCGTAGTCGTGCCGAGCCAGGTCGGCAGCGAGCACGGCCGGCACGAGGGCACAGGCCAGCACGGCCGGCATCCGCGGCGAGCGGAGCAGGACGAGGACCGCCAGTGCGGCCAGCGCGGGGATCACGTACGTCCCGTGCACGAGTACGCCCGGATCGATCGCAAGCGCGATCCCGAGCGCGAAGGCCGCGACGAGCCAGGGCGACGGACGGGCACCCGGCTTGCCGAACGCGAGACCCGCGAGCGCCGCGAGCGCAAGAGCGAGGAGCGGCAGCGCCCGCACCGACTGGTGCTCGGTGATCGTGCGCAGGGGGTCGATCGGATTCGCGAACCAGCCTGCGAGGCCGGCCGCCCACGCAATCCCGAGCGCCGCGAGCGCGGCGGGCAGGCGCGCCGCCCGCCAGTGCCGCGCGACCGCGACCAGCGCGAGCGCGGGGGTGAGCGCTCCCGCGTAGAGCGGCGCCAGCTCGGCCGTACGTGGCCCGAACCAGCCGAAGAGCACTCGCGTATCGCTCCAGCGCAGGGCGCCGTAGCCCGCCGGGTCGATCACGCCGTTGGCCGCCGTCGAGTGAGCCACCAGCTCGAGTCGCGGCAGGAGCGCCACCGCCGAGAGCAGGAGTGCCGCCACGCCGGCGCCCAGGAAGATCGCGAGGCCGCGCCAGCGGAGGTGCGCCACCAGGACCAGGAGCGAAGCCGTCGCCGCAACCGCTGTCAGCTGCTGCGAGCCGCCCAGGATCGAGAGCGCGAGCGCGCCGGCGAGCACGAGCGGCGAGGCTCCGCGGCCCTCCTTGCGCGCCGCGTACTGGGCTGCGGCCACGCAGGCCGCGAGCCAGGCCGCCCCGCCCAGCAGTCCGAGCGCCTGCGAGCGCGCGAGCAGGTAGCCCGAGACGCCGAACGCGAGCCCGGCGTACACGGCGCCCAGGCGCCCGGCGCCGATCAAGCGCGCGAACGCGTACGAGGAGAGGGTCGCGAGCAGGTAGTGGAAGGTGACGAGCACCACCATCCCGGTCGCCGGCGCGAAGAGCCCGTAGGACACGAGCGCCGGCGGGTAGAAGACGCCCGACTGCGGGTCGGCGGCGAACGGCTGGCCCGAGAACGCGAAGGGGTTCCAGAGCGGCAGGTCGCCGTGGCTCAGACGGTCGTGCAGGAACGTCGCGAACGGGGCGTAGAACGCGTCCGTGTCATAGGCGTTCGGGAGGTCGTGCGAGAGCGTCAGCGGCGCCAGCACCATCGCCGCGACGAGCGCGACGGTGGCGATCGCCGCGGCCTCGCAGGCCCGTGGCCCGACGGGCAGCCGGATGCGCGCGAGCGCTATCTGGACGGGCGTGGGCCCGCGAACGACATGCGGGGACACGCGCATCCATCCACGAGGGTAGATGACTAGGCTGGGTCCCCGCCGAGAACCGTGTCGAATGCCACGCCCAGCGCGCGCTGATCCTTCTTCTTGAGCGGGCCGAGGAAGAGGCGCCGCACGCCGGCGATGTGCGTCGGCCGGGCCTCGGCGAAGCGGGCGCTGCCCTCGGGCGTGATCACCGCGTAGGTGCCGCGCCCGTCGGCCGCGCAGCGCTCGCGGCGCACCAGCCCCTGACGCTCCAGGCGGTCGACGAGCCGCGTCATGCCGCTGCGCGTGAGCAGTGCAGCATCGGCGAGCTCGCTCATGCGCAGGTGGTTGTCGCCGTTCTGGGTCAGGACGAGCAGCACCTCGTACTCGGGCACGGCGAGCCCGTGCGCCGCCTCGAGCTCGGCGTCGAGCTCGGCCAGCACGCGTGCGTGCGTGCGGAGCAGACCGCGCCACGCCGCGAGCTCGCGACGCGAGAGCTGGGCTTCGGTCGCCTTCGCCATCATTCACACTTTAGACGCTCTCACCGAATGAGCATGCGTGGCTGGGACGCTCCAGACGCCACGCTCATTCAGTGAGAACGTCTTACCCGCGTAACCGGCACGAACGAGCGAATCGTTCGTCCCGCCGGGGCGCGGCGGTATTGTGGGCGCCGTGGCCGAGGTCACCTACCTCGAGGCGATCCGCACGGCGATGGCGGATGCCATGCGCGACGACGAGCGGGTGTTCCTGATGGGCGAGGACGTCGGTCATTTCGGCGGCCCGTTCGGGGTCTCCAAGGGGCTGCTCGACGAATTCGGCGCCGAGCGCGTGATCGACACGCCGATCGCGGAGGAGGGCTTCGTCGGTGCCGCCTTCGGCGCCGCCTGGATGGGCGAGCGGCCGATCGCGGAGCTGCAGTTCGCGGACTTCATCTCCTGCGCCTTCGACTCGATCGTGACGGTCGGCGCCAAGACGCACTGGCGCAGCGGCATCAAGCTCCCCGTCGTGATCCGCTCGCCGTTCGGTGGCGGCGTGCGCGGCGGGCCCTTCCACGCGAGCTGCCCGGAGGGCTTCTTCATCGGCACGGCAGGGCTCAAGGTCGTCTGCCCCGGGAGCGTCGAGGACGCCTACGGGCTCCTGCGCAGTGCGATCGAGGACGACGACCCGGTGCTCTACTTCGAGCACAAGGCGCTCTACCGCCGCCTCAAGGCCGAGGCGCCGGAGAGCACGCTGCGCACCCCCATCGGCCGTGCGTGCATCGCCCGCCCGGGCTCCGACGTGACCGTCGTCGCCTACGGGGCGATGGTGGACATCGCTCTCCGTGCGGCCGGCGCGCTCGAGAGCGAGGCCTCCGTCGAGGTGCTCGACCTGCGCACCGTCTGGCCGCTGGACGGCGAGGCGATCCTGGCCTCGCTCGCGCGCACCTCGCGCGTGTGCGTGCTGCAGGAGGCCAGCTCGTCGATCGGCGCGGCGGGCGCCGTGCTCTCGCTGATCGCGCGCGAGGGCTTCGAGCTGCTGGATGCACCGCCGCTGCTGATCGCCGCGCCGATCGCTCCCGTGCCGTTCGCCCCCGAGCTCGAGGACGCCTACATCCCGTCCGTCGAGCGCGTCGTCGAGGAGCTGAGGAGGCTCGGTGGCTACTGAGCGCGCGGCGACCATCCCGTGCGACGACTCCTCCGAGGTCACGCGCGAGGACCGGCTCGCGCTCTTCCGCCTCGTGCTGTTGCACCGCCTGATCGAGGAGCGCGTCGGACTGCTGTACCGGCAGGGCCGCGTCTCCGGATCGGTCTACACCGGGCGCGGGCAGGAGGCGGTGGGCGCCGCCGCCGGCTATGCGCTCGGCCCCGACGACGTGTGCGCACCGCTCAACCGGGAGCTCGCCTGCCACCTCGCGCGCGGCGTCACGCCGACCGAGGCCTTCCGCAACTTCCTGGGCAAGGGCGACTCCCCCACCCGGGGCCGGGACGGCAACATGCACTTCGGCGCGCGCGAGCACGGCGTCTTCCCGCTCGTGTCCATGCTCGGCGATCTCTGCCCCGTCGTCGTGGGCGCGGCGCTCGCCTTCAAGCGCCGGCGCGAGCCGCGCGTGGCATTGACCTTCTGTGGCGACGGCGCGATGAGCACGGGCGACGTGCACGAGGGCCTCAACCTCGCAGCGGTGCTCAAGGTGCCCGCCGTGTTCGTGCTCCAGTCCAACGGCTGGGCCTACTCCACGCCGACCAGCAGGCAGATGATGAACACGTGTTTGGCCGACCGGGTGGAGGGCGGCTGGGGCATCCCCGCGGCGCGCGTGGACGGGAGCGATGCCGTACTGACACTGGTGGAGCTGCGGGCCGCGGTGGAGCGCGCGCGCTCGGGTGCCGGGCCCCAGGCCGTGGAGGCCGTCACGCTGCGGCTCGACGGGCACGCCGCGCACGACGACGGCAGCTACATGGATCAGGCGGAGCGGACCGAGTATGCCGAGAAACGCGATCCCGTCGAGCGCCTGGCTGCGCGCCTGCGTCTGGACGGACTCTCCGAGGGCGAGCTGGAGGCGTTGCGCACGGCGGCAGCCGACGAGGTGAGCGCGGGGCTCCAAGAGGCGGAGGCGTCGCCCGCGCCCGATCCGGCGACGATCCTCGACGGCGTCTACGCGACGAAGCTGACGTGAGCGGCGCCGCAGAGATCGCCGAGCGCGTACGGGCGTTCGTGCGCGACGTCGTGATCCCGGCCGAGATCCGCGACGAGGCCGCCGCGCACGGACCGGCCCCCGCCCTGCGGGAGGAGTTGCAGGCGGCTGCGCGCGCGGCGGGCCTCTTCGCGCCCCACGTGGGCACGGCCTTCGGTGGCCTGGGGCTCGACGTGCGGGGCCAGGCACCGGTGTTCGAGGAGGCCGGCTACAGCCTGCTGGGCCCGCTGGCGCTCAACTGCTCGGCGCCCGACGAGGGCAACATGCATCTGCTGGAGGCCGTCGCGAGCCCCGACCAGCAGGAGCGCTACCTCCGCCCGCTGGCCGCCGGCTTGGTGCGCTCGGCGTTCGCGATGACCGAGCCGGCTCCCGGCGCGGGCTCCGACCCGACGATGCTGCTCACCACGGCGCGGCAGGACGGAAGCGACTGGGTCATCGACGGGCGCAAGCACCTGATCACGGGCGCGCACGGCTGCGCGTTCTACATCTGCATGGCGCGCACCGCGGACGAGATCCGCCACGAGGAGGGCGCGACGATGCTGCTCGTGCCGGCCGACAACCCCGGCGTGCGGGTCGAGCGGCTGATTCCCACGATGGACCGCGCTTTCTCCGGCGGACATGCCGTCGTGACGTTCGAGGGCTGCCGGGTACCAGGCGACGCCGTGCTCGGCGAGGTCGGGCTCGGCTACCGCTACGCCCAGGTGCGCCTCGCCCCCGCACGTCTGACGCACTGCATGCGCTGGCTCGGGCTCGCCCGGCGTGCTCTCGACATCGCGCTCGACCGGGCCGCAGAGCGCACGGCCTTCGGAGCGCCGTTGCTCGAGCAGGGCATGGTGCAGGCGCTCGTGGCCGACTGCGTGATCGACATCGAGGCGAGCCGCGGGCTGATCCGCAGCTGCGCCGAGGTGCTCGACGCCGGCGGGCGCGGGACGCACGAGTCGTCGGTCGCCAAGGTGTTCGTCTCCGAGGCCGTCGGGCGCGTCGTCGACCGCTCGCTGCAGATCTGCGGAGGCCTCGGAGCGAGCGACGATCTGCCGCTGGCGCGCTACGCACGCGAGGTGCGCGCCTTCCGTATCTACGACGGCCCGAGCGAGACGCACCGCTGGTCGATCGCGCGGCGCGCGGCGCGCCGCCGCCAGCGCGACCGGTGAGCGGCCCGGTCGACGTCGTCGACACGCCCGAGCAGGCGGCGGCACTGCCGCTGCCGCCGCTCGTGGTTCTGCGCCCGCTCGAGGCGTGGCTCGACGCGCAGGGCCTCGGCAGGGGGCCCCTGACCGCGATGCGCATCGGCGCGGGGCACTCCAACGCGACGTTCCTGCTCGAGCGCGCCGGGGTCCGGCTGGTGCTGCGCCGGGCGCCGCGGCCGCCACTCCCGCCCTCGGCGCACGACATGCTGCGCGAGGCGCGCGTGCTGGGCGCCCTGGCCGGTCGCGCGCGCGTGCCCCGCGTGCTCGCCGTCTGCAGCGAGTCCGAGCTGCTGGGCGTGCCCTTCTACGTGATGGAGGAAGTGCACGGCGACGTCGTCACGGGCGAGCTGCCTCCGTCGCTCGGGAGCGCCGCGGCGCGCAGCCGGGCCGGAGAGGATCTGGTCGACGCGCTCGCCGAGCTCCACGCGGTCGACGTCGCGAGCGCGGGCCTGTCCGACTTCGGCCGCGCCGAGGGCTATCTCGAGCGCCAGGTCAGGCGCTTCACGGCGCTCTGGGAGCACAACGCGACGCGCGAGCTGCCGCTCGTGGGCGAGCTGGCTGCGTGGCTCGCCAACGGGTTGCCGCGCTCCGGCGGCGCCTGTGTCGTGCACGGCGACTACCGGCTCGGCAACGTCATGCTCGACCCGGCCAAGCCGCGCGTCCTGGCGCTGCTCGACTGGGAGCTGGCAACGCTCGGCGACCCGCTTGCCGATCTCGGCTACCTCGTCGCGACCTGGAGCGATGCGGACTCGCCGCCGACGGTGCTCGATCTCTCACCCGTGACGCGCAGCGACGGCTTCCCGGATCGCGCCGGGCTGATCGCCCGCTATGCCGAGCGCAGCGGACGCAGCGTGGCCGGGCTGGCGTGGTACGAGACGCTCGCGCTGTGGAAGGCGGCCGTGTTCTGCGAGGGCCTGTACGGGCGCTACCTGCGCGGCGAGACCGCCGACCCCTGGACTGCGAGCCTGGGCGAGGGCGTGCCGAGCCTCTTGCGCGTCGCGGCCGCGACGGCCGAGCGAGGCCTAGGAAGCTCGCACTGAATCAGCGCGGCACGCTGATTCAGTGTGAGCTTCTAGACCGGGTTGACGCAGCCGATGCCGGTGAAGACGACCGTGGCCTCCTGCCGTCTCTCCGCTGCTGCGACCGTCTCGCCGGCCCGCTCGAGCGCTTGTGCCAGCTCCAGCTTCAGGCACGCGCTGTCGTAGGCGAATCCGAGCTCATCCAGGCTGGCCACCGCAGCGGAGAGGTGCGTGGCGGCCTCGTCCACCTCCGCGGCCGCCAGCGCGGTGAGCCCCTGCGCAGCCATGAGGGAAATTTCGAGTCTGCCTACTCGGCTGACAATCGGCGACCGACCGAGCGACTCGGTGGTCGCGGCGAGCAACTCGAACTCCTCTGCCGCAAAGAGCGTCCGCAGCACGCCATCGAGGGACAGCACGGCCGGCCACTGTCCTTCGACTGCGGCCACGACGTCCATGGCGACGGCTCGGAGCTCCTCGCGCTTGCCCGAGAGGAGCAGCCACGGGAGTACGACGGACGCCATGGGGACGATGCGCTGGGGTTCTCCGCTCGCCAGCGCGAGCGGCCCGAGGTCCGCGAGCACCGCATCCGCGACCGCATAGTCGCCGCGTCGCAACGCGAGTCCTCCCACGGACGGACGCCAGACAAGATTGCTCGTCGCGCTGAGCGCGGGGCCGTCGATGCCGTCGAGGATCGCGTCCGCCTCGGCCCAGCGACCGGCGGGGACGAAGAGCATCGCGGCGACCGAGAGCTCGAGATAGGCGGCGATGACCGGCGGCGGCGGCAATCGTCCCTTCCGCCCGGCGGCGATGACCGATTCGATCCGATCGACGGATACGAAGCCGAGCGCCGACCAGAGGAAGTTGACGATCGCCCGGTACGCCTCTTCGTGGGCCCCCACCGAGGCGGCCGCCTCCACGATCCCGAGAATCTCGTCCGCATCCGGTCCTTCGCCTTCCGAGGCCCGCGCAGTGAAGAGGTTGATGCGAGCGTTCACGTTCGAGAACACGTCTCCGACGCGGTCGGCGACGGCGATCGCCTCGAGCGAGTGCTCGATCGCCTCATGCCGGTTCTTCAGCATCTCGATCTGCGATCGCCGCGCGAGTGCACGGGCGAGCTGTGCCGACTCGGGGAGCCCCGCGAGCGTCGAGACGGCGCCGTTCGCCGACTCGAGCGCCTCGTCCCACCTGCCGGTCATCCAGAACAGCCGTGAGCGCAGTGCAAGCACCGCCGAGAGCATGCGCGGATTGCCCGCCTCGGCGAGCTGTTCCGCGATGGTCAGCCGATCGATCGCGTCCTGCCAGCGGGCCTCCGTGACATCCAGTTCAGCGAGGGGGAGCAGCGCCGAGGCTCGCTGGCCGGGATCGGCGGCCAACGTTTCGGCATGCTCGAATTGCGTGCGAGCCGCGACGAACGCGCCCCTGTGCATTGCCGACTCGCCGGCGCTGAGGAGCACGGCGTAAGCGCGGCCGACGACCGCCGGATCGTCCTCGCCGTAGGCAATGGCCTCGCCGTAGTGGTACGCGGCGAGCTCTGCGGTCTCGGCCCCCCTGTCCGGAGCGACGCGCTGAATCCACTCGGCCACCCGGCGATGCAGATGGCGCCGTTCAGGGCGCGGCAGCGAGCCGTATGCGACGTCGCGGGTGAGCGCGTGCTTGAACGCGAATTCCTGCATCCCGGCCATCACGGACTGCGGGCGAGGTGACACCAGCCCACGCCTGCTCAGCGGGGCGAGCGCCTGCTCGTCGACATCGACCGCCAAGGGCCAGAAGACACGGCCGACGACCGAGCAACGGCGCAGTGCGTCGCGCGCGCCCGCGTCGAGCAGGTCGATCCGGGCGGCGATCACGCCGTGAACGGAATCGGGGATGCGGACATGGGAGAGCCGGCCCGTCGCGACCCAGTTGCCGTTCCGCCGTTCGAGCGCCCGCTCCTCGATCAGCATCTGGAGCATCTCCTCGAGGAAGAACGGATTGCCCTCGCCGCTCGTCAGGATTGGCTGCCGCAGGCTCTCGGACATGTGCGCCTCGCCCAGCAGCGACGAGACGAGCCGTGCGGACTCGTCCGCCGAGAGAGGCGCCAGCGTCAGCGTCGTCGCGTTCTGCTTGCCGGCTCCCCAGGTCGGCCGGCGATCGAGGAATTCCGGCCGGGCCGTGCACACGACCAGTACTCGTGTCTCGGCAAGCGTGTCGGCGAGGTGCTCCACCAGGTCGAGCAGCGCCGCGGACGCCCAATGGACATCCTCGACGACCAGTACGGTGACCTGCCGGCGACCCGACGCTCCGAGGTATCGCTGCCACGCGTCCGCCAGCGACCGCCGAACGTACTCGGGGTCGGCCGTGATGAGCGGCGAGCCGGGGACGGCGAAGCCGATCGACCACGCAATCGCGTCGAAGACATCACCGCGAGCGTCCTCGACGACCGAAGTGACGGACGTCCGGAGCTTCTGCAGCGCCGCCTCGACACGATCCGTGTCGAGAATCCCCGCCTCCGCCTTCGCCGCCTCGGCGAGCGACCAATACGTGATGCCCTCGCCGTACGGCAGGCAGCGTCCTTTCAGCACGCGCGCCTCCGGGAGGCGTTCGAGCACCTCGGCGAGCAGTCGCGACTTCCCGACCCCCGCCTGACCGAAGAGCGTCACGAGCTGCGGGACGTGCTCGCGGTTGACCCGCGAGGCAACCGCGCCGAGGATCGCGACCTCTTCGTCTCTGCCGATGAACGGCGCGGTGAGACCGACCGGGCGGAGGGTTGGCTCGGCCGGCGCGGCCAGCGCGGCCCATGCAGGGACGGGCGCCTGCTGGCCCTTGGCATCGATGTCTCTGCGCCGCCCGTAGGAGATCACGCGATTCGTCGCGGCGTGGGTGCGCTCTCCGACCAGCACGTCCCCGGGCTCCGCGTTCTGCTGCAGGCGCGCGGCGACGTTGACCGCATCGCCGCTGACCATCAGCTCGCCACGTGCTGCGGCTTCGCGGCTGGCGACGACGTCCCCCGTATTGACGCCGATCCGCAGGCCGACCTCGGCGCCGTACTCCGCTCGGACGCGATCGGCGAAGGCCGTGAACCTCTCATGCGCCGAGAGCGCGGCGCGCACCGCTCGTTCCGGATCATCCTCATGTGTCTGCGGGATTCCGAAGACGGCCAGGATGGCGTCACCGATGAATTTCTCGGTCGTCCCGCCGAACCTCTCGACCTCGGTGTGCAGCACCTCGAAGAGCTCGCCCTGGAGCTGGCGGACATCCTCGGGGTCAAGGTGCTCGCCGAGCGCGGTCGAACCGGCAAGGTCGGCGAAGAGGACCGTGACGACGCGCCGCTCCTGCCGCTCGTCCACTCCCGCGGGGCGCACGCCATCGCGCGCCAGAGCGAAGCCGCAGGCTGAGCAGAAGCGGGCGGAACCGAGCTGCTCGGTTCCGCAGGCCGGGCACGCTCGGTGCAGAGGCGTCCCGCAAATGCTGCAGAAACGAGCCTCCACCGGTTGCTCGGCGTTGCAGGAAGGGCAGGCGATCCCCACTGGCCGAGTCTACGACCTCCATATGGCCCGGTTACGTCGGCTCGAGGCTGCCGCTTGAGCGACTCAGCGGTACCAGGCGGCCCGAACCCCGGCGCCGATCAGCTTCCACAACACGAACATCAGCGCAAGCCAGAGAGCGATGGCGACGAGGATGCTCGCCAGGCCCGGACCGAGCAGCCAGTGCACGAGCGCGACCGTGGCGACGAGCGTTGCGAGGAAGCCGATCACCCAGACGATCCGAGCCGCGATGTCGATCAGCGCCGACCGCCTGTGCGCAGCCTTCAGCTCCGCGAGATGATCGGGAGGGAGTCGCCCATAGAGCTGGGCCCGCTCGTTGCGCCTCTTGACGTAGAGAAGGACCCTGAGGCCGAGGATGGCGAAGATGCCGACGGGCACGCCGGTTCCAAACACCCCCGCGGAGGCGATCACCATGCGTCCCAGCCTAGTGTCGTCCATGCAGCGACTGATACTTCCATTGGTGGGGGAGCTTCTCGGACCTGACCGCGGCTCGGGCACGTATGGCGTGCATGGTCATTCATGCAACGCCGGGCGCGCAGCCGGCTTGCCTGCGGGCCCTGCCGGCCGCGCCGGCGAGCATCCCGGCGGCCGTGGCGCTCGATGCGGGATGCGGGCAGGTCGTGTTCGAGCCCGGCGGCCGGGTCCGTCTGACAACGCGGCAGCGCGTTTCCTCTCCGCCCGGCGCGCAATCCGCGGCCGAAGAGGGCGTGACATTCCGTGACGGACACGTCGTCTGGGTGAGAGCCGGTCGCGTGGTGTGGCGGTCACGGCGGACGTTCCGGCACCGCAGGACCGCGATGTCGTTCACGGTCATCTCGGCGGCGACCAGCAGCGAGCGACGCTTGGCGTACGTCGTCTCACGCTGGTCGGGTCACCCGCGCAATGACCACCGGCTGCTGTTCGTCACCGACGGCGCGGGCGAGGAACACCTGCTGAAGACCGCGGCCTATCCGCTCGGCTGGACGCCTCGCGGGGTCATCACCGCAGGGGTTGCGTGGAGTCACGTCGAGCTGCGCGTCTGGCGAGCGGACGGACGGCCGGTGGCACCGACGCGCACGATGCGCGTATCGGCGTCGATCTGGGACTGGTCCACGAACCGCTTCTACGCGATCAGCCATGGCCGCGTGATCCGCAGCGACGGCATCTCCGCCACCTCACTCGCACGCGTGCAGTCGCTCGGGTTCGCAGGACCGTCGCTCGTATTCCTGTCATCGCTGGGGAACGGGCTGATCGAGGTCTCGAGCACGTCGCGCCTCGTCCTGCTCGATGCCGCCGGTCGCACGCGCTTCCGCGCCAAGCTCCCGCGCGGCTGGCGGCTCGGCGGCTCGATCGCGGCCGAACGGGACGGCACTGTCGCGTACGAGGCGGTGCCGTCCACCAAGCAGGCGGCCCGCCATTTCCGGCTGTACGCCGCACTCCCCGGCGGGCGTCCACGGCTGCTGGATCGCTACGACGTCGCTCCGGCGTGCGTGCCCCATTCACTCCAGCTGCGCGGTTCGGCAGTCCTGCTCTACGCCTCGGATGGCTTCGCACGCCTCTACGACGCGCGCGTCTCGTCGGCGCCCGCCGACCTCGCACCCGCGATGCGCTGGCTGCGCGCACGCCACCGCACGGGGCAGCCGAGCTTCGCCTAGCTCCCTACATCACGCCGGGCAGCGAGCGCGCGGTCAGGATCACGCCGAGCACCGTGATGATCACGGCGCTCGCGACCGGGAGCACCTGAACGATCCGGCCGTGGTCCGACGGCAGGCGCGTGAACAGCTTGCGCGCGTAGAGCACCGCGAGCCCGATGCCCGAGATCACCGAGGCGAGGCCGAACGAGAACGCCACGATCAGGGCGAGCCCGAAGACGAGCCGGTGCAGCGCGATCGCTGACAGGAGCACCACGAGCGCCGAGGGGCACGGCAGAAGGCCCCCGGAGACGCCGAGCGCGACCAGCGAGCGCATCGAGAGCTCGTCGGGGACCGCGTGCGAGTGGCCGTGACCGTGGTCGTGCCCGTGATCGTGGGCCGAAGGCGCAGGCGCCCCATGGTCGTGGCCGTGATCGTGGGCATGCCCGTGGTCGTGGGCGGCCGGCGCGGCGCCCGGGCGCGGTCGCGCCGGGCGCAGCCAGCGGCGCAGGCGGTCGCGGATCGCGAAGGCGCCGATTGCAACGACCATCACTCCCGAGGCCAGGTTGAGCCACGGATAGAGCTGGTCGGGGACGATGAACTGCGAGAGCGAGAGCGTGACGATGCCGAGTGCGAACACGCCCGCCGTGTGCGTCACCGTGACCGTGGCGCCGAGGATGAGCGCGTGCTTCGCCTGGCCCCGGGTACCGGCCAGGTAGGCAGCCACCATCGTCTTGCCGTGACCCGGCGTGAGCGCGTGGAACATGCCGAACACGAGGGCGAGGCCGAGCGCCACGATGGCGCCCCACAGCGAGAGTGCGCCGCCGTTCTCGATCAGTGAGACGAAGCCGCCGTCGCTCTTGGCGGAGTCGGAGGCCACGGCCGGCGCGTACTCGTCGTGCGAGGGGATCGCCTGCACGGCCAGACCGCCGGATCCGAGGGCCGCCACGGTCGTCTCGGAGCGCACGTCGGGCGGCGAGTGCAGGAGGTCGGTCGGATAGTGCGTGAGCGCCCGCGTGCGGTCCCCGACCGAGGCGTCGGTCGAGCGCACCGCGACGCCGTCGTCGCGGGCGACGAGCAGCTCCCGCCAGCCCACGCGGTCGGTCGCGTAGCTGTTGGACAGCTCGAACGTGTGCGGCGTGCCGCCGAGCTTCAGGCCCACGGCGCGGAAGCGCGCGTCGAGCCGGGTCGTGGAGAGGCCGCCTTGCCCGCGCGGGAAGCGGACGTGCTGCTCCTCGACGGCGAGGCGCACCGGACGGCCGTCCGCCAGCAGGCGCAGATGCGGTGCGACGATCGCGACCAGCCGCCTGCTCTCGCTCGCGGCCTCCGCCGTGGAGATGCGCCCGTCGCCGTTGGCGTCGACGATCTGCCGGCGCTGGAAGGTCGGGATCTCGGCCATGTCGAGCACGTAGCGCACGGAGACGCCGCTCTGGCTCAGGTCGAGGCGGGAGTACTGATTGACCGTGAAGTTGCCGAGTGGGTGGGCCATGGCGACCGCCGGGACGAGCGCAGCAAGGGCGAGGGCGCCGATCAGCCCAGCGCGAACGAGGCCAAGTGGCACTCGCGGCGTGTGCCACATGGCCTTCACGAGAGGCTCGCCAGGAGTCGCCGGGCCGCCGGTGCGTCGAGCGGATGGAAGCGCGGCGTGCGTGCCAGCGCCTTGCGCAGCGCCGTGCGCGCGAGGTCGCGCTTCCCGGCGCAGGCCGCGATCGCACCGAGGTGCCAGGACAGCTGCGGGTCGATGGTGCCAAGGCGGTTCGCGAGCTTCGCCTGCGGCAGCGCCTGCTTGCACTTCCCGGCGGCATACAGCGCCCAGCCGAGCGCGTCGTGGCCGTACACGGAGGGACGGAAGGCGAGCGCCGTGCGCGCCAGCTCGACGCCGGCAGCTCGCGAGATCATGCCGCGGCGCGAGGCGTCGAAGAGCGCCGTCTCGAGATCGGCGTTGCCGCCGGCGCGGATGAACAGCGCGTTCTCGACGCCGACGAGGGTGTAGGCCTCCCTGGCACCCGCCTTGTTCCCTCGCGCCTCGCGCACGTCGCCGAGCTGCGCGACGATGTCGGGCAGCGGCAGATGCGAGGCGGCGCGCTCGTACCACTGCTGCGCCAGCGGCAGATTGCCGCGCGCGACGGCGACGGCGCCGAGGCCGGCCTCGGCGCGCGCGTAGTCGGGGAGCAGCGCGAGCGCGTGGCGGTACTCCCTGGCGGCCGCGTCGGTGTGGCCGGACTTGAGCAGGAGCGCCGCCAGCTGCACGCGCGTCCACTGCGTATTCTCAGGCGCGCCCGAGCCGGCGTCGACGGCGCGGCGCATGAGGCGCGTCGCGCCCGCGACGTCTCCCTGCAACTCACGCGCGTAGCTGAGCCGCGCATAGGCGACGAGGCCGGGGCGCAGCTTGCCCAGGCGCGCGAACGCCGCGAAGCCCTGCGGGTAACGGCCGAGCTCCACGGAGGCGTCGCCGATCATGGCGAGCGCCGGCGGCGAGAACCCGTGCGAGAGGGCGAGCGCGCGCGTGCCCAGCCGCAGCGCCTCGCGGAAATCGTGGTAGGACAGCGCCAGCGAGCCCTCGCCTATCGTGGCGTCGATTCCGCCCGGGTCACGCTTGAGGGAGCGATTGAGCAGCGTGTGCGCCTTCGTGTAGTACGAGGGGTCGTTCGTCTCACGCGCCCGCTGCAGATAGGCGATGCCGAGATCGCCCTGCAGGCGGGCATTGGCAGGGTGGAGTGCCAATCGGCTCTGCAACTCACTCACCTGAATGGCATCGCCTGTCAGCGAGGTGACGGGGTCGAGCGTGGCGCGCACCGCGCTGGGCGCGGCCGGCGGGGTGGTGGAAGCTCCACCACCCCGCAGGCCGGCCAGCAGGCCGCCCGCGACCACGATGGCCGCGACACCGAGCACGACACCTGCTCGTGCTGCGATCGATCGTGTGCGGGAGGCCATGGTCCTCTCCCCTACTTGTTGCCCGAGTTGGGGCTGTTGAGGAAGGGGAAGGCGTTCCCGAACAGGCCGCCGTTGGCGTCGTTGACGGGCACGCCGTCGGCGCCGAACTTGAGCAGGCCAACCGGGCCCGTGTCCGGGAGGTTCGGGCCGCCGAGCGCGAGCAGCGAGTACGCGCGCTGGATGCTCGACGGGATGAGGTGATCGATCGGGAACCCGATCAGCGCGGCGATCTCGATATCGGTGACGTCGTCACCGAGGCGCCGGCCGTTGGGATAGCCGTCGAACTGGGCCGGGCTGCAGCCCGGGTTGGTGAGGGTCGGGAAGCCGCCGGCAGCGGCGAAGTTGCACAGCAGACCGCGCCTGTCGACCTTGTCGGAAGGCGTCGCCGCGATCGACGTGTTGAGCCGGAGCTCATCCACGGGCTTGCCCGCGTCGCCCTTGCCGAACGTCAGGTCGAGCGCCGGCGTGGAGTCGTTCGGGTACTTGAAGCCCCGCAGCAGGATCGCCGAGAGGTCTGCGCGCCCGGTCTCCTGGGCCAGTCCGGTCGCCCCGGTCGGGCCGGGAGCCGAGCCGAGCACGGCGGTCAGGAGGGGATTGAGCAGGAGGCCGTTGAGCGAGTGGATCAGCTGGCCCGGCTTGCTCTGGTCGGTGTAGTACTTCTCGAACTGGTAGTCCTGGTCAGGACCGACCGAGTTCCAGTAGTCCTTCAGGCCGCGCGGGATGATGACCTCGTTGATCAGCGGCTGACCGAGCCGCTCGACCTGCACCCAGTGCTTGCCTTCGCCGCGACCGGGGTGCTTGTGGGCCCTCTTCGCCGGCTTGCTCTTCTTCGCGGCCGTGCTGCGCCGCTCGAGCGAGCTGGAGTCGCTCTTGCCGGCCATCATGCGGTCGACGGCCGCCCAGCCGCCGATGACCGGCTGAGAGGCCGACTGGCGGATCTCGGAGAGCGGGATCTGCAGTGCGATCGAATGCACGTTGAAGCCCGCCAGGTTGTCGGTGCCCTTGCCGCCGACGCCGATGAGGTCGAAGATCCGGCCGACGTCGATGGCAAACGGATCCTCACTCGGGCCGACGTAGACCTTCGTGCCGTCGCCGAGCGTCGTGATGGCCTGCTGGCGCACGGTGTCGTAACCGTCGGGGAACGAGTTCTTGCCGACGTTGTTGGGCGCCGTGATCCCCGAGCCGACCTTCACGCTCGGGCCGTTGCCCTTCTGGCTCCACAGCGTCCAGGTCTGCCGAACGCTCAGGTTCGCATCGCTGATCGAGCGGATCGGGCCGATGTTGTAGAGAAACGTGCCCGGATAGGCGGTCGTGGTGTGCGTCCGGAGCGTCCAGGTGCGATCGGCCTTGCCGTCGCCGTTCCAGTCGATGTTGAAGCGATAGCGCGCCGAGTCGTCGAGGTTGTAGTAGTTCGGTCCCTCGGGTGGCGCTTCCAGCGGAATGACGTTCGCGATCATCGTCACCGTTCCGGCCTTGTCGGGGCTCGGGAACAGATAGAAGTCGGTGAGATCTGCGGTCGGGTCGTTCGCGATCAACGGCGCCTCGCGGTGGCTCGATGCCACCGCCTTGCTCGGCCCGCTGGCCGTGAGCGCAGCCGCGCCCAGTGCCAGCGCTGCCACTCCGGTCGCAACGCCCGCCGCAATGGCGGTACGCATACGCATCGTGGTGTTCCCCCTTGCTCGGATACCTGCCGGCGGGCCCCACCGGCGTCGTGTCGGGCGGTATTCGCGCTTATCGGGCGGTCGGTTCGGAGTAGGCTCTGCCGCCGTGGGTGGGGTTCTTCACATCGCCGAGCTGGCGTCACTGGGACAGCGCTCCTTCACCTCCAGCGAGGCGGCGATCGCGCAGGTGACCGAGCTCGTCCAGCGCCTCTCCGGGGTGGACATCACCGTGCTCTCCGAGGTGCGCGGCGGCGACTACCGCTTCGCCGGCCTGGAGGCGGTGCCGGAACTCCCGCTGGTCGCGGGCAGCTCGGCGATCCCGTTCGAGTCGAGCCTCTGCTCGCGCGTGCATCTGGGCCAGGCGCCCGCCGTCGTGCCGGACATGCGCGACGAGCCCGCGCTGTGGGAGAACTGGCTGAAGCTGAAGCAGGGCCTCGGCGTCGACTGGGACATCCGCGCGTTCTGCACGACGGAGGTGCGCCTGCCCGACGGCAGCCTCTACGGGACGCTCTGCCTGCACCACCGCGAGCCGCGAGCCTTCAGCGAGGACGAGCAGGCGCTGCTGGCCGTGCTGGCGCGCCTGGCCGGCGACGAGATCGCACGCGAGCGCGCCCGCGGCGAGCTCGACGCCGCGGTCGAGCAGCTGGCGCGCGCAGAGGCGCTGCGCGCGGAGCTCGTGGAGGAGCTCGCGCACGAGCTGCGCGCGCCCCTGCAGGTGATCGACGGCTACGTCGAGGGCATGCTGGACGGCGTGCTGGAGCGCGAGGACGCGACCCTCGCGCTGATCCGGCGCGAGGCCGGCCGCTCGGTGCGGCTGCTCGACGACCTCTCCTACCTGACCCGCCTGGAGACCGCGGCGCGCCATGAGGAGCCCGACCGTGTGGATCTCGCAGCGGCGGTCGACGATGCGATCATCCGCTTCGCGCCGCTGGCCACGGCTGCAGGCGCGACGCTGCGCGCCGAGACGGTGCCCGTCACCGCACTCGTGCCGCGCGGCCGCCTGGAACAGGTCCTCGTGAACCTGACCCGCAACGCGCTGCTCGCCGTGAGCGAGGACGGCTCGAGCGTCGTGCTGTTCGCTCGCGCCGAGGGCGAGTGGGCGCTGGTGGGCGTCGAGGACGACGGGCCGGGCATCCCGTCCGAGGAGATGAGCCGCGTGTTCGAGCGCTTCTACCGCGGCCGCGTGACGCGCGATCGGCAGCGCGGCAGCGGTCTCGGCCTGACGGTCGTGCGCCGCATCGCTGAGGCGTCGAGCGGAGCGGTATCAGCGCAGCAGCGCGAGCCGCGGGGTGTCCGCGTGGTCGTCCGGCTGCCGCTGGCCTGAAAGCAAGACGCGCGCCTCGCGCAGGCCGTCGTGCAGATGGCCGAGCACCATCGCCTCCGGCAGCTGCAGGCGTGCGGCGGCCTCGCGCACGCTGGCGCCGCGCAGCGCGACCAGGTCGAGCGCCTGCCAGAGTAGGACGGGAAGCTGGGCCAGCTCCGGCGGTGGCACGTCGAGCGCCGCGGGGGCCGCCTGCACGCGCCGCCGCCGCGCACACGCCAGCTGCCGCACGCGGCGCAACAGCAGCCCGTCGCCGGCGCCATCCTCGCGCTCGCCGGCGCCGGTCGCGAACGCCTGCTCCACGACGGTCGCGGCTGCGGCGTCGTCACCGCAGATGCGCCGCGCCAGCGCGAACGCGGCGCGCCCGATCCGTGCGTAACGCAGGTCAAGCCCTGCGGCGGGGCCCGATGCCATGTGAGTGATGCTACGAGGCCCGCGTCCGGCTGCCGTGAGGCCTTTGTCTAGGGAACGTCAAGACCGCGCCGCCGCCACCTTGGTGTCAGACCCCAGGTGGCGGCGCGACCAGGCGGTAGCCGACGCCGCGCACCGTCTCCAACAGCCCATCCGCTCCCGCGGTCTCGAGCTTGCGGCGCAGATTGGCGACGTGCTGGTCGACGACGCGCGTCTCGACATCGGCGCTGGAGTAGCCCCACACGCCGAGCATCAGGTGGTCGCGATCGTAGACCCAGCCCGGGTGTTCCGCCAGCGCCGCGAGCAGATCGAACTCGCGGCGGGTGAGCGCGACCTCGTGGCCGGAGACGAGCACGCGATGGGCGTCGTGCTCGACCACGAGCGGACCGACCTCGGTACGCCGCTGGGGGCTCCCCTGACCGGCGACGCGCGTCAGGAACGCCTTCACCTTGGCGGCCAGGAGCTTGGGCGAGACGGGCTTCGTCACATAGTCGACGGCGCCCAGGCGGAAGCCCACGAGCTGGTCGATCTCGTCGGAGAGCGAGGTCAGCATGATCACGGGGAGGTCGACGCCCGCGGCCTCGAAGCGCCGCAGCACCTCGAACCCGTCGATGCCCGGGAGCCGCACATCGAGCAGCACGAGCGAGGGACGGTGCTCGCGAGCGAGCGCCACGGCCTCCTCGCCGCTCCCGCACTCGAGCACCCCGATGCCCTCCTCCTGGAGGTAGGCGCGCACGAGCTTGCGCAGCGCGCGGTCGTCGTCGACCAGCAGCACGGCAGCGTTCAGGGCTGTCTCCTAGAGGCTCGCGACGACGAACGGCGCCGCGGACGGCCGCTGCGAGCCGCCGCTCGGCTCGACCGTGACGCCGACCCCGTCGTACGTGCCGACGTCGTTCAGGATCAGCACGCCATTGCGCGAGAACGTCGGCAGCGGTACGGGCGCCGCTCCGCCGGGGCGCAGGCCCCAGGCCTGATACGTGTGACCCGGCGGCGGGCTCTTGAGCGAGCTCACGAGCGCGGCCCGGCCCCGCGAGACGATCACGCGGCCGCCGGCCGAACCGCCCGCCGTGGACGCCAGCGGCACGACACGCGCATCGGGCGCGGAGAGGATCGAGACGAGCGCTGCCTGACGGTCGCGCGCGCTCGAGGCCGAGTTGTGCTGCGAGACCGCGACCAGCGCGAAGACGATGGCGGCAGCGACGCCCACGACCGCGAACCCGGCCGACGGGGTCAGCAGGCCGGCGAGACCGAGCCGGCGGCGCGGCGCCGCGGACGTCGCGACGGGAGCCGCTGCCGGCGCGCGCTCGGCCCGGGCGGCGGTCAGGATGCGCTCGCGCAGATCGGCCGGAGGCTCGCTGTCTGCCACGGCCAGCGCGAGTGCCGCCGCCGTCTCCAGCGCATCCTCGTAGGCGCGGCGGCACTCGTCGCTGGCGGCGATGTGCTGCTCGGCCAGGTCGGCCTGGTCGGGCTCGAGGGCGCCCAGGGCGTGCGCGCTGATCAGCGCGGCGACGTCGTCGGGAATAGGGGGATGGCCGCTCATGCGTGAAAACCCTCGCCGAGCAACTCGCGCAGGCGTGAGAGCGCGACGTGCGTGCGTGACTTCACCGTACCGAGCGGCTCGCCGAGGTGCTCCGCGATCTCACTCTGGCTGAGCCCGCTGAAATAGGCCAGCTCGAGCACCTGCCGCTGCTGCTGCGGCAGATCCGCCAGCGCGCGGCGGACCGTGGCGCCCTGCTCGCTCGCGACGAGCGCGGCGGGCGGGTCTTCCCCGCCGGCCTGCGCGGCGATGTCGTCGACGTCGCCGCCCCGCTGCGGGCGCGCCTGCTCGCGCCGGATCAGGTCGACGGCGCGCCGATGCACGAACGTGAGCAGGTAGCTCGCCGGGCGCGAGCGGGCCGGATCGAAGCGCGCTGCCGAGCGCCAGAGATCGAGAAACGCCTCCTGCACGACGTCCTCGGCCTGGGCCGCGTCGCGCACGATGCGCAGCGCCAGCGCGTAGGCAGCCCGGCCGAAGCGGTCGTAGAGCTCCGCGAGCGCACCCTCGTCTCCCTCCGCGCAGCGCGCCATCAGGTGAACGTCGGAAGGCGCGGCTTCCATCGCCGGGAGCGTACTCGCGCTCCGTGTGCGCTGACGCGCGACCGGCAGCGCAACTCTGGGGAGCGCGATACTCACACGGCTTCATTCGCGGTCGGTGTGTCCGCGGTTCGCCCCCGAAGGGGGCCTCGAGCTCAGCTGAGCGAGTCGCGCCAGGCCAGGAGGCGCCGCAGATCGGCGAGGTCGAAATCCGGCTCCTTGGCGATCGCGACCATGTGCGTCGCGCCGGCCTCGTGGTAGCGGTCGAGCATGCCCGTGGCGATGTCCTCACTGGTGACGAGCACGGAGCGCTCGATCTCGGCGGGGTCGCGCCTGACCGCGGCGCAGTGCTCGTCCAGCACGCGGCTCTTGTGCGCGATCACCTCGGGAGCGCCGAAGCCGTGCCAGGTATCAGCCCACTGCGCGACCAGTCGCAGCATCACCTTCTCGCCACCGCCGCCGATCAGGATCGGGATCTTGCCGCGCACGGGCGGCGGGTTCAGCAGCCCGAGGCGCTCGTCGATCACCGGCAGCGCATGGCCAAACGCCCGCAGCCGCGTGATCGCCGTGCCGAACTCGTAGCCGTACTCGTTGTAATCGCGCTCGAACCAGCCCGAGCCCAGCCCGAGGATCAGGCGTCCGCCGGAGATGTGATCGACGGTGCGCGCCATGTCGGCCAGCAGGTTCGGGTTGCGGTAGGAGTTGCAGGTCACGAGCGCGCCGAAGTGGATGCGCTCCGTGGCCTCGGCCATGGCCGCGAGCAGGCTCCAGCACTCGAAGTGGGCGCCCTCGGGATCTCCGAACAGCGGATGGAAGTGATCCCAGGTGAAGAGCGTGTCCGCGCCGGATTCGTCGGCTCGGAGCCACGTCTCGCGCATCTGCCTGTAGGTGCAGTGCTGGGGGGCCACCCGCACACCGATCTTCAAGGGCCGCGCGGCAATCACGCGCCGATCTCTCGCTCGACGTCGAGGCGCAGGGTGACGCGTTCGTCGCCCGGTTTCGCCCACGGATATCTGTCCTGGTCGATGTACTTCCTGGCGAGGGCGTCGATCGTGTCGATCGCGATCGGGCCTTCCTGGAAGTCGACGCGCCCGCGCAACTCCACGTAGCTGTAGACGTCCTCGGGATCGACGATCGTCAGGGTCACCCGGGGGTCGCGCCGCATCGTGCGCTCCTTGGCGTTGCCGATGACAGTGTTGAAGACGGGCGTGTCGCCGTCCAGCATGATCCACACCGGAGTGACCTGGACGGTGCCGTCCTCGCTCACGGTGCCGAGCATGCCGAGGGCCTTGGTGGCGAACAGCGCCCTCGCCTTGTCGCTGATCGCCATGGCCCGGACTCTATCCAGCGGTGCTTCAGATCCTGGAACCATCGTCACCGCGGAAGAGGTCGCGCTCCGCCGGCATGAGGCCCGCCCGCGCGCCCGCGTCCGAGCGTTGAACCGACAGACCCCGCACGAGCGCTGCGGGGACTCCGCCGAAGGGCCCCACGACGAGCTCCGCAGCCGATGCGATCTGATCGGCCAGGTGCACCTCGGTACCCTGTAATAGGCGGCCGGCATCGTCGCGCTCGCCTGTGTGGATGCGCACGGGCGCGAGGCCGGCACAGCCGACGGCCACGCCGGTCGTCCCCAGCCGGAACGGGCGCCCGAAGGAATCCGTGATGATCACTCCGACCTCGGCGGTGGCCGCGAAGGCATCGCGCAGTCTCCGCGCCGATGCGTCGGGATCGACCGGCAGGAGCACCGCAACGTCGCCGGCCCCGGTGTTGGAGCGGTCGACGCCGGCAGCAGCGCAGACGAAGCCGTGGTGGGTCTCGCAGATCAGAAAGGCTCCGCGCCGGCGCACGATGCGGACGCTCTCGCGCAGGATCAACTCCACCACACGCGGGTCGGCCTCGTCGGCGGCGATCTCGCGTGCGCGCTGCGACGGTTCGACCGACGCCAGCTCGACGCTGCGGCCCTCGACCTTGGAGACCGCCTTCTGGGCCACGCACACGACATCCCCGTCGCGCAGTCCGCCGGCGAGCCACCCGGCCGCGCCTGCCAGCAGGCCGGCCAGGTCGTCGCCCGGGCGCAGCTCCGGCAGCCCGCGCAAGCCGAAGACGGAGAGATCGCTCACAGCAGGTCGAGCGCGGCGCGGGCGACGGCCGCAGAGCTCTCGGCGTCGTGCATGAGGGTCGGCAGGCAGGCCACGGCGTAGCCGAGCGCGAGCACGTCGTTCGCGCGCTCGCGATCGGCCTCGTCGAGCACGAATCCGGCCGCCAGCGTGGCGAGGACGCTCGCGACCCCGACAGCGCCGACCTCGTGCCCGAGCGTCTCCAGCATCCCGGCCAGAGGCCCCTTGACGGCCTGAGCGCCGATCATCGGCGTGATCGCCACGACGCGCTCGCGCCGCGCTGCCACGGCCTCGCGCAGACCGTCGACCGCGAGGATCGGATCCAGCGAGACGAAGGGATTGGAGGGCGCAAGCACGATCAGGTCGGCGCTCTCGATCGCGTCGAGCACGCCCGGCGCGGGCCCAGCCCCGGGCACGCCCTCGAAGCGCACGGCGCGTACCGGATCGGCCGCGCGGTGTCCGACCAGCCACTCCTGGAAGGCCAGCTCGCCGCCGGGAGTGACGATGCGCGTGCGCAGCGGGTCGTCGGTCGCGGGCAGCAGCTGCGCCGCCAGGCCGTAGCGCCGCGCGAAGTCGGCCGTGACCGACGAGAGCGGCTCGCCGCCGCGCAGCCGCTCCGTGCGGACGAGATGCAGGCCGATGTCGCGGTCGCCGAGGACGAACCAGTCGATCCCGCCGAGCTCCGTGACGACGGCCATCGCCTCGCGCGTATCCCCCGCGACGCCCCAGCCCTGCTCCGGGTGGATGCGCCCGGTCAGCGTGTAGAGCAGGGTGTCGAGGTCGGGCGAGATCGAGAGGCTCCAGTGCTCGAGGTCGTCGCCGACGTTGCCCACGATGGTCACGTCCTCGTGCGGGACGCAGGCGAGCAGCCCCCGCGCGAAGCGCGCCCCGCCGACACCACCTGCGAGCAGGGTCACCCGGGGCATGCGAGCAGCGCGAGCCCGAGGTCGTCGGGCGTGTCGACATCGCGCTCGATCCCGACCAGGTGCAGGCGCGTGCCCCCATGCCGCGCGGCGCTGCCGGGACCGTAGCTCGGCCGGAAGGACGCCGGGGGCGACGCGGCGACCGCGTTCGTCGTCCCGTCGGCAGCCGCGACGAGGGCGAGCGGCCGCGCGTGCGCGATCAACTCGCGCACGTCGTCCGCCGTGACGTGCGGGAGGTCGGCGGCCAGAACGACCACGCCCGGCGCGCTGGCATGGCGTTCCAGGGCGAGGCCGACGCTGGCCGAGAGATCGCGGTCGCCGTCGTCGAGCGCGTCCGCTCCGAGCGCGCGCGCGAAGGCGTGCACCTCCGCGTCGGGGGAGACGACGCAGACCTCGAGGCCGGCTTCGAGGCACGCATTCACGACGCGCCGGAGCAGGAACAGGACGAGGTCGCTGCGCGCGTCCTCATCCAGCACGCCAGCCAGACGGGACTTGCCCCGGGGCAGCGCCTTGACGGGAATCAGCGCCAGCCATCCGCGATGCGAACGGGCTACCATCGGGGCCGAGTCTATGCCTCCTTCCCCCTCCCTTCCGCCGCTGCGCCTCGGCTACAAGGCGTCCGCCGAGCAGTTCGCGCCGGGCGAGCTGCTCTCGTTCGGGCTCGCGGCCGAGCGCCACGGCCTCGACAGCGTGGCCGTCTCGGACCACTTCCAGCCGTTCAGGCACACGGGAGGGCATTCGCCCGCGTCGCTGCCGTGGCTCGGCGCGCTCACGGTGCAGACATCGCGCGTCCTCATCGGCACCAGCGTGCTGACGCCCAGCTACCGCTATCACCCGTCGGTCGTCGCACAGGCGTTCGCCACGCTCGGCTGCCTCGCCCCCGGCCGGATCTTCCTCGGCCTGGGCGCAGGCGAGGCGATGAACGAGGTCGCTCCGACCGGTGTCGAGTGGCCGGGCTCCGGCGAGCGCCTCGAGCGGCTGCGCGAGGCGGTTGCCCTGATCCGGGAGCTCTGGACGTCCGAGCGCGTGGATTTCGACGGGCGGTGGTACCACACGCGCGCCGCGACGATCTACGACAAGCCGCCCGAGCCGATCCCGATCTGGATCGCCGCGGGCGGGCCCAAGGGGGCGCGCTTCGCGGGCGCCGCGGGCGGACTGATCACGACCTCCGGCAAGCCGCGCGAGCTCTACGCCGAGAGGCTGCTGCCGAACGCCGCCGCCGGCGCGAGCGAGGAGGGCAACGATCCCGGCTCGATCGAGCGGATGATCGAGATCAAGCTCTCGTACGCCAAGGACCGGGCCACCGCGGTCGCCGACTGCCGCTTCTGGGCGCCGCTGGCGCTACCGGCCGAGGCCAAGTCGGGCGTCCACGACCCCGTCGAGCTCGAGCGGCTGGCAGACCAGCTCGACGACGAGCAGGCCGCCTCGCGCTTCATCTGCACCGGCGATCCCGACGAGGCGGTGGAGGGCATCGCGCCCTACGTCGAGCTCGGCTTCCGCCACCTCGTCTTCCACAGCCCCGCGAACGACCAGCTCGGCTTCCTCGAGCGCTTCGCAGCCGAGCTGGCCCCGCGCCTGCGCGAGCTCTGACCCAGCCGCAGCAACGCACAAACCGGGGTCCAGACCCCCGGTGTGTGCACGCCCAAGTGACATGAATAACTTGGGGTCTGACCCCAATTTATGCGGACCCAAGGGAGGCCCGCGGGATCGGGGCTAGGATCCGGGCGTGTCGCATCCCCTGCGCATCGGCGCCGCGATTCCCCCCTACGGCCCGGCCTACGACGACGTGCGCCGCGCCGCGCTCGCCGCGGAGGCCGCAGGCGCCGACTCGCTGTGGACGTGGGATCACTTCTTCCAGAGCGGCGCCGCCGAGGATCCGTCGGGACCGAATCTCGAGTGCATGACGGTGCTGGGAGCGCTCGCGGGCGCGACCCGGCGCGCGAGCCTCGGCGCGCTCGTCGCCTGCAACTCCTACCGCAACCCCGATCTGCACGCCGACATGGCCCGCACGATCGACCACGCGAGCGACGGCCGCTTCGTGCTCGGCATCGGCGCGGGCTGGTTCGAGCCCGACTATGCCCACTACGGCTATCCGTTCGGCAGCGCGGGCGATCGAGTCGAGGCGCTCGGCGCCGCCCTGCCGCGGCTGCGCCGGCGGCTGGACCGGCTCACCCCCGGCCCCGTGCGGGGGCACCTGCCGCTGCTGATCGCCGGAGGCGGCGAGCGCAAGCTGTTGCGTCTGGTGGCCGAGCATGCCGACCTCTGGAATTGCTACGGGACGCCGGCGGAACTGGCGCACAAGAGTGCGATCCTCGACGAGCACTGCACGGCGATCGGGCGCGATCCCGCCGAGATCGAGCGCACCGTGCTGCTCGAGGAGGACGAGGCCGAGCTCATGGACGGCTACCAGGAGGCCGGCATGACGCACCTGATCGTGACCCTGTCGGCGCCGGACTACGACGTCGCGCAGGTCGAGCGGCTGTGCGCCTGGCGCGATCGGGTCACGACATGACCACGGCGACGAACGGGGAGCGCGCCGGCACGACGCTCAGCGCCGAGGAGGCACTGGCCTACGCCGCCGGCGGAGGGCCGGCGCTCGCCGAGTTGTGCGAGCGGGCGCGCGAGCGCTCGCGCGGTCCGTTCGTGACGTTCTCGCCCAAGGTCTTCATCCCGCTCACGCACCTCTGCCGCGACGTCTGCCACTACTGCACGTTCGCGCGGCCGCCGCGACGCGGCGAGCGCTGCTACATGAGCGAGGACGAGGTGCTCGCGGTCGCCGAGGCGGGGCGGCTCGCCGGCTGCCACGAGGCGCTCTTCACGCTCGGCGACAAGCCGGAGCTGCGCTACCGCGCAGCGCGCGAGGAGCTCGACCGCCTCGGCTTCCCCACGACGGCGGCCTACCTGGCGCACTGCGCGGGCCTGGTGCTGCGCGAGACCGGCCTGCTGCCGCACGCCAATCCCGGCATCCTCGACGACGACGAGCTGCTCGCGCTGCGCGAGGTCAGCGCGTCGCAGGGGATCATGCTCGAGACCGCGAGCGCCCGGCTGTCGCAGCGCGGCGGCGCGCACTTCGGCTCGCCCGACAAGCTGCCCGAGGTACGCCTGGACGCGATCGACCGCGCGGGGCGGCTCGCGATCCCGTACACGAGCGGCATCCTGATCGGCATCGGCGAGACGCGGAAAGAGCGCGTGGAAGCGCTGCTCGCGCTGCGCGAGCTGCACGAGCGCCACGGTCACCTGCAGGAGCTGATCGTGCAGAACTTCCGCGCCAAGCCCGGCACCAAGATGGCCGAGGCCCCCGAGCCCTCGCTCGAGGACCACCTCTGGACGATCGCGCTCACGCGCCTGCTGATGCCGCTGGACGTCGCGGTCCAGGCTCCTCCGAACCTCGCGCACGCCGAGTTCCCGCGGCTGCTCGAGGCGGGCATCGACGACTTCGGCGGCGTCTCGCCCGTCACGCCCGATCACGTCAATCCCGAGGCGCCGTGGCCCGAGCGCTCGCTGCTCGCCGCCGCGACCGCCGCCGCCGGCCGCACGCTGGCACCGCGCCTCCCGATCTACCCGCGCTTCCTGCGCGGCGCCGAGCGCTGGCTCGCGAAGGACGTGCGCGGCCCCGCGCTGGCCGCCTCCGACGGCGACGGCCTGGCGCGCGACGAGGGCACCTGGTTCGCCGGCACGAGCCCGGAGCCGCCGGCCGCCTGGCAGGGCGGACGCCGCCCGCAGCTCACCGGCGCCGTCTCGAAGCCGTTCGCGCGCGCGCTCGGGCGCAGCGAGCGCGGCGCCGAGCTGAGCCTGAGCGATGCCGAGGCGCTGCTGAGCGCGCGCGGGCCCGAGGTGGAGCTGCTGTCGCGGGCGGCGGACGCACGGCGCGCCGGGCGCTCTGGCGAGGATGTCACCTACGTCGTCTGCCGGAATATCAACTACACCAACGTCTGCTACTTCCGCTGCGGCTTCTGCGCGTTCTCGAAGGGCCGCCTGGCCGCCAACCTGCGCGGCCCCGCCTACCTGCTCGGCGTCGACGAGGTGGTGCGGCGCTGCCTCGAGGCGTGGGATCGCGGCGCCACCGAGGTCTGCCTGCAGGGCGGCATCCACCCGGGGTTCACGGGCTCCTGGTACCTCGACCTCGTACGCGCGATCCGCGAGGCGCTGCCCGCGCTGCACGTGCATGCGTTCTCGCCGCTCGAGGTCTGGCAGGGCGCCGCCACCGAGGGCTGGGAGCTGCGGGACTACCTCGAGCAGCTGCGCGAAGCAGGGCTCGGCAGCCTCCCGGGCACGGCGGCCGAGGTGCTCGACGACGAGGTGCGGCGCGTGCTCTGCCCGGACAAGCTTCGCACCGAGCAGTGGCTCGAGGTCATGCGCACCGCCCACGGCGTGGGTTTGCGGACGACCTCGACGATCATGTTCGGGCACATCGAGGCGCCCATCCATCAGGCCCGGCACATCCTCGCGATCCGCGACCTGCAGCGCGAGACGGGCGGCTTCACCGAGTTCGTCCCGCTGCCGTTCGTGCACGAGGAAGCGCCCATCGCGCTCAGGGGCCTCGCCCGTCACGGTCCGACGTTCCGCGAGGCCGTCGTGCTGCATGCGGCCGCACGCCTCGTGCTCGACCCGCACGTGACGAACATCCAGGCCTCATGGGTCAAGCTCGGCCCCGACGGCGCGCGCGCGCTGCTCGACTCCGGCGTGAACGACCTGGGCGGCACGCTCATGAACGAGTCGATCAGCCGCGCCGCGGGCGCGAGCCACGGACAGGAATGCCCACCCGAGCGCATGGAGGAAGTGATCCGTGCCGCGGCCCGCTCGCCGCGCCAGCGCACGACGCTGTACGAGGACGCTCCAGCCGAGCGCATCGCCGCGTCGTTCGGCGCCCCCGAGCTCGCCCCCGCGGATCCTCCGCCCTATGACGACGGCGGGTTGCAGCGGCCCGCCCATCTGATCCGCCCTGGGTTGATCGGCGTCTAGGCCCGTCCCAGCAGGGACCTAGGGAACCTCCCGAGGTCCGCCGAATCCCCCGGCGGCCCCCGAAAGGGGTATTGCTAGGGTCTCCTCGGGTCTCCGAATTCCGCGGACCGCCGCAAGTCCGGACGAGCGACACCAGGAGAAGACGATGCACCTGATTCCCAGGCGCCGAATGCGCCGCGCTCTTCTGCTGCTGGTTGCCGTGAGCGGCCTGCTGGTCGTGCCGGCCCTCGCGTCCGCGCATCCCGATCTGAGCCTGGTGAAGGTCGTCGATCACGCCCAGGCTGCACCTGGCGACCTGCTGACGTACACGATCCTGGTCGAGAATCACGGGACGCAAGCGAACGCCCCCGGCACCGTGACGGACACCCTGCCGGCGCACACGACCTTCGTGAGCGCGTCCTCCGGCTGCACCGCTGCGGCCGCCGTCATCACCTGCCCGGTGGCTCCGCTCGCCGTCGGCGCCTCCGTCACGTACACGATCACGGTGCGCGTGGACGACGACGTGCCGGCCGGCGATCTCGTCAACGTCGCGGACGTCGCGGCGCCCGGCGACAGGCCGACCACGAACAATCACGGCGAGGCGACCTCGACGGTCGGCTTCGCCGGTCTCGGCGACTACGTCTGGTGGGACCAGAACCACGACGGGCTGCAGACCGCCGGCGAGCCCGGCTTCGCCGGCGTGACGGTGCGCCTCTACAACGCCTCCGGCGCGCTCGCGGGGACGACCACGACGGACGCCAACGGGCTCTACCGCTTCGACAGGCTGCAGCCCGGAACGACCTACGCCGTCTGCGTCGACGCGGGCGGGCCGCTCGCGGGCTTCGAGCTCACGCCGGCGAACGTCGGCGCGAACGACGCGATCGACTCCGATGCCGCGCTGAGCAACGGCGTGCCGTGCATCGCCTCGGCCCCGACCGGCGCCGCCGGCTCCTTCATCCCGACCTACGACTTCGGCTTCTGGAAGCCCGCAGCGATCGGCGACCGCGTGTGGGAGGACTCCAACCACAACGGCATCCAGGACGCGGGCGAGCACGGCGTCGGCGGCGTGGGCGTGGCGCTGCACGACTCCACCGGCGCCGTGATCGGGCACACCGTGACGGACGCCAACGGGCTCTACATCTTCGATCGCCTCCCGCCGGGCACCTACAACGTCTGCTTCGAGGTCGGCACGATCCCCTCGGGCTTCAGCCTGACCACGAAGGACGCGAGCGGCTCGACGCGCGCGAACGGCTCGGACGCCGGCTCCGACGGCTGCGCCGTCAGCACCGTGCTCGCCCCGGGACAGCGTGATCTGGACTGGGACGCCGGCATCTGGAAGGCGCCGCCGCCGTCGGGTGGCGGCACGGGGCCCGCGTCTCCCGGCAAGCCGAAGCTCTCGCTCAAGAAGGCCGGCAAGCCCGCCACGGTGCGCGCGGGCGAGTCCATCCACTACACCCTCGTGGTCACCAACGTCGGCCGCGCCACCGCGCACGGCGTGAAGGTCTGCGACAACCTCCCCGACGGCGTGACCGTCGTCTCGACCGGCAGCGGCACGCTCTCGGGCGCGCAGGTCTGCTGGACGGTCGGCGTGCTCGCCAAGCACAAGCACAGGCAGTTCACGCTGCTCGTGAAGGTCGATCTGACGCAGCGCAAGCGCCTCGTCAACAAGGCCGTCGCGACCTCCGACGACACGCCGCCCGCGCGCGCAGCGTCCTCGACGGACGTGACGCTCCCCCGCAGCCGTCACGGCGTGGCGGGAGTCACCGGATAGCGACCCGTGCACATATCGGGGTCAGGCACGCACCCGTGCGTGCCTGACCCCGAGTTGTGCAGGCTTCAGGCGGCGACGGCGCTCGCGCCCTCGCCGGTGAGCACGCGGCAGAGGGCGTCGACGACGGTCGGGTCGAGCTGGGTGCCCGCGTTGCGGCGCAGTTCCTCCAGCGCCTCCTTGCGGTCGCGTGCGTCGCGGTAGGGCCGGATCTCGGTCATCGCGGTGTAGGCGTCGACGGCCGCGAGCACGCGAGCGGCCATCGGGATCGACTCGCCGGCGAGGCGGTCGGGATAGCCCTGGCCGTCGAAGCGCTCGTGGTGGTGGCGGATGGCGAGCTGCGTGCGCGAGAGGCCGGGGATGCGGGCAACCATGTCGGCGCCGATGCTCGGGTGCTCGCGCAGGACGACCCACTCCTCCTCGTCGAGCGGGCCCGGCTTGGAGAGCACCGCGCCGGCGACGGCGATCGTGCCGACGTCGTGCAGCAGTCCCGCGAGGCGCAAGTCGCCCTGCAGGCTCTCGGGCAGTCCCAGCTCCCGTCCCACGAGCTCCGCGAGCTCGGCGACGCTGACCTCGTGCTCGTGCGGGACGCCCTCGCGCACCGCGGCCGCGCGGGCGAGGGTCGCGGCCACACGCACGGCCTCGCCGGTCTCGTCCTCGGGCTGGCTGCTGCGGCTGTCCCCGATGGCCTGCCTGCCGGGGCCGTTCAGCTTGGCCGCCGCGAGCGCGACCTCGGCGGTGTGCAGGAGCGCGTCGACGGTCGTGCCGGGGTGCGAGCGCGCGCCGCCGGCCGAGACGGTCACGCGCACCTCGCGGCCGGCCGAGCGCAGCGGCTCGTCGGTCAACGTCGCGGCAATCTCGTCGCAGATGCGGCGCAGTGCCTCGCCGTCGCGCAGATCGGGCACCAGCACTGCGAAGCGGCCGGCGCCGACGTGCGAGATCGTGTCGTAGGTACGCACGCTGTGCGAGAGCCGGCCGGCCAGCTCGCGCAGGACGGAGTCCCCCACGGCATGGCCCCTGCGCTCGTTGAGCTCGCGCAGGCGGTCGACGTCGAGCAGGACGAGCGCCGGGCTGGTGTTCTCGCGCTGCGAGCGCGCGAGCTCGCGGCGCGCCACGTCGAGCAGGTGATGGCGGTTGAAGAGCCCGGTCGTGGGATCGACGCGCGAGCGCCGCTCGGCTTCCTCGCGGGCCAGCAGCAGCCCGATGCGGGCGCGCTCGCGCTCGGTGACGTCGCTGATCACTGCGTCGTAGGCAACCGGGCCGTCGCCGGGGTGCGGCCGCGCCCTCGCCCAGACCCAGCGCTCGACGCCGTCGAGCCCTCGCAGACGGTAGGTGGCCTCGGCCGGCTCGCGCTGGGCGAGCTGCTCGTGGTAGGCATCGAGCACCGCCCGGTCATCGGGATGGACGCACTCGTGCCAGACGGTCGGCCCGTCCGCGCCGTCGGGCAGCGGCCCGCCGAGCATGCGCTCCGCGCCGGGGCCGGCATCGATCCAGATGGTGCTCCCGTCGCGCATCTCACACGAGACGACGAACTCGGCCACGCCGCCGAGCACTCGCTCGAGGCGCTGGGAGAGCGCGTTGCGCTCGTTGGTGGCGTGGTGCAGCGCCGTGACGTCGGCAACGACCCCGTCGATGTCGACGACGCCGTCGGGTCGCAGCCGGTGAGGGAAGATGCGCTCCCAGACCCAGCGCTCGACGCCGTCGTATCCGCACAGCCGGTACTCCAGCTCGAGCGGATGCAGCAGGCGCTCGTTGGCGTAGCAGAACACCTCGTCATAGCGGGCGCGATCGTCGGGGTGGATCGCGGCGAGCCAGTTCACGTCGCCGCCGCCCGTCCCGTCCGTCGTGAGCCCGAGCAGCGAGCGCGATGGCGTCAGCGCGACCAGCGTGACGAAGCGATCGTCAGGGAAGGTCTGACCGCTGTACACGTGCAGGCCGAGCGTATCGACGACTGCGTGCAATCGGCGTTCGGCAGCGCTCTCTGCGTCATGGCGCCCTGGGGATGGTTCCACGGCGTTTCCTATCGGCAGGAAAGCGGCTGTCCTGAAGCCTTTGTGGGCACGATTCGCACGCACACGAGCTGCCCGCGGAATGCGATTGCCGCGGAGGCCGGCAAGACGTGCCGGAGTGCGGCGGCGACCGAGGCCGCGCGGCGCGCCGCGAGCCGGAGCTGCAGCCCCTGCGGGCCGACACCGAGGCGACCCCCCAGCCAGCTGCGCGCCTGGCCGTCCTCGCCGGTCAGCGCGACCAGGTCCTCGGCCCCGAAGGTGGTCGCGAGGTCGTAGGTTCCGGGGGGCAGCGCGACAGGCCGGGCAGGCGGATCGCCGGCCAGATAGCGCGCCGGGTCCAGCACTGCGGCGGTCGTCCGCGGCGGGTGGCGGAAGGCCCTGTCCAGCAGGCGCTGGCCGCCGCGCGCACGCACGGCGCGCACGAACTCCAGGCCCGCCGTATAGGGATAGGTCAGCTCACCCTGGAGATAGGGAACCTTGGCGACCTTGGAGTCGGAAGGCATCGAGCCCAGCGTGCGCGCCAGCTCGGAGACGAGATCTCCGGCCGAGAGCGTGGCGACGTAGCGCGACTGCACCTCCGTGGCGTCGCCCTCGATCAGCGCCAGCGCCGCGAGCTCGCCGTCGTGGTCGCTCGGGTGGTGGGCGAAGACGCCGCGCGTGAGGTGGAAGTGCTGGTTCTGCAGCGCGTGCGTCACCTCGTGCGCGATCACCGAACGCGGCGCGGCGCCACCGCCGCCCAGTACATACAGCCTGCCGCTCGCGGGAACGTAGAGACCGGCGACCTGGCCCGTGAGCTCGCCCCGCTGCACGTGCTCGAGGCTCTGGCCTGGCTTCAGCACGCCGAGCAGGTGCAGCGCGTCGTCCCAGGCGGCGTCCTCCCGCGGGTGCCGCTCGTGCGCGAGCTCGCGCACGACGATGCGTCGTAGCCCTGCGGCGCCCAGCGTCGCGACCGCCAGCGGGCGCGTCGTCTTCAGCCCGCGCAGCTGCTCGGCGCGCTTGATCACGCCGGGGAGCTCCGAGCCCGTACCCGCGCTCGCGGGCACGGCAAGCAGCAGTCCGGCGAGCACGGCGGCGAGCAGGCGAGTCCGTCCCATCGCCCTCATTCTGGTTGCGGAGCTGCACAGATTGGGGTCCTGACCCCAATCTGCGCACGCTTCGTGCCCGGGCCGGTCAGTTGACGCGCCGCTCGCGGCCCGCCCATTCGCGCTCGCGCAGGACGAACTTCTGCACCTTGCCGGTCGCCGTGCGCGGCAGGCTCCCGTACTCCACCTGGTCCGGGCACTTGAAGCCCGCGAGCTGCTCGCGGCAGAACGCCGTCAGCTCCTCGGCCGTAGCCTGCATGCCCGGACGCAGCTCGACGAAGGCCTTGGGCCGCTCGCCCCAGTGGTCGTCCGGGATGCCGACGACGGCGCAGTCGAGCACCGCGGGATGCCGCGCGAGGGCCTGCTCGACCTCGATCGTCGAGATGTTCTCGCCGCCGGAGACGATCACGTCCTTGAAGCGGTCGCGCAGCTCGATGCGCCCGTCGGGATGCACGACTGCGGCGTCCCCCGAGTGCAGCCAGCCGCCGCGGAAGGCCTCGGCGGTAGCCGCGGGATCGTCGAGATAGGCCGCCATCACGGTGTTGCCGCGCAGCACGACCTCGCCCATCGTCAGCCCGTCGCGCAGTACCGGCGCGCCCTCGCCGTCCCACACGTCCATCCCGCCGCCGAGCACGATGGGCACTCCCTGGCGTGCGCGCCGCACGGCGCGCTCGGCGGGCGGCAGCTCGTCCCATTCGGGGGGCCAGGCCGCCACCGTGGCAGGCCCGTAGGTCTCGGTCAGGCCGTACATGTGCGAGAGCCGGATGCCCAGCGCCTGGCAGCGCTCGATCAGCGTCGGGGAGGGCGGCGCGCCACCGACGACGCAGGTCACCTCATGCCCGAGTGGCGCGGCATCCGCGTGCGCCAGGAGCGTGATCAGCACCGTCGGAGCCGCGCACAGGTGCGTGGCTCCGGCGCGCAACTCGCGCCAGACTGCGCCGGGCTCGGGCCGGCGCAGCACCACGCTCGTGGCGCCCACCCCCGCCACGCCCCAGCTGAAGCACCAGCCGTTGCAATGGAACATCGGCAGCGTCCAGAGGTAGCGGCTGTCGGGGCCGAGACGCGTCTCGACGAGCCCCGCCAGCGCGCCGAGATACGCACCGCGATGCGTGTAGACGACACCCTTCGGCGTGCCTGTCGTACCGCTCGTGTAGTCCACCGAGATCGGGCGGTCCTCGCCGTCGGGCCAGTCCGGCGGGGCCGTTCGCGCAGCCTCGAGCAGCGCCTCGTACTCGGGGCCGAGCCGGACGACGCGCAGGCCCGGCAACTGCGCGGCCCCGCCGGCGGCCTCCTCGAGCTCGGGATCGAGCAACAGCACCTGCGCGCCGCAATGGCCGACGATGAAGCGCACCTCGGGCGGCGCGAGGCGCGTGTTGATCGCACAGAGGGCGCCGCCGGAAGCCGGGACGCCGAAATGCGCCTCCAGCAGCTCGGCCCGGTTGAGCGAGAGCATCGCGACGCGCTCCTCGGGCGCGACGCCGAGCCCGCGCAACGCGTTTCCCAGCCGCCACGCGCGCTCCGCAAGCTCGGCGAACGTGAGCTGCCGCTCGCCGTCGCGCACGGCCGGCCGATCCGGGTAGGCCAGCGCGCTGCGGCGCAGCAGCGCAAGCGGCGACAGCTCGTCGCGGTTCGCGCTCACGCCCGAGCTACGACTCGTCGTCGCGTTTGCGCGGCGGGTCCTCCACGTCCTCCCACTCGACCTCGTCGAGACGCATCGCCCGCGTCGTGCCGCCACCGCCCGGCTCCTCACCGGGCTCCGGCTCGTCGAGCGGCCCGAGCTCCACCTCGTCGTGCTCGGCTGTGGCACCTACCGTGGGCTCCTCCTCCGAGGGCGGCCCATAGGGCGGCGCACCGCCCTCGTCCGCGTCCTCCCAGGCCGGCACCGGCCCCGGCGGTAGTTGCATCACGTCCTCGTCGCCGCCGCGCAGGTGGCGCAGTTCCTCGCGCAGCTCCTGCGTCTCCCGGCGCTTCTCCTCGAGGCGCTCGCTCAGGCGCGCACGCGCGCGGTTGGCCACGACGCTGCGGAGGGCCCAGCCGGTTGCGAAGCCGACGAGCGCCGCTAGCACCATCCAGATGACGATCTCACTCGCCGTTTCGAACATCAGCGCTCCTTTTACCCACTCAGCACGGTGAACTCGATGCGGCGGTTCTTGCTGCGGCCGGCGGCGGTGCTGTTGCTCGCGATCGGCTTGGCCTCGCCATAGCCCTTGGCGATCAGGGTCTTCGCTGGGACGCCTTGCTTCGTGAGGAACACCACCACCGAGTGAGCACGCGCGTTGCTGAGATTGAGATTCGCCTTGGCGGCGCCCACGCTGTCGGTGTACCCGCCCACCACGACGCGCGCCGAGCCGGCCGCCTCGAGCGGCTTGACGAGCGCGCGGAGCACGGTCTGGCCGCCCTTGGTGATCGCGGCGCTGCCCGAGAGGAACGGGATGCTGCGGCCCTTGACGGCGTCGTCGATGTTGGCCTGCAGGGTGCCTCCGGCGCCCTCGCCGACGACCCTGAGCTTGCTGATCGCCGTACGGCCCGCCGCGTCGGCGACCGCCTTGACGAGTGCATTGCCCGCCGCTGCGGTCGGCACCCTGCCGCTGACGGTCAGCGCCGACTTCGTCGAGGTCACGTCGATCGGTCCAAAGCCCGCATCCTTGCGGGGCAGTGCATTCATGGCCGTGGCCAGCCACACGGCCGAGGGGGCGCTGGCCACTACGCGCAGCCGGTCGAGCACGTTGTCCTTGCCGAAGCGGCCCTTGGCCGCGGTGTCGATGGCCGTCTGCTCGCTCGCATCCTGCACGCCTCCGTCGAGCGTGACCTGCCCGGCCGCGACGTGGGCGCGCAGGACGCCCGCGCCCGCAGCCGGAATGGTCGGGGTGGTTACGCCCGTCCCGCTCGAGCCGTCGTCGTGGAACGCGATGGCGAGCACGATGAGCACGAGCAGCGCGGCCGCACCACTGGCGAGAATGCGCTGAGCGCTCATCGGGGGGACGCTACCGCACGGTGCCGCACGCAAACAACCCGCGCGGCCCGGCGTGGGGACCGTCGGAGCTACGGTTGCGCTGTGAGCGCACGGCCCACCCAGGCCGACGAGATCGTCATCGTCGCCAACAGGCTGCCCGTCGTGCGCGCGGACGACGGCTCCTGGGAGGTCAGCCCGGGCGGTCTCGTGAGCGCCCTGGCGCCGATCGTGCAGGCCGGGCACGGCTCCTGGATCGGCTGGGCCGGCACCGTCGGCAACCCGCCCAAGGCCTTCGACCACGGCGGCATGCGGCTGACGCCCATCGGCCTCAACGCGCGCGAGATCGAGGGTTTCTACGAAGGCTTCGCCAACCGCACGCTGTGGCCGCTCTACCACGACGCCGTGCGTCCGCCCGAGTTCCGGCGCGAATGGTGGCAGAGCTACGTCGAGACCAACGAGCGCTTCGCGGATCTGACGGCGAAGGTGGCCTCGCGCAACGCGACCGTCTGGGTGCACGATTATCAGCTGCACCTCGTCCCCGCTCTCCTGCGCGCGCTGCGCCCCGACCTGCGCATCGGCTTCTTCTTGCACATCCCGCTGCCGCCGCAGGAGCTGTTCATGCAGCTGCCGTGGCGCCAGCAGATCGTCGAGGGCATGCTCGGCGCCGACCTCGTCGGCTTCCAGCGGCCCGTCGCGGCTCAGAACTTCCTCCAGATCTGCCGCCGGCTCGTGAACGTGTCGCCGACCCGGACGATGATTCCCTACCAGGGGCGCACCGTGCGCGTCGGCGCCTTCCCGGTCTCGATCGACTTCGCGGAGTTCGACACCATCGCGGCCTCGCCGGCGACCGCGCGCGCCGCGGCCGAGCTGCGCGAGGCGCTCGGCTCGCCGCGCCGCATCCTGCTCGGCGTCGACCGGCTCGATTACACCAAGGGCATCGACGTGCGCCTCCAGGCCTTCCGCGAGCTGCTCGAGAGCGGCGTGACGACAGCCGGCGAAACGGTGCTGGTGCAGGTCGCCACGCCCAGCCGCGAGCGCGTCACGACCTACCGGCAGCTGCGCGAGCGCGTCGAGCGCGCCGTGGGTCGCATCAACGGCGAGTTCGGCCGCCTCGGGCACCCCGCCATCCACTACCAGCATCACAATCTCCCGCGGGAGGACCTGTGCGCCCTGTACGCGGCTGCCGATGTGATGCTCGTGACCCCGTTGCGTGATGGCATGAACCTCGTCTGCAAGGAGTACGTGGCCGCCCGCCACCGCGGTGGGGGCGTGCTGGTGCTGTCCGAGTTCGCCGGTGCGGCCGGCGAGCTGCGGCAGGCGCTGCTCGTCAACCCGCACGACGTCGTCGGGCTGCGCGAGACGATCGCGCGCGCCATCGCCCTGCCCGAGGGCGAGGCGCGGCGGCGCATGCGCGAGATGCGCCGCCAGGTGCGCACACACGACGTCCATCGCTTCGCGCGCAGCTTCCTCGAGGCCCTGGCGGAGCCCGTCGGATGAGCGCGGAGAGCCCGAACGGCGACATGAAGGCGCTCGAGCAGGCACTGGCGCGCCTTGCGCGCGAGCCGCACCTGCTCGTGGCCTGCGATTACGACGGCACGCTCGCGCCGATCGTGGACGTGCCCGGCGAGGCCCGTCCCCGTCGCGAGTCGGTCGCCGCGCTGCGCGCGCTCGCCGCCCTGCCGGACACCAGCGTGGCCGTGATCTCGGGCCGCTCCCTGCATGACCTTGCAGCGCTCTCGCGGCTGCCGGAGGAGATCCATCTGGTCGGCAGTCACGGCACCGAGTTCGACGTCGGCTTCGCGCGGGCGCTCTCGCCTGAGGCGCTCGCCCTGCGCGACCGAACCACCGACGCGCTGCACGCAATCGCCGCGCAGCGGCCGGGAGTGCTCGTCGAACACAAGCCGGCCGGTGTGGCGCTGCACTACCGGCAGGCCTCGGAGGAGGACTCCGCCGCTGCACTGGCGGCCGTGCGCGAAGGCCCCGCGCTGCTGCCGGGCGTCCACGCGCGCGAGGGCAAGCAGGTCATCGAGCTGGCCGTCGTCGAGGCCGACAAGGGCTACGCGCTGGATGCGATCCGCCACCAGGTCGGCGCGACGGCGGCGATGTTCGTGGGCGACGACGTGACCGACGAGGATGCGTTCAGCCGGCTGACGGGGCCCGACCTCGGTATCAAGGTCGGGGTCGGCCCGACGTTCGCGGCGCAGCGCGTCGAGGGGCCCGACGACGTCGCGCGCCTGCTCGCCCGCCTCGTCGAGAGCCGCCGCGAGTGGCTGGCGGGCGCAAACGCGGTGCCCATCGAGCGCCACGCGATGCTCGCCGACGGCAAGACGGTCGCGCTCGTCACTCCAGACGCGCGCGTGACCTGGCTCTGCCACCCCCGCCCCGACAGCGCGCCGCTGTTCGCCGAGCTCGTGGGCGGCCGGGCCGGCGGATCGCTGGCCGTGCGCCCGGCGCATGAAGGAGCGCCCACGGCTCAGCGCTACCTCGACGGCACGCTCACGCTCGAGACGCGCTGGGCCGGCCTGACAGTGCGCGACTACCTCGACCGCGGCGAGCCCTACGGGCGCGTGCGTCTCGTGCGCGTGCTCGAGGGCTCCGCCGAGAGGATCGTCGAGTTCACGCCCCGCCCCGACTTCGGCCGCACGCCCATCCGCCTGCGCGTCGACCACGACGGCGTCCTCGTGCTCGGAGCCGCCGATCCGGTCGTGCTCTACGCGCCCGGCCTGGCCTGGGAGATCGAGGACGACGGCGTGCAGTCGATGGCGCGCGCCCGCATCGAGGGCGGCCACCCCTACGTGATCGAGCTGCGCTCCGGCAGCGACAGCCTCGCGCCCCACCCCACGTCCGAGCTCGAGCGCCGCGAGCGCACCGAGCAGACCTGGCGCGGCTGGCTGGAGAGCCTGCGCCTGCCAGCGCTCGCACGTCCGCATGTCGCGCGCAGCGCGCTGACCCTGCGGGGGCTCTGCCACGAGCGCACCGGGGCGTTCCTGGCCGCCGCCACGACGAGCCTGCCCGAGGAGCTCGGCGGCGTCCGCAACTGGGACTACCGCTACTGCTGGCTGCGCGACGCCGCCCTGACGGCGCTCGCCCTGGTCGAGCTCGGATCGATGGGTGAGGCCGACGCGCTGCTCGGCTACATCGAGCGTCTGGCGCACATCGAGCGGGGCGCGGAGCGTCTGCGCCCCCTCTACTCCGTGCTCGGCGGCGATGCCGGCACGGAGGCCGTGATCGACGCCGTGCCTGGCTACGCGGGCAGCCGCCCCGTGCGGGTGGGCAACGCCGCCTCCCAGCAGGTGCAGCTCGACGTGTTCGGGCCGATCGTCGAGCTGGCCTACGAGGTCGCGGTCGCGGGCGGCACGCTCTCGGAGTCACATCACGTCCTGGTCGAGCAGATCGTGGACGCCGTCGAGCGGCGCTGGGAGGAGCCCGACCATGGCATCTGGGAGGTGCGCCGGCCGCCGCGCCATCACGTGCACTCGCGCGCGATGTGCTGGATGGCGGTCGACCGTGCAATACGGCTTGCGCGCCTGACCGACCGACCCGCGCACGCCGGCTGGTCGGTGCTCGCCGACCGCATCGCCGCCGACGTCCTGGAGCGCGGCTGGAAGCCCGAGGTAGGCTCCTTCACGGCCGCCTACGACGGCGTCGACCTCGACGCCGCCGCCCTGCAGATCGGGCTCTGCGGCCTCTTGCCGGGCGACGACGAGCGCTTCGCGGCAACGGTTGAGGCCGTCGAGCTGCGCCTGCGCGAGGGTCCGACGGTGTACCGCTATCGCAGCGACGACGGCCTGCCGGGCAGCGAGGGCGGATTCCATCTCTGCGCGCTCTGGCTCGCGCACGCCTACGCACTCGTGGGTCGCCAGAGCGACGCCCAGGCGCTGTTCGACCAGGTGATCGAGCTGGCCGGCCCCACCGGCCTCCTGTCCGAGCAATACGACCCGCGCTCCGAGCGAGCGCTCGGCAACCATCCCCAGGCGTACTCGCACCTGGGGCTGATCCGCACGGCACTCGTGCTGGACCGGTTGCCAGGATGACGATCGACTACGAGGATGCCGTCGCTGTCGGCGGCCTCTCGGTGCGCCTGCTTCGCCCGAGCGAGCCCGAGGAGCTGTTCGCCGTTGCGGCCGCCGCGCGGGGCGATGCGCCCTACTGGGCCGAGCTCTGGCCCTGCGCGCGCTCGCTGGCTGCGCATCTTGCGACGCTCGACCTCACCGGGATGCGTGTGCTGGAGCTGGGATGCGGGCTGGCCCTGCCTGCGCTCGTTGCCGCCTTGCGCGGCGCCGAGGTGCTCGCGAGCGACGTGTCGGCGGACGCCCTCGAGCGCGTCGCCGAGAGCGGCCGCCGAACGCTGGGACGGCCGCTCGAGACGCTCCAGGCAGACCTCCACGAGCCCTCCGCCCTGATCGCGAGCGGGCCGTTCGACCTCGTGCTGGGCGCCGACCTGCTGTACGACTGCACGCTCGCTTCCGCGATGGGCGCCCTGATCCCGCAGATCGCGCCGGCGGCGCTCTTCGCCTACGCCTGGCAGGGCTCGGCCATCCCGCTGGCCGTGCCGCTGGCGGCGCATGGCTATCGCATCGCACAGTGGCGTCCCGGTTCCGCCGGGCCGCGCCTGTTCGAGGCCGTGCGAGGCTAGTGCGGGCTAGGTCTCGAGTGCCCGGAGGCGCTCGAGGATCGCGTAGGTGATGCCCCACACGACCAGTTGCTCGCCGCCGGGCAGCGCGAGCGTGTAGGCCGGCACCTCGGCGTCCGGCAGTTCCTCGACGCGCGCCGTGACCGGGACGAGCTCGCTCAGCGGCATCCAGTAGACGGCCTCGAGCTCCGGGGACAGCTCGAGGGCCGGGCGCTCGTCGAGGGCGGCGACGAACACCGCGATGCGGACGCCGCTGATGCGCCGGCCGCGCCCGAGGTGCGTGCCGAGCGCGCCGAGCAGGCGGCCGTGCGCGAGCGGATCGATGCCGAGCTCCTCGTGCGCCTCCCGCAGCGCGGTCGCGAGCAGCGACTCGTCACCTGGCTCCCAGCGCCCGCCCGGAAGGGCCGCATGGCCCGACCACGGATCCTCGGGATGCAGCGCACGGCGAGCGAGCAGCACCGCGTCGCCATGCAGCAACACCAGCACGGCGGCCTCGATCGCGGCGCCCTCGAGCTCCGGCGCAGGCACGCCGCCAAGCGCTTCCTCGAGCGTCGCGAGCGTGGGAAACGGCGGCGGTCGCACGGTTGGCAGCTTTGCACGGGTTTTTACGTGGCAGTCGGCGCGTGTGCCACTTGGCCGCTGCGCAGCGAGTTCCACGTTGGAACCCGTCGCGGGTCGCGAGGCGTAGACCGGGCATGCGCATGCGCCTCCCGTGGATCGTCGGCCTCGCACTCGCCGCGCTGCTCGCGGCCGCTGCCGCGCCCGCCGAGGCCAAGCACTTCCGGCCGGGCGAGCTCAAGCTCTGCAACGACACGATCTGCGTGCGGATCTTCGATCGGAGCTTGCTGGACGGCCTCTCCCGCTTCTCCTTCCTGACCGGGGGCCCTGAGGTGGGCAAGCCGCGACTTGGCGCGCCGCTCTTCCAGATCAAGGTCGACGGCGGCTACGTGACCGGGATCGTCGCGACCAAACGGCTCGAGCGCTTCCGCAGCGGCGGCATGGGGACGCGGTTCGGGCCGGACGACTGGTACCGCGTGCCGCCAACGGTCGCGAGCGCGCTGCGCAAGCTCAGTGCCGGGATGCAACCGCTGCGGGTCACGCAATCCACGGTCGACCGGACGCGCTATGGCTAGGAAGCTCTTCCAAGCCACGCATGCCCGCTCAGTGAGAACGTCTAGGAAAGGGCGGCGGCGAGCGCGCGCTTGCCACCCGTGAGCACGGGCTCGCCGTGCGACACCAGCACGGACTCCACGGGCAGATCGAGCAGCGGGGCGAGTGCCTCGCGCAGGTCGTCGTGCGTCGCCACCCCGAGCCAGCGCTCCGGACACAGGCGCAGTTTCTCGGTCGTGGGATTCGGCTTGGCGCCGGCGCCGAGCAGCACGTCGCCTACGACGACCGCGCGCTGATCGGGCAGCCAGAACAGCACCTCGGAGGCGCGCGGGGTCTGAATCGCCTGGATGCCACCGGGCAAGGCGTCGCCGGCGCGAAACGCGTCGGTCACGGAGATCTCCCGCTTGCGGAGCGGGCCGGCGGAGCGCGTCGAAGCCCAGACCCGCGAGTCTCCGGCCAGCGCTGTGTCCCGGGCGTGCCAGTAGACGGTCACGAGCACGTGATCAGGCGCACCGAGCTCGGGCGGCGGCGCGGCAGGATCGATGAACACCAGCCCATCGGGCGTCTCGACGGCCACCGAGCCGACGTCCTCGCGCCACTCCTGGTGCCAGGCCGTCCAGCGGTGCAGCCCCGGGGCGATCTCTGCGACGGATGTCATGGGGGCAGGCTAACCAGGATGGCCCAGCGGCAAACGCCGTCGGCCGTTCGCGCGAACGCCGTGGCCGGGAAGCCCTCCAAGCCCGTCCGGGTCCTGTAGCCTCCGGTGCGACCGTGCCCGGAGGCGCCCCGGCGCCAGAGGGGCTGCGGGCGGAGGCGTTGACGGCCAGGTCCCGCGCGCTGGGCAGTTGCGAACCGTGTCAGATCCGGAAGGAAGCAGCACTCAGCGATCTTGCCCAGGCGACGCGGTCAGGCCTGGCACGAGTCGTCGTCCGTCCAGCCGCTGACCGTCGGACGCGCCTTCCGGGCCGGTCACTTCCGACGAGCGAAGGCTCATAGACTGCCTCCGTGGCATCCCTGTATCGCACCTACCGTCCGCGCACCTTTGCGGACGTCGTGGGTCAGGATCACATCGTGCGCACGCTCGGCGCCGCGGTCGATCAGGGCCGTATCGCGCATGCCTACCTGTTCTCGGGCCCGCGCGGAACGGGCAAGACGTCGCTCGCGAAGATCCTGGCCAAGGCGCTCAACTGCGAGCGTGGCCCAACCTCGGAGCCGGACGGGACGTGTCCCATCTGCCTGCGCATCCACGACGCGACTGCGCTCGACGTGATCGAGATGGACGCCGCCTCGCACCGCGGGATCGACGACATCCGCGAGATCCGCGAACGCGTCGCGCAACAGCCCGCCGAGGGCCGCTACAAGATCTACATCCTGGACGAGGCGCACTCGCTGACGCCCGACGCGTCGAACGCCCTCCTGACGACGCTCGAGGAGCCGCCACCCCACGTCGTCTTCGTGCTCTGCACGACCGACCCGGCCAAGTTGCTCAGTACGATCCGCTCGCGCTGCCAGCGTTTCGCCTTCCGGCGGCCGGGCCCGGGCGAGCTCGTGAAGGTGCTCTCGCGCGTGTGCGAGGCCGAGGGGATCGAGGCACCGGACGCCGTCCTGCACCTGGTGGCGCGCGCCGGCGCCGGCTCCTACCGGGACGCGCTCACGATCCTCGATCAGCTCTCGACCGCCAGCGACGGCCCGATCGCAGTCGAGGACGCCGTGCGGCTGCTCGGCCTGGTGCCCGAGCAGGCGCTCGTCGACCTCGTCGACCTGATCGCGCAGGGCGAGCCGGGCGAGCTGTTGCGCCGCATCGACGCACTGGCCGAGAGCGGGCAGGACATGCACGGCCTGCTCGACTCCCTACTCGGCCACCTGCGGCTGATCTACCTGCTGCAGCACGCCGAGGTTCTGCCCGAGTCCGAGGCGGCGGCGCCGGATCGCATGGCGGAGCTGCAGCGTCAGGCCCAGTCGCTGCCCGCCGCCGAGACCTTGCGGACCATCGACCTGCTCGCGACGGCACTGCGTGACGTCCGTGACGGCTCGGATGCCCGCCTCCCGCTCGAGGTCGCGCTGATCACGGCCGCGCGGCCGGCGGCGAGCGCCGCGCCAGGCGCGCTGCTCGCGCGGGTCGAGCGCCTGGAGCATGCGGTGAGCAGCGAACGCCCGGCGACGGCCGCGCCGGCCCCTGCCCCGGCAACCGCACCGCCTTCCACCCCGCCTCCGCCCGCGCCCGCGCCGGCCGCGCAGGCGGAATCCGCCGAGAGCGCGCCCCCCTCCCGCCCGCCCGGCGACCCAGGCCCGGGCGCCGCAGAGGCCGAGCCCGCTGTCCCCGCGCCTGCCCCTGAGCCGGCACCGGCCGCCGAGCCGGACCTCGCGCCGCCCCCGGCCGAGCTGGACGCGGTCGCCGCCGGCTGGAGCGATGCCCTCGGGCAGCTCACCGGGCCCGCCCGCGGCGTGTTGTCGGCCTCACGGCCGACGGCCGTCGAGGGCTCGAGCGTCGTCGTCGAGGTCTCCGCGCCCCTGCTCTCGAGCTCGCAGCGCTACGGCGAGCAGCTCGCAGACGCCATCGCAACCGCGCTCGCAGTGCGGCTGGAGCCGCGCTTCGTGGCGGTCGCACAGGCGGCGGGCGCACTGCCGACCGACGGCGATGGCACGATTTCCGAGGTGGAGCTGCTCGAGCAGCTGCGCCGCCGTCTCGACGCAACCGAGGAAGCCGGATGAGTCTCGATCCACAGAAGATGATGAAGATGGCGGCGCAGATGCAGGCCGAGATGGCGCGCGCACAGGAGGCCCTGGCCGCCGAGCGCGTCGAGGCCAGCGCCGGCGGCGGCATGGTCAAGGCGATCGCGTCGGGCAACGGCGACCTGGTCGGGATCGAGATCGACCCGCAGGCCGTCGACCCCGACGAGGTCGAGCTGCTGCAGGACATGGTGCTCGCAGCCGTCACGGAGGCCTTTCGCCAGGCCGCCGCGCTGCAGCAGGAGCGCATGGGCGCGATCACGGGCGGGCTCGGCGGGCTCGGACTGCCGGGCCTCTAGGCGTGCTGTCCCCGGCGGTCGATTCGCTGGTGACACAGCTCGCCCGGCTGCCCGGCGTCGGGCAGCGCACTGCGCAGCGGCTCGCGTTCCACCTCCTGCGCGTGCCTCCCGAGGAGGCGCTGGCGCTGGCCGAGGCGATCCGCGTGGTCAAGGAGCGCGTCGGCTTCTGCACGGAGTGCTTCAACCTCACCGAGGAGACGCTCTGTGCGTTCTGCACGGATCCGCGGCGCGACCGCTCGCTGATCTGCGTGGTCGAGTCCCCCTCCGACATCGTTCCGCTCGAGCGCACGGTCGAGTACCGGGGCCTCTACCACGTGCTCGGCGGTGCGCTCTCGCCCATCGACGGGGTCGATCCCGAGCACCTGCGCGTGGCCGAGCTGATCGCTCGCGTCGAGCGCGCGGGCGAGGAATTGCGCGAGGTCGTCCTGGCTACGAACCCGACCATGACCGGCGAGGCGACGGCCCAGTACGTCGCCGAGCGGCTGCGAGGAACGGTGCGCGTGACGCGGCTCGCGAGCGGTCTGCCGGTCGGCGGCGACCTCGAGTACGCCGACGAAGTGACGCTCGGCCGCGCGCTTGCCGGCCGCCGCGAAGTCTGAGAGCGAGGTATCGTGGGTCCGCGGGTCGCGCGCATTCGACGCTGGTTGCGTATTTCCTGCACGCGGAATATCGCTACCAGCTACAATCGCGAACCTGCCCGGCCGAGTGCCGCGGGACGCAACGTGACCGACGACTACGACTTCAGGGCAAGCGAACGACGGCGCGCCCGCGAGCTCGATGAGCTCGAGGCGCGGCGACTGCGCGCCCGCGAGCGGCAGCGCGCCCAGTTGCGCGCCGCGCACCGTCGCCGGCGCCTCGGTGTGCTCGGTGTGCTGGGCATCGTGATCGGCGTGGCGAGCGGAGCGTGGGTCTGGAAGAGCGACACGCCGAAGGCGCGTGTCCCCACGGTGCCCGTCAAGGTGGCGGTGCCCGCGAAGCCCCTCGCGCGCACGATGCCGGCCATCACGCGTGGCGTGCACGTCACCGCCGCGTGGGCGAGCATTCCCGGCAACCTCGACAGCGTGATCGCGACGCCCGGTCTCAACCTGATCGAGATCGACGTCAAGGACGAGAACGGTGAGGTCGCGGGCCTGGGCGAGAGCACCCCGGCACTGGCCCGCCGCTATGGCGCCGAGCGCGACTATTACGACCTGAAGCACGTCGTGGCGCTCGCGCACGACCGTCATATCTGGGTCGTCGCGCGTCTCGTCAGCTTCAAGGACCCCATCGTCGCCGCGCGCGACAAGCCGCTGGCCATCCACGATGCTTCCGGCGCCATCTGGCACGACGGCGGCGGCGTTCCCTGGCTCAACCAGTACAGCCCGAAGGCCTGGGCATATCTGATCAGCCTGGGCAAGGCGTCCGCGCGAGCAGGCGTCGACGAGGTGCAGTTCGACTACGTGCGCTTCCCCAGCGAAGGCGACCTCTCGTCCATGCGCTGGCCGCACAAGAAGGCCGAGCCGAAGAACGCGACTATCCCCCGTTTCCTCGCGGCGGCGCACAGCGCGCTCGAGCCATTGCACGTCAAGGTCGGCGTCGACCTCTTCGGTCTCGCCGCCGCTCACGAGCTCGGGATCGGCCAGGACGTCGCGCTCATCGGAAAGCACGTCGACGTGATCTCCCCCATGCTCTACCCGAACCACTTCGGGCCGGGCGAGCTCGGCGTCAGCGACCCGAATGGGAGCCCGAACACCATCGTCGCGCTCTCGATGGGCACCTTCCGCGGGCAGCTGATCAACTCGCCGAACGTCAAGATCCGGCCCTGGCTCCAGGACTTCGGCGGCTACGGGATGTCCCAGGTCAAGGCTCAGATCAGCGCGGCCATGGGGCAGGGCGCCGTCGGATGGATGCTCTGGAGCCCGACCGTCCAGTACAACTGGGGCGCGTTCGCCAAGCACGCCGGCTAAGTCGGGCTCGGCCGAGCCGCGCGCTCGCCGGATCCCGCCTGAGACTTTTCGCGCAAGCACCTGCGAAACTGCCTGCGTGGCTGCCATGACCGGCACTGATGCCGCCGTGCCCTCGCACGGCGAGATCGCATTCGACACCGTCGTGATGAAGTTCGGCGGGTCGTCGGTCGCCGACGCCGAGAAGGTGCGCGGCGTTGCCCAGCGCCTCGTCGAGGCCAAGCGCCGCGGCCTGCGCGTGGTCGGCACGGTCTCGGCCATGGGCAAGACCACCGACTCGCTGATCGCGCTCGCGCACGAGGTCTCGCCCCAGCCCGACGGGCGCGAGATGGACATGCTGCTCTCGACCGGGGAGCGCATCTCGTGCGCGCTCGTGGCGATGGCGATCCACGATCTCGGCTTCGAGGCCGTCTCCTTCACCGGCAGCCAGGCCGGCATCGTCACCGACGACGCCCACGGCCGCGCCAAGATCCGCGAGATCCGCGCCCAGCGCGTGCTCGACGCGCTCGACGCCGGCAAGATCGTACTGGTCGCGGGCTTCCAGGGCGTCTCGACGGACACCAACGACGTCACCACGCTCGGCCGGGGCGGAACCGATGCCACGGCCGTCGCCCTGGCAGCCGCGCTCGGCGCCGCCTGCGAGATCTACTCCGATGTCGCCGGCGTCTACACCAGCGACCCGCGCGTCGTGCCCGGCGCACGCAAACTGCCCCGCATCTCCTACGAGGAGATGCTCGAGATGTCGGCCTCCGGCGCCAAGGTGCTGATGCTGCGCTCGGTCGAGCTCGCCCGCAACCACAACGTCCGCGTCCACTCCCGCTCCACGTTCTCGCAGGAGGAGGGCACCTGGATCGTCCCCGCCGAGGAAGTCATGGAACACCCGATCATCTCCGGCGTGACGCACTCGCAGAGCGAGGTCATCTTCACGCTGACAGGCATCCCCGACCGGCCCGGCGCCGCCGCCACCGTGTTCGACTCCGTGGCCGCCGAGCACGTCAACGTCGACACGATCATCCAGAACGTGGTGCACGGCGTGGCCGAGCTCTCGTTCTCCGTGCCGCACGAGGACGTGCCGGGCACACGGCGCGCGCTGGCCTTCGCCGAGCAGTCCCTCGGGCCGCTGCAGGTCGAGGAGAACGACGGCATGGGCAAGGTCTCGCTGATCGGCGCCGGGATGCGCTCGCATCCGGGCGTCGCTGCGCGCATGTTCCGCACGCTCGCCGATCTCGACATCAACCTGCGCATGATCTCGACCTCTCCGATCAAGATCAGCTGCATGATCGCCCGCGACGAGGTTCCGACGGCCGTGCGCGCCCTGCACGATGCCTTCGAGCTCGAGACGCCGCCGGTGGTGGAGGTCTGATGACGAGGCTCGCGATCCTCGGCGCAACCGGCGCCGTCGGTTCGACGCTCCTGCGCGTGCTCGAGGAGCGCTCGTTCCCGCTCGAGGAGCTGCGGCTGCTCGCCTCGGAGCGCTCGGCCGGGCGGCAGATCCGCTACGGCGACCGCGCTCTCACAGTCCAGGTGGTGGGCCCGGGCAGCTTCGACGGCATCGACATCGCGATCTTCTCCGCCGGGGCGACGCGCTCGCGCGAGTGGGCGCCCCTAGCCGTCGCGGCGGGCGCCGTCGTCGTGGACAACTCCTCGGCCTTCCGCATGGACGAGGGCGTCCCGCTCGTGGTCGCGGACGTGAACCCGCACGCCGCGCACCAGCACGCGGGCCTCATCGCGAACCCGAACTGCTCGACCATGCAGCTCATGCCCGTGCTCGCGGCCCTGCACCGCCGCTCACCGCTCGAGCACGTCACGGTCGCGACCTACCAGTCGGTCTCGGGCACCGGGCAGAACGCGATCGACGCGCTGCGCGCGGAGTCGGCGGCCGTGCTCGCCGGCGAGGATCCTCCCGCCGGCGTCTACCCCCACCGCATCGCATTCAACGCACTGCCCTTCGCGGGATCGCTGTCGGGCGACGACGGCTACACCGACGAGGAGCTGAAGCTCGTCAACGAGTCGCGCAAGATCCTCGAGTTGCCCGATCTGCGAGTGAGCGCGACCTGCGTCCGCGTGCCGGTCATCAACTCGCACTCCGAGGCAGTCTGGGTGCGCACGCGCGACCCGATCTCGCCCGACGAGGCGCGCACGCTGCTGGCCGCCGAGCCGGGCATCACGGTCGTGGACGACCCGGCCGCCAACGCCTATCCCATGGCGATCGATGCCGATGGACAGGACTGCGTCCTGGTCGGCCGCATCCGGCGCGACCTCGGCGACCCGAACGCGCTCGCGCTGTGGGTCGTGGCCGACAACCTGCGCAAGGGCGCTGCGACGAACACCGTGGAGATCGCCGAGCTGCTCGTGCGCGACAGCTTGCTCCGCTCAGCCGCTTAGACGTTCTAACTGAATGAGCATGCGTGGCTGGGGTGTGGAGCGAGTGGGAGAGCACACGGCGGCCGCGTTCTGCAGCACCCTCGAAGGTGCGCTGCGGAGCGGTGCGCGAGCCGCCTCCGAGGTGCTCGCCGAACGTCGTTCCGGCGGTTGACCAATGTCCGATGTGCGATCTACACTGGTAGCTGGCTGACGGGAGCCGGGAAGCCCGATCGATCTGCTCGGGCCCAACGGACAGGAAGCCTGCTCCTCGGAGCTGTGGTGGTGCCGTTCAGGCGCGACATCACCCTCGGCAGAGGCGGCGAGCCGGACCGGCACGCCGCCTCTCGCCCTGCGCGGAACCTGTCTAGGCGGCCGGAGCCGGCACGGGAGGCGGGCCCGTGATGATCTCGGCCGCGCGGCGCACGGCCTGAGCGACGAAACCGTCCTCGGTCACGGGCTGGAGCCCTCGGAGCTCGAGTCGCATCAGCTCGACGCGGCCGGCGCTGCGTAGTGTCCTGAAGCCGTAGTCGGCCAGGAAGTCGCGCGGGAAGACGGTACGGTGGTGGAGGAAGCGCTCGGCGAACTCCGCCTCCGGCGCGTGCACGAACGCAAACGCCTCGATGGCCGGAACGTGGCGCTCGTGGCAGGCGCCGATGCAGGCCAGGAACAGGCTCTGCAGCGACCACGGGCTCGAGGGATCGGAGAGGTACGCGCAGGTCACGAGCACGGCATCGTCCGAGGCCGGCCCGGCCGGCAGGGTGCGCGAGCGCGGGAAGGCCGCTGCGGGCCCGTACTGCAGCGAGGCCACGTGCCGGTCGCCGTCGAGATAGACCTCCCCCCACGCGCCGAACTCGTCCTCGACATCCTGGATCCAGCGCCGCTTGTCCGCCGTGCGGTCGCCTTGCGTCTGCCACCACACGCAACTGCGGCATACGTCGGGCCTGCGCGGCTCCGTCGCTCCCGTGAGGTGCTGAATGGCCACGAGCGCCAGAGTAGCGAGGGCGCGGGAACGAGCAGGCCGGGCGGCCGGAAGTACGACCGCGCGCAGCACGCGCCCACCAGCGACACGGGAGATGACGATGCTCGGCTCGATCGGACCGGAGGAAGCCCTGATCCTGCCGGTCTACCTCATCGTCGCCGTGGCCGGACCCGTGGCCTCGTCCTCCGTTCGATCTCCCGCCAGCTCGGGCGCTCGTCAGAGCGACCGTAGACGCAGCAGCGTGACCTCGGGCTGAGCCAGGAAGCGCAGGGGCACGAAGGTCGTGCCGATGCCCGGGGAGATGTGCATCACGGTACCGTTGTCGGCCTCGAGCGCGTAGATCGGGCCGGAGCGCAAGTGGGCCAGCCCGATGCGCCCGCCGGGCCACGGGATGCAGAGCTGACCTCCATGCAGATGCCCCGCGAGCACGAGATGGGCGATGCCCGGAGCGAGTCGCGGCAGCATGTGCGGGAAGTGGCAGAGCAGGAGCCGCAGTTCGGCGCTCGGGTCGAGATGCACGGTCGGGTCATAGCCCGGGTCTCGCAGCATGCGCCGGGCCGATCCACCGGCGACGGAAACGCGATGGCCGCTCAGCGAGAACTCGATCGCGGCGCCGTCCAGCAGCGTGAGCCCTCCCAGGTCGACGGCTTCCCAGCCCTGCGCGAAGGGGTCGCGGCCGTGCGCGAGATCGTGATTGCCGAGCACCGCCAGCGCCGCGTGGCGCGCCGCTGAAACGAGCTCTGCACAGGCCGTGGCGAACCCGGGGGCCGAGCGCCGGCGGGCGACGAGGTCGCCAGTCACCGCGATGATGTCCGGCTCGATCTCGGCCGCCCAGGCAGCGCTCCGGCGCAGCAGGTTGAGACCCGGCCCGTTGCCCGCGTGCACGTCCGAGATGTGCAGGATCGTGAGCCCGTCGAGGGCGGTGGGGAGCGCGGGAATCGTGATCTCGCGCACGCGACGGCGCAGCGTCAGCGCCTCGGCGCCAGAGGCCGCAATCCCCGCTGCCACCAGCGTGGCGACGCCCCTTTGCCAGCGCATCATCGGTGGTATAGTCGCAGCCGCAACGCTGCAGGGTCCCCGCAGGGAGGCGGCGACACTGGAGCGACGGAATTGGCAGCCCCCGGCTGCCAAACCCGGCCGGGTGCGGGCGGCCCTTCCGTCGCAGGCCGCCCCCCGGTCGGCGTTCCCCCGGGCGCTTTCAGGCGCGCTTGGCGACGGCGCCGAGGTCGTAGCCGCCCTCGAGCACGAGTGGCGCGCGCTGGAGCAGCAGATCCCAGTCCGGCACATCCCAGCCGAACGAGTCCGCGAGCCGGACGATCATGTTGAACAGCGAGCAGACGAGTGCCGCGTCGCGCAGCGCCTGATCCGAGACGCCGGCGGCGCGCACCTCGTCGGCGTCCGCCGCCGTCAGCTCGTCGGGGCGAAGGGTGAGCTTCTCGAGGAAGGCGAGCGTCGCCTTCAGCTCCGGACGCAGGGGCGCGCTGCGCCAGTCGTCGACGACCGCCTGCCAGACGTCCTCACCGAGCGCGTACGACGCAACTGCGCCGTGGGACCCCGCTCAGAAGGGGCACTGGTTGAGCAGCGAGGTGAATCCGGCGAACAGCTCGCGCTCGCCCGCGCTCCAGTCGGACGGCCCGCGCATCACGGGATGCAGCTCGGCGGTGAACGGCCCGCCGAAGAGCTCGGGCCGGTAGAGCAGGGTCTTCACGACCCCGAACGGCTCGCGCCCGCTGCGCTCGCGCGCGGCCTGGAGGAACGCGGCCTGCTCAGGCGCATGCCCGTGATCGACGACCGAGAGGCGCATCATCCGATCACGCCCATGGCGGCATCGAAGCGGCGAAGACCCTGGGCGATCGCGACGGCGACCGTCTGCTCGAAGATCTCGTCCTCCGAGAAGCCATCCGCCTTCAGCTGCTCGACATCGGTATCCGTGAGGCTGAAGGCGCGGTCGCGCACCTTGGCGAGATACGGGGCCATCGCTTCCGGCGCGGGCGGCATCCCGGCCACGATCGCGCGCAACTCTGCGATGTGCTCACTCATGGGCGCAAGTCTAAGCCGACCCTACTCGCACGCGCCCCAGAGCCCCCGCCCCGCGCGGCGGGCAACGCCTTCGAGCCCGGCGTAGACCGCGGCGCGATCGACGTTCGGCGCGATCGCGAGCGTGCGCGCAGCACCGCGCACGAGCAGCGTGCGCTCGAGATCGTCGGGCCCGCCCAGCACGCGCACGTAGGCCAGCAGGCGTCCGTAGCGATCGTGCCGCTCGCGACCCGCCTGCAGCACGACACGACGGCCCAGCGCCAGGCGGCGCGTGAGCGTCGCGGCTCGAATGCCGAAGCACTCGCCGGGCTTGCCGTAGTGGGCGATCTCAGGCGTGTTGACGCCGATCAGCCGCACGTGCACGGGTTGCTCGGAATCCAGTCGCACGACCACGGTGTCGCCGTCGATCACGTAGGTCACGCGCCCTGCGAGCGCCGGCTCGGAGTGCAGGCGACCGGTCACCGTCACCCCGAAAATGACAAGGACGACGAGGAGGGCGGCCCCGCCGGAGATGCTCCACGGTTTCATGCGCCGAGACTAGGCCCGCCGCGTGTGCCGTGGATGTGCGCGGAGTGCCGAGTTCGGGCCTTAGGTACGAGCTACGGGACTCGCGGTGAACTCGTAGTAGCGCAGGGCCGTGCGACCGGTGTGCCGCATGATGCGGAAGTTCGCGCCGGCCCCGACCGCCACGCCGACGCCGAACGGGATCTCGCGCCCGAGCATGATGCGGGCCCGCCGACGGGCCGTGCGCTTGATCACCAGCGAGCCGAGCTCGCGATTGAGATTCTCCGACAGCTCACGCGCCTGAGGATCGAGCCGCTCGCCGTCGGGCAGCTCCACACCGTGCGTGCCGAAGCGCGCCACGCCGACATCGAGGGCCAGGATGACGCGCACGTCGGCCGCTCGCTCGTCGTGGGCGTCGAGGTCATGGTCGTAGGCCGCCGCGACAGCCAGCACGAGCGCGACCTGCGCGTAGACGAGGGCGGCCACGTCGGCCAGGGTCGCCCCGACCTCCGCGGCTGTCCCCACTCCCGGGACTGCCCCGGGGAGGGCCGAGACGGCGCCCATGATCGCGGACAGTCTGGCGCGCTGGTAGACGATCAGGCGCGCCAGGTCGTTCGGCGTCGCGTCGGGGTGCTGCAACCTCAGAACCTCGACTGCCGAATTCACGGCGTGGCTGCGACGGCGCACGATCTCCTCGATCGCATGCTCGGTCGCCGAGGACAGGCGCACCGCCAGTTCGTCGATGACGCGCCAGGTGATGGTACGGGAAATCACGCCCACGGCCGGGTCCTCCCCGTCAGCGGTAGCGGTAAACGATGCGCCCGCGCGTGAGATCGTACGGCGACAACTCGACCTTCACGCGGTCGCCCGGCAGGATGCGGATGTAATGCCTGCGCATCTTGCCCGAGATGTGGGTCAGCACCTCGTGGTCGTTGTCGAGCCGCACGCGGAACATGGTGTTGGGGAGTGCTTCGGTGACCTCTCCCTCGAACTCGATCTTCTCTTCTTTGTCGCTCACTGACGGGCATCATACGGGCATGGGCGGCCGGGAAGACCCCGTGCCCGCGCCCGCGCGCACGAGCTCGAGCAGGTCCCGGCCATAGCGTTCGAGGCGCGCCGGACCCATGCCGGGCACCTCCGCCAGCTCGTCGGTGTCCTCGGGCAGTCTCCGGCACACCTCGTCGAGGCACGCGTTCGTCGCCACGACGTAGGCCGGCACGCCGTCGTTGCGCGCGCGCTCGAGGCGCCAGTCGCGCAGGCGTGCCGCCAGATCCGGGTCGAGCAGCGCGCGGGAGGCGACAGGCGCGGGCGCAGCCGCGGCGGCGGCGGGCGGTCGCAGGACCGGACGGGCACCTCCGCCGGACGCGAGGGCGCCGTCGGCCACGACGGCGTCGATCGCCGCCAGCACGGCTGCACGACCGAGGCCCGCCGCACCGCCGAAACCGGGCACGTCCCCGTAGCGTGCGCGCATGCGGTCCAGCCCGCGCAGGATCTGATCGAGGCCGGTCCTGCCGACTGGGGGCCGCGCCGCGCCGGCGGCGCCGAGGACCGCCGCGCGTAGGGCCGCGACGTCGATCCCAGCCGTGGCCAGGTCGCCTGGCGGCTCGCAGACATCGCAGCAGCGACCGCCCGGTGCGGGCGCGTGCGCGTCGCGGAAATGACGCAGCAGGACGGAGCGCCGGCACTCGCCCCCTGCCGCGTAGGCCGTGATCGCCGCAAGGGCATCCCAGCGCTGGCGCGCGAAATGCCTGGAAGCGCGCTCCACCTCGCTGGCGCGGCGATGGCCGACGGCGCGCAGGCGGAGGATGCCCCGCGCCTCGTCGACGCGCCCGGGCTCGAGCTCGACCGCGCCGATGCGCTCGGCCACGGCCACCAGCGCCCGCGAGCGCTCCCCGAGGCCGTCGAGGGCAACGGCAAAGCGGCCGTCGCCGTCGCTCCGCCCGGCGACCAGCCCGAGCAGGCCGTTGACGTCGTCGCGCGTCACCTCCGACTGGCGGATGAAGTGCGCCACCAGTCCCCGGTCGGCCGGCGACTGGAGCAGCACGCAGCGGGCGGGCAGGCCGTCGCGCCCGGCCCGGCCCGACTCCTGGTAGTAGCCCTCGATCGACGCGGGCAGCGACCAGTGCCAGACGGAGCGGACATCGGCCTTGTCCACGCCCATCCCGAAGGCGGTCGTCGCCACCATGACGCCGTCGAGGGAGGCCATGAAACGTCCCTGGCGGGCGTCGCGCTCGGCCGCGCCCAGCCCTGCGTGGTAGGCCTCGGCGGGCAGCTCGGCCTCGAGTAGACGCTGGGCGACGTCCTCGCAGCGCGCCCGCGTGCCGGCGTAGACGATCGCGGGCCGCTGCGAGGGATCGGCCAGCCCCGCGGCGAGGAGGGCCAGGCGCGCCCGCTCGCCCTGCACCGCGGCGACGTCGAAGGTCAGGTTGGGGCGGTCGACGCCGGTGCGCACCTCGACGGGCTCGCGCAGGCGCAGCGCCCGCATGATGTCGGCCGCAACGCGCGGCGTCGCGGTGGCGGTGAGCGCCATCGTGCAGCGCGCGCCGATGGCATCGCGCGCGTCGGCGAGGCGCAGGTAGTCGGGCCGGAAGTCATGCCCCCACTCGCTCAGGCAGTGGGCCTCGTCGACGGCGAAGAGCGCGATCTCGCGACCGTGGATGGCTGTGCGGAAGCGCGCATCGCCGAAGCGCTCGGGCGCCACCAGCACGAGCCCGCAGGAGCCGTCGGTGAGCGCAGCGAGCACCGAATCGGCCTCGCCGGGCGGAAGCGATGCGTTGAGCACGCGCGCCGCGCCGTGGCCGGCCGCCGCCAGCGCGTCGCCCTGATCGCGCATGAGCGCGACGAGCGGAGAGATGACGATCGTGAGACCGTCGAGCGCAAGGCCCGGAAGCTGGTAGCAGAGCGACTTGCCCGAGCCCGTGGGCATCACGACGAGCGCGTCGCGACCGGCGAACGCCGCTTCGACGGCCTCCTGCTGCCCAGGGCGAAACGACTCGTGCCCGAACAGGCGCTGCAGCTGAGCGGCCGCGTCCACCCCGGCAAGCTAGCGGCCGGGGTGGACGCGCTTCCGCGTGAAGCGTGACGAGGGTGTCAGGCCTCGACGGCGACCGGAGCGCCCTGCGGGGCCGCCACGGGGCTGAAGCCGCGCAGGCCGAACCAGGCGACCACGGCGCCGGTCAGCGCGAGCGCCGCGCCGACGGTCATGGCGGTCGTGACGCCGTCGATGAAGGCGTTGCTCGCGGCCAGCCGGGCATTGGCTCCGGCGAACTTGCCGATCGGGGCGACCTGTCCGCCCACCACGAGCGAGTTGAAGCGCTGGCCGTGCAACGCGGCCGGCGCGTTGTCGGCCCAGCGGGAGGACGCGACGGTCGCGGCGATCGAGCCCAGCACCGCGACGCCGAGGGCCCCGCCGACCTGGCGAGAGGAGTTGATCACGCCCGAGGCGATGCCTGCCCGTGTCGGATCGACGGATCCCATCGCGACCCCGGTGGTCGTCGGCATCGACATCGCGATGCCCGCGCCGACGCAGACGAACGACGGGAAGATGACGGTCCAGTAGGAGGCGTCGATCGAGAGCCGGGTCAGGGACGCGAGCCCCAGCGACATGATCAGCATCCCGCCGGCCATCAGCGGCCGCGGCCCGATGCGGGCCGAGAGCTTGCCCGCGATCGGCGCGACCAAGATGACCATGACCGTCATCGGCAGCGTGCGGACGCCCGACTCGATGGCAGAGTAGCCGCGCACGTTCTGCAGGTAGAGCGTGAGGAAGTAGATGATCCCGAACATCGCGAAGCCGATCAGGGCGACCGACGCGACCGCGACGTCGAACGCGCGGCGGCGGAAGAACGAGAGGGGGAGCATCGGCTCGGGCTGACGGTCCTCCCAGAAGATGAACCCGACCAGCAGGACTGCGGCAGCCACCAGGAAGCCGACGGTCTGCGGCGACGACCAGCTGTGCGAGTTGGTGCGGATCAGCGCCCAGACCAGTGAGAAGAGCCCGCCGGTGACGAGCACCGTTCCGACGATGTCGAACCCGCGCGCATTGGGATCTCGCGACTCCTGCACGAACCAGAGCGTGGCGCCTGCCGCGAGGACGCCGATCGGCACGTTGATCCAGAACACCGCCGACCAGTTGGCGTGCTCGACGAGGAAGCCGCCGAGCAGCGGCCCGATTGCCAGGCCGAGGCCCGAGATGCCGGCCCAGATGCCGATCGCCGTCGGCACCTGGTGGCGCGGGAAGGCGGCCACGATGATCGAGAGCGAGAGCGGGTTCATGAAGGCCGCGCCGACGCCCTGCACGGCGCGCGCCGAGATCAGTCCCGCGTCGCTCGTCGAGAGGGCGCAGGCGGCAGATGAGAGCGTGAAGATGGCGAGGCCGACCAGGAAGATCTTCTTGCGTCCGAAGCGATCGCCGAGCTTTCCGCCCAGCAGGATCAGCGCGGCGAAGGACAGGAAGTAGGCGTTGATCGTCCACTCCAGGTTCTCCGGCGTGGTCTTCAGCGAGCGCTGAATCGACGGCAGCGCCACGTTCACGACGGTGTTGTCGAGCATGATCATGAACAGCGCGAAGCACATCGCGGCGAGCGTCCACCACTTGTGGTTCGCCCGTTCGTGCCGGTTGGCATTCATCCGGTCCCCCCTTGGGTCGGAGTGAGAAGATCGACGAGCGCGTCGAAATGCCGGGGGAAGCACTCCAGTGCCTCCTCGCCGTCGACGGCGCCCACGAAACCCGCGGCCAGCCCCAGGCCGAGGAACAGCATCGAGACGGACGCCACGTCGGCGTCCGCGCGGATGCGGCCGGTCGCGCGGCCGTCCTCGACGGCGGCGCACACGCCCGCATGCCAGGCGCTCATCATGTGCGAGAGCCCCGTGCGGATCTCGGGCTCGTTCGTGAGCGTGAGCGCGAGGTAGCGCAGGCGCGCCACCTCCGCGACTTTCGGATCGCCCATCAGCCCGCGCACGAAGCGCAGGTAGGCGGTGAAGAGGTCGCCGCCCTCGGCCGTCGCGGCCGCGAAGCGCTCTCCCATGAGACGCGTGCAGTCCTCGAGCACGGCGGCGAAGAGCGCCTGCTTGGAGGCGAAGTGCTTGTAGATCACAGGCTCGGAGCAGCCGGCGGCTGCGGCGATGTCGCTCGTGCCGGTTCCTCGGAAGCCGTTGCGCGCGAACAGCACGCGTGCCGCGGCGATGATCGCCGAGCGCCGCTCGTCAGCGCTCAGGCGCTGGCGGGCGGGCAATTGCTCGTCTGCCGGGAGCATCGCCATCGGGCCAACATAGCAAACTAGTGAGTGTTCACTAACTCGTAACAATTGGGGCTGCGAGGGCGGCCGCGCGCTCGCTGAGATCGACGTCGACCAGCCACGGCTGATTGCGCCGCTCGAACCAGCGATCGCAGATGGCCGAGTTGGCGCAGAGCGTCCGGCCGGCGCGCGTCGGCTCGCCGCGGCCCTCGTGAATGTGACCGAACGCCGCCAGCGCGGGCTGCCGGAGCTCGATCGCCTCGAGCAGCGCGACAGAGCCGACGTGCTCATCGGTCGAGGTGAGATCACCGTGGCCGCGCGGAGGCGTGTGGGTGATCAGGATGTCGATGCCCTCGGGAATCGCGCCGAAATGCGCCGCCAGCTCGTCCTCGGAGCCCGCCATGAAGACCCCGCCGCGCCCCCGGGGCGGCCAGTGCGGCACCTTCGCACCCGGCGGCGGCGGCGGCGAGGGCGGTTGCGGCTCGTCGCCCTTCGGCCGGGTGCGGCGCCGGGGGCACCAGGGCGACCCGTACACGCGCGCGCCGGCCATCGTGACCTCGTCATCGCAGAGGTAGGTCCAGGGCAGCTTCTCGAACACGCGCCGGTCCCACCACCAGGCGAAGTCCCGGTTGCCGGCGATGCCGACGACGGGCGCCCCCGCCTCGCTCGCGATCCGCTCCAGCCAGGGAGCGAAGACCGCCTCCAGCCACGGCACCTGCTTGGGCGCCTCCTTCCAGGAGTACGGGGCGAGATCTCCGGCGATCACGACGAGGTCGCACGGCGGGACGACCACGCCGTCGAGCCGGCCGTGCAGGTCGGCGAGCGCTGCGACGCGCACGGCGTTCCGGGCCAGCCTGCGTCAGTCGCCCGCGACTGGGGCCTCTTGGGGCCGCAGCAGCTTGTCCTGCACCTCGGGGGAGAGGCGCACGACGTGGCGCTTGAACTTCAGCTCGTCCTCGCGGATTCCGGCCGCGGCGCCGAGCAGCTGCGCGAGGTGCAGGATCGGCACGTTGAGCGTCCGGCCCGCGTGCTTCTCAGCCTTCTGCTGCCAGGCGTCGAGCGAGAGGTGGCAGAGCGGGCAGGGCGTCACGATCACGTCTGCGCCCGCGTCCCTGGCCTGCTCGAGCGGCTGCACGGCCATGCCGAGCGCCACGTCCTCGCGCGCCAGGATGATCGGGAAGCCGCAGCACTTCACCTTGGCCTCGTAGTCGATCGCCTCGGCCCCGCAGGCCTCGATCAGGCGCTCGAGTGACTGGGGTGAGTCGGGATTCTCGAAGCCGAGCAGCTTGGACGGCCGCAGGATCTGGCAGCCGTAGAAGGGCGCCACGCGCAGGCCCTCGAGCGAGCGCACGGCGATCTCCTTGAAGCGCTCGTAGCCGTCGCCCTCGGAGACCTCCCAGAGCAGGTGGCGCACCTCGACGCCGCCCGAGTAGGTCGCGGCGCCGACCTCGGCGAGGTTGCGGTTGACGCGCTCGAGCTCGTCCGCGTCCTGCTTCAGCTTCTTGTTGGCCTGGCGCAGGTTGAGCGTGCAGACGTTGCAGATCGTCAGGATCGTCGGGATGCCGAGCGCCTCGGCCTGCCCGAGGATGCGCGCGTTGAGGTGCAGGTAGTAGTCCGGCTTGGCCTCGTGGATGTCGCCGGCCCCGCAGCAGGTCATCGACTCGAGCTCGACCAGCTCGACGCCGAGCTTGGCGCACACGGCGCGCGTCGAGGAGTCGAGCTCCTTCTGGGAGAGGCTGGCGAGGCAGCCGGGGTAGTACGCGTAACGATCCTGCATGCCTGAGCCTCAGTCGTGGGAGTCGATGAGCGACGGGTGATTGGTGGGGAGCCCCTGCCGCTCCCGCTCCTGCGCCTCGAGCAGCTTCCAGAGGCGCTTCACCTCGTCGTTGTTCTTGGCCTTGTGCGGCCGCAGCGGATTGGGCACCTTGCCCGCGCGCGCCAGCCGCAGGGCGAACGGGACGTCGAGCGCCGCAGCCAGCGGCCCGATCGTCTTCGGCACCAGCTCGGTCTCGTTGAGGAAACCACCCTTGCGCGTCGAGTCGACGAACACCTGCGCATGCGCGACCCCGGGCTCCACGACCGTTCCGATCGGCGCGAACATGTTGGTCTTCGCGCCGAACTCGGAGCCGGCGCCGAAGCGGAACGTCTGCGCGCCCAGCTTGGCGATCGCGTCGCGCGGATCGACCCCCTTGGGGCAGCGCTGGTTGCAGAAGTAGCAGCGCGTGCAGTCCCAGATGCCGTGGGCGCCGTTGAGATCCTTGAGCCGGGAGCGGCGCGCATCGTCGTCCTCGCGCTGGTCGCCGACGAAGCGCTGCGCCTTGGCGAGCGCCGCCGGCCCGAGGAAGTCGGGGTCGGACTCCATCGAGTTGCACTCGGAGACGCAGCAGCCGCACATGATGCAGAGCGCCTCCTTGCCGATGTTCGCCTGCTGGACGCGCGGATCGACGAGGTGCTCCTGGGGCGGATGCGCCTCGGCCTGGAGGGCGGGCTTGACGGCGCGGATCTTGGCCCAGAAGGGTTCCATGTCCACGACGAGGTCCTTGATCACGGGCAGGTTGCCCATGGGCGAGATCGTGGGCACGTGCCCCGCCTCGACCAGCGGCTTCATGGCCGTCTTGCAGGCCAGCACGGCGCCGCCGTCCATGCGCATGCCGCACGAGCCGCAGACCGCCATGCGGCAGGACTTGCGGTAGGCCAGCGTGCCGTCGCGCTTGTCCTTGACTGCGTCGAGCGCGTCCAGCAGCGTTGCGGTCTCGGGCACGTCGACGGTGTAGGTCTCGGTGCTGTGCGAGGCGCCGTCGGGCGAGCGCCGGATCTTGAGGGTGACTTCCATCCGCTGCGCCCTTTCAGTAGCTCCGCACCATCGGCTGGAAGCGCGTGACGGTGACCGGCTTGGAGTCGAGCCGGACCGTGCCGCCGTCGCACCAGGCGAGTGTGTGCTTCATCCAACGCTCGTCGTCGCGCTCGGGGAAGTCGAGGCGGGTATGCGCGCCACGCGACTCCTGGCGCGCGAGCGCGCCCGTGACGAGGCAGTCGGCCATCTCGAGCATGCTCTCGAGCTCGAGCACCGAGACGAGATCGGTGTTGAAGCGGTCGCCCGTGTCGTCGACGACGACGTCGCGCCCGCGCTCGCGCAGGTCGCCCACGGCCGCCAGGCAGCGCTCGAGGCGCTCCTGGTTGCGGAAGACGCCCGCATCGTCGTACATGGAGCTCGCGAGCTCCTCGCGCACCTGCCAGGGCCGCTCGCCACCGGTGCGGTTGAAGATCGCCCGGATGTGGGACTCGGCGTCGCTCACGGACGAGGGGGCCACGAGCGCGCCGTTGCGACTGGCGATGGCGTCGTGCCCGGCGTGGCTGCCGGCGCGGCGACCGTAGGTGATCGTCTCCATCAGCGAGTTGCCGCCCAGGCGGTTGGCGCCGTGCACCGACACGCACGCGCACTCGCCCGCGGCGTAGAGACCGGGCAGGATCGTCTGCCCGAAAACGTCCGTGTCGACGCCGCCCATGTGGTAGTGGGCGCCCGGCCGCACCGGGATCGGCTCGAGGATCGGGTCGACGCCCGCGTAGTCCATGGCGAGCTCGCGCGAGCCGGGCAGGCGCGTCAGGATCTTCTTGGCGCCCAGGTGGGTGAGGTCGAGCAGGACGCAGCCGTCGACGCCACGTCCCTCCTCGATCTCGCGGGTCTCCGCGCGGGAGACGACGTCGCGCGACGCCAGCTCCATCGCGTTCGGCGCCGCGATCGCCATGAACCGCTCGCCGCTGGAGTTGCGCAGGTACGCGCCCTCGCCGCGGCAGCCCTCGGTGATGAGCACGCCGTTCGACTTGAGCGTCGTCGGGTGGAACTGCATGAACTCCATGTCCTTGAGCGGCACGCCCGCCCGCCAGGCCATCGACATGCCGTCGCCCGTGCAGGCGTAGGCGTTCGTCGTGCCGTAGTACATGCGCCCCACGCCGCCGGTGGCGAGAATCGTGTTGTGCGCGGAGATGCCGTGCACGCCGCCGCTCACGATGTCCCAGGCCAGCACCCCGACACAGCGGCCGCCGTCGACCGCGAGATCGATCGCGAAGAACTCCTCGTAGACCGGCACCTCGTACTTGAGCAGCTGCTCGTACAGCACGTGGATCAGCACGTGCCCGGTGATGTCGGCCGAGTAGACCGTGCGGGGCGCGCCCGCGGCGCCGAAGGGGCGCTGCGCGATGCGGCCGTCCGGGAAGCGCGAGAAGACGCAGCCCATGTGCTCGAGCTCGTAGATGTCGCCCGGCGCCTCGGTGCACATGATCTCGATGGCGTCCTGGTCGCCCAGGTAGTCCGAGCCCTTGACCGTGTCGAAGGTGTGGATCTCCGGGCTGTCCTCGGAGGCATTGCCGAGCGCGGCGTTGATGCCGCCCTCCGCAGAGCCCGAGTGGGAGCGCGTCGGATGCAGCTTCGAGATGATCGCGACGTCGGCGCCGGCGCGCTTGGCTTCGATGGCGGCGCGCATGCCGGCGAGGCCCGCACCGACCACCACAACGTCGTGCCGAAGCAAAGATCCTCCAGGAATGCCGAGGGCAAAAGGCGCATACGCGCCGTCACGGATCATAGAGGTAGCCTGTCCGCGCCATGACCGACGCTCCGGCAATCGAAGCGGCGCCGGTTCCGGCGCCGGTGCGCGCACGTGCGCCGGCGGGGCTGCTCGACCTTGTGTGGAGCGCCTTGCTCATCCTCGTGCCCTACGAGCTCTACCCGAGGCACGGGGTGCTGATCGGCCTGCTCCTGGCGGTGGCCGCCTTCAGCTTCTTCGAGGCCAACGGCGGCCAGACGCCCGGCAAGCGGCTGCTCGGCCTCGAGGTGCGCTCGCTGGACGGCACGCCCTGCGACGGGCGCGCGGCCGTGATCCGCACGCTCTTCCGCTTCCTGGACGCGTTCCCGGGCATCTACCTGATCGGCGGTCTGGCGATCGTGAGCACCAAGCGGCGGCAGCGGCTGGGCGACCAGGCGGCAGGCACGTCGGTGTACCGACGTGCCCAGTTCGCGGAGGACGACTGAACACACGCGCGCTGGGGTATCGTCCTCACTGATGGCGATTCGGCAAGGCGGACCTGCGTGACCGGCCTCGATCTCGTGCACTCGGCGACCGCACAGACCGACCACGCCGGACTGCGCGCGTGGGTCGACGAGTGGGCCGCCGTACTCGATCCCGAGCACGTGCACTGGTGCGACGGATCCGAGGAGGAGCACGAGCAGCTGTGCGCCGGGCTCGTGGCCGCCGGAACGTTCACCCGCCTCGACGACGAGCTGCGGCCGAACTCCTACCTGGCCCGCTCAGATCCGGGCGACGTGGCGCGCGTCGAGGACCGCACGTTCATCTGCAGCGTCCGCCGTGAAGACGCGGGGCCGACCAACAACTGGCGCAACCCCGACGAGATGCGCGCCGAGTTGCGCACGCTCTTCGGGGGCGCGATGCGCGGGCGCACCCTCTACGTGGTGCCGTTCTCCATGGGTCCGCTGGGCTCGCCGCACGCGCACATCGGCGTGCAGCTCACCGACTCCGCCTACGTCGCCGTCTCGATGGGCGTGATGACGCGCATGGGGGCGGAGGCGCTCGCGCAGGTGGGCGACGACGGCGAGTTCGTGCCGTGCGTGCACTCGCTCGGCGCGCCGCTCGCAGCGGGCGAGGCGGACGTGCCCTGGCCCTGCAACACGAACAAGGCGATCGCGCACTTCCCCGAGTCGCGCGAGATCTGGTCGTTCGGCTCGGGCTACGGCGGCAACGCCCTGCTCGGCAAGAAATGCTTCGCCCTGCGCATCGCCTCGGTCATGGCGCGCGAGCAGGGGTGGCTGGCCGAGAACATGCTGATCCTCAAGCTGACGTCACCGTCCGGCGCGGTGCACTACGTCGCCGGCGCGTTCCCGTCGGCCTGCGGCAAGACGAATCTCGCAATGCTGGTGCCGACCGTGCCGGGCTGGAAGGTCGAGACGATCGGCGACGACATCGCCTGGATGCGCTTCGGCGAGGACGGGCGGCTCTGGGCCATCAACCCCGAGTTCGGCTTCTTCGGCGTCGCGCCGGGCACCGGCTTCCGCACGAACCCGAACGCGATGGCGACGCTCTGGGGCAACACGGTGTTCACGAACACCGCGCAGACGCCCGAGGGCGACACCTGGTGGGAGGGCATGACGACCGAGGCGCCGCCCAAGCTGACCGACTGGCTCGGCGAGCACTGGACGCCCGCAAGCGGCAGGCCGGCCGCGCACCCGAACGCGCGCTTCACGGTACCGGCCGCGCAGTGCCCGTCGATCGCACCCGAGTGGGAGGACCCTGCGGGCGTGCCCATCTCCGCAATCCTCTTCGGCGGCCGCCGCGCCTCCACCGTGCCGCTCGTGTACGAGGCGCGCTCGTGGGAGCACGGCGTCTTCGTCGGGGCCACGATGGCGTCCGAGACGACCGCCGCAGCCGCCGGCGCCGTCGGCAAGCTGCGGCGCGACCCGTTCGCGATGCTGCCCTTCTGCGGGTACCACATGGGCGACTACTTCGCCCACTGGCTGACGATCGGCGCGAGCGCCGACCGCTCCAAGCTGCCGCGGATCTTCCAGGTCAACTGGTTCCGCAAAGACGCCGCCGGGCGCTACCTGTGGGCCGGCTTCGGCGAGAACAGCCGCGTGCTGGCCTGGATCGCGGGGCGCTGCGAGGGAACCTCCGGCGCGCTCGACACGGCCATCGGCCTGGTGCCGGCGCCGGGTGCGCTGCCCGTCGAGGGCCTCGACCTCGCACCCGAGGACCTCGAGGCCCTGCTGGCCGTGGACGTGGCCGGCTGGGAGGCCGAGCTGCCGAGGCTGGAAGAGCATCTGTCGACCTTCGGCGACCGCCTGCCGGCCGAGCTGAAGGCGCAGCTCGAGGATCTGCGCGAGCGCCTGCGCACTTCCAAGACGGTCTGACTGAATGAGCATGCGCGGCTCCAGACACCACGCTCATTCAGTCAGAACGTCTTAGCGGCTGCTGTCCGCGCAACGATCATCTAGCCTGGCACGCATGCCTCATCGCGTCACATTGATCCCCGGCGACGGGATCGGCCCCGAGCTTTCCGCCGCCACCCGGCGCGTGCTCGAGGCCACGGGAGTCGAGTTCGACTGGGACGTGCGCGAGGCCGGAGCCGACGTCATGGCCAAGCACGGCGGCAATCCGCTGCCGGACTCCGTGATCGAGTCGATCGCCCACACCGGTGTCGCGATCAAGGGTCCGATCACCACTCCGGTGGGCACGGGATTCCGCTCGGTCAACGTCGCGCTGCGCAAGGCGCTCGACCTCTTCGCCCAGGTGCGGCCGTGCAAGAGCTATGCCGGCGTGCGCTCGCGCTACCGGGACGTCGATCTCGTGATCGTGCGCGAGAACACCGAGGACCTCTACGCCGGCATCGAGTTCGAGGAGGGCACCGAGAGCTGCGCCGTCCTGCGTGACACGATCCACAAGCTCTCGGGCGCCGTGATCCGCGAGGATGCCGGCATCTCGATCAAGCCGATCTCGATCGAGGGGACGCGCCGCGTCGTGCAGTTCGCGATGGACTACGCACGCCGCGAGGGACGCCGCAAGGTCACGGTCGTCCACAAGGCCAACATCATGAAACACACCGACGGCCTCTGGCTGCGCGTCGCGCGCGAGGTCGCCGAGGGCTACAGCGACATCGAGTTCGAGGATCGCATCGTCGACAACATGTGCATGCAGCTCGTGCAGAAGCCCGAGCTGTACGACGTCATGGTGCTGCCCAATCTCTACGGCGACATCGTCTCCGACCTGGCCGCGGGGCTGGTCGGCGGCCTGGGCGTCGCGCCGGGCGCC
>DASRQS010000090.1:0-2390 GCA_035696365.1 Gaiellales bacterium | reverse complement strand
GAGAGCCGACGCGGGGATTCGAACCCCGGACCCCTTCATTACGAGTGAAGTGCTCTACCAGCTGAGCTACGTCGGCGCGGACGTCCCAAGATAGCGCAGCGCCGTTGCTCGGACTGAGCTCGATGCGCGAGCGCGCGGGGAGCTCGGCGCACGTGCGAGGTGGGACCGGCACCGGGCGGCGGCACGCGCGTGCGCGCGCGACTTCTTGTTGCGAGGCCTAGTGCCGTCACGGCGTGGCCGGGGGCGCGATGAAGCGCTCCGCATCCTCGTAGACGGCGAGACCGATCAGCGTCGCGACCCCCGCGATCCGCCACAGCCGCTCGGGATCGAGGGCGGAGGGGAAGAGATCCTCGGGCGAGAGGACGTCGTCGGGCACGGGGGTCCGCTCGATCAGGTCGGCCTGGGCGTCGACGAACGCGTGGAGTGCATCGCGGTCGACGCGGATCGTCTCGCTTGAAGTGGCGCTCGGGAAGCTCATGGCCGGAGCTTGCGGCCCGGGAGCGTGACGTGTCCTGCCGCGGATGTGACGGAAGCGTCAGTGCCGGCGCTCGTAGCGCACGGCGCGCTCCAGCGGGCCGCCCCGACGGCCTTCGACCAGTGCCGACTCAGGAAGCCTCGCGCACGAGGTCGGCGATCCCCGGGCAGACCCCGCCGGGCAGGGGGTGCTCGGGCGGGAGCAGCCCGGCGTCGACGCCCGCGCCGAGCATCGCCGTGCGCAACACGGCGTCGAGCGCGGCCTCGAGCGTCAGCTCGTCGTCGAGCGGCAGTTGGCCGGCTACGGCGAGCCGGGCCAGGCCGTGGATGGACGTCCAGATGGCGAGCAGCGCACGCCCTGCCGCCTCGGGCGCGACGACGCCGACGGAGACGAGGCCTTCCATGGCGGTCTGCGCCAGAACCGCCGGCGACCGCGGCAGCATCAGGTCGCGGCTGTGCTCGGACTTCGGGATCGCATGCATGACCCGGAAGTGCGCCGGATGCGCGAGCGCGAAGTGCACGTAGGCGGCGCTGTAGTCCCAGAACCGGTTCACGGCGTTGAGGGGGCCCGGGCCTTCGTGGGGAATCGCCGCGACGCGCATCTCCTCCGCGAGCGTGCCGAGGCCCTCGTGCGCCACCGCGGCCAGCAGTTCCTCGCGATCGGCGAAGTGCCGGTAGCAGGCGCTCGCCGAGACTCCCACCGTCCGTGCGGCCTCGCGCAGGGAGAAGCCCTCGACTCCGCGCTCGGCGACGAGCGCCAGCGCGGCGCGGATCAGGCTGTTGCGCAGGTCGCCGTGGTGGTAGGTCGGACGGGTCGGAATCATCATCGTGCGGCGTATGTTGACACCGTTCGCACCCTGTTGCTAGGGTGAACGGCGTTCACATGGTCGCGCGCTAGGGTGTTGACGCCGTGGTGCGGTCTGATCCACGGATACGCAAGGCGAAGCGTCCGCGCCGCCGGGGGGCGAGCGCAGGAAGGGAACGGAATGAACGACAACACTCCCACCGAACGGGAGTCGCGCGGCGCCTATACCGGGTTGCTGGCACGTATCGCGCGCACCCAGACGTCACACCCCAAGCGGACCGTCTTCGGCGGTCTGCTCGTGTTCATCGTGATCTCGTTTCTCGCGTTCGGCCCCCTCAAGGGCACGCTCGAGAACAAGTTCGTGATCCCGGGCTCGGATGCGCAGAAGGCCACCGACGTCCTCAAGGCCAAGTTCGGGGCACGCAACGGCGCGATTCTGCAGGTCGTCTTCAACAAGCCCAACGGGAAGCTCGCTGCGCCTGCACAGCGCGCCGCCATCAAGAGCGCGCTGGCGCAGGCCGCCAACGAGCAGTACGTGACCAATGTCAGCGGCCCCTTCGCCGACAACAACCAGCGGCTCTCGAAGACCCACCCGGGCATCGGCTACGCCGAGGTGCAGTTCTCCAAGGACGGCTTCGAGCTGAGCCGCAGCAAGATCGTCGCGCTCGAGAAGAAGATCGACTCGACGCTCGCCTCGGCCGGCATCCAGGCCGAGTACACGGGCGACGCCGATGACGCGCCGCCGCAGCAGGGCGCCAGTGAGGCGCTCGGCATCCTCGTCGCCCTGATCGTGCTGCTGATCGTGTTCCGGACGTTCGTGGCGGCGGGCGTGCCGATCCTCTTCGCGGGCCTCTCGGTGGGCACGGCCTTCGGCTTGCTCTTCCTGCTGGCGAATCTGACCGACTTCAACACGATCACGCCGATCCTGATCTCGATGATCGGCATCGGTGTCGGCATCGACTACACCCTGTTCATCGTCACGCGCTTCAGACAGGCGCTGCACGACAACATGCCTCCACGTGAGGCGGCGGCGTTCGCGTCGGCGACCGCGGGACGCGCGGTGATCTTCGCCGGCGTCACGGTCGCGATCTCGATCACCGGCCTGGCCGTG
>DASRQS010000089.1:0-26261 GCA_035696365.1 Gaiellales bacterium | reverse complement strand
CGTGCCCTATCCGTTGCACGAGGTCGGGGCGTTGCTGGACGCGAAGGCGTTGCATCCGAGCCGCAGCGCCCGGAACCATCTGTTGGCGTTGGCGAAGGGCAGTCGGATCAGCCCGAGTCGTGTTGACGTCGTGCTGGAAATGGTCGGGCTGAGCGACGTTGCGTCGCGGTCTGCGGGCAAGTTCTCGCTCGGGATGGGTCAGCGGCTTGGTATCGCCGCTGCTCTGCTCGGCGACCCGCCGATCCTGATGTTCGACGAGCCGGTCAACGGGCTGGATCCCGAGGGCATCCGCTGGATCCGCAATCTGCTGCGATCGCTTGCGGCCGAGGGTCGGACAATCTTCGTCTCCTCGCACCTCATGAGCGAGATGAGCATGATGGCCGACTGGCTGATCGTCGTGGGCCGCGGGAAGCTGATCGCCGACACGACCGTGGAGGGCTTCGTCAAGCTCGCCTCCGGCGACGGCGTCCGAGTGCGCACGCCCGACGCGGCACGCATGCGCTCGCTCACGCTGGCCATCCCCGGCGTCACCCTCAAGCAGGACGACGAGGAGGGCGAGGACGGCGTGCTCTCCCTGCAGGGCATCTCCTGTGAGACGGTCGGCGAGCTCGCCGCCGCCAACAACATCGTCCTGCATGAGCTCTCGCCCGAGCACGCATCTCTCGAGGAGGCCTTCATGCGCCTGACGCTGAGCTCGGTGGAGTACCACGCAGCGCCCCCGGCCCGCGAAGAGCCGGTCGGAGCGGCCCGATGAGCGCCGCGATCACTCACCCAGGGAGCCTGCCGGCGGAATCCCAGACCGAGGTCACGTTCCCACGCGTGGTCCGCTCCGAGTGGACGAAGCTCTGGTCGCTGCGCTCGACCCGCTGGTCGCTGCTGGTGTCCTTCGTGGGGATGGCCGGTCTCGGCATCCTCATCTCCGCGGTGCAGATGGCCCACTGGAACCAGATGAACGCCGATGATCGCGCGAGTTTCAACCCGGTCGACGTGAGCCTCGGCGGGTGGCATATCGCGCAGCTCGCGATCGGCGTCCTCGGCGTGCTGCTGATCACCGGCGAGTACTCGACGGGACAGATCCGCTCGACGTTCGCCGCGGTCCCGCACCGGCTGCCCGTGCTGTGGGCCAAAGCCGTCGTCTACGGCGCGATCACGCTCGTCCTGATGCTGATCGCGTCGTTCATCGCGTTCCTGGTCTCGCAGCCGATCCTGCGCCGGCACCACGTCGAAACGACGCTCTCGAGCCCGCACGTCCTGCGCGCCGTCGTAGGCGCGGCGCTCTTTCTCACCGTGACCGGGCTCTTCGGCCTCGGCCTCGGCGCGCTCGTGCGCAACACCGCGGGAGGCATCGCGACGTTCGCAGGGCTGATGTTCGTGCTGCCCGGCATCACGGCGATCTTGCCCAACAGCTGGGGCGACAGCATCGATCCGTATCTCCCCCTGAGCGCCGGAACGGACATCCTCACGACCAACCACGATTCCAGCCAACTCACGGCGTGGCCGGGCTTTCTGCTTTTCACGGGATACGCCGCGGTCACACTGGCGCTGAGCGCCGTGCTGCTCCTGCGCCGCGACGCCTGACCCTGGGCCCTGCACAAACTGGGGTCAGGCACGCGCTTTGCGTGCTTGACCCCAGTTTGTGCATCGCCGACTCCGGCGGCGGAGCGTCAGCCCGAGTCCGCGACGCGATAGCCGACGCCGTGCACGGTGTCGATCGTCAGCTCGGCGCCGATCGCCGCGAGCTTCCTGCGCAGACGTGACACGCACGCGTCGAGCGTGTTGTCGAGCACGGCCGAGCCGTCGGGCCACCCGGCGGCGGCCAGCGAGCGGCGCCGCACCACCTCGCCGGGCCGGTTGAGCAACGTGCTCAGGAGGCGGAACTCGATCGGGGTGAGTGTCGCGCTCGCGTCGCCCATGAGTGCGGCGTGCGTCACCGAGTCCAGCCGCAGGCCGCCCACCTCGATGCCCGGGCGCTGCGCGCTCCGGCGCACGAGCGCGCGCACGCGCTCGGCCAGCTCGGCCAGGACGAACGGCTTCGTGAGGTAGTCGTCTCCGCCCGCCTCGAACCCGGCGATGCGCTCGGGGACGGCGTCGCTCGCCGTCAGGAAGACGATGGGCACCGCTTCTCCCCGCGCGCGCAGGGTCGCGCAGACATCGCGCCCGTCGGCATCGGGCAGGCCGATGTCCAGAATCAGCAGATCGGCCCCGCGCGCGTCGAAGGCGCGCAGCAGCTCGGAGCCCGTGGCCACGGCCTCGACCGCGAAGTCCTCCTCACGCAGGCCGCGCACGAGAAGATCGCGCAGGCCGGCGTCGTCCTCGGCGAGCAGCAGGGAGTAGCGCATGTCCCGAGAGTATGCACGCGCGCCGCGCCCTGTTTGCCAGGTGTTCATGCCTTTGTCATGGAGGCGTTCCTAGCATGACGGTCATGTTCCCTAAGCACCGCGTTTTCATCACGCTCCCGTTTCTGCTTGGCGCACTGATGCCCACAGTGGCACTGGCGGATACGCCGACGCCCGGCGACATTCCCGACAACCAGGCATTCGTGCGCTTGACGACTCCCCGCTACTCCCTCACCACCCCCGAGGGCTGGACGCGAACGACGATCGGGCAGCGCGTCACCCTGTCCGACAAGTACAACGCGATCAGCGTCGAGCTCAGCACTTCCAAGAGCGCCCCGACCGTCCGCTCCGTCGGTGCGAGCGAGCTTCCCCACCTGCGTTCCAGCATTCCCGGATTCCGCTCGCCGCACGTGACGAGCCTCGTGCGGCCGGCCGGTCGCGCCGTGCTCGTGCGCTACGAGGCGACGAGCCGCCGCAACGCCGTCACGGGGCGCACGGTCATGAACGACGTCGAGCGCTACGAGTTCTGGAAGAACGGCCACCTCGCCGTGGTGACGCTGCAGGCGCCGCACGGGTCCGACAATGTCGACCCCTGGCGGACTGTCACCACGTCGTTCCGCTGGCGCTGATGATGATCCTCGACGCGCGCGAGCTCTATCGCTTCTTCCACACGGGCGACGAGGAGGTGCTCGCGCTGCGCGGTGTGTCGCTGAGCGCCGAGTCGGGAGAGCTTGTCGCCGTGATGGGGCCATCCGGGTCGGGCAAGTCGACGCTGCTCGCATGCATCGCCGGTCTCGACGAGCCTGACGGCGGGGTCGTCCACGTCGCGGGACAGCGCGTCTCGCGGCGCTCGGAGGCGCATCGCTCCGCCGTGCGTGCGAGCTCCATCGGCATGCTCTTCCAGAGCGACAACCTGCTCGCGCACCTCGACGTCCAGGGCAACGTGCTGCTCGCACAGCAGCTCGCTGGGCGCGCCGATCTCGCCGCCGCCGGCGCCATCATCGCGAGCGTGGGCCTCGCCGACCGCGCCGGGGCACGTCCGGCGCAGCTCTCGGGCGGAGAGCTCGCGCGCGCCGGCCTGGCCGTCGCGCTGGCCAACGATCCGCCCCTGCTGCTTGCGGACGAGCCGACCGGAGAGCTCGACTCCGCGACCGCCGACGAGATCGTCTCACTGCTGCTGCGGCGTGCCGCCGCGGGCTGCGCGATCATCGCCGCAACGCATAACCCGCTCCTGGCGGAGGCTGCGCACCGGACGGTCCGGCTCGCCGACGGCCAGGTCGCGGCATGAGTGCGCAGATGCTCGTCCAGTGCGACGGTGCGGGCGTCACCTATGGCTTCGGGTCGCAGACGATCGTCGCCCTGCGGCCGACCGACTGCGCCGTGCTCGAGCGGCAGCAGATCGCCGTGGCCGGGCCCTCCGGCTCGGGCAAGAGCTCGCTCATGCATCTACTCTCGGGGCTCCAGGATCCGTCGACCGGCTCGGTCACGTGGCCGGCGATCGGCGATCGGCGGGCGCTTCGCCCAGGCCCGATCGGCATCGTCTTCCAGGGCCCCAGCCTGCTCCCGCCGCTGACCGTCGGCGAGAACGTCGCGCTCCCGCTTCAGCTGATGGGCGAGTCGCAGGGTGCCGCGACGGCGACCGCGCTCGAGCTGCTCGCCCTCGTCGGACTGGCCGAGCTCGCCGACCGCATCCCGGACGAGCTCTCGGGCGGGCAGGCGCAGCGGGTTGCGATCGCACGAGCGCTCGTGACCGGCCCGCGACTGATCCTCGCGGACGAGCCGACGAGTCAGCTCGACCGGGCCAACAGCGACCTCGTGATCGACGTGCTGCTCGACTGCGCGGATGCCACCGGCGCGGCGGTCGTGGTGACCACGCACGACGCCTCCATCGCCGAGCGCTTCGAGCACCGCTGGTCGGTCGTCGACGGCGCCCTCGACATGCGGCTGGAGGCGTCGGCGGCATGACGCTGCGCTGGCTGGCAGGGCTGCTCGCGCGGCGGCGCGGCCGCCTCGTCGCGGCGGCGGCGGGTGTCGCGGTCGCCGTCGCCCTGATCGCCTCGATCGGGGCGTTCCTCGCCGGCTCGACGGCGTCGATGACCGATCGCGCGCTCGCGCGCGTGCCGCTCGACTGGCAGGTCCAGGCGGCGCCGGGCGCGTCGCTCTCCAAGCTGCTGGGCCAGGTGCGCGCCTTCCCCGGCGTCCGGACGGCCGTCCCGGTCCTGTACGCCCGCACGACCGGGTACCACGCATCCGCAAGCGGCGGCACCAGCACCGCCAGTGGGGGGCTCGTGCTCGGCGTACCCGGCAACTACCGAGCCACGTTCCCGAAGGAGCTGCGCCAGTTCATCGGCGCGCGCTCGGGTGTGCTGATCGCGCAGCAGATGGCCGCGAACCTCGGTATCGGCGTCGGCGATCGCATCTCGATCGGCCGCGCCGGCCTGCCCGACGCCACCGCGCGCGTGAACGGGATCATCGACTTCACGGCGCCCCAGCAGCTGTTGCTGCCCCCCTCGGCCGCAACAGCGACGTCGCAGACGCCGATTCCCGACAACGTCCTGATCGTGCCGACCGCGCGCTGGCACGCGCTCTTCGATGGGCTGGCTCGCACGCATCCCGCGCTGATCCGCCGCCAGGTGCACGCGAACCTCGCCCACGGCGCCTTGCCCCGCGACCCGTCAACCGCCTACTCGCGAGCGCTCGGCCTGGCCAAGAACCTCGAGACGCGGACATCCGGCACCGCGATCGTCGCCAACAACCTCGCGACCGCCCTCGATGCGGCGCGCGGCGACAGTCTCTACGCCCGCGTGGCCTTCCTCTTCCTCGGACTCCCGGGGGCGCTGCTGGCTGTGCTCCTGACCGCTGCGATCGCCGGTGCCGGGGCCGAGCGGCGGCGACGCGACCAGGCGCTGCTGCGCGCCCGCGGGGCCACGCTCCCGGAGCTGGTCCGCCTCGCGCTCGCCGAGTCGCTGCTCGTCGGCATCGTCGGGGGCCTGGTGGGCCTCGCCGCCGCCATGGCCATCGGCTCTATCTCCTTCGGCTCGACGAGCTTCGGCGCGACCACGCGCGCCAGCGCGTTCTGGGCCGGAGGCTCGCTCCTGGCCGGCATCCTCATCGCGGTCCTCGCCATCGCGCTGCCCGCCTGGCGTGACGCGCGTCGCCTCACGGTCGCCCGGGCTCGCACGGTCGCCCGGCGGCAAGGCGGGCCCTGGTGGGGCAAGTTCGGACTCGACTTCCTCGCGATCGCCGGAGCCGTCCTGATCTACCGCGCCACGAGCGGCGGTGGCTCGCAGCTCGTGCTCGTCGTCGAGGGCTCGACGCAGGCGTCGGTGAACTACTGGTCGTTCCTCGCGCCGATGCTCGCGTGGATCGGCGTCGCCCTGCTTTCGTACCGGCTGGCCGAGCTCGCGCTGAGACGCGGCCGCAAGGGGATCGCGACCGCGTCGCGCGCCGTCGCGGGCCAGCTCGGAGGGACCGTCGCGTCGAGCATGTACCAGCAGCGCTCCGCGCTCGCGCGCGCCCTGGCGCTGGTCGCCCTGACGACCTGCTTCGCCGCCACCACCGCGGCGTTCAACGCGACCTACAAGCAACAGGCCGAGGCCGACGCCCGGCTCTCGAACGGTGCTGACGTGGTGCTCAGCGCCACGAGTGTGTCCGGCCTGCCGGCGCATCTGCGCAGCACGGTGGCGCACATCCCCGGCGTCTCGGCCGCGGAGCCGCTGCAGCACCGCTACGCCTACATCGGGCGCGACCTCCAGGACCTCTACGGTGTCAATGCGCGCACCGTGGTCCACAACGCGCGGCTCCAGGATTCGTGGTTCTCGGGCGGCACGGCCAGCCAGCTGCTCGGGCGCTTGGCCCGCACGCCGAACGGCGTGCTCCTGAGTCAGGAGGTCGTCCACGACTATCAGCTGCGACCGGGCGACCAGATCATCATGCGCCTGCTCGACCAGCGCACCCGCGCGTCGATTCCCGTGCACTTCAAGTACATCGGGATCACGAACGAGTTCCCGACCGCGCCCAAGGACGCCTATACCGTCGTCAATGCGAGCTACGTGGCGCGGGCGACGCACGACCCGGGCGTGGCCACGCTGCTCGTGCAGACGGGTGGCGCGAACCCGACCGATGTCGGGCGCCGAGTGCGGGCGGCGGCCGGCGCGCTGGCCTCGGTGAGCGACATCAACACCAACCGTGCCCTGATCGCGAGCAGCCTGACGAGCGTCGAGCTGCAGGGCCTGACGCGCGTCGAGCTCGGCTTCGCCCTCGTGCTGATCGCGGCGGCCACCGGCCTCCTGCTCTACCTCGGGCTCGCCGATCGCCGCCGGACGTTCGCGATCGCCCACGCGCTGGGCGCGCGCTCGCGGCAGCTCGGTGGCTTCGTCTGGGCCGAGACCGCCTTCGTGACCGCCGGAGGCGTGATCCTCGGCGGGATCGCAGCCGCAGGGCTCACCTGGATGCTCGTGAAGCTCCTGACCGGCGTGTTCGATCCGCCGCCGGCGCGCGCCGCGGTGCCATGGCAGTACCTGATCGAGCTCGGCGTGATCGCCCTGCTCGCCGTCGTGGTGGCCGGCATCTCCACCCTGCGCGCCCTCGATCGCCCGCCGCTCGAGACCCTGCGCGACCTCTGACCGGCACGGCTCCGTTCGCGCCCCTACCGCCGAAGGCACGCGATACTGGGTGGAGATGAATAGGTTCGTGCACGTCGTCGAGGACGACGAGGAGCTCCGCGACGTGATCGTGCGGGGTCTCTCCGAGGAGGGCTTCGACGTCGCCGGAAGCGACGGGGCGCAGACGGCGCTGGAACGACACGCCGAGCGGCCGGCGGACGTCTTCGTGATCGACATCGGGCTCGGGGATGCCGACGGCCGCGACCTCTGCCAGGCGCTCAGAGCACGGGGAATTCGCGCGCCCGTCCTCTTCCTGACCGCGCTCGACGCCACGCCCGACCGCATCTCCGGCTTCCGCGCCGGCGGCGACGACTACGTCACCAAGCCGTTTGCGTTCAGCGAGCTCATCGCCCGACTGCACGCTCTGCTCCGGCGCGCCGACACCGGACCGCCCGTCGATGCCAGCGCGCTCCAGCTCGACCCCACCGCCAGGACGGTTCACTGCGGTGAGAAGAGCGTCGAGCTGACACAGACCGAATACCGCATCCTGGGCGCCCTCGCCGGCCGGCCCGGAGAGACGCTGCGGCGGGGCGAGATCGTGGGCGCCGCCTGGCCGCCGGGCGCGATGGTCAGCGAGAACACGATCGACGCCTACATCGCCCGGCTGCGGCGCAAGCTCCGGTCCCTGCCCGGGGCACCCCAGATCGTGACGGCCCGCGGCGTCGGCTACGTCCTGCGATGAGGACCCGTCATCCCCGCGGCATCCGCGCCCGCCTCCTGACCACGAACGCGATCGTCATGCTGCTCGCGCTCGCTGTGCTGACAGTGGCGTCGAATGCCATCCTGCGCCGCTCGCTCGATCGCGACGCATCGAATCTCGTGCGTGCGCGCGCGGGTGCGGGTCTTGCGACGTTGCGACCCAAGGGTGACGGGCTCAGGGTGATCGAGTCGCCCGACGACTCCGCGATCGATGTCCAGATCTGGGTCTTCGACCACACTGGCACGATCGAGACGCCGACGCCTGCGAGCAAGGAGCTCGACCGGCACGCGCAGGCGCTCGCCGGTGGCCCGTCGAAGACCGTCGACGTCGAGGGAACGCGCCTGCACTCCGTCCCGGTGGTACGCAAGGGCACGCGGCTCGGGACGCTCGTCGCTGGAGTCGGGCTCCGTCCCTATACCCAGACGGCCCGGACCGCGTTGTTCGCGTCGATCGCGCTCGCCGTCCTGCTCTTCGCCCTCGTCATGGTCGCCTCGCGCTCGATCCTCAGGCGCGCCCTCGAGCCGGTCTCGCAGATGACGCGGGCAGCCGCCGAGTGGAGCGAGCACTACCCCGACCGGAGGTTCGCACGCGGCGAGCCCTACGACGAGCTCTCGAGTCTCGCCGCGACGCTCGACACGCTGCTCACGCGCCTCGGGAACAGCCTGCGCAACGAGCAGCGCTTCACATCCGAGATGTCGCACGAGCTGAGGACGCCGCTGACGCGGATCGCGGCCGAGGTCGAGCTCGCCCTGCGCCGCGAGCGGACGCCCGATGAGCAGCGCGTCGCTCTGGCGGCGATCGGGCGCAGCGCCAGTCAGATGGCGCGCACGATCGATGCCCTCGTGGCGGTGGCGCGCTTCGAGGGCGCTGCCACACGCGGGTCATCGGACGCGCGAGATGCGATCGAGCATGCGATCGAGTCGATCCGGCCCGCAGGAGGCGATCAGCTGGTCGAGCCTCGCGTGGACGCTCCGCGCGTGCCGATCCGCCTCGGCGCCGATGCCGAGGTGGTGGAGCGGATCCTCGCGCCCGTCATCGAGAATGGCAGCCGCCACGCAACCTCGTCGGTGACAGTCGCGGTGAGACGGGAAGGCACGACCGCCGTGATCACGGTGACCGACGACGGCAAGGGCGTCGCTGCTGCCGATGTCGAGCGCATCTTCCAGCCGGGCGTCCGCATCGCGCCGCGCGCTGCCGACCGGACGGCGGGCCTCGGCCTGGCGCTCGCACGCCGTCTCGCAGCCGCAGCCGGTGGCTCGATCCAGGCCGCGCCCGGTCCGGGCGGGCGGTTCACGATTCGCCTGCCGCTGGCCTGAAAGGCCTGCTCAGGGCGCACTGCCCGTGCGGAGCAGGATCGCAACGGTGATCGCGACGCAGGCCGCCAAGGCGACCGCCGCGCACAGGCGCTGCCGGGTCCGCGCATGGCGTCTGCGCCCAGGACGCCGGCGAGCGCGCCGGTGAAAGAAGCTCACCCATGGCCGATCGCACTCGCTGCATCCAGCACGATCGCAGCCTCACGACGGGTTACTGACGGGCGCCTGACTATCTCAGAAAGGCTGTTGTTCAGGTGATGGTCAGAACACCCGTGGCACGTTGGAAGCATGCCTACGAAACCTGCAGCAGCGCTCTCTGCGCGCGAGATGTTGAACAAGGTCCCAGAGGTCACGCTCTACTTCTGGATCATCAAGGTGCTCTGCACCACCATCGGTGAGACGGCATCTGACTATTTGGCAACGAATGTCGGGCTTGGGCTGACGAAGACCACGTACATCACTGCTGCATTGTTGATCGCGACGCTCGTGGTGCAATTCAGGGCACGTCGCTACATCCCGCCGATCTACTGGCTGGGAATCGTGCTGATCAGCGTCGTCGGCACGCAGATCACCGACAACCTGACTGACAATCAGGGAGTCTCCCTGGTGACCACGACGATCGTGTTCTCGATCGCCCTGGCCGTCGTGTTCCTCGCCTGGTTCATCAGCGAGCGGACGCTCTCGATCCACTCGATCGTGACACGACGCCGCGAGGCCTTCTACTGGCTCACGGTGCTCTTCACATTCGCGCTCGGCACCGCGGCCGGTGACCTGACGGCAGAGCGGCTCGCGCTCGGCTACTTCCTCTCGGCGATCATGTTCGCCGCCGTGATCGGTCTCGTGACACTCGCCCACTTCCGCTTCGGGCTCGGCGCAATCACAGCGTTCTGGCTCGCGTACATCCTGACGCGGCCACTGGGGGCCTCGCTGGGAGACTTTCTCTCGCAACCGCGCGCCAGTGGCGGCCTCGGCCTCGGCACGACCGTCACGAGCATGATCTTCCTCGGCGCCATACTGGTCGTCGTGAGCTACCTCACCGTGACGCGCAAGGACGTGATCGAACTCCAGCCTCAGGGCCACGAGCAGCTCCAGAGGCACCGCCCCGTCGTGGACATCGTCGAGACCGCTTCCTGAGCTACTCGGCATTCACTGCCCGGGGAGGCGATCTCGCTGCATTGCAGCGAGGTCGCCGCCTCGGCGCGCCGCGCCAAGACGCAACGTGCTGAGCTCGCTCACCAACTGGATCACGCGGACGATCGCCGATCACGGGCTGATTGCCGTGTTCGGCCTGATGCTGCTCGAGTCCGCCTGCATCCCTGTGCCGAGCGAGGTGATCATGCTCTACGCCGGCTACCTCGTCTCGGCCGGCCAGCTGGGTTTCGTCGCGGCCGTGGCCGCGGGCGTGCTCGGCAATCTCGCCGGATCGGTCATCGCCTGGTGGGCCGGCAAGACCGGCGGCCGCGAGCTGATCCTCCGCCACGGCCGGTACATCCACGTGACCGAGCCGCGCCTCGCGATGGCCGACCGCTGGTTCGAGCGCTACGGCGAGCGCGTCGTCCTGATCTCGCGCTGTGTGCCGGTCGTGCGCACCTTCATCTCGCTGCCCGCAGGGATCGCGCAGATGCCGCTGCGGCGCTTCGCGCTCTACACGACGATCGGCTGCGTCCCGTGGGTGCTCGCACTGACGCTGCTCGGCTATGTGGTCGGGAAGAACTGGGAGACCCTGCACGGCCGTCTCGCCTTCCTCGACTACGCCATCGCCGCCCTGGCCGTGGCGGGCATCGTGTGGCTCGTCGTGCGGATCCGCCGAGATTCCCACGAGCCAGAGCCCAGCGACTGACGAGCAGGCTGCGGGACCAGCGGGACACTCGGGGTCTGGGGACACTCGGGGTCTGGCCCTTGATGTCCCGCTGTAGGACGAGTGGGACACTCGGGGTCTGGCCCTTGATGTCCCGCTGCGGTACGAGTGGGACATAAAGGGTCAGACCCCGAATGTCCCGCATCGGGAACCGCCGAGCCAGCAGGCGGCCTTGGCGTAGGGCCGGCGTCCGCGTACTGTCACGGCCAGGCACGGCCGCGCCAGATGATCTCCGAGACGACATCCCGGGTACCGGACGACGCGGCCAACCCGCCGCGCAACCGGGTGCTGGTCGTGTTCTCGGGATTGATGCTCGTGATCCTGCTCGCATCGCTCGATGCGACGATCGTCTCCACCGCGCTGCCGACCATCGTCGGCGACCTCGGCGGCCTGAACCATCTCTCCTGGGTGGTCACGGCGTACCTGCTGGCGCAGACGGTGGTGACGCCGCTGTACGGCAAGCTCGGCGATCTCTACGGCCGCAAGGTCACGCTGCAGGCCGGCCTGATCGTCTTCCTGATCGGATCGGCATTGTGTGGCCTCTCTCAGAACCTCCCCGAGCTGATCGCCTTCAGGGCGGTCCAGGGCGTCGGCGGCGGCGGCCTCATCGTGAGCGCGCAGGCGGCGATCGGCGACGTCGTCTCGCCGCGTGAGCGCGGTCGCTACGTGGGCATCTTCGGCGCCGTGTTCGGCCTCTCGAGCATCGCGGGGCCGCTGCTCGGCGGGTTCTTCACGACCAACCTTTCCTGGCGCTGGATCTTCTACATCAACATCCCGCTTGGCGTGCTCGCGCTGATCGTCCTCGGCGCCACGCTGCCGTCCGCGGGCGAGCGCGCGCAGCACACGATCGACTACCTCGGCACACTGCTGTTCGCGGGCGGGCTCAGCGCGATCGTGCTGCTGACCTCGCTCGGCGGCAACACCTACGCCTGGTCATCACCGGAGATCATCGGGCTCGGCATCGCGGCCGTCGTGCTGCTAGCCCTGTTCGTCGCCGTCGAGCGCGGCGCGGCCGAGCCCGTGCTGCCGCTGCGGCTGTTCCGCAACAGCGTCTTCGTCACGACGGGTGCGATCGGATTGATCGTCGGCTTCGCGCTGTTCGGCTCGGTCACGTATCTGCCGCTCTTCCTCCAGGTCGTCAACGGCGTCAGCCCGACCGAGTCTGGCCTGCAGCTGCTCCCGCTGATAGTCGGCCTGCTGCTCACGTCGATCGGTTCGGGACAGATCATCTCGCGAACGGGCCGCTACAAGGTGTTCCCGATCCTCGGCACGGCCATCATGGTGATCGGCCTGTACCTGCTGTCGCTCATGAATGCCACGACGAGCGTTGTCACCGCGTCGCTCTACATGTTCGTGCTCGGTCTGGGCCTGGGCATGGTGATGCAGGTGCTCGTGCTCGCCGTGCAGAACGCCGTCCCCTACTCGGACCTCGGCGTCGCGACCTCGGGCGCGACGCTGTTCCGCTCGATCGGAGGCTCGCTCGGCGTTTCGCTGCTCGGCACGATCTTCGCGAGCCGCCTGAGCACGGAGCTCGCCGGAACCGGCGCCGCCGTGCGCAACCTGGGGTCGGAAACGGTCAATCCCGCCGCGCTGAAGAGGCTCCCCGCGCCCGTGCACGAGGCCTTCGTCCACGCCTTCACGAACGCGCTCAGCACCGTGTTCCTGGTCGCCTCGGGGATCACGCTGGCCGGGTTCGCGGTCTCGTGGCTGCTGAAGGAGCTCCCCCTGCGCGAGACCGTCGCAACCGCGGGCGTGGGCGAGGCGTTCGCGGTGCCAAAGACGACCGACTCGCGTCGCGAGCTCCTGCGCGGAATCACGGCGATCGTCGGTCGCGAGACCGTCCGCGAGGCGATCGAACGCATCGCGCAGCGCGCAGGTGTGGACCTGGGAGCCACCGAGTGCTGGCTGCTCGGACGGATCAGCGAGAGCCCCGACCTCGACCTGAACGAGCTGGCCACGACCCGCGATGTCCCGCTCGCTCGGCTCGAGCCCGCACTGGGCGTCCTGCGCGAGCGTGGACTGGTGAGCGGCGACGCATTCGACGCAAGCCTCGAGCTGACACCCGCCGGCCTGGACATCCACGAGCGCTTGGTGCAGGCGCGCGGCGACTACCTCAGCGACCTGCTGGCCGGTTGGTCCCCGGAGCGCGACGCGGAGCTCCGGGGACTCGTCACTCGCCTCGCACAGGAGCTCGCCCGCGAGGCGCCGGCCGCCCGGCCAGCGGCGACCGACGCGTAGGAGGTCATGGCCGTGAGGGTTTCGCAGCCCGCAGCGCGGGGACGATCCGCCCGCCGGGCGGCGATGGGTACGCCCGGTCCCACAAAGAGGACACGTGAAGCTTCCCGCAGCGCTCGAGCGCATAGATGCCGGTGTCGGCTCCTCGCTGGAGCGGGCGATGTGCAAGCACCATCAGCGGCGCCTCCAGAAGCGCGGATGGGCGCACGCGCTCGAGGCGACCGAGGCCGACTGGGCCGACGGGGCGCCCCCTCGTCCGGGCTGCGCCGTCGAGGTGCTGATCGACGGCGAAGAGGCGCTTCCCCGTATTGCCGATGCGATCCGGGGCGCGCGCTCGCACGTGCACCTGGCGGGCTGGTGCGTGAGCCCGGAATTCGTCCTCGTCAAGGGCGAGAGAGGGGCGACCCTCAAGGATCTGCTCGCCGAGGCGTCCGGGCGCGTGCCCGTCCGGGTGCTCCTATGGGCCGGCGCGCCGCTTCCGTTCTATCCCGTCGCCCGCTCGGACGTCCGGCGAATCCGGGACGAGCTCTGCCGGGGCACCGCAATCCGGTGCGCCCTCGACACGCACGAGCGCCCGATGCACTGCCACCACGAGAAGATCGTGATCGTGGACGACGAGCTCGCCTTCGTGGGCGGCATCGACCTAACCGACTTCGCGGGAGACCGGCTCGATCGCCCGGGACACCCACCGCGCGGAGCGCTCGGCTGGCACGACGTGGCGACACGGCTGCGCGGGCCCGTCGTAGCCGACGTCGGACGCCACTTCACGATGCGCTGGCGCGAGGTGACGACCGAGATCCTGCCGCCGACGGTCGAGCCTCCACCGGCGGGAGAGCAGGAGCTCCAGGTCGTGCGCACGATTCCCGAGCACATCTACCGGGCAGTGCCCAAGGGCGACTTCTCGATCCTGCAGAGCTACACCGGCGCGCTCCGCTCGGCGCAGCACCTGATCTACATCGAGAACCAGTTCCTGTGGTCGCCCGAGATCGTGGCGATCCTGAGCGAGAAGCTGAGGAACCCGCCCAACGACGACTTCCGCCTCCTGGTCGTACTGCCCGCCAAGCCGAACTCCGGGAAGGACGACACCGCCGGGCAGCTCGCGGTGCTCGCAAACGCCGACGCCGATGCGACCCGGTTCCTCGCCTGCACGCTGTACGCGGTCGCCGATGGCGTGGTGGAGCGCGTCTACGTGCACGCCAAGGTGTGCATCGTCGACGACCGCTGGCTGACGGTCGGCTCCGCCAACCTCAACGACCACTCGCTCTTCAACGACAGCGAGATGAACGTCGTCAGCCACGACCCCGCCCTCGCGCGGGAGACGCGGCTGCGACTCTGGTCGGAGCACCTCGACCGCCCGCTCGAGGAGCTCGGCCGCGATCCGGCGACGCTGATCGACGAGCTCTGGGGGCCGCTGGCAAGGGAACAGCTCGAGCGGCGCCTCGCGGGCGCGCCCCTGACGCACCGGCTCGTACGGCTGGCGCACATCTCGCGCCGCTCGAAGCGCCTGCTCGGCCCGCTGCAGGACCTGCTCGTCGACGGCTGACGCGTGCCCGCAGAGCGGGACACTTGGGGTCTGGCCCTTGATGTCCCGCTGCGGGATATCAAGGGCCAGATATCAAGGGCCAGACCCCGCGTGTCCCGCGGGATATCAAGGGCCAGACCCCAAGTGTCCCGCGCCGGTGGCCTGCATCCCGGCCTCCGGCCCCTACGATCGCGCCATGCACGGGAGCGATCGTGAGCAAGTGCCGCCGTCCGACCGGCCGCGCGACGCGTCCCGGCTGAGGAGCGCGCGCTGGCTCGACGCGCCGGGCGTGAGCGGGTTCATCCACCGCTCCTCGCTGCGCTCCGAGGGCCTCTCGAGCTCCGCCATCAGCGGTCGTCCCGTGATCGGGATCTGCAATCCGTGGTCGGAGCTCGTCAACTGCAATCTGCATTTTCGCGGGCTCGCTGCAGCGGTACGGCGCGGCGTGCAGCAGGCAGGCGGGCTACCACTCGAGTTCGGCACGAGCTCGCTCGGCGAGAACCTCATGAAGCCCACGACGATGCTCTATCGCAACCTCATGGCGATGGACGTCGAGGAGAACATCCGCTCGCACCCCCTGGACGCCGTGGTGCTGCTGGCCGGGTGCGACAAGACTGTGCCGGCGGAGCTCATGGGCGCGACCAGCGTCGACGTCCCCGTGATCATGGTCACCGGCGGGCCGGCCCAGCCCGCGCGCTTCCGCGGCCAGGAGATCGCAGTCGGGAGCGACCTCTGGCGCTTCGCCGAGGATGTCCGCGCCGGCCGCATGTCGGAGGCCGAGTTCGCCGAGTTCGAAGCGGCGGCCAATCCCTCGGTGGGCCACTGCAACGAGCTGGGAACGGCCTCGACCATGGCCGCCATCGTCGAGGCGCTCGGCATGACGCTGCCGGGGGCGGCCGCGGTGCCCGCGGTCGACGCGCGCCGCTACGCGATTGCCGAGCTCGCCGGTGCCCGCGCTGTCGAGCTGGCGTGGAGCGGCCTGCGGCCCTCGCACGTTCTGACCGCCGAGGCCTTCGACAACGCGATCGTCGTGCTCGCTGCGCTGGGCGGCTCCACCAACGCGATCATCCACCTGATCGCGCTGGCGGGACGCGCCGGCGTGGATCTGCCGCTCGAGCGCTTCGACGAGATCGCGGCGAGGACGCCGCTGCTCGTCAACCTGCGGCCCGCGGGCGAGCACCTGTTCGAGGATCTCTTCCACGCGGGCGGCATCCAGACGCTGATGGCCGAGCTGCTGCCCCTGTTACACGCGGATGCGATCGGCGTCAACGGCCGGACGCTGGCCGAGAACGTGCAGGGCGCAGCGGCGCCCGACGGCGTCGTCGTCGGCACGCTCGCGCAGCCCTTCGGCCCCGCCGGTTCCCTGGCCGTGCTGCGCGGCAGCCTGGCGCCCTCGGGCGCGGTGCTCAAGGTGAGCGCCGCGACCGCCGGACTGCTGCAGCACTCCGGCCCGGCGGTCGTCTTCGACGACATCTACGACCTCGCGCGCCGCATCGACGACGACGCCCTCGCGATCGGCGAGCGCTCCGTGCTGGTGCTCCGCAACGCCGGCCCGAAGGGCGGCCCCGGCATGCCGGAATGGGGAATGCTGCCGATCCCGCAGCGCCTGCTGGAGCGCGGCGTGCGCGACATGCTGCGCATCTCGGACGCGCGCATGAGCGGCACCGGCTTCGGCACGGTCGTCCTGCACGTCTCGCCCGAGGCGGCCGACGGCGGCCCGCTCGGCGCCGTCGACGACGGCGACATCATCACGCTCGACGTCGCTCGGCGCACCCTCAATCTCGAGGTCGAGGAGCGCGAGCTCGCCGCGCGGCTCGCCCGGCGGCCGCCGCGCCCGCCGGCCTACCGCCGCGGCTATGGCGCGCTCTTCGCCGAGCGCATCCAGCAGGCCGACAGGGGCTGCGACTTCGACTTCCTGGAGCGCCTGCCGGACGAGCTGCCCGAGACCGACCCGCTGGGATTCCTACCGGGCTCGATCGGCGGCTGGTGACAGGGACTTGTAGGCCGGCACCTCGTCGAAGTAGCGCTCGGCCAGCGCGCGGCCGACAGCCGTAAGGCCGCTCGTGGGCGCGCGCATGTGGCTCGACGCGAGCACGCCCCGGCGCCAGAGCAGGTGCTTCGCGCAGGCGTTGAAGTGCTCGATCCCCTGCGACTCGAACACGAGCAGCGGCAGCAGCGGCGCGAAGCGCTGGCGCGCACCCTCGGCATCGCCCTCGAGCCAGAGCGCGTAGCTTGCGACCAGCTCGTCGGTGACGTCGGCGCCCGGCGCATTCCCGACGGCGCCGTTGTCCAGCGTGTCGAGCAGGGCGATCCCGGCATTGCCGTCGAAGATCGCGAACGTGTCCCCGGTCTCGGCGATCCACTCGGCGATGCGCTCCGGGCCCGCCTCCAGCTTCACGCACACGATCTCCGGGGCCAGGCGCGCGGCTTCCTGCACGAGCTCCGGCCCGAGCTCGATGCCCAGGTACACGGGAGCGTCCTGCACCATCACGGGCAGCTCGCCCGCCGTGGCGATCTCGGCGAAGTAGCGGATCAGCTCGCCGCGCGAGGGCCGCGTGCTGACGGGCGGCGGGATGACGAGGCCGTCGGCTCCCGCTGCACGCGCCTCGCGCGCGAGCGCGAGCGAGCTGTGCAGCGCCTCGGTGCCGACGCCGGCCAGCACGGGGATGCGCCCCGCGACGCCCTCGACGATCGCCTCGAGCGCCGCGATGCGCTCCTGCGGCGTGAGCCGGAAGACCTCGCCCGCGAGCCCGAAGCAGAGCAGGCCCTGCGCCCCGCACTCGACGCTGAAGCGCGCGACCGCCGCCTGCGACTCGAGGTCGAGCGAGCCGTCGTCGGCGAAGGCGGTGGGGATGCTCGGGAAGATCCCGGCCCAGTTCGGGGAATGCGCCATGACTCAGCCCGGCCGCGGGAGGGGATGGCCGGCGACCTCGGTCTCGACGGCGTTGACGGACCAGCCCGCGAGGCCGGCCAGAAACAGCGTGCGCAGGCCCTCGCCGCCGAAGGCGAGGTTGGTCGGCGTCGTCATGAACTCGCCCGTGAAGTCGTCGAGATAGACCTCGAGCCTGTCTGAGGACGAGCGCCGGTAGACGCGATCGGGGCGGCAGCAGCCGATGAAGAGGGCGCCCTCGGCGTCGAACGCGAGGCCGTCGGGCACCGTCTGCGGCAGCGGCAGGGTCTCCTCGCGCTCGCCGAGCACGCCATCGCGCAGCGCGTAGCTGGAGACGCCCGGCCAGCGCGACTCGACGACGTACAGCCGGCTCTCGTCGGGCGACAGCGCGAGCCCGTTCGGGAACTGCCGGCAGGCCTCGTCGGCGATCTCGGCCTCGCCTCCCGGACGGATGCCGAAGAGGTAGCCGTCGTCGCTCGTCCAGCCCGAGCCGGACTCCGTCACCCAGAGCGTGCCGTCGCTCGCGAAGACCGGGAAGTTGGGCGAGATGAGCTTGCGACCCTGGACGGAGTCGAGCAGCGTCTCCGACGAGCCGTCGGGCGCCACGCGCACGAGCCTGCCCGCCGCGGCGTCGCAGATCACGCAGTTGCCGGCGCCGTCGAAGGCCAGGCCGAGCAGGAATCCTCCCGGCCGGCCGGCGACCTCGATCGCGCCGCCGGCCGGGTCGATGCGCAGCAAGTCGCCGCCTTCGGTGCCGCAGTAGACGTGCCCGTCGTGCCAGGCCACGCCCTCGGGGTGGTCGATGCCGCCGGCCACAGACCGCACGTCCGTGGTCGCGTCGCGCACAGGGGCACTCATGCGGCCGCCTCCCGCTTGGCCGCCGCGGCCTCGCGCAGCCCCTGCATGTAGCCGATCGCATGCAGCCGCGCCTGCAGCGCGTAGGACGGGTCGTCGTTCGGCTCCCCGGCCAGCGTCGGCACGTGGTCGGGCCGCAGCACGCCGTCGAAGTCGAAGTCGTGCCAGGCCTCCATGCAGGCGAGCATGTCGGTCTTGCCCTCGTCGTGGAACGTCTCCACGAAGTCGGTCGCCGTGCCGCGCACGTCGCGGAAGTGACCGAACGCGATCCGCCCCTCGCCGCCGAAGCGCCGGATCACGGCGGGCATGTCGTCGCAGAAGAGCGTGAAGTTGCCCTGGCAGAGGCAGATGGCGTTGGCCTCGCTGTCGGCGAGTGAGAGCACGCGCTCGAAGGCCTCGACGCTGATCATGATGCGGCTCACGCCGCGCAGCAGCGGGATGGGCGGATCGTCGGGGTGCAGGGCGAGCCGCACACCCGCCTTCTCGGCCACGGGGACGACCTGCCTGAGGAAGTACTCGAAGGCGTCCCAGAGCTGCTCGGCCGGCACGTCGCCGGCCCAGGTCGGCGCGTCCTGCATGTCGGCCAGCCGGAAGCCGGTGACCAGCGCGCCGCCGCGGCCGCGCGCCGAGACCGTCGTGCGCGTCCAGTTGACGCAGGCCATCCAGTTGTAACAGAGCATCGGAATGCCGAGCCGGCCCATGTTGCGGATGAGCGTGCAGAAGTGCCCGATCTCCTCGTCGCGCCCCGTCAGGCCGAGGCGGGCGCGATCCATGGGCGGCCAGTCCTCGATGCCGGCGAGGCGCAGGCCGGCGCTCTCGTAGCGCTCCTGCGCGCGTGCCAGCGGCCGCAGATCCCAGGGCTTGTCCCCCGTGTTGTCGTGCCTGCCGTCGGGCGAGTCCTCGAGCTCGGAGATCACGGCGTCGACGCCCACCTGGCGGACGACCTGCCAGAACTCGATCGGTCTCGGATTGAAGTACTCGGCGAACTGCAGCATCGCGGCGGTCGCTCCCAAGGTGCGCACTTGATCGATCAAGCGGCGACTCTAGCGCCGTCCGGGGAGCGATGCAACCCGCCGCCACTTGACACGCACGGGGGCAGGAATATACTCGGCCGACCCGAGAGCTTGAACGATAAAGAGCACCGGGAACGTCAAGCAAAGGGGTGATCGAATGGCAGAACGACCGGCAGCTCCCCAGGCGCACTTCGCGCGCAAAGCAACCGGGCTCGTTCGCGACATCAAGGTGCGCGATGCCGTCATCTTCAATGTGCTGCCAGCCTGCCCGGGGCTGGTCATGGCCGTCTCGATCTTCTGGATCCTGTCGACCTTCTCCGGCGTCAACATCTACGCCGCGATCGGTATCACGGTCGTCTGCTCGTTCCTGATCTCGGGAGCGTTCGGCCTTCTTTCGCAGATCATGCCCCGCTCGGGCGCCGACTACATCCTCGTCTCGCGCTCGGTGCATCCGGCGCTGGCGATCGGCTCCAGCATCCTGATCGGCGCATCGTCGATCCTGGCGCTGGGCTACTGGGGCGTCTTCGCGGCCAAGGTCTGCCTCGGCCCGATGCTGACGATGGTCGGCGTCGCGGCGGACTCCTCTCGTCTCCAGAGCTGGGGCACGACGATCGCCGACAAGCCCGGCGACATGATCGTCGGCATCATCCTCGTGGTCGCGCTGGTCGCGATCATGATGTACGGCACGCGCCTGATGATGCGCATCCAGCTCTGGCTGTTCGGCCTCGCGATGGCCGGCTTCGTGGTCGCCGGCCTGACGCTCCTGTTCACGTCGCGCAGCGAGTTCATCAAGTCGTACAACGACTACGCGCGGCCCTTCACGAAGCAGCCCGACACCTACCACTACTTCATCACCAAGGCGAATGCGGCGGGCGTCGTCACGGGCGGCGGGACCGACTGGCACAACACCGTCGTGGCCTCGGGCGCGATCATCGCGTTCGGCGTCTGGGTGTGGTTCTCGACGAACCTGGCCGGCGAGATCCGCTCGGCCGGCACCCGCAGCAACTGGTACTCGATGCTGTCGGGCCTCGCGATCACCTTCGGCTCGATCGCGCTGATGGTCGTCCTGCTCTACCACACCGTCGGCCAGCAGTTCCTGACCGCGGTCAACGGCGTCTCCGGCGATCCTACGGTCTACACGCTGCCGAACGCGCCCTGGTGGATCACGCTCGTCGCCGCGATCCACACCAACACGATCTTCGTGGCCTTCCTGGGGATCACGTTCCTCTGCTGGGCTCCGCTGATCGTCTACATCCAGATCGTGCAGCCCGTGCGGGCGCTGTTCGCGTGGTCGTTCGACCAGGTGATCCCCGAGAAGCTCGCGGCGATCAATCCGCGCACGCACACGCCCGTCGTCTCGCTCGCGCTCGTCGGGCTCATCTCGATCCCGTCGCTCTACGCCGCGGCCTACACGACGAGCTTCTTCAAGTACATCGCGCTCTCGACGGTCGTGGGCTTCCCGGTCTTCATCCTCGTCGGCATCGGGGCGATCCTGTTCCCGTACCGCAAGAAGGCCGCCTACGAGGCGTCGGTCTCGAACATCAGCGTCCTGGGCGTGCCCTTGATGGCGATCTTCGGCGTCGGCTCGATCCTGGCCGGCCTGTTCGGCGGCTGGCTCTGGTTCGCCTACGCGAAGCTCGGCCTGCCGAACGCGGGCAAGAGCGTGGCCGACCAGCTCTTCACGACCCCGGGCAACGGCGGCCTCTCGCTGATCGCGTGCTGCCTGATCGCCGGGGCGCTCATCTACTACATCGCAAGCGCCGTGCGTAAGTCGCAGGGCATCGACCTCTCGCTCAACTACCTCGAGATCCCGCCCGAATAGGCGTGGTCTTCCGGCGACGCAAGGCGGAGGGGGGCGGCGATGCCCCCCTCCGCCTCTATTACGCGAGCGACATCCACGGGACGGAAGTGCTGTGGCTGAAGTTCCTGAACGCGCCCAAGCACTACAAGGCGCAGGTGCTCGTGATGGGCGGCGACGTCACCGGCAAGATGGTCATCCCACTGGTCGAGGATCCCGAGGGAGTCTTCACCGGGCAGCTCTTCGGACGCACGGAGCGCGCCGAGAGCGAGGCGGATCTGGCGAGGCTCGAGCGCCGCATCCGCGGCAACGGCATGTACCCGTACCGCACCACGGCGGAGGAGGTCGGGCAGATCTCCGACCTCCCCGAGGAGGAGCGCGAGCGCTGGTTCGAGGGCGTCATGCTCAACACGTTCTCGCGCTGGCTCGACGTCGCCGACGAGCGACTGGGCGAGTCCGGCATCCCCTGCTTCGTCATGCCCGGCAACGACGACCCGACGAGTCTCGAGGAGCAGCTCCGGGCCTCGAAGCACGTGCAGGCCTGCGACGAGCGCATCGTCGAGTTCGACGGCTACACGATGCTCTCGCTCGGCTACTCGAACCGCACGCCCTGGGACTCGCCGCGCGAGCTCGACGAGGACGAGCTGCTCCGCCGCATCGAGGCGCTCGCGACGCAGGTCGACGACCTCTCCCGCTGCATCTTCAACCTGCACGTACCGCCCTACGACTCGGGCCTCGACACCGCCGCCGAGCTCGACTCGGACTTCCACATGGTGCTCGTGGGCAAGGAGCCGCACATGATCCCGGTGGGCTCGACCGCGGTACGCGAGGCGATCGAGCGCTACCAGCCGATTGCGGCGCTGCACGGGCACATCCACGAGTCGGCCGGCGCCACGCGCATCGGGCGCACGCTCTGCGTCAATCCGGGCAGCGATTACCACACGGGCCGCATCGCCGGTTGCCTGATCAACCTCAACGGCGAGAACGCCCGCCACCAGTTCGTGACGGGCTGAAGGCCATTCAGGGGTCGTGGATACACTCCCGCTGCATGACGCCGGTTTCGCCCGCGTGACGTCCCCGATCCTGCCCGACGTCGCCGACGAGGCGCGACGGCTCCTCGCGGCGGCCGACGAGCAGGGCATCCGCCTGCGGCTGATCGGCGGCGTGGCCGTCCGGTTGCACGTCCAGGGCGAGCTCAACCCGGCCTTCGCGCGCGAGATACGCGACATCGACGTGGTCACGGGCAAGGGTGAGGGCAGACGTGCCGGCGAGTTCCTCGAGGCGCAGGGCTACGTCCCCAATCGCACCTTCAACGCGATGCACGGCGCGCGGCGCATGCTCTTCTACGACGAGCCCAACGACCGCCAGCTCGACGTCTTCGTGAACACGTTCGAGATGTGCCACGTGCTGCCCGTGGGCGAGCACCTCGATCGCGATCCCGTGACCGTGCCGCTGGCCGACTTGTTGCTGACGAAGCTGCAGATCGTCAAGCTCAACGCCAAGGACCGCTCCGACGCCTACGCGGTGCTGCTCGAGCACGAGCTCGGCTCGGGCGAGGTCGAGAGCATCGACGCCGCGCGCATCGCCGATCTCTGCGCGCGCGACTGGGGCCTCTACCGCACGCTGCAGATCAACCTGGAGCGCCTGGTGGAGGGGCTGCCGGAGAGCGGCCTGGGCGAGGACGACCAACGCCTGATCGAGACGCGCGTGACCGGCATCGCCGCGGCCATGGAGAACGCGCCCAAGTCGGTGAAGTGGAAGGCGCGAGCGCGCGTCGGCGAGCGCGTGCGCTGGTACGAGGAGCCCGACGAGGTCGAGCAGGGAGGCTACTGATGGGCCGTCTGGACGGGCGGGTGTGCGTCGTCACCGGCGTCGCCTCGGGGCTGGGCCGCGCGATCGCAGGGGAGCTGGCGGCCGAGGGCGGGATCGTCGTCGGCTGCGACGTCGAGGACACGGGCGGCGCCGAGACGATGGCTGCGATCGGCACCTACGTCCACGCCGACGTCAGCCGCGAGGCCGACGTCGAGGCACTGCTCGCGCGGGCGAGCGAGCTGCACGGGAGGGTCGACGTGATGGTCAACAACGCCGCCATCCAGATCGAGGAGGAGCTCGCGGAGACGAGTGAGGAGCAGCTCGACCGCGTGCTAGGCACGAACCTCAAGGGCGTGTTCTTCGGCTGCAAGCACGCGGTGCGCACGATGCGGCCCGCGGGCGGCGGTGTGATCGTCAACGTCGCGTCGATCCTCGCGCTGGTCGGCGACGGCATCCTCGCGGCCTACTGCGCGGCCAAGGGAGGCGTGCTCGGGATCACGCGCGCGACGGCCGTGCAGTACGGCGCGGCCGGCATCCGCTGCAACGCGATCTGCCCCGGCGACATCGACACGCCGCTGGTGCAGGCCTACTTCGACACCGCCGACGACCCCGCCGCGTTGCGCGCCGAGGTGAGCGCCGAGTACCCGCTCGGCCGCATCGCCCAGCCGCGCGAGATCGCGCGCGCCGTCGTCTTCCTGGCTTCCGACGACGCCTCGTTCATGAGCGGCCAGCCGCTCGTGGTGGACGGCGGCCTGCTGGCGACGTGTTACTGACATGACGTGCCGAATCGACGACGCCTGGACGTACCGCGGGCTGAAGTGCATCCGGCTCGAGAACGAGCACCTCGCCCTCGACGTGCTGCCGGAGATCGGCGGCAACATCTACCGCCTGATCGACAAGGCCCGCGACCACGACCTGCTCTGGAAGTCGCCCCGCGTCCAGCCGCACCGCGCCGAGCTGCACGCGAACTTCGACGACCACTGGGCGGGGGGCTGGGACGAGGCCTTCCCCGGCGGCGCGCCCTCGCCCAACCGCTACGGCGACCAGCTGCCGTACATGGGCGAGCTGTGGACGCAGGAGGCGCAGTACGAGATCGTCGAGTCCGGCCCGGATGCGGTCGAGCTGGAGCTCACGATCGAGACGCCGATCACGCCCGCGCGCTGGACGCGCCGCCTGCGCATCGAGCGCGGATCGCCGACGCTGAAGGTGAGCTACCGCCTGGAGAACACCGGGTATCAGCCCTTCGACTTCCTCTGGGGCATCCATCCGGTGCAGGTGATCACCCCGGCGCACCGCTTCGACGTGCCCGCCCGGCACGCGTTGGTCGACGAGAGCGGCGGCGGGGCCGTCGGCAAGCTCGGCGACACCTACGACTGGCCGATGATGGGCTCGCTCGACGTCCGCCAGGCGCTCGGGCCCGACGCCGCCAGCTTCGCGCTGCACTTCCTCACCGAGCTCGAGGACGGCTGGGTCGCGGCGACCGACACGGCGGCCCGGCGCGGCTTCGGGCTGTGCTTCGACCGCGAGCTGTTCCCGGTCGTCTGGCTGTGGATGGTCTACGGCGGCTGGCGCGGCTACTACCACGCGATCGTCGAGCCCTGGACGGGCTATCCGAGCCCGCTCGCCGATGCGGTGGCGGCCGGCCGCTCGCGCGTCCTGAACGCCGGCGAGGTGCTCGAGACCGAGGTCACCGCGGTGCTCTACGGTGGCGTGCAGTCGGTTTCGCGGTTGCAGGCCGACGGCAGCGTCGAGGCCTGAGAAGAACGTCCTCGTGGAGCGGCTGAAGGCCGGCTACGTGCCGTTCGGGTCGAGCTTCTACGACCAGGATGCGCTGCGGGAGACCACCGCCCGCGCCGAGGCCGAGCTGGACGCGGCGGGCATCGACCTGATCCGCACCGGCCTCGTGGTGGCGGCCGGGGACGAGGAGCGCGCGCTCGCGGAGCTCGCGTCCGGCGAGTGGGACTTCCTGATCGCCAACGTCATCAACTGGGTGGACGCGCGCTCGGCCACGCGCGTGCTGCTCGCGCTGCGCGATCGGCCTGTCGTGCTCTACAGCTATGGCGGGCGCACGACGGACGGGCTCCTTGTCTCGCCGGCGGCGGGCGCGGGATCCACCGCGCTGCGCTACCCGCTCGAGCGCTGGGGCGTGCGCCATGCCTACCTGTTCAACGGGCCGGACACGCCGATGGACACCGCCGGCATCGTCGCGTTCGGCCAGGCGGCGCGCGCCGCGCGGCGTCTGCGCAGCGCGCGCATCGGCGTGATCGGCTGGCACGACATGGGCCTCTTCACGACGGCCGTCGACGTCACCCAGCTGCGCGGGACGATCGGGCCCGAGGTCGAGGGCATCGACCTGCTCCAGCTGGAGCGTGCGGCGGCCGCGCTGAGCGACGAGCTGGTCGCCGCCGAGGCCGAGCGGGTGAGCGCCGGCTGGGAGTACCCGGCGGGCGTGCCGGACGCGGGCGTCGTGCAGCGGTGCGTCCGGCTGTACCTCGCGACGCTCGAGCTGGTGCGCGAATACGACCTCGACGCCGTCGGTTTCAAGACCGTCGAGGGCGTGTCGCGCCTGCTCGGCGTCACGCACAACATGCCGTCCTCGCTCGTTGCGACGGCGGGCATCCCCTACGCCGACGAGAACGACATCCTGACCCTCGCGGGCCAGCTGATGCTGAAGTTCAGCTCCGCCGAGCACGTCACGTTCCTCGAGCACTACGAGCATGCGCAGGATTGGGCGCTGCTCGGCGTCGACGGCTTCGTGCCGGAGCAGCTGATCGAGGGCGCGCCGCAGATCAAGCCCGTCGGCAACGTGATCACGGGAGAGCTCGACGGCATCGCCCACAGCTCGCGCCTGCGCAGCGGCCGGCTCACGACCGCGGCGCTCGCGGAGAGCGGCAGCGGGTATCGCATGCACATCGCGGCGGGCGAGGCGCTCCCGCCGCCGGAGTGGGAGGAGCTGAGCGTCCCGGGCGCTCTGCCGAGCGTGCGCTTCGTCCCCGACGGCGGGGTGCGAGCGCTGCTCGATCAGGTGCTGTCGCAGCATTGCGCCGCCGCCTTCGGAGATCACGTACCGGCACTGCAATCACTGTGCGGCCTGCTCGGCATCGAGCAGGTCACGACCTGATGGCGGACGCGGTTGTCATCGGCGGCGGGATCCTCGGCTCCTGCGTCGCCCTGCACCTGCGCGAGCGCGGTGTCGAGGACGTCGTGCTGCTGGAGCGCGCCCCGGCGCTCGGCCAGGAGACGACCAACGCGGGCGCGGGCTTCG
>DASRQS010000088.1:0-44255 GCA_035696365.1 Gaiellales bacterium | reverse complement strand
GCGCGGGTGGATCTTCATGGTGATCGCGAGTGCGTTCGGCGCGTTCACGGCCCTCTTCATCGGCCCGGTACACCACGCCGCCCCGGCTCCCGACCCGGCCACGCAGGTCGAGCCGCCACCGGCCAGGATGGCCGCGTCGCTCGCCTCTGCTTCCTCCTAGCCGCGCGGCGCACACACATTGGCGCTTGGTTTGTGACGTGAATAACTTGGGGTCAGACCCCAAGTTATTCACGTCACAAACTGCCGGTTCGGTCTCGGGCCGCGGCGATCGCCGCTTGGCCGTAGGCGATGCCTCCGTCGTTCGGTGGTAGGCGCTCGGGTACCAGCGGGCGGAGGCCCGCGGCGGCGAGGAGCTCGGCTGTGCGCTCCAGCAGGCGGCGGTTCTGGAAAACGCCACCGGAGAGGACGACGAGGTCGACGCGATGGCGTTCGGCGGCCTCGCTGCAGGCCGCGGCGGTGACCAGGGCGACGCCTTCGTGGAAGCGCGCCGACACGGTCCCGGCGGGCACGCCGGCCTCGATGTCGTCGGCGATGGCGCTGATCGCGCCGCGCGGGTCGATCACGCGGCGGCCGTGGCCGTCACCGAGGGCCAGGTGGTAGGACGTCCCGTCGCCCGCGGCCGCGCGAGCCTCAAGCTCCACTGCAGCTTGACCCTCGTAGGAGACGCAGGGCCGGAGGCCGCAGAGGGCAGCGACGGAGTCGAAGAGGCGCCCCATGCTGGTCGTCTCCGGCGAGACCGCCGGGCTCTCTGCGATGCGCGCCACCGCGTCCCAGCGGCCCGCGTCGAGCTCCCCGGCGAGCGCCGTGGGCAGCGGCGGCCGCTCGCCACCGGCGGACGCGAGCCAGGCGCACGCCATGCGCCAGGGCTCGTGGACGGCGCGCGCCGACCCTGGCATGCGCACCGACCGCAGCGACGCGGCGCGCTCGAATCCCAGCAGATCGCCCACGAGGATCTCCCCGCCCCAGATAGCGCCGTCCGTGCCGTAGCCCGAGCCGTCGTAGATCGCGCCCACCGCCGGGCCCTCGAGGCCGTGCTCGGCCAGGCAGGCGGCAAGGTGCGCGTGGTGGTGCTGGACGCCCGTCAGCTCCACCCCGTCGAGCTCGAGCGCGTAGGCCGTCGAGGCGTAGTCGGGATGCAGGTCGCAGGCGACGACCTCTGGGCGCAGCGCGAACAGTCGCTGGAAGTGCTCGATCCCCTGGCCGTAGGCGAGCAGCGCCGGATAGTGCTCGAGGTCGCCGATGTGATGGCTCACCCAGGCGCGGCGCCCGCGGGCGAGGCAGAACGTCGCCTTCTGCTGGGCGCCGCAGGCGAGCACTGGCCTCGCGACCTCGATCGGCAGGTCGATACTGGCCGGCACGTACCCGCGCGAGCGGCGCAGCATGAGCGGCCTGCGGCCGTCGGCGAGGGCGACGGCCCGCACGAGCGAGTCGTCGGTGCGCGTCTCGATCGGTCGGTCGTGCACGAGGAAGCCGTCGGCGATGCGCTCGAGACGCTCCCGCGCATCCGCGTCCCGGAAGGCGATCGGCTCGTCGGAGACGTTGCCGCTCGTCACGACCAGCGCCTCGACGAAGAGCTCTGCGAGATCGGCCAGGAGGATGTGATGGAGGGGTGCGTAGGGCAGCATCACGCCGAGCTCGGGGACCCCGGGGGCGACCGCCTCGGCGACGCGCGCGCACGGGTGCCGCGGTGCGAGCACGATCGGCCGCGCGCTCGAGCGCAGCAGCGTTCCCTCGACGTCGCCCAGCTCGACCAGGAGCCTCGCCGCTCCCTCGTCGCCCGCCATGAGCGCGAACGGGCGGTCCTCGCGGCGCTTGCGCGTTCGCAGCTCGCGCACGGCCACTTCGTTCGCGGCATCGCAGGCGAGGTGATAGCCGCCGATGCCCTTGATCGCGAGCACGGCGCCGTCGGCGAGCCACTGCGCCGCCGCGCGCACGGCGTCGACGGGCTCTGCGATGGCGATCGGCGCTCCCGCCCCGTCGAGCAACTGCACGGTGGGACCGCAGGCGGGACAGGCGTTCGGCTGGGCGTGGAAGCGCCGGTCGCCCGGATCGTCGTACTCCCGTCGGCAGCGCGCGCACATCGTGAACCCGGCCATGGTGGTGGCCGGGCGGTCGTAGGGCACGCCGCGCACGATCGTGAAGCGCGGCCCGCAGTTCGTGCAGTTGATGAACGGATACCGGAAGCGGCGATCGGCGGGGTCGCGCAGCTCGCGGAGGCAGTCGTCGCAGGTCGCCGCGTCGTGGGAGACGAGCGCGTCGGCGTCCCCGCTCGAGACGCTCTCGACGATGCGGAAGTCGCGCTCGCCGGTCGACTCCAGCCGGTCGCAGTCGACGCGCTCGACGACCGCGAGCGGCGGCGATTCGAGCGCCAGGCGCGCGAGGAAGCTCTCGACGGCCGCCGGCCGTCCGTCCACCTCGAGCACCACCCCGCGCTCGTCGTTGAGCACGTAGCCGCCGAGTTGCTCCTCACGCGCGAGGCGATAGACGAACGGGCGGAAGCCGACGCCCTGCACGACGCCTTGCACGCGCGCGCGCACGCGCGCGCCGGTCATTGCGGCGCCAGCTCCACGAGCTCGCGCAGCAGATGCGAGGCCGTGGCCTGCGCCTCCTGGATGCGCGGGATGTGCTGGGAGCGGCTGATGATGAGGTGATCGGCGAGCCGTTCGGCGGCGACGCGGCCGCCGTCGTAGCCCACGAGCGCGATCGTGACGAGGCCCCGTTTGCGCGCCTCGATCAGCGCGTCGATCACGCTGCGCGAGTCGCCGCTCGTCGAGAACGCGATCAGCGCGTCCCCCGCTCCGCCGTACGCGATGACCTGACGCGCGAACACGGCCTGCGGCCCGATGTCGTTGGCGATCGCCGTGACGATCGAGGGATCGGCGGCGAGGTCGAGCGCGCGCCTCGCCTGCCCCGCACCGCTGGGCAGCGGCCGGGTCAGGTCGGCCACGATGTCCATCGCGTCGGTCGCCGAGCCGCCGTTGCCGAGCGCCAGCAGCGTGCCGCCACGGCCGAAGACCTGCCGCAGCGCCACCGCCGCGGCCGCGAGTTCCTCCGCGCCCTCCGAGACGGTCTGCTCGCGCAGCGCCTCGGTCTCGGCCGCCTTCATGACCACCGACGAGCGCACGTCGGCCAGCACGGCCTCGAGGTCGGTCTCGCTCTCGCTCAGGAACGGGTAGAGGAAGCTCGATGCGCCCGCGTCGTGTCCTCGGCGCTCCGTGCGGCCGGCCAGCAGGCCGCGGTGCTCGAAGAACACGTGGCAGAGCTCCCAGACGATGTGGTAGGTCGTCTCGACGAGCTCCTGCCGCACGTAGGGGTCGAGCGACGGCGGCTCGATCACCCAGTCGGCGCCGAGCGGCGCGAACGCCACGGTGAGGCTGCCGCGGGCGCGCGCGCTCTCGAGCGCGGCCGCGAGGGCGGGAGCATCGTCCCGCTCGCCGAACGCGAGCACGACGTCCTGCTCACGCGCAACCAGGCCGACGTCGGCAGCCAGCCGCGTCGCGTCGCCGAGCAACGCGATCGCCGGCAGCGCGCGCTTGCCGACGATGACCGGGTGCACGAACTCGACGGCGACATGGCGCGCATCCGAGCCGCCCACGGGAGAGCAGGCGCAGGCCAGCAGGCGGCCACCGCGCGCACAGCGCTCGGCCACTGCGTGGCACAGCTCGGCGATGCGCCGCGCCTCGGTCTCGTACAGCCGCGCCGAGGCCTCGCGACGGGCGGCCAGGCCGCGAGCCAGCAGCTCGGCAGCGGGCTCCGTGACGGTGCTCACGCGACCGGCGCAGCGGCGCGCTGCGCCACGCGCTCGGCCAGCCAGCGCCGCCACTCCTCCACTCCCTCGCCCGTGCGCGCGCTCACGACCATCGTCTCGACGCCCGGATGCACGGCGTCGATGTTGGCGAGCAACTCCTCCAGATCGACCTCGAGATGCGGGAGGAGGTCGACCTTGTTGATCAGCACCAGCTCGCAGGTGCGGTACATGAGCGGGTACTTGAGCGGCTTGTCCTCCCCCTCCGTGATCGCCGCGACCATCACGCGCACGTCCTCACCCACGCGGAACTCGGCCGGGCAGACGAGGTTGCCGACGTTCTCGATGACGAGCAGATCGATCTCGGCGAGCGGGACCGAGGGCAGCGCCGAGCGCACCATGTTGGCGTCGAGGTGGCACTCGCCGCCGAAGCCCGAATCGGTGTTGATCTGCGTCACGGGGACGTGCAGCGACGCGATGCGCGTGGCGTCGTAGGAGCCCTGCACGTCGCCCTCCAGCACGCCCACGCGGATGCCTTCGCCGAGCGGCAGCCGGAGCGCCTGCTCGAGCAGGCTCGTCTTGCCCGCGCCCGGGGCGCTCATGAGATTGACGACCGCGACACCGTGACGGTCGAAGTCGTCGCGGTTGGCGCGCGCGATCGTGTTGTTGGCGTCGAGGGCATCCTCGACGACGCGAACCTTCACCCGGTGCATGCTGGCTCCTCGACCTCGATCGATTCGACCTCGAACTCGTTCCCGGACTCGACGGCCACGTCCGCAGAGGCGCAGCGCGGGCAGCGGAAGCCGGCATCGTCGAGCGTCCAGCTCGCCTGGCACGCCTCACAGGCGAGACCCGCCGCAACCGTCTCGTACTCGAGCGCAGCGCCCTCGCAGAGCGTGCCGCGGGCGACGTGCTCGAAGTAGAACAGCAGCGAGTCCGGGACGACCTGGCGCAGCTCGCCGAGGCGCAGCTGGATCAAGAGGACTCGGCGGCCGCCGGCGTGGCGCTCCGCCGTGTCGACCACCGCACCGGCCAACGAGAGCTCGTGCATGGCGTCAGAGCGCCTCCGCGCGGCGAGCCTTCTCCCGCAGCGACGCGAGGATCTCTCCCACGAGGCCGAGCGCGCGGGGAACGGCCGCTGCCACCTCGGGCGTGAGCCCGAGCCCGGGCTCCTCGACCTCGGCGGGCTCGCATGCGACCACGACGACGCTGCCCGGCCAGCCCGAGACGGCGCGCACGAAGCGCAGCACCGTCTGAGGATCCATGGCGTGGGGATCGATCATCTCGCCGTCCTCGATGCCCGCGGCGATCTCCGCCTCCTCGGGCTCCAACACGTAGAGCGTGCCGGGCGGGCCGCCGCCCCGCGTCACGTCGAGCAGGATCAGCGCGTCGTAGCCGCGCATCACCTCGTAGGCGAGGTCGAGGCCGCCGGTGCCGAAATCCTCGGCTTTCACGCCGTCCGGCAGCTCGCCCTCGCCGAGCCGGCGCACGACCTCGCCGCCGAAGCCGTCGTCCTGCATCCAGGCATTGCCCACGCCGGCGATCAGGATCTGCGCGCTGCGCTCCGTCATCACGTCCCCCTCGGAACTGGTAGCTCGAGCTCGCCGGCGAAGAAGAAGAGGAACCGGCCCGTGTCGCGCATCAGCTGCTGCCCCGGGTCGTCGTCGACCGTGACGCCGAAATACAGCTTGTCGTCGTAGTCGAGGAAGATCCGCTCGACCGTGGCGCTGCGCCCGTCGAGGATGCGGTCGTAGGGGTCGGAGCGCCCCTCGAGACGCAGCACGACCGTGTCGCCGAGGCGGTAGGTCTGGCCGGCGACGGTGGCCTCGCGCTCGCCGGGAACCTCGTCCGGTACGGGACCGAGCTCGTTCACCGGGACGCCTCCTCCGTGTGCGGGTCGCTGAGGGTCATGCGGCCGTGCAGCGCGAGGATCTCGGCCGGTGTGGCCGCGGCCGCGCGCTCGATCATCGCGCGCACCGCGGGGTCGTCGCGCTCGATCGAGGCCCGCTCGTCGTCGGAAAGCGCGAGGACGTGCAGCAGCAGCGCCTCCTCGATCTCGGTTCCGTCGAACAGGTCACCCCGGCTCTCGGGAGCGATCTGCGGGTGCTCGGGCAGCATGATGGTGGCGCCCAGCAGCAATTCGTCCGCGGCCGTCGCGAGCACCGGGAACGTGTTCTCGCTGCGCAGGGCCGCACCCTCGTCGAGCGGCGAGGCGAAGCGCCCGGCACCGAGCTGCAGGAACGGCAGCGTCGAGAGCAGACTCGAAGCGAGCGCCTCGGCGCGCCCGGCGTCAGCTGCGGCGAAGGCCGTGGCGTTCTCGACGCGCAGCTCGACCGCCCAGCGGCCCGGCTCGAGCGGAGTCACCGAGAGGCGTACGACCGCGCGCAGGCCGCCGTCGGCGAACAGCTGCTCGCCAGGCGCTGCGACCAGGTCGGCAAGCGACCGTGCTTCGAATGCGACGCGCCGCTCGAGCGCCTCGTGGCGAGGCCCGCTCGTCTGCAGGAAGCGCACCTCCGCGGAGAGCGGAGCGGCGCCGTCGGCGAGCGCGAGGCCGCGCAGGACGAGCGTGTCGAAGGCGCCGGCGGACTGGGCCGCGTAGACCGGCGGGTAGACGATGCCGAACGGCGTGGGCGTCGCGTTCTTGGCCGTGCCGCGCGTGTAGGGGTAGAGCGCGTATCCCTCCCAGAGGAGGGTGCGCAGAAGCGTCTCGAGTGGCTCGCTCGCGTCACTCACCGGCCACCTCCTCGGAGTCGCGGTCGAGCATGCGCTCGACGCACGCGCCGAAGGAGTGCAGGCCGTGGTCGCGCCGGTACTGCGTCAGGCGCTCGACGGTGTCCGCCTGCAGCGCGACCCAGCTGCGACACGGGTAGTGCCGCTGCATCATGGAGCGCCAGGTCGCGATCGGCATCCGCCACGTCGTCGAGCACGACCACGGCACGGACACCACTTGGATGCGGCCGTCCTCACCGCGCAGCAGGATCGAGCCGCTGAAGTGGAACGCGAGAGGCGCCTCGCCGTCGTCGAGGCTCGAGAAGTAGCGCGCGGCGCTGACCTCCAAGTCGAACGTGCTCGGGACCGGCAATGTGAACATGCCGGCGCCCGTGAACGTCGGCACCAGCGTCGTGGCCTGCGCCCAGAGGAACGGGTGAGTGGTCGCCGGCCAGCGCTCGGGCTCGCCGAACAGATCGACAAGACGCTCGCGCGTGGCCGCGTCGTGATCGCGACGCGCCGGCTCGACGTTGATCTGCGCGGTCAGCGCGATCGTGAAGATCTCGCGCCCCGAGGGCTCGGAGACGCCCAGCCGGAAGCGCAGCGTGGGCGCGACGGCGTCCTCGACGACCTCGGCACCGAGCACCGCGAATTCCGGCGTGATCGTCGCCTGCCCGCCCGCGGGCGCGGGGGGAAGGCCTTCAGCCTCGCGCGCCGAGCTCACGCGCCCTCCCAGCCGATGGACCCGAAGAACTCCGCCACGGCGTCGTCGATCGCACGCCCGCCCGAGATGCCCTCCCAGCGCGACTTGATCATCCCGACGAGCTCGTAGCAGCGATCGATCGGGACGATCACGTGGCGCGGCGGCTCGCACATGCGGTTGACGATCAGCGCCTCGACCTCGGCCTCCAGTTCGCCCAGCACCGGGTTCGCGGCGAGGAGCTCGTCCCAGGCGGCGAGGTGCAACTCGCTCTCGGTCGCCCCGGCAGGGCTCGGATAGAGCGCGACGACCCCCTGGCCGCCCTCTCGCACGAAGAAGAACGCAAGCCCGATCGGGATCTGAAACTTGGCCCAGAGGTCGTCATCCAGCGCAAAGCCGTTGAGCCGCAGGATGCGCGTGCCCGACGGCCGCAGCTCGGCGTCGCCGGCGCGCATCGCGAAGCACGGCTCGCACGAGCACAGGATGCGGCGGTCGACGAGATGCAGCAGGTGCCGGTGGCCCGGGTCGATGGACGTGCCGCAGAGATCGCAGTGGTCGTCGGCGGCGCGCGGCGTGGCCGAGCCCGGCGCAGGCCGATGCGCCTGCGCCAGTTGTCGCAGGCGGCGAACCGCCGGTGCCGTCCCTTCCGCCGTCATCAGGCGAGCGCGACCTCGTACGCACGCCCTCCGCGCCGCAGCAGCGGCACGGGGTCGAGGTGCTCCTCGCCGGCCATGGCCCGGCCGGCGCGGGTCAGATCGAAGGCGCAGCCGCAGCCGCACGTCAGCAACGGGCCCGCGAGCGAGGCCTCGCTCAGCGACGCGCCGCAGGACGCGCAGCGATCGCGATAGGCGAGCACCGTGCCGTCGATGTTCGCGACGACCAGATCAACGCCCTCGAGTGCCAGCGCGCGGAACGTCCCGGGCTCGATCGAGCCGGCCTGCTCGAACGGCTGCCAGCCCGGCGCGCCGGCCGGCCCTGCGAGCGGCTCGGCCATGGCCAGGAGCTTGCGCATCGGCTTGGGCTCCGCCACGCCCTCGACCTCGAGCCCGACCAGATCCGGCGCGGCCTCCTCGAGCGCCTCCTTGATCGCCAGCTCGAGCGTGGCCGCCGAGGCCGGGCACCCGTGACAGTGGCCGACGAGCTTGAGGTGCGCGACGCCGTCCTCGAGCTTGAGCAACTGCACGTCGCCGCCGTGCGACTCCATGTACGGGCGCACGCTCGCGAGTGCCTCCTCCACCCGGGCCTCAAGCGACACCGGGTAGAGACCGTGGATCAGCAGCAGGCTGCCGATCACGCCGTCGTCCGCGAGGCGGAGGAGCAGCCCTTCCTCTCCCTGCTCGGCCAGCTCGCGGACGATGCGCGTGAGCCCTTCGCCGTACATCTCCAGGATGGTCGACACGAGCTCGTCGACCGTGCCGCGCAGGAACGGATCGGCCGTCGCGTCGATCGCTGCGGTGAGCTGCTCGAGCCGGTCGAGCAGCTCCTGTCCTTCGCTCGCTGGAACCTCGATCGCCATGCCCGCCGGCCTCAGCTGAGGCCGGTCGGACGGTGGACGACCTTGCGCACGCGCCCGGCGCCCGTGTACATGTGCACGCCGCACGGCAGGCACGGATCGAACGAGCGGACGGCCCGCATGATGTCGATGCCCTTGAAGTTCTCGGGGCCGTTCTCCTCGAAGATCGGCGTGTTCTGCACCGCGTCCTCGTACGGGCCAGGCGTGCCGTAGACATCGCGCGGGTTGGCGTTCCAGGGCGTCGGCGGGTACGGCTGGTAGTTCGCGATCTTGCCGTCCCGGATCACCATGTGGTGCGAGAGCACGCCGCGGGCTGCCTCGTGGAAGCCGACGCTGACGGCGTTCTCGGGCACCTTGAACGAGTTCCAGCTCTTCGTGCGCCCGGCGCGGATCTCGGCCAGGGCCTTCTCGAGGCAGTGGAGGCCGACGAGCGCCGAGTAGGCCTGGTGGTAGGAGCGGGCGCGGTCGCGCTCGATCGCGTTGGACTTCTCGGGGACGTGCCACTCGAGTTCCATCTCGGGCATGGTCGCCGTCTTCGGCAAGACCATCTGGAGGCTGTGGCCCGTGGCCTTGAGGTAGCCGATGTCGACGAGGCCCGCCTTGGCGGTGACCCACTGGCGCGCGAACGGCCCGCCGCCCGTGTCACAGGCGACGTAGGTGTCGTTGCGCTTGTCGTACATGCGCGGCGACGTGACCCAGCTGTACTTGTCGGTGAAGTCGCGCTTCTGTGGCTTCGGCAGTGTCGTCTTGTTCCAGGGATGGCGCTTGTCGACCGGATTGCCTAGCGGATCGTTCGTGACGTAGGTCTCCTCGGAGGACCAGTCGTCGAAGTAGGAACTGCCGAGCAGGATGCGCATCGCCAGGTTGATCTCGACGAGATCGGTCGTGATCAGCTCGCCCTTGAAGACGAGGCCGGGCGTGATGTAGCGGTGCCTGCCCCACTCGGTCATGCCCTTGTAGCTGTAGTCGACGTAGTCGGGATCGTCGAAGCAGCCCCAGCAGATCAGATCCGTGTCGCGGTAGCCGACCATGTCGTAGCCCGGCAACTGCTGCAGGAAGAAGTCGTACAGGTCGTCGTGCATCGGCACGGTGCGCTTGACGTACTCGATGTAGCGCATCAGGCGCACGTAATAGTCCGTGCAGGTCTGGTGCGTGATGTCCGCCGAGACGCCGCCCGGCATGATCGTCGAGGGGTGCGTGTGACGCCCGCCGAAGAGGCAGTACATCTCGCGCGTGTAGCGCGCCACCTGCAGCGTCTCGAGGTAGAAGCTGCCGGTGAACGGGTTGAGCGCCCGCATGATGTCGGCAATCGTCTTGTAGCCGTGGATGTCGCCGTGCGGCGAGGGCGTGCTCTCGGCCGTCTTGAGCAGCGTCGGATTGGTCTCCTTGACCATCTGCTCGCAGAAGTCGACGTTCGCCATGCAGTCGTTGAAGATCGCGTGGTCGAACATGAAGTCGGCCGACTCGGCCAGGTTGTAGGCATAGTCGCCGAGCTTCGGCGGCTTCACGCCATAGGCCATGTTCTGGTTCAGGCACGAGCAGGTGCAGTGATTGTCACCGCAGATGCCACAGATGCGACTGGTGATGAAATGCGCGTCCCGCGGGTCGATCCCCTTCATGAAGATGTCGAATCCGCGGAACACCATCGAGGTGCTGTAGCACTTCAGCACCTGCTGGTTCGTGAAGTCGATCTCCGTGTGGATGCCGAGGCTGCCCACGATCCGCGTGATCGGGTCCCACGACATCTCCTTGACGATGATCTTCTGACCCTCGGGGGTCTGCGTCGTAGCCACCGTGCCTCTTTTCTCGGGAATTCGCGTGTGGACCCGTCACCAGCGCTTCTGGTATCCGGTGGTGAGCTGCGGACCGCGCTTGCGCCACTCCGGCTCGAGGTCGCCGACCCTCTTGACGGACTGCTGGCGGCCCCACCGCAGGATCGGCCCGTAGGTGAACCTCGCCATGTTGGAGGAGAGCCGGCCCTTGGCGTCCTCCTCCATGAACGGCATGTACTTGTCGGGGAAGCCCGGCATGGTGCAGGCCATGCAGATGCCCCCGACGTTGGGGCAGCCGCCGATGCCATTGACCCAACCCCGGATCGGCACGTTGCACTTGACGACCGGCCCCTTGCAGCCGAGCTTGACGAGGCAGCGGTGGTCACTGCCGTATTCCGTCGCGAAGCTGCCTTCCTCGTAGAAGGCAGCGCGGTTGCAGCCCTCGTGCACCGTGCGGCCGAACAGCGACACGGGCCGCAGCTGGTCGTCGAGCTCGGGCGCCGGCGCAAGGCCGCCCAGATGCAGCACCAGGTAGAGCAGCATCTCGGTCATGTTGTCGGGCTGCGCCGGGCAGCCCGGGATGCAGATCACGGGCAGCCCCGCCTTGGACTTCCACTTCCAGCCGAGATAGTCCGGCAGGCCCATGGCACCGGTGGGGTTGTTCTTCATCGCCGGGATGCCGCCGTAGGTGGCGCACGTCCCGATCGCGACCACGGCGGCGGCTTTGTTGGCGAGCCGGTCGACCCACTCGTTGGTCGTGATCGGCTGCCCGTTGGACGGATTGACACCGAAGCCCGTCCAGTGCCCCTCGCCGTTGATCTGCTCGTTCCCGATCGACCCCTCGATGATCAGGACGAACGGATCGAGCTTGCCTTCCTCGGCATCGAACCAGGCCTGGATGTACTCCTGGCCGACCTCGAAGGCCACGACCTGGTTGTGGATGACGACCTTGGGCATGCCCGGGATGATCCCCTGGACGATGTCCTCGAGACTCGGATTCGTGGCCGAGGTCATGGCAACCGAATCGCCCTCGCAGGAGAGGCCCGTCGTCATCCAGAGCACGTGAGCCGTCACCTGCTCCGTGGCCTTCTGCTTCGGCGCGAACTCGACGCTCGACATGCTCAGCTCCCTCGCTCGATCAACAGATGCGCGGCAGGGGATCGCCGACCAGCTGGTCGACCACCCGCTTGCCGCCAAACGCGGTTTCCATCAGCACCATCCCGGCGGGCGAGGACTTGACCTCGCCGATCTCGACGGCTCCCTCGCAGCCGGGCACGGCGTGCAGCGCGGCCAGTGCGGCCTCGGCACCTTCGGGGCCGACGAACGCCACGAACGTCCCCTCGTTCGCGATGTACATGGGGTCGATGCCCAGGATCTCGGCGGCACCCGCGACGGCGGGCCGCACGGGGATGTCGCGCTCGCGCACCACGATGGCGGCCTCCGAGGCGCGGGCCAGCTCGTTCAGCACCGACGCGACGCCGCCGCGCGTCGCATCGCGCAGGCAGCGCAGGTGCGGACCCGCGGCGCCGAGCAGCGCGTCGACGGCCGGCCACAGCGGCCGTGTGTCCGACTCGACGTCGGCGTCGAGGTCGAACTCGCCGCGGGCCAGCATGATGGCCGTGCCGTGCTCGCCGATCGAGCCCGACACGAGCACGCGGTCGCCCGCGCGCAGGTGCGAGGGCGCGAGCGCGGCGCGTTCGTCGACGAGGCCGATTCCGGTCGTGCACAGGTACATCGAGTCGGCGTGGCCGCGCTCGACGACCTTCGTGTCGCCGGCCATGACCTCAACGCCCGCGGCCGTGGCTGCCAGGGCGATCGCCTCGACCTCGGCGCGCAGCACGTCGGTCGCGAGCCCCTCCTCGAGGATCATCGCGAGGCTGAGCGCGAGCGGGCGCGCGCCGCCCATGGCGAGGTCGTTGACGGTGCCGTTGACGGCGAGCTCGCCGATCGAGCCGCCCGGGAAGCGGATCGGCTTGACGACGAAGCTGTCGGTCGTGAACGCCAGCCGGGCGCCCCCGGCCTGGACGGTCGCGACGTCGGCGAGCACGTCCAGTGCGGGCGAGGCGAAGGCCGGTACGAGCACGCCCTCGATCAGCGTCTGCGTGGCCTTGCCGCCGGCGCCGTGGGCCATCGTGATGTGGGCGTCCCGGAGCTTCGGGCGGCGCGCGCGCTGCTTGGCGATCACGTCCAGCACGCGCTGCTCGCGCTCGCTGACGCTCGCTTGCGCCACCGTCACACCACCTCCCGCTCGCGCGCGAAGCGGCCGTAGGTGTAGTACGCGGCGCAGGCGCCCTCGGGCGACACCATGCATGTGCCGATCGCGTGCTCGGGCGTGCAGGCACTGCCGAAGACCTTGCACTCCCAGGGCTTGATCACGCCCTTCAGCACCTCGCCGCATTGGCACGCCTTGGGATCGGCGACGCGCACGTTCGGCACCTCGTAGCGTGCCTCCGCGTCGAACGCCCGATAGGCGTCGGAGAGGCGCAGCGCGCTCTGCGAGATGAAACCGAGCCCGCGCCACTCGAAGTGCGGGCGCAGCTCGAACACCTCGGCCATGGCGCGCAGCGCCGCCGAGTTGCCCTCGTAGGGGACGACGCGCGCGTACTGGTTCTCGACCTCGCAGCGCCCCTCGGCCAGCTGGCGCACGATCATCTGCACCGACTGCAGGAGATCGAGCGGCTCGAACCCCGAGATCACGATCGGCTTCGAGTAGTCGCTCGGGATGAACTCGAACGGGCGGGCGCCCACGACCGTGGCGACGTGCCCGGGCCCGATGAACCCGTCGAGCTGCAGGTCAGGGGACTCGAGCAGCGCCCGCAGCGGCGGCACGATCGTGACGTGGTTGCAGATGCAGAGGAAGTTCTGGATGCCGTCGTCCTTGGCCCGGCGCAGCGTCAGCGCCGTCGAGGGAGCCGTCGTCTCGAAGCCGATCGCGAAGAAGACGACGACGCGGTCGGGGTTCTCGCGCGCGATCCGCAGCGCGTCCAGCGGCGAGTAGACCATGCGGATGTCGGCACCCTCGGCCTTGGCGTCGAGCAGCGTGCCATTGGCTCCCGGGACGCGCAGCATGTCTCCGAAGCAGGTGAAGATCACCTCGGGATTCCGCGCCACGGCGATGCCGTCGTCGACCCGGCCCATCGGGATCACGCAGACCGGGCAGCCCGGCCCGTGCACAAGCTCGACGTTGGGCGGCAGCAGGTCGTCGACGCCGTACTTGTAGATCGAATGCGTGTGACCCCCGCACACCTCCATGACCTTGTAGTGACGGCCGGCGTCGACCGTCGAGGCGATCTCGGCCGACACGGCGCGGCCGAGCTCGGCGTCGCGGAACTCGTCGACGTACTTCATGCGCTCGCCGCCGCGCCGAGGTGGGCGAGAGCCACGCCTGCGTGCACGAGCAGCAGGTCGCCGCGAGCGACCGCTCCTACGAGTTGCACGTCGACAGTGGCATCGGGCTCCGCGGGCGCCGCCTCGTTGCGGCAGCGCGCGAGACCATTTCCCTCCAGCGCGACGACGAGCAATGGAATGCCCTGATCGCCGCACGTGATGCAGTGCGCCTCGCCGCAGTCCGGGGACGCCCAGGTGCCGGCGCCCGCGCTCATTCGATCACGCTCGCCTTCAGCTCCTCAAGCTCCTGCTCGTACTCGATGCCCATGCCCTGCAGCAGCGCGAGCGTGGCGTGCGCCTCCTCCTCGTCGACCTTGGAGAGCGCAAAGCCCACGTGGATCAGGACCCAGTCGCCGGGCTGCACGCCCACACCGTCATCGTCGAGCAGGCCGACATTGACGCTCCGCCGCACACCCGCCACCTCGACCCGTGCCAGACGATTCGCTTCGTCGACGAGCTCGATCACCTGACCTGGGATCGCCAAGCACATACGCACCGTGCCTTTCTGGGCGGGAGTGACATGCGCCGCGAGTGCGGCGGTTGCAACGGAGTCGAAGGGGTTCTATCAGCGCCCGCAGGCCGCGAATAGACCCGCGTAATCGCGGTTACCAACCACCGCTCCGGCCTGGTGGTAATCGTGATTACCGGCCTATCTCTCGGGGTATACGGCGCGTAGGATCACGCTGTCGCCGCCGAGCACCCGAGGGCCGGATAGGCCCGCCGCCACTCGCGAGGAGCACCACATCTCTGATCGCCAGGGACTTCCGCCGAACGGGCACGAGCCGCGCTGGCCTGCACTGCGCGAGCTCTCCAGGATCGAGTCACTGCCGACCTCGTCCTATCGTTACCTGCTGGATCTCGACGACGATCTCGCCTCGGAGCTCGACCTGCGCATGCGCCTCGTGGCTCGCCAGGTCGTCACGGCGGTCGTGTTCGCCGCGCCGGTCGGCGACTGCGACCTCTCGGAGTGCTTCGCCCAGATCGGCCACGGGCCGGGCGTGCTGATCGTCGACGGCGTGCTCAGCGTCGACGTGCGCGTGGGCGACCGCACGGCGACGGAGATCATCGGCGACGGCGACGTGCTCCAGCCCGTTGCGGCGCGCGCCGACGACCTGCTCGAGCGCGAGTCGGCGTGGCACGTCCTCATGCCGACGCGGCTCGCACTGCTCGACGACGCCTTCGCCGAGCGCGTCAAGCCGTGGCCTCAGATCTCGCGCGAACTGCTGACCCGCGCCTGCATGCGCGCGGCGGATCTGGACGTCCAGCGCGCCATCACGTCACAGCCGCGGCTCGAGGTGCGGCTGACGCTGCTGCTCTGGCACCTGGCCGGTCGCTGGGGGCGGGTGGAGCACGGCGGCATCCGCCTCGGGCTGCCGCTCACCCACCGGCTGCTCGGGCGACTGGTCGGCGCCGAGCGGCCCTCGGTCTCGCACGCGCTCGGGCGGCTCTCGCAGGCCGGGCTCGTCACGAGCCGCGACGGCGCCCTGCACCTGCACGGCACGGCGGCCGAGCACGTCGCCGCGCTCGCCGACCGGGCGTCGGCGCGGCGCGAGACCGGAACCTGCGAGACCGACACAGCGGTCGGGGCGTGAAGCGAACGGTCGATTTCTCGGGCCACGGCGCCGGCGTCGAGGGCCTGATCGTGCACGTGCTGTGGCTGACGAGCGGCCTCAGCTGCGACGGCGAGTCGGTCTCGCTGACCGCTGCGACGAGCCCGAGCCTGGAAGAGCTCCTGCGCGGTGCGATTCCCGGCCAGCCCCGCATCGCCCTGTACAACCCGCTGCTCGCCTACGACGTCGGCGACGACTACCTCAAGGCCTGGCACGCGGCCGCGCGCGGCGAGCTGGAGCCGTTCGTGCTCGTCGTCGAGGGCTCGGTCGCCAACGAGGAGATCAACGGCGAGGGCCACTGGAGCGGGTTCGGCGTGGATGCCGAGGGCCAGCCGATCACGGCCAGCACGTGGATCGACTGGCTCGCGCCGCGCGCCGCCGTGGTGATGGCGCTCGGCACCTGCGCGGCCTACGGCGGCGTCCCCGCCATGCGCAACAACCCGACCGGGGCGATGGGGTTGGGCGATCACATCGGGCACCACTTCGTCTCCCGGCGCGGCCGGCCGCTGATCAACCTCCCGGGGTGTCCCGTGCAGCCCGACGCGATCACCGAGACGCTGCAGCGCATCGCGCTCGAGCTCGCGGGCGTCTCGCCGCCGACGGAACTCGACGACCACGGCCGGCCGTTGTGGCTGTTCGAGCAGACCGCCCACGAGACGTGTGACCGGGCCGGGCTGGCCGAGGGCGGGCGCTTCGCACAGTCGCTCGCCGACCACGGCAGCTGCCTGGCGAAGGTCGGCTGCTCGGGACCGGTGGCCAAGTGCAACGTGCCGGCGCGCGGCTGGGTGAACGGGGTCGGCGGCTGCCCCAACGTGGGAGGCATCTGCATCGCGTGCACGATGCCGGGCTTCCCCGACCGCTTCCTGCCGTTCATGGACTCGAGCCCGCTCATGCGGGTGAGCACGCACGGCGGCCGCTTCGTCTACGGGCCGATCCTGCGGCGCTTCCGCGAGCGTTCGATGCGCAAGCTAGAGCGCTCGGGCGCCTGAAAAACCTCCTCGGCGGCCAGGGCGCGGCGACCTTCCGGGGCCAGCCCGAGGTGCACCGGAGCTGCACCGACGGAGATGGGGTTGAGCTCAGCGCTCCCGTGGGGTTTGCGGGTGCCATCGCGGAGGTCCAGCTCGCGCCGTTCATCCGCGACGAGGCCGGTCGCCATCTCTACCCGAAGACGCGGCCGGACTGGTCGCGGGCATCAGGGTGCTCTACGCCACAGGCCTGCTCGTCAGCGCCTGACGGATTCCTTGCGAAACGACGAGCGCCTCCGTTACGGTGCCTGAAAGCGGAGGTTTCCTCCGTATATGGTTTCAGCGGGAAAGGGGACGGCACGGCATGAGCACCATCACCACCCGGTACGGGCGGGAGACGAAGGCCGCGGAAGTGGTCGAGGGCATCGACCTCACGGGTCGCCGCATCATCGTCACCGGCGCTTCCTCGGGCATCGGCGTCGAGACCGCGCGGGCCCTCGCGAGCACCGGCGCCGACGTGACGCTCGCGGTTCGCGACCTCGCCGCCGGCGAGCGCACGGCGGGCGAGATCGCCGAGACGACAGGCAACTCCGACGTCCACGTCGCCCACCTCGACCTCGCCGACCGCGCGTCGGTCGCGGCCTTCGTCGCGGCCTGGGACGGGCCGCTGCACGCGCTCGTCAACAACGCAGGCGTGATGGCATCGCCCGAGACGCGCACGCCCGAGGGCTGGGAGCTGCAGTTCGCCACCAACCACCTCGGCCATTTCGCGCTCGCACTCGGCCTGCACGATGCGCTGTCGGCCGACGGCGCCGGGCGTATCGTGGCCGTGAGCTCGGCCGCTCACCGCCGCTCCCCCGTCGTGTTCGACGACATCAACTTCGAGCGGCGCGCGTACGATCCGTGGCTCGCCTACGGCCAGTCCAAGACGGCCAACGTGCTGTTCGCCGTCGAGGCGGCGCGCCGCTGGGCCGGCGACGGCATCACGGCCAACGCGCTCATGCCAGGCGGCATCTCGACGAACCTCCAGCGTTACGTGGACCCGGCGGTCAGGGCCGGCTGGTCGAAGGACATGGCCACCGGCGGCATCGTGCTGAAGACTCCCGAGCAGGGCGCCGCGACATCGGTGCTGCTCGCGACCTCGCCCGAGCTCGCGGGCATCACGGGCCGCTACTTCGAGGACTGCAACGAGGCGGTCGTGGTGCCGGACGACTCTGAGGCCAGCGGCGGCGTGCGCCGCTACGCCCTCGATCCCGAGGCCGCCGCGCGGCTGTGGGACGTCTCGCTCGAAATGCTCGCGACGCCGCCGCCGGCGGCCTAGCTCCGAGCTCTCACCGGGCGCCGGGCGCTTCCCCGAGCCGGGCCGCGCGCTCGCTAGCCGAGTGGCGCGAAGGCGTCGCTCGCGCCGTTGCGACGCGGGAAGTGGATGGTCTTGAGCGCCAGCCGCGTCTGCCCGGGGCGCCAGACGCCGACGAAGGCCCGCTCGTCCACCTCGCCGAGGAGGACGAGCCGGCTGTCGTGCGTCCAGGCGATGCTCGTGCGCTTGAGCGAGACGTAGGCGGGAGAGCTCGGCAGGTGCGTCAGCTTCCCCGTGAATGTGTCGAGCACCCAGACGTCGAGCACCTGGCTGCCCGAGAGCCGGTAGGCCGGGTCGGCGAACGGAAGGGCGATGTAGCGGCCCTGCGGGTCGACCTGCGGGATGTCGAGGTACTTCAGGATGCTCGGCCATCCGAAGCGGTGCCGTGCTCCGGTGACCGTGTCGGTCAGGCTGAAACGGTAGTCGGGCCAGTGGAGGGTTCCCATGCCGACGAGCACGCGCGCACCCGCCACGGCGAGCACGCCCTGCCGCGAGCCGAAGACCTTCCGGCCCGTGCGCGGATCGATGATGCGCGTGCGCCGCACGACGAGCCCCAGGTCCGCGGCGGGCGCGATCACCCACTTGCAGGGGATCGCGCGGCTGGCCGATTGCCGGCCGTCGAGCGCGATCCGCAGCAGGACGCAGCGTCTCGGGCGCACGACACGCGTCACCCAGACACCGGCTCCGCCCGCTGCCGGCACGACATCCCGGCCGGCGCCGATCGGCCTCGGTGACGCGCGCTTGCCGGACATGACCCACACGCGCAGGTTCGTCACGCGCGTGCCCGCTCCGGCCACCATGACCACCGCACCGCTCGCGACGCCCAGGACGGAGAACGTGTTGCCGACGGCGTTCAGGCGAGTCACCGAACCGCTGTCCACGTCCAACACGAAGGGTGGCCTGTCCGCCACCACCAGGCGCAGGCCCGTGTGGTTGCCGAGCGGCGGGCCGTGCAGCTCGGCGGGCTCGCCGGCCGCGAACGCGCCGAAGGCCGCGGCCATCAGCACCGATCCGCGCAGCAGTCCCGCCATGTGCGGATCTAACCCTCCCGGGCGGGCGGCGTTCCCCCGAGACGCGCGGGGAAGCCCGGCGCCCGCAGGTCGACGTGGAGCGCATCCTCGAGCAGCTTCACGACCTGGCTCGACTGCGCCGCGCCGCCGTACTGCTCGCGCGCGCGGTTGAATGTCGCCCCGACCAGCTCGGCGAGCTCCAGCGGGACGCCGAATTCGCGTCCCAGGTCGAGGGCGAATCCGAGATCCTTGGCAGCCAGGTCCAGCGTGAAGCCGATGTCGTAGGACCCGTTGAGGATCATCTGGCTCTCGGTTTCGTGCACGAACGAATTGCCCGAGCTGGCCCGGATCACCTCGTAGGCCGTCTCCAGCGGCAGGCCGCCCCGCTTGGCCAGCATGAGCGCATCGCCTGCGGCCACCAGGTGGATGAAGGCGAGCATGTTCGTGATGACCTTGATCACCGACGCCTTGCCCAGCGGGCCGACGTGGATGACCGGGCTGCCCATGGCCTCGAGCACGGCGAGGTGAGCGGCGAACACCGCCTCGTCGCCGGCGGCGATCACGGTGATCTCGCCCGCCGCGGCCTTGTGGACGCCGCCGGTGACGGGACATTCGAGCGTGTCGATGCCGTTCGCCGCGGCGAGCGTGGCGAGGCGCTCGATCTCATGCGCGTCGTTCGTGCTCATCTCGATCCACGTGCCGCCGCGTCGCAGGCCCTCGATCACACCGTCGGCGCCCGCGACCACCTGGCTGACCGCCTGGGACGAGGGCAGGCAGGTGATCACACAGTCGGAGGCCTCGGCGACCTCCCGCGGCGACGCGGCCGCGCTCGCTCCGGCGGCGACGAGGGCCGCGACAGCGGTCGTTTCCCGGTCGTGGACCGTCAGGGGGAACCCGGCGCGCAGCAGGCTCGCCGCGAGCTGGCGCCCGAGGCTGCCGAGGCCGATGAAGCCGACCTTCACGCGGTATGGCGCCGCACGGGAAGCTCCCCCGAGGCGGCTTCGAGGTGCAGGTGGTCATCACGGTACGGATGTGCCAGCGCGACCGCCTCGTCGAGCTCGACGCCCAGGCCGGGGGCCGTCGGGGGGATGACGTGGCCGTCCTCCCAGCGGATCGGCTCCTTCAGCAGCTCCGCGTGGATGCCGTCCCAGCGGCCGATGCCCTCGAGGATCAGGAAGTTCGGCGTGCAGGTGGCGAGCTGGATGTTGGCGGCGCCGACGACCGGGCCGCAGTACAGGTGCGGCGCGATCTGCGCGTAGTGGCACTCGGCCATGCCGGCGATCTTCTTGCCCTCCAGCAGACCACCGACGCGGCCGAGGTTCATCTGCAGGATCGAGGCGGCCCCCGTCTGCAGGACGCGCGCGAACTCGTACTTGGTCGTCAGACGCTCACCGGTTGCGATCGGGATGCTCGTCGCGCGCGCGACGCGCGCCATCTCCTCGGGCGACTCGGGCGGCGTGGGCTCCTCGAACCAGAGCGGATCGAAGCGCTCGAGCCGGCGTGCCAGCCGGATCGCACCGGAGACCGTGAACTGCCCGTGCGTGCCGAACAGCAGATCGCAGCGAGACCCGACCGCCTCGCGCACCTGCGCGACGTAGCGCTCGCAGCGATCGAGATCCTCGAGCGAGGGCTGCCGCGGATCGAAGGAGGCGTAGGGACCGGCGGGATCGAACTTGATGGCCGTGAAGCCGCGCGCCGCGTACTCCCCCGCCCGCTGCGCCGCAAGGCCGGGGTCTGCGTAGACGTCGGTCGCGTCGCCTTCCTCGGCGTAGAGGTAGCTGTAGCTGCGCAGCGCCTCCCGCACGCGGCCGCCGAGCAGCTCGTAGGCCGGCTTGGCGACGGCCTTGCCGGCGAGATCCCACATCGCCATCTCGATGCCCGAGAGCACGCCCACGAGCGTCGGATCCGGCCGCATCGAATACCCGGACGCGTACACGTCGCGCCACGTGGCCTCGATGTGGAACGGCTCGCGGCCGACGACATGGCGGGCCACGACGTCCTCGATCATGCGCGCGACCAGCTTCGGCGAGACCGTGGCGGCATAGACCTCGCCAAGGCCCTCGAGGCCTCCGTCGGTCTCGAGCTTGAGGAAGATGAAGTAGTGGCCGCCGTAGCCCGGGGTGGGGTTGCCGACGACGAAGGTGCGAACGCCGGTGATCCTCACGGCGCGGCCGGCGGGCGATGCGCGCCGTTGAAGGTGAGCACGACGAGCAGCATGGCGAGCACGGGCACGATCAGGGTCCAGGCGGTCCCGATCAGCCCGAGCAGCGCACCGGCCACGACCAGGTTCGTCGAGCCGCGTCGCCGCCGGCCGAAGACGCCGTAGAGCACGAGCGCGCCGCCGCCCAGCAGCGTCGGCACCCAGAACACGAGGCTGGCCCGCTCGTCGAGGTGCGCGGCGAGCTCGCCGATCCCGAAGACGACGTAGATGCCCCCGACGACTCCGCCGAGGATGCGCACCCACCAGGTCGGGCGCTCCACCGCCACCGGCTACGCGGCCGCCGTCGCGAGCACGTCGGCCAGCTGCTCGCGGCTGATGTTGCCGCCGCTGCAGATCAGCGCGACCCGCTTGCCCGCGAGCCGTCCGCGCAGGCTCAGCGCGCCGGCCAGCGGGGCCGCGCCGGCCGCCTCGACCAGATTGCGCGTGGTCTCGATCATCGTCACGATGGCCGCGCGGATCTCGTCGTCGGAGACGAGCACGAAGTCGTCGAGGTGCTCGCGCATGATTCGCTGGGGCAGCTCGAACGCGACGCGCGTCGCAAGCCCCTCGGCGAACGTCTCCATGCGGTCCTCCACGGGCCGGCGCTCCTTCCAGGAGCGATAGGCAGCCGGAGCGGCCTCGGACTGCACGCCGATCACTTCGATGCCCGACCGCACGGCCTTGCCTGCGATGCACGCGCCCGCCGCGCCGCTGCCGCCCCCGACCGGAACGACGATCACGTCGATTTCCGGCTCGTCCTCGAGCAGCTCGAGCGTCGCCGTCGCCACGCCCGCGATCAGGTGCGGCTCGTCGCCGGAGTGGATGTAACGGTGGCCGTGCTCGGCAGCGAGCTCGGCGCAGCGCGCCCGCGCCTCGTCGAAGTCGCGGCCGTGCACGACGATCTCGGCGCCGAGGCCCTGGATCGACGCGACCTTCACCGGGTTGGCGCCCTCGGGCACGCAGATGATCGCGCGCACCCCGAAGAGACGAGCGGCGTAGGCGATCGACTGGCCGTGATTGCCCGTCGAGGCCGAGATCACGCCCTGCGCGCGCTCCTCCGGCGAGAGCTGCGCGACGAGGTTGACCCCGCCGCGCACCTTGAACGCGCCCACCGGCAGGTGGTTCTCGTGCTTGACCCAGACGTCGGTGCCGAGCAGGTCGGCAAGGCCGCCGTAGCGATAGAGCGGCGTGCGCCCCAGGTAAGGGGCGATCCTCCCCCGTGCGCCGAGCACGTCCGTGAACGCGGGGGGATGCAAATCGCCCATCGCAGCCGAGGCTACACCGGTAAGGTCGGGCGATGTGCTTCGAACTCGACTCCCTGCCGCCCGTTCCCGAGATCGCGGGCGCCGCCGTCTCGCACCAGGACCTGGTGCTCGAGTCGGCCGACGGAACGCGCTTCGCGGCCTTCGCCGCGACACCCGACGATCCCTCGGCCGTCGGCATCGTCGTCCTGCCCGACGTCCGCGGCCTCTACCGCTTCTACGAGGAGCTCGCCCTGCGCTTCGCCGAGCGGGCGTACGCGGCGGTCGCGATCGACTGGTTCGGCCGCACGGCGGGGATCGCCAAACGAGACGAGGACTTCGACTACCCGGAGCACGTCGCGCAGACGCGCACTTCCACCGTGCAGGCCGACATCGCGGCCGCGGTCGCCTGGCTGCGCTCTCCCGAAGGCGGCGCGCGCGAGCACATCTTCACGGTGGGCTTCTGCTTCGGCGGGCGCCAGTCGTGGCTGGCGTCCGCCGGCGGGCACGGGCTCGCCGGAGCGGTGGGCTTCTACGGCTCGACCGGCGAGCGCAACGGCGAACCGGGCCCGATCCAGCTGGCAGGTCAGATGGAAGCGCCGATCCTCGCCCTCCAGGCCGGCGCCGACGGCCACATCACGGCCGAGGACAACGCCGCCCTCGACCGCGCCCTCGCGGACGCCGGCGTCGAGCACGAGCTCGTCACCTACGAGGGCGCTCCGCACAGCTTCTTCGACCGCAGCCAGGCCGAGCACCAGGCCGCCTCGGACGACGCCTGGTCACGCGTCGTCGGCTTCCTCGACGCGCACGCCTGAGCGAGACATCGGGTCGGTGCCGCCACCCTGGGGTCTGGCACCGCCTGGCGGTGCCAGACCCAGATGGCGGATCGGTGCGCTCAGGCCGCCAGGAGCTTGGCCACCACCCAGTGATGCTTGCCGAGGCGGCGGATTCGCTCGAACCCGTGGCCCTCGAACATCGACAGCGCGCCGTTGTGCAGAAACGAGGCGGAGACCGACCGGCCGTTGATGTCCTCGGGATAGCTCTCCACGGTTCCTCCCCCGAGCCGCGCGATCTCGTGCAGGGCACCGCCGAGCGCGGCGGAGGCGACCCCTCGGCGGCGGTACTGCCTGTCGACGAAGAAGCACGTGATCCGCCAATCGGGAGGCGCGCCGAGACCGTCGAGATAGGCACGCCGATGCTTGATGCGCGGCAGCTCGTCGGTCGCCCCGAACTGGCACCAGCCCACGCATTCCGCGCCGTCGTAGACGAGTGCCGCGTGTGCCCGGCCCGCCCGGACTCGGTCTTCCTTCTCAAATCGGTTCTGCGCAGGGGACTTCGTGCGCCCGACACCCTCGGCGTGAAAGGCCATGCACCAGCAGCCGCCCCAGACGCCGTTGTGAAGCTCGACCAGCCGCGCGAAATCCGGCCAGGTGGTCGCATCCAGAGGTCTCACCGTGAACCCCGTCATGACCTCGCCCTTCGACACGCCGGAAGACTAGTCAGCGCGCCGGGCGGCCGACCAGCGAACATGCCCGACTGCGATCACGCCCGGCACCAGGAAGTCCAGGTAGCGGGCTCATTCGGACACGAGCGGCTCCGGCATGCGTAGGGGCGTGCCAGCGCGGTCGGCTAGCCTCCCCGGCGATGCGGTTCGTGTGCGTCGCCGATCTCCACGGCTATCTCCCCCCGGTGCCGCCCTGCGACGTCCTGCTCGTGGCCGGCGACATCTGCCCGACCGCTGATGAGCGCCCCGCGACGCAGCGGGGCTGGTTGCGCTCGGTGTTCGCGCGCTGGCTGGACGACGTCCCAGCCGACGTCATCGTCGGCGTCGCGGGCAATCACGATTTCGTCGGCGAGGTCGACCCCTCCGCTCTGCGCGATCTGGACTGGCACTACCTGCAGGATGAGAGCATCGAGATCGCCGGGCTGACGTTCCAGGGCTCGCCCTGGACGAGGCACTTCCAGGAGTGGGCGTTCATGCTCACCGAGGAGGAGCTGGCCGAGCGCTGGGGTCTCATCCCTCCCGCCGTCGACGTGCTGTGCGTCCACTCACCGCCGCTCGGCTACGGGGACTGGATCAGCGGCCAGGCGATCGGCTCGCCGTCGCTGCTCGCCGCGATCGACGAGCGGGCGCCCAAGCTGTGCACCTTCGGTCACGTCCACGAGGGCCACGGGCGCTGGCAGCGCGGAGCGACGACGCTCGTCAACGCCGCGCACTGCGGCGTGGACTACCTGCCGAAGTTCGAGCCCGTCGTGGTCGACCTGGACTGAGCGCGCGGCGCGCTCAGTCGCGCCCGGCAAGCAGCGAGGTGCGAAACGGGTGCAGCTCCGGGGTCTGCACCCCCGCCCGCACCGACGGGTCGGCGCGAACCAGCGCCCACGCCTCTTCCTCGCTCTCGGCCACGAAGACCACGATGCCGAACGGCGGATCGAGCGACGGCCCGGCCAGCAGGAGCCGGCCCTGCCTGAGCAGGCCCTGCAGATAGGCGAAGTGCTCGCCCATGACCGTCCGTTCCTCCTCGCTCATGTCGCCGATGAAGGTCGGGCGCGGCGGGCGGATGATGCAGAGCCAATCGCTCATCGTCGCCGCGGATCCTAATGGGGCTCGGCTGCGATCCGTCCCGCCGGCGATCGCGCGCTACCGGCGCGGCTGAGGTCAGGGCAGGATGCCGTGAGATCCCAGACCCGCGGTTGCTACGGCACCAGCCGGAGCCCGGCCTCGCCCACACGAGGCCATGGCTCCCCGCCCGAGGCTTGAACGCGTCCCGCGAGATAGGCGCGCACGCCCGTGAATTCAGGCTCTCGACCTCTTGAAAGTGCCGGCGCTTGCCCTATCCACCTGAGTACCGGTGGCGCAGGCTGCGTGTGAGCGTGCGCTCCCGGCCAACGTGCGAATCCACGCCGACCCGCACCACGTCGGCACGAGCAGAGGAGCCGTAATGGCCAAGGCGGTCGGCATCGATCTGGGCACGACGAACTCGGTGGTCGCGGCGACGCGGGAGGGTGGCCAGGCGGAAGTCATCCCGAATGCCGACGGCGCCCGCACCACTCCATCGGTCGTTGCATTCACCCAAGACGGCGAGCGGCTGGTCGGCCAGGTGGCCAAACGCCAGGCCATCCTCAACGCAGAGGCCACGCTCTCCTCCGTCAAGCGCTTCATCGGTCGCAAGTGGAACGAGGTCACCGAGGAGGCGAAGCTCGTCTCCTACAAGGTGGTCAAGGGACCCAACGACGCCGTACGCTTCGAAGTGCGCGGCAAGCAGCATTCGCCGGAAGAGATTTCCGCCCTGATCCTGCGCAAGCTCGCGGAGGACGCGGCCAAGGCCCTGGGCGAGCGTGTCACCGAGGCGGTCATCACGGTTCCCGCCTACTTCAACGACGCCCAGCGACAGGCGACGAAGGACGCCGGCACGATCGCCGGCCTCGAGGTCCTGCGCATCATCAACGAGCCGACGGCGGCCGCGCTGGCGTACGGGCTCGACAAGAAGGGGCTGGAGACGGTGCTCGTCTTCGACCTCGGCGGCGGAACGTTCGACGTGTCGCTGCTCGACGTCGGCGACGGCGTCATCGAGGTCCGCTCGACGAGCGGTGACGGACACCTCGGCGGCGACGACTTCGACAAGCGCATCGTCGACTGGCTGGCGGAGGAGTTCAAGAAGGATCGCGGCATCGACCTCCGTAACGATCCACAGGCGCTGCAGCGACTGTTCGAGGCCGGCGAGCGCGCCAAGGTCGACCTCTCGAGCACGACGCAGACGCAGATCAACCTCCCGTTCGTGACTGCCGATGCCTCGGGGCCGCAGCACCTCAACATGACGCTCACGCGAGCACAGTTCGAGCAGTTGACGGCGGATCTGCTCGAGCGCTGCCGCGGGCCCGTGGAGCAGGCGCTGAAAGATGCCAAGCTGTCGGCCGACGACATCGACGAGGTGGTCCTCGTCGGAGGCGCGACGCGCATGCCCATGGTGCAGGCACTGGTACGACGCCTGACCGGCGGCAAGGAGCCGAACATGACGGTGAACCCCGACGAGGTGGTCGCCGTCGGCGCCGCGCTGCAGGCCGGCATCCTCAAGGGCGAGGTCGGCGATGTCGTACTGCTCGACGTCACGCCGCTGTCGCTCGGCCTGGAGACGATGGGCGGGGTGATGACGAAGGTGATCGAGCGCAACACCACGATCCCCGCACGTCGCACCGAGACGTTCTCCACGGCGGAGGACAACCAGACGGCGGTCGATGTGGTCGTGCTGCAGGGCGAGCGGGAGATGGCCTCCGACAACCGCCAGCTCGCGCGCTTCCGGCTCGAGGGGATCCGCCCTGCGCCGCGCGGTCAGCCGCAGGTCGAGGTGACGTTCGACCTCGACGCGAACGGCATCCTCAACGTGTCTGCCCGCGACCAGGGCACCGGGGCCGAGCAGAAGGTCACGATCGCCGAGAGCGCCAATCTCGACACCAGCGAGATCGACCGCATGGTGCGCGATGCCGAGGCGCACGCCGTCGAGGACCGAGCGCGGCGCGAGCTCGCGGATACCCGCAACGAGCTCGACTCGCTCGCCTATCGCGCCGAGCAGCTCGTGCGCGACCTGCAGGACAACCTGCCGGAGCACGAGAAGGCTCGCGCTGAGCAGCTCATCTCGGATGCCAGGCAGGCGCTCCAGGAGGAGGCGGGCATGGAACGCCTCCGCCCGCTGATCGCCGACCTCCAGCAGGCGGTGCACTCGCTGCCCTCCAGTGCCTCGAGCGCCGCCGGCGCGGCGGGTGCGGGCAGCCAGGGCGGAGGCGGCGACGGCTCCGCGGATGGCAACGGAGCCCGCGAGAGCGACGACGAGGAAGTCATCGATGCCGAATTCACACGTGACTGAGGAAACCCCTCAGTCGCCGACGACCGTCGACGAGCCCGGGCACGCGGACGCCGAGCGCGAGGAGCGCGGCGAGCGCAACGAGCTCGCCGCGCGGCTGGCGCGCGCGGAGGATCTCCACCGCCGCGCGCTGGCCGACCTCGACAACCTGCGCAAGCGCACGGCGGGCGAGGTCGAGCGCCGCGTGCAGGCAAGTCGTGAATCCCAGCTGCGTGAGTGGCTCGAGGCGCTCGACAGTGTCGAGCGCGCGCTGGCCATGACCCCCGAAGGCCCGGTGCAGGCGGGCTTGCGCTCCGTGCTCGAGCAGATGGACGCGATCCTGGTGCGCAACGACGTCAGGCGGGTCGGGGAGCCCGGGGAGCGCTTCGATCCCGAGCGCCACGAGGCGGTCGCCGTGCGTGAGAGCGAGGAGGTCCCCGACCGCACGGTCGTCGACGTTGCCCGCTCGGGGTTCGCCGTGGGCGATCACGTCCTGCGTCCCGCCCAGGTCGTCGTCTCGCGGCGGCCTGAGCCCGAGGCCTGAATGCCGCCGGTCGCCTTCCGCGACTACTACGAGAGCCTGGGCGTCGCACGCGACGCGAGTGACGACGAGATTCGCCGTGCGTACCGAAAGCTTGCGCGCACGCACCACCCGGATGTCAACAAGGAAGAGGGATCGGAGGATCGCTTCAAGGAAGTCTCCGAGGCCTACGAGGTTCTGCACGACCCCGAGAAGCGCGCGCGCTACGACCGCCTCGGCGCCAACTGGCGGTCAGGACAGGACGTCTCCGGTGCCCCCGGCTTCGACCAGTCGGGCGGGTTCGAGGGGTTCGGCGGGTTCGGCGGCGGCGACGACTTCGGCGGCACGCGCTTCGATTTCGGGGGCGGCGACGACTTCAGCGATTTCTTCTCCAGCCTCTTCGGCGGTCCTCGCGGAAGGACGCGCGCGAGCAGCAACGGGTCGGCCGGCTTCTCACTACGCGGCGGCGACCAGGAGGCGGTGCTCGACCTCAGCCTGGAGGAGGTGGCCAGCGGAGGCAAGAGACGCATCTCGCTGGCCGACGGCCGCAGCTTCGAGGTCGCGATCCCGCGCGGCGTGCGCGACGGGCAGCGGATCCGTCTGGCCGGCGAGGGCGGGAGGGGCGCCGGCGGGGGCGCCGCCGGCGACCTCTACCTGCGCGTCCGCATCGCTCCCCACCCCCACTTCCGCGTGGAAGGGCGCGACCTCCATACGGACCTGCCGATCACGCCCTGGGAGGCGGCGCTCGGCGCCACGGTCGATGTGCGGACACTGACGGGGACCGCGCGCGTGCGGGTGCCCGCAGGCTCGTCGAGCGACCGCCGCCTCCGTCTGCGCGGCGAAGGCCTCCCCGGCGCGCAGGGCCGCAGGGGCGATCTCTACGCGATGGTCAAGATCCGCGTGCCGAGGAAGCTCACCGAAACGGAGCGGGAGTTGTTCGAGCAGCTCGCCGCCGAGTCGCACTTCGACCCGCGCAGGAGACGCTGATGGCGACGACTCCCATCCGGCCACGCGGGACCCGGCTCGTGCACCGCGCCGTCGGAACAGGCCGGCTCGTCGAGCTGGAAGTCCTGGCACGCGAGGCCGAACTGCACCCCGACCTCGTCTTGCGCTTCGTGCAGCTGGGGCTGGTCGAGCCGCGCATCGGGCCCGACGCCGTCCCCCGCTATCCGCGCGACGCGGCGGCGCGCCTGGCGCGGGCCTCGCGTCTGCGCCGCGACCTGGCCCTCAACTACGCCGGCGCAGTGCTCGTCGCCGAGCTCCTGGCGCGCATCGACGAACTCGAGCGGCGGCTCAGCCGCTACGAGCCTCCGAACCGCGTGAGGTGATGGCATGGACATCCTCGCCGGCGCCACGATCATCCTGGACGACGAGGACGACGAGCTCGTCGTGCGCTGGGAGAACCCCGGCCCCCGCGCCCGAGTGGAGCCGGCCGCGGAGGAAGCGGTCGGAGCGACCGCGTAGCGGCTCGACAGGCGGTCTGGCACCAAGCGGCGGAGCGGGTGGCGGCCGCAGAGTTGACCGTCCTGTTGGGCGGCCTACCTGTAAGTTCGACCCAGTCTTCTGGCAAGGACCGAGATCGGCATGGCTGAACCGGCGATCGTCGAATGCTCGAACTGCGGCCGCCGCAACCGCGTGGCTCCGGTCGGATCGGGCATTCCCCGGTGCGGCAACTGCCATACGGCGCTGCCGTGGATCGTCGAGGCCGATGCCGAGATCTTCGACGCCGCGCTTGACGCGTCGGTGCCTGTCCTCGTCGATTTCTGGGCTCCATGGTGCGCACCGTGTCGCGCCGTCTCCCCGGCGGTCGAGAGCCTCGGCCGCGAGCTCGCGGGCCGGCTCAAGGTCGTCAAGCTCGACATCGACCAGGCGCCCGCCATCGCGAGCCGCTACGGCATCCAGAGCATCCCGCTGCTCTTGCTCGTGCACAACGGCAACGAGGTCGATCGCGTCCTCGGAGCCGTACCCAAAGCGCAGCTGCGCACCTGGCTGGACAGTCAGTTGCCGGAGCTCGCGCACCTGTCGCAAGCCTGAGAGGAGCATCGAATGGGAATCGAGCTCATGTTCTACTGGGCGTCGTTGCTCGGGATGCCCATGACAGGCCGCCGCCTGACGCAGGCCTCCTGAGACGGCATGAACGAGCAGCGGATCACCGGCGCCATCGCCCTTGGGCCCGTACGGGAGGCCGCAGCCTCGCTCGACCAGGTGCTCGCCCTCCCCGAGCTCGGCTCCGATCTCGTCGTGATCGTGGGCGACACGGCCGATTTCCGGCACAAGCGCGGCACCTACCGAGAGCTGTTCACGGCTCTCGGGCGCGCGCGACGCCCGGCCGTGTGGGTCCCGGGGAGCATCGACAGCATCCTCGAGCGCGAGGCACGGCAGGCCTACGGAATGTCAGAGCCGTCCTCCGGAATGTCGGTCCTCTCCCCCGCCTCCAGCGAGGCGGGCATCGTGCAACTCGCACCACTCCGCACGCCGCTCTTCGGGGTGAGCTCGCCCTTGACCGACGTCCTCACAGAACTGATTCGCACATTCGAGCCGCGCCTGGCGCCCCGCGTCCAGCGCCCAGCCGTGTACACGATCCATGACCGCGGGCGCCCGGAGTGGCTCGAGCTCTGAGAACTGGCCGTACGACATGCGGGGCCGGGCCCGGGCCGCGCGAACCTGCCCGGCCCCTCTGGACGTCAACTGCTGCTCTTGGCCTCTTTTGCGGCTCGGCGTTCGGTTGCAAGCTGCGACCTACACGTACCTCCTCGTCGGCATGTTGCTCCGTCGTCCGGTCCGCCTACTCGGCGCGGGCTGGTGTTCGCCGCTCCGGCGAGCACCCGCCACGGTCGACCGCATGCGCGCTCCGGGCGATCTCGCACGTGTCAGTAGGCCGCCCACCTGATGGCGCAAGCTCGGAAATGCCCTACATGGCGGGCGTTGTCGTGTGCGCTCGTGGTGTCGGAAATTCGCGCTACGAGCGGGTTTTTCACAGTTCGATAACAGTTCAGCGGGTAAAGTCACCCACCTAGGGTTGGCACTCCTCACGTGGTGCCGGGCTCGGGTTTCTAGAGGGCGGGCATGTCCTGGAACCACACAGCCGGGACAGACGAGGTCTGTATGCCGAGGGATGGTGTGTCGTGGTCCGTTGTGTCGCTTCCGTGGACGCACACCAGACGCTCTCCGGCTTCGAAACCGGGGGACAGCGCCTGGCCGTGCGCCTCGCCCAACAAGGAGATATCGCTGCACGCGAGCAGCTGCTCCAGGACTTCCTGCCGCTGATCCGGCAGGTCGCCCGGCACTACTCGAGCTCCGCTGTCCTCGACAGGGAGGAGTGCGTCCAGGAGGGCGTCGTCGGGCTGCTGATGGCGCTGGAGCGCTACGACCCCGATCTCGGACCGCCATTCTGGCCCTATGCGTCCTGGTGGGTCCGCCGGATGATGCAGCGCCTCGTGGCGGACCTCACGCTGCCGATGGTGTTGTCGGACCGAGCGCTCCGTCAGCTCGCCCACGTCAAGCACACGCGCCAGGATCTCGAGCAGGAGTACAACTCCGAGCCGACCGGCGCCGAGCTCCTCGAGACCACCGGCTATACGCAGGAACAGCTCGATAGCCTCATGTCCGTCGAGCTCTCCCCACGCTCGCTCGACGAGCCGTTCCAGGGGGAGGACGGAAGCGGCGGGACGCTGGGAGATCTGCTCTCCGATCCCCGTGCCGAGGATTGCTACGACGGCGTCGTGCGAGCGGTCCAGGCGGACACGCTCCGGCACACGCCCAACGACCTGAGCGAACGTGAGCGCGCCGTGCTGCGAGCTCGCTTCGGCTTCGACGGGCCGCCGCGCACGCTGCACGAGGTCGGCGACGATCTTGCCCTGAGCGCCGAGCGCGTCCGGCAGATTCAGCAACAGGCCCTCGAGAAGCTGCAGCGGGCCGGCAGCTCCGCGTTGTCGGACACCGTCGCGGCCTACGTGGAGGCCGAGAGCACGCCCTGCGCCGTAGGACGTTCTCACTGAATGATGAGCGCGCCACGGCTCGCGGCCGCGATCGGCGTCCGAATGGCATTTCCCGCACCACGGCCTCGGTCATTCTGAGCGCGGGTATTCTCCAGGCGTGGCAACAACGCAGGTCATCCGTAGCGAGCACTTTCCCGACCTCGCCGATGAGGTTCTCTTCCCGCGGCTCTCCGACGCGAAGCTGACCTGGCTGGCCGAGCGCGGCGAGCGGCGAACGTTCCAGCCCGGCGAGGTGCTGTACGAGCACGCGGTGCGGGACGCGCCGTTCTATGTCATCGAGCGCGGCCTCGTCGAGCTGGTCGACCGCAAGCCCGGCAAGGATGTGTACATCGCGCAGGCCGACAGTGGCACGTTCATCGGGGACATTGCCGCATTTACAGGTGAGCCGACGATCAGCGCGTGCGTCGCGGTCGAGCCGACCGACGTCATCGCGTTCGACCGCGAGGGCCTGCGCGCAATGGTCGCGCGCTGGCCCGAGTTCGGCGAGCACATCTTCCGCACGCTGCTCGCGCGGCGCGCTTGGCACGAGGCCGAGGGGCACGGTGTCATGCGGCTGATCGCGCCGCGCGGCTCCCGCCGTGCGTTCGAGGTGCGCGACTTGCTCGAGCGCAACCTGCTGCCCGTGCGCTGGTACGACGTGGACACGGATGCCGAGAGCGCCCGGATGCTCGAATGGCTCGACATCCCGCGCTCGGAGACGCCGGTGCTCGTGCACGCCACCAACGTCATGCGCAACCCGTCCGCCGCGCAGGTGGCGCGCTCGCTGGGGTTGCGCGCCGAGGTCGACGGCGAACGCTTCGACCTCGTCGTCCTGGGGGCCGGTCCCGCCGGGCTGGCCGCCGCGGTCTACGGTGGCTCGGAAGGGCTGCGGACGTTCGTCGCCGAGCGCTGGGCGCCCGGCGGCCAGGCCGGCACGAGCACGCGCATCGAGAACTATCTCGGCTTCCCGAGCGGCATCTCCGGGACGGACCTGACGCGCAAGGCGACCCTGCAGGCGCGCCGTTTCGACGCCGTGCTCTCGAGCTTCCATCCGGCCGTCGAGCTGGCCGACGGGCCGGAGGGCCTTGTCCGCGTGGACTTCGACGACGGCCAGCACGTGCTGGCCCGCTCGGTCGTCATGTCCACAGGAGCGAGCTGGCGTGAGCTGGAGGCCGAGGGGGTCGACCGCTTCCGCGATGCCGGCGTCTATCACGCGCTGATGGCCACCGACGCGGAGCGCTGCCGGGACGAGGACGTGATCGTCGTCGGCGGCGGCAACTCCGCGGGTCAGGCGGCCGTGCACCTCGGCTCGCGTGCCCGCAGCGTGCGGATCGTGGTGCGCGGCAAGGCCCTGAAGTCGACGATGTCGCACTACCTCGTCGATCGCATCGAACGCTCGCCGCGCATCGAGGTCATGACGGAGACCGAGGTCTCGGCGGTGCACGGCTCGTCCACCGTCGAGTCCGTGACCCTGCGCGACCGCCGCGACGGCAGCGTCCAGCAGGTGCCCTCCACCGCCGTGTTCGTGATGATCGGCGCGGATCCGTGCACCGAGGCGGCCAGGGGGATCCTCGCCGTCGACGCCGCGGGTTACCTGCTCTGCGGCGCGGGCGCGGCGAAGTGCTCCGGGCATCTGTCCTGGCCGCTGAAGGACCGAGAGCCGCATCTGCTCGAGACCACGCGCCCGGGCGTGTTCGTCGCCGGCGACGTGCGCGCAGATGCCTCGAAGCGCGTCGCGGGCGCCGTGGGCGACGGGGCCATGGTGGTGCGGTTCGCGTACGAGGTGCTGGCCGGCTGATCGATCAGGGCGCGTCGTCCTCGAAGAGCCCGGCGCGGGACGCGAGCACGACTGCCTGGACGCGGTCGCGGAGGCTGAGCTTGCGCAGGACGCGAGTGACGTGGGTCTTGACGGTGGTGTCGCCGATGAAGAGCGCCCCCGTGCGATCTCACCGTTCGAGAGGCCGCGCGCGATCAGGCGAAATGCGCCGCCTTGGCGACCGCCTCGAGGCCGTTGCCGGCCTCGGGAGTGCTGCCGGCGCGGCGAGCCGCCGCCGGTCACCCGAACCCGCGGCGGTTCGCTCCCTATCCACCGTTGGAGGGACGAATCTCGTGCTCGGAACGGGTGAGATGCGGTCACAGGCTCTGACCGAGTGGAGCTCGCGTGCGCGCAACTCAGATCTGCTGGTTCGTCGCCGTTGCGGCACTCGCCGTCGCGACGAGCCCCGTGCCCGAAGTCCAGGCGTCGGAAGCCGACGTCCAGGTCCTCGAGAGCTCGTTCGCCAACGGGCCCGGCAACTGGACGTCGACCTCGTCGTGCGCGCCGCTCTGCAGCGTGACGAACACGGTCGACCCCGGACCGGGCGCCGGCGGCCCCGGCTCCGCGACGGTCATCTACACGACCCTCGGGGGGCTGCTCGGGGGCCTTGCCACGGGCACGAGCACGTGGAAGTCCCCGACGTTCACCTGGGGCGAGGCGACCCCTGCCAGCGCAACCCTCTCGTTTGCACGCAGGGCGGCCGTCAGCGGCCTGCTGTCCGTCGGAGGCTCGGTGACCTCGCGCATCCAGCTGGACGACCTGACCTCGGGCACGATCACGACCGTCGTCAGTGAGAGCGTCTCGGCGGATACCTCGTTCGTCACGCACTCCTTCTCGCTCGAGCCCTCCCTGCTCAAGCCGTCGCACTCCTACTGCCTCCTCCTGCACACGAGCCTCTCGGCCGCCGCACTGCTGAGCGGCATCCGCGTCTCCTATGACGACATCAGCCTCGACGGGGCCATCGCGTCCAGCGATGGGAACGGGCCGGACGGCGCGGGAGCAACCGGCGGCCAGGGCGGCCCGAAGGGGATGGGGGCAAACGGCACGTCGCCTCCGACCGGCATCGCCTCGCCCCCCTCGCTGCGGCTCAGCGCCCCGCGCGTCGTGCACTTCGCGCGCGGTCGCGCGATGACCCTGCGGCTGCATGCGCTGCGCGCCGGCAAGGCGGCCGGGCACGTCGCCATCGTCGTGCGCTTCGGGAGGAGGACGCGGCGGATCTCCACGGGGCAGGACGGCGTCGCGACGATGCGCGTGTCGTTCAGCAGCCGTGCCCCCATCCGCATCAGCTTCCGGGCGGGTGCGGCCACGGCGACCACGTGGGCGCGTCCCGTTGGGCGGTGAGCGGGTCATCGGCGTCCGCACGCGGTCGCGCCGGCCGCGCACGCAGGTCATGGAAGACGCCTTCGCCGACGGGATCGGGCTCCGGCCGCGCCTGCTGCTCGCAGTCCTGCTCGCCGGCCTCGTCCTCGTGGCTGCCGCCGGCGGGCTGGCCTGGCACCAGTACGACGGCGCGCGCCGCAGCGCGGTGGACAACGCGCGCGCTCGCGTGATCCTCGCAAGCTCGATCGTCGACACGTATTTCGCCGGACAGCTGGCCACGCTCGAGTCCATCGCCCGCTCGGCGACAGTGCGCGCGGGCGACAGCAGCGCGATGAACGGCTACTTCAGGCGGGTCCAGCCGCGCGCGGGAGGGCCGTTCGCGGGAGGCCTCGGCTGGATCGACCGTCACGGCTTCGTGCGGGCCTCGAGCAGCGCTCCCTCCCGTCCACTCGACCTCTCGGACCGCGCGTACTACGAGGTCGTGAGGAGGACTGGGGCACCCTTCGTGAGCGAGGGCCTGGCATCGCGCCGCACGCATCGGCGCATCATCGTGATGGCCGTGCCGACGCACGACCGGCTTGGACACATCACCGGCGTGCTCACGGGCGCGCTGTTCGTGGACGGCTTCCGCGTCGAGAGCGGATCCTCCGATCTCGGTTTTGACGGCCTCGTGGTGCTGGATCGCCGTGGGCGGGAGCTGCTCGCGAACTTCACGCGCCCGCGCAACGCGGCGTTGCAGCGGCGACTCCAGCAAACGCAGGTCGGGCTCCTGTCCGGCGTGCGCGGGCTCGACGACGGCAGCGACCACGTGCTGGTCTTCGCCACCGCCCAGGTGCCGGGCTGGACGATCGCGATCGATCGACCTCGCTCGGAGATGTTCGCGGCCGCCTGGCACGGCTTTCTGCTCGCGCTCGCCCTGCTCGCGTCCGCAGCAGCGGCCGTCTTCGGCTTCGTCGGGTGGTTGCTCCTGAGGGCGCGGCGCGAGGCCGAGAACCGCAGCGCGCGCGCGCGCCAGCGGGGCGAGCTCTCGCACGCCTTCAGCACGGCTTCCCTCGCAGCGGAGGTGTCGCAAGGCTTGGTGGCCAGCCTCTCGGCGGCGTTCCCGGGCTCGCTGGCCGTCGTCGCGCTCGAGGGCGAGAACAGGCGACTGCTCCTTTCGGCGGCCGAGGGCGACGCGGGACGCTTGAGCGCCGAGGCGCACGAGCTCGTGGCCGGGCAGGCGTGCGCAAGGGCGTACGAGTCGGGCGCCGCATTCGCGCTCGAGGACGAGCGCCGCCTGCGAGAGGAGCTCCCCGACCTGCACGGAACCGTGCAGGACACCTACCGCTCGCTCCACTGCGTTCCGCTGCGTCCCTCGGGGTCGCGCGCGCTGGGCGCGCTCTGCCTCTTGTTCGAGGACGAGAGAGCGCTCGGCGAGGCCGAGTCGGCTCAGGTCGACTGGTGCGCGCAGGAGGCCTCGCAGGCTCTCGCCCGCGCCCGCACCTTCGAGCACGAGCACGCCGTGGCCGTCAGCCTGCAGCGCGGGTTGCTCTCAGAGCTGCTGCCGGAGATCGACGGCGTGGAGTTGCTGGGCCACTACCAGGCGGGAGGTGCAGGACTCGAAGTCGGCGGCGACTGGTACGACGTCGTACGCCGGAGCGACGGCATCGTCGAGATCTCCGTCGGGGATGTCGCCGGCCGTGGCCTCAACGCGGCTGTTCTCATGGGCCAGATGCGCAATGCCTTTCGCGCGTACGCCTTCGATCACAGCTCGCCGGCCGAGATCCTACGCCGCATGCAGCGTCATCTCAGGGGGGACGCGATGGTGACCGCCGTCTGCATCGCACTCGACCCGTACACGTGCGAGATGACGTACGCGTCCGCGGGCCACCCGCCCGTCCTGCTGGCCGGAGGCACGACGGGCGAGAAGGTCGCCAGGCTCGATCAGGCGGGCGCTCCTCCGCTGGGCTTCTCCGAAGCCGGGGATTTCCACGATGTCCAGGTCTCGCTGACGCCGGCGGCGACTGCCGTGGCCTACACCGACGGCCTGATCGAGCGCCGCGACTGGAGCCTCGATGTCGGAATCGACCTGCTCGCGCAGGCCGTCGCCTCGGCCTCGGCCTCCGGGCCGGGAATCCTGGCCGAGGCGATCGTGCGGGACGTCGTGGGCCGGGTCGGATCGGGCGACGACATCGCGTTCCTGATCGTCCGCACGTGTGGTGTCCCCGAGGGCATGGACATCGAGATCCCGGCCGATCCGTCAGTGCTCGCGCACGTGCGCCGCCGCTTACGCCGGTGGCTCGCATTGCGCGGTCTCAGCGAGCAGGAGCGCGAGGACGCAGTGCTCTCGGTGAGCGAGGCCTGCAACAACGCCATCGAGCACGGCTACCGCGGCGAGCAGGGAACGATCCATCTGGTCTTCGATCACCGGGCCGGGGCGCTTCAGATCACGATCGAGGATCGCGGCAACTGGCGCGCGCCGAGGCAGGAGGCGGAACGCGGTCGCGGCATCGCGATCATGCGTGCCGTGATGGAGGACGCCGACATCGCGCACGAGCACGGCCGCACGCGGGTGTTGCTCACACAGCGGCTCGTGAATCGCTGATCGCGCCGCGGCACGCCCTGCGACCTCTCAGGCTGCGCGGGAGTCGTCGAGGGGATTGGACTGGTCGATGATCTCGCCCAGCGCCCGGACGCGGCGAGCGGTCGCCGGCGGTTCCTGCGGCCGTGTCGCCAGGCCCGCGACCGCGACGGCACGCGAGGAATGGATCGGCATGATGCGCTCGAGGCTCATGAGCTCGAAGAGCCTGCGGACGCCCGCGTGGCTGTCGCCGGTCATGACGATCCGGAGCAGCCCGCCGCGCTCGTGCAGCCTCGTCGCGGTCTGGAGCAGCGCGCTGATGATGGCGGAGTCGAGGAACGAGCATGCGGAGAGGTCGACGACGACGTTTCCGCAGGCGCTGATGCCGGCGAGAGCCTCGGCGACCTCCGGCCTCGAATGCAGGTCGTGCTCGCCACGCAGCGTCACGATCGCGGCGTGATCCGAGAGGACTTCGACTTCGATGGATACCTGTGCTGTCATTCCCCCTCGATCCCGGAGCATGCTGGAGTGGAGCTCGGTATGGCTCCGGAGCTGGGGAGCCAGGTGCAGGCCTCGGGAGCTGGGAGGTCCGCACGGCTTGTATCGCATGCATCGACGGCGACACCCATCCCTCGCCCGAGCGAACCAGTGCCGGCATCAAGATCGACCCGCAGGTCGTGTGTCGCAAATCGCGAGGCTACGGTTGAATAACCCGCTCCGAGGCCTATGTCCCCTTCACGCACCAGACACAGACGACGCGGGGATGCCCGCTACGGCACGGACGCATCCGAGCCGCAATCGAGCCCAGGGACAGACGAATGGTGAGTGCAGCCGACGAGGTGACACTCGTCTACATCACACGCAATCGCGCGACACAGCGCGTCTATGCCGATCGGCACAGCGAGCTGTCGGCACGCCCCGTGGACCCCCCGCCCGTGCCGCCGCGGGCGCCGACCATGGACGTCGAGCCGCTCGCGTCGCGGCTCGCGCTCGTGACGCTCCGTGGCGACCACGACATCAGCAGCGCGCGGATGGTCGCGGACCGCCTGGACCGCGCGTGTCGGTTCAGGCACGTCCTCGTCGATCTGACCGGCTGCACATTCGTCGACGCGACGACCATCGGCCTGATCGCGCGGGCCCATCTGGAGCAGCGAGAGCGTGGCGGCGTTCTCGAGCTCATCGTGCCCGCCGGCTCGCAGCCCAGGCGGATTGCCACGTTGGCCGGCCTCGAGACCTTTCTCACCATTCACGCCACGCGCGGCGCCGCCCTCGACGGCATTGGACCTGCGGTATAGGACGCGCGTCCACTCGCGCACTCAGGTACGCTCGCCGCCATGGGGCCCTGTGCCGCGAAGATTGGAGTCGCGATGCCGGCGAGTGCTCCCCGGCGGGGCGCCCAGTGCGGCTCGACGGCGGTCCGCTATCGCGATGCACTGGTCGGCGTCGAACTTGTCGTGGTGCCCCTCTGCCGATTGCATTTTCGCAAGCTGCTTGCGAGCCCGGACCCCGTCGCTCTGGTCCGCGCCTGGGTGCCCGAGAGCGCGGCATCCTCAAACGCCGATCCGCCCTCGGCGTACGACATCGGGGCGCCTTCCACGCCGGCGAAGGTGCCCGCGGCTACGACCTGGTCCCGCGATCTCAGACGGTGACGCGCTCATTTTTCGTCGGCGTACCCGTGTGCTTCAGCAGCGGTGAAGTGGGCACCCAGGGTGTCGTCGAAGACGAACATCTCGACGACCACATCGGGGTCGAACATGACCTGGCTCTGATATGTGAGGACTGTTCGCTCGGTCAGCTCCTCGATCATGTCGACGATCCGCCGGGTCATCTCGTTCTCCAACTGCTGGCGGAACTCACGCACCAGATCCTGACGGCCGAAGTCGAGCATGGTCCGCTCGGCCTGCGTCAGGCCCTCGCGCATCACGATCAGCAGCATGTCGTCGAACATGTACGACTTCGTGCTGATCGGTCCCTTGCCGAACGCCGCCTTCTGGATGCCGGCCATGCGACTCGAGAGCCGGCTGAGCAGCGATCGCTCGCGCTCAACCCCCGCTTCCTCCCGTTCGCCGGAACTATCGGCCACTCCACTCCTTTCATTCATGACGCACGCCCGGCGCTCTCGGAGACGTGCCCGCTACGGGCCGTCGTGGCATCGGCCCGCACGTAGTCCTCGACGACCTCGCAGAGCACGCTGCTGCCCGCGAGCTGGAGCTTCTCCAGGGCGAGCTGCTGAATCTGCCGCACGCGCTCCCCACTCAGATGAAGGTCGTCGCCGACCTCGTGCAGCGTCTGGGCGGGACCGTCGAAGCCGTAGCGCGCTCGCAGCACGGTGCGCTCACGCTCGCAGAGGTCATTCGGCGTGTGACGGAAGTCGTCAGCCTCGAGCTCTCGCTCGATCGTTGCGTAGCCGTCTTCGGCGTGAGGATCCGGTAGCAGATCGCCGAGTGTCGCTGCGCCATCGTCCTCACCCTGGAATCGCTCGTCGAGCGAACGGGCGGCGAGACCGGCGCAGGTCAGGCTGTCCAGCTGATCCTGGCTGTAGCCGGTCAGCTTGCCGAGCTCATCGTTCGACGGCGCATGGCGATGAGCCTGCTCGTGGCCTGCACGCGCATGCTTGACGCAGGCGAGCTGACGAAACGCGCGGTCCGACAACACGATCGGCAGCGTGAGGTCGGCCACCAGGCGTTGCATCATCCGGCGCACCCACCACGACGCATACGCCCAGAACGGAATTCCGAGCTCGGGGTCGTACCGTCGCAGCGCCGCAAAGAGGCCCACGACGCCCTCCTGCACGAGTTCCTCCGCGTCGAGCGCGCCGGGGAACGAGTAGCTCCGCGCGGCACGCCGGATCTGCGGGAGGAAGTCCTCGAGCAGCTGGTCACGAGCGGCCGCGTCCCCGCGTTGCGCCGCGCGTATGCCCCGACCCTTCTGAGCGCCTTTGATTTCCGGGTCCGTCCGACGTGCGGCGGCGACTTGAACCACGAAAAACACCATCCTTCAGCGGTGTAGAACCGTGGCCCGTCCCGGACCGCACGATCCAGGACAGCACCCGCCTCCCTTGAACCGAGTGCGGCAGCACGGGGCAAACCGCAACCCAAAGAGAGCCTAGCGCTGATTGCAACGAGCTATCCCGAAACTGCCGCTCGCAGCGGCCTTTTCTCGAGCATTCGTTCGCGAATGACAGTGGGAGACTTGCAGAACGCAACGAGTGGCCTACTAAGTTTGCGCTGCCAAGAAGTAAAGGCAGGCTCGCCACGGGAGTCGCGATCTGCGTGAAGCTCGTTCGCGCTGTCACTTCGAGCGTGCCCCCCGGTACCTGGTAGGTGCCTGTTCAGGCTCGCCGCCACCGCGGACGTATGCTGGCGGCACAGACGCGTGAGGGCTCGCTCGCGATCATCCTTTGATCAGGTCGACCTGAGACGATGCGGGAGGTGCGATGAGCATGTCCGACAAGCCGCAACCTGAACGTGCGCGACCGCAGCGGCGCCCAGGCGCGACCGAATTCATCAGAAACGTGCGAGGCGCTCACGGAAGGCGAGCCGGCCTGGAGTCTCCGCGCGAGCCGGGTGAGACCGGTTTCGGGCCTACCGCGGGCGGGACACAGCGCCGGTTCGTCACCAGCCTGCTCGCCGGCGCAGCGCTGCTGCTGCTTCTCGTCGGAGGCGTCAACGCGTACGTGGATCCGTACGGCTACGCGGGCACCGGCGCGTTCCCGACCGCGATCCTCTCGGACCGGGAGACCAAGGCCTGTCTCGCACAGCGGCTGACCAAGCCGCCCAGGCTGCTCGTGCTCGGCTCGTCGCGCGCCATGAAGATCCAGCCCTCGTACCTCCGCGCGCTGACGGGTTCCGCGACGTTCAACGCCGGGGTCTCCTCGGCCTCGCCACAGGACGGATGGGCCTTCGTGAACTTCGTCCATGACACCTTCCCGGGCACGCGCCAGCGTGCCCTGTGGCTGGTCGACGTCGAGATGTTCCGGCCGAAGGCGCTCGACCCGGGGTTGCTCGCAACGCCCGCGCTGTCGCGCTACTTCTCCTACTCGGCGCGCTGGCGGGCGAGGCTCTCGGGCCTCGCCACCGTGTTTTCCTGGCACACGGCGAGCGACTCCTGGCGCGTATTGAGCTCCACGCTCTTGGCGAGCGCGCACGCCGCCTCGCCGGGCCATTGCACCTACCGCACCAACGGTGTCACTCAATTCACGCCTTCCGGATTCCGGCTCTGGGACATCCACGACGCGGCCCGCGCGCGCGGCTTCAGCCTCAAGCAGGGCATCGCGCTCACGACTCGGGAGTACACGCACATCTACTCCAGCACGTATCCCCGGCTGTCGCCCGAGCCGGAGCTGTGGTTCTCCCGCACGCTGCGGCTCCTGAATCACTGGGGCACGCGTCCCCTCATCGTGCTCACGCCGGTGCAGCCCAGCCTCCTGCGCGCCATCGGCCCGGTTGGCTGGAACCGCCGCCACGCCCAGGTGGTCGCCTATCTGCGGCACCTGCAGGCACACGCATCGTTCGATGTGCTCGACGCCTCGCACGTCGCCACCTTCGGCGGGAATCCAAAGGGTTTCTACGACGGTGTCCACATGACAGTCCCGAACCTCCGCCGACTCGTCGCGTGGGCCGTGTCCCGGCACCGGGCAGACCTCAAGTAGTGCACCGTGCTGTTCACCTCGCAGATCTTCCTGTTCGCGTTCCTTCCTCTCGTCCTGGTGGGCTGGTGGACGCTCCCGCGACCCGGGCTGCGGCTTGCCTTCCTCGCCGGGGCCTCGTACGTCTTCTACGGATGGTGGGACTGGCGCTTCGTGCCGCTGATGCTCGCCTCGACGACTGTCGACTTCATTGCCGGACACATGATCGCCGGCACCGAGGACGAGCGCGCCCGTAAAGCGTTCCTCGCCGGCGCGCTGACGATCAACCTCGCGTTGCTCGGCATCTTCAAGTACGCCGGCTTCTTCCTCGACTCCGGCAACGGCATCGGGGCGGCGCTCGGGCTCGGAAAGCCCTTCCCGCTCCTGCATCTGATCCTGCCGATCGGCATCTCGTTCTACACGTTCAACTCCATGTCCTACACCATCGATATCTTCCGCCGCCGCGTGCCACCCGAGCGCAGCCTGCTCCGGTTCGCGACGTTCGTTGCCCTCTTCCCTCACCTCGTCGCCGGTCCGATCGTCCGCTACGAGACCATGGCCGAGCAGTTGCGCCGGCTCCGGCCACGGCTGACCGCGGAGCTCGCTGCACCCGCCTTGTTCCTGCTCACGTGCGGCCTGATCAAGAAGCTCCTCATCGCGGACACGCTCGCTCCGTCGGTGAACTCGCTGTTCGCCCACCCGGCCTCGCTCGGCCTGCTTGCCGGCTGGCTCGCCGCGCTGGGCTACTCGCTGCAGCTGTACTTCGACTTCTCGGGCTACTCCGACATGGCAGTCGGGCTGGCGCTTCTCCTGGGCTTCCACTTCCCGCAGAACTTCGACTCGCCGTTCAAATCCGTCAACATCGCCGACTTCTGGCGCCGCTGGCACATGTCCCTCTCATCCTGGCTTCGCGATTACCTCTTCATCCCGCTCGGCGGCTCCCGCGGCACCCAGCTGCAGACCGTGCGCAACCTCGCCATCGTCATGTTCCTGGGCGGCCTCTGGCACGGCGCAGCCCTGACGTTCGTGGTCTGGGGCCTCGCGCACGGAACGTTCCTCGCCGGGCACGCAGTGCTCCGCAAGCACGGGCTCACGCCGAGCTGGACCTGGCTGAACCGCGCCATCACGTTCGCCTTCGTCGTCGCCGCCTTCGTCGTCTTCCGCGCACCGGACCTCGGCTCGGCGGCCGACGTCCTCGGGTCCATGATCGGGCTGCACGGCCTCGAAGGGTCCGGCCACCTCGTGGCTCTGCTCGACTGGCGCTTCACTTTCCTGATCTGCGCCCTGATCGTGTTCGTCAATACCGTCCCGAACACCTGGCAGATCAAGTTCCGCCCGACACTGCCCGTGGGCTTCGCCTTCGGTCTCGGCCTCGGCACCGCGATCCTCGCGATCGCCGCGGCGAGTCCGTTCCTGTACTACCAGTTCTGACGACGACTACGACCGCGGCCGCAAGGCGCTCGTCCGGTTTCCGACCATCGGCCGCTCGATCGTCCCCGGCAGTCAGCTCTACACCGCAGACGGCCAGCCCTGGCCGGCTGAGTAGGGAGAGGCGTTCTCCGCGCGAACTCTCTCGGTGACCAAAATGCGACGGGCGCCGCGACGACCTTCTGGGTAGTCGTCGCGGCGCCCGAAGCTGCGGAGTGAGGTCCGCGCGTTTGGTGTCTGAGATTCGGTCCTTTCGGTCAGTGGGCCTTCGTGAGACTCGGGCGGAGGCCGGGGCTCAGCGTCGCCACGAGGACGGCGCGCGTGTTGCCCAGCGTGAGCTTCGCCGACTGCTTGCCGCTGTTGACGGCGCGCAGCTGGTAGCCGTGGCTCGCGTCGCCGCGAACCACCACCGTGAGCACGATGTGCCCACCGGCGTCACGTCCGCGCACGATGGTCTTCCAGCCGTGGAACTTGATGCCCCGCGGGGAGAAGACGAAGCGCGCACGCACCTTGCCCGAGGTCGAGGAGACGACCGAGACGAGACGCGCCTGGCTCGTGCCGTGGACGGCGATCCGCGCGCTTCCGATGCGAACCGTGACCACGAGCGCCGTGGGCGGTCCCGCGAGAGGAGTCGTCAGGCTTGCCGGCGCGGCCAGCGGCGTGAGCGGTGCCGCCACGGCAGCGGTCGGGGCCGAGATGATGGTCTCGGCGTTCCCGGTGTTGTCGATGAAGGTGGCGACCACGCGCAGGCGCAGTCCCACTTCCGCGTTCCCCGGCACGAACGTCGCGCCGACGAAGTTACTGGTGACGTTGGCCCAGACACCGGGCGTCGTCTCACTCTGCCAGTTGAGCCTGATGGTGGCAGTGTTGACACCCTGGGCATCCGCGAGCGCCGGGGTGGCGGTCACGGCGACTCCCGCGATGGGATTCGTCGGGCTGAGCGTCACGGTACCGGTCGCCGGC
>DASRQS010000087.1:0-5138 GCA_035696365.1 Gaiellales bacterium | reverse complement strand
TTGACGTTGTAGAGCACGAGGTTCTCGACGAACAGCACCGGGTCGTCGTCGCGGATCGCGGACTTGAGCAGGCCGTAGGCGTCGAGCGGCGTCGAGGGCGCGACGACCTTGAGCCCGGGCGTGTGCGCGAACATCACCTCGAGGCTCTGCGAGTGCTGCGCCGTGAGTTGCGCGCCCGCGCCGGCGGGAGTGCGGATCACGAGCGGCACGCCGACCTCGCCGCCGAACATCTGGCGCACCTTGGCGGCGTGGTTCACGACCATGTCCATCGCGACCAGGATGAAGTTGATCGTCATGATCTCGACGACCGGCCGCAGGCCGAGCATCGCGGCGCCGATGCCGGCGCCCACGAACCCCTCCTCGGCGATCGGCGTCTCGCGCACGCGCCTCGGGCCGTACTTGTTGTAGAGCCCCGCCGTGACCTTGTAGGAGCCCTCGAAGCGGCCGATCTCCTCGCCCATGAGGAAGACCTTCTCGTCTCGCGCGAGCTCCTCATCCAGTGCGCGCCGCAGCGCGTCGCGGTAGGTCACGCCCGCCATCCGCGCGTCCCCTCCCGCTCGCCGAACGGCCCGCCGCGGCCCATGCGCGAGAACTGCTCGCGCCAATCGGGGTCGCCGTAGACGTTGTCGTAGAGGCCGGCCGGATCCGGCGCCGGATCGGCGGCGGCCTGCCGGATGGCAGCGTCGATCTCCGCATTGACCTCGGAGCGCAGGCGCGCGACGACCGCGGCGTCGATGCCCTGCTGGGCCACGAAGCGGTCGATCGGATCGTGCTTCTTGGCCTCTGCGACCTCTTCGGGCGGGCGGTAGACCTTGCCGGCATCGGCGACCGAGTGGCCGCGGAAGCGGTACGTGGTCGTCTCGAGCAGGGCCGGTCGGCGCTCCTCGCGCGCTCCCCGCAGCAGGCGATCGGACGCCTCGCGCACGGCCAGGAGGTCGTTGCCGTCCACCCCCTCGCCGTGCATGCGATAGGCCGCGGCGCGCTTCCACTGCTCGGGCTCGGCGGAGGCCATCTCGACGGAGGTGCCCATGCCGTAGCGGTTGTTGATCACCTGGAACACGATCGGGAGGTTCCAGATCGCAGCCAGGTTGAGCGACTCGTGGAAGGCTCCGATGTTGGTCGCGCCCTCGCCCAGCTGGCAGAGCACGGCGTTCGGCTTGCTCTCGTAATCGAGCGCGAGCGCGACGCCCACGGCGATCGGCAGCTGCCCGCCGACGATGCCCCAGCCGCCCAGGAAGTGCCGCTCGACATCGAGCAGGTGCATCGAGCCGCCGTAGCCGCCCGCGACGCCCGTGGCCTTGCCGAAGAGCTCGGCCATGACGCGGTGCGGCTCCGAGCCGACCGCGAGGGCGGTGCCGTGGTCGCGATAGCTCGCGAGCACGTAGTCGCCCGGCTCCATCGGGTCGATCGCGCCGACGTTGGCCGCCTCCTCGCCGATCGCGAGATGACAGTAGCCGCCGATGCGCGCCCGGGTGTACTGCTCTTCCGTGCGTTCCTCGAAGCGGCGAATCAGGAGCATCTGCCGCAGCAGGCGCTCGGCCGTCGCCGCGTCGATCGCGACTGACGAGTGCTGTGTGGCGCTCACTGCCTCAGTCTAGCTTCGGCATCAAACTCTGATGCAGAGCCGCGATGCGGTCGGCGGCCGTCTCCAGCGGCACCGTTTCGGACTCGCCGGTGCGCCGCTGGCGCAGGTCCACCGTGCCGTCGCTGACCGTGCGCTTGCCCACCGTCACGCGCAGCGGCGCGCCGATCAGGTCGGCGTCGGCGAAGCGCGAGCCCGGACTACCCTCGCGGTCGTCCACCATCGCGGTCAGACCGCGCGCTTCCAGCTCGGCGGCGAGGCGGTCGGCGTGCTCGGGTGCCTCGTTGCCGATCGCCACCATCCAGACGTCGAACGGGGCGATGGGAGCCGGCCAGATGCAGCCGTGCTCGTCGAAGGACTGCTCGATCGCGGCCGCGGCGATGCGCGCCGGCCCGATGCCGTAGCTCCCCATCCAGATGGGCTGCTCGGTGCCCAGCTCGTCCAGGTAGGTCGCGCCCATCGCCTGGGCGTACCTGGTGCCGAGCTTGAAGATGTTGCCGATCTCGATCATGGGCTCGATGGTCAGCACGCCGCCGCAGTGAGGGCACGCGTCGCCGCTCTCGACCTCGTGCAGGTCGGCGAACGTCGCCGGGAAGTCGCGCCCCGCCTCGACGCCGGTCAGATGCCACCCGGTGCGATTGGCACCCGTGACCCAGGCGCCCTCGCGCAGCGTCTCGTCGGCGATGATGCCGCCGACCGCGCCCTCGCGGATGCCGACCGGCCCGATCGAGCCCGGCTGCGCGCCGAAGGCTGCCTTGATTTCATCCGGCGTGGCCGCCCGCGTGCCCTGATTGAGCACTTTGCCCAGCTTGAGCTCGTGCAAGCGGCGGTCCCCGCGCACGAGCGCGAGCCAGACTTTGCCGTCGTCAGCCACGACCGGCATCGCCTTACTGGTCGTGCGCGAGTCGATTCCGAGGAAGCCGGCCAGCCCGTCGATCGTCGTCACGCCGGGGGTCTCGACCTCCGCGACGGGAGCACTGAGCGGCGAAGGCGCGCGCTCGATGCGCGAGACGGCCATCTCGACGTTGGCGGCGTAGTCGCAGCCACTGCAGCGAGCCACGCGATCCTCGCCGGCGCTGGAGGGCGCCATGTACTCGTGCGCCATGCTCCCGCCCATGAGGCCGGTGTCAGACTCGACCTTGTAGAAGGTCAGCCCGCAGCGCCGGTAGATGCGGTCGTACGCCTCCTCGTGCTTGGCGTAGCCCTCGTCCAGCCCCGACTGGTCGCGGTCGAGCGTGTAGGAGTCCTTCATCGTGAACTCGCGCGTGCGCAGGACGCCGCCGGTGGGCCGCGGCTCGTCGCGCTCCTTGATCTGGATGTGGTACCAGATCTGCGGCAGGTCGCGGTAGCTGCGGATCGTCTGCGAGGCGTGCAGCGCGACGATCTCCTCATGCGTGATCGCGAGCACGAGCTCGCGCTCGGCGCGGTCACGCAGTTTGAAGAGGATGTCGATGTCGTAGCGACCGGAGCGCTTCCAGATCTCGGCGGGATGCAGCACCGGCATCAGCATCTCCTGCCCGCCGATGCGATCCATCTCCTGCCGGATGATCTCCTGCACGCGCTTCTTGACCCGCCAGCCAAGCGGCAGCCACGTCCAGATGCCGGCACCGACCTGCTTGACCATGCCGGCACGTACGAGCAGCTTGTGGCTCTCGGCGACTGCGTCGCCCGGCGCGTCGCGCAGGGTCGGCAGGAGGTATCGCGAGGCCCGCATCAGCGCTTGGCCGGAATGTGCAGCGGGCGGCCGAGCGCGACCAGGGCCGCCTCCTTGGTGGCCTCGCCCAGGGTCGGATGCGCCGCGATCGAGTCGCCGACGGTCTCCAGCGTGGCCTCGGCCTCGATCGCGACGACGCCGGCCTCGATCAGCTCGGTGGCCTGCGTGCCGACGGCGACCATGCCGAGCAGCTCGCCGTAGCGGGCCTCGCCGATGATCTTGACGAAGCCGGTGCGGTCGCCGTACATGGCCGCACGGGCGATCGCCGCGTACGGCATCGTGCCGGTGACGACCTGGTCGCCGTGCAGCTCGCGCGCCTGCGCCTCGGAGATGCCGACCGATGCGACCTCGGGGTCCGTGTAGACGCAGCGGGGCGTCGAGCGGTAGTCGATCTCGGAGGCGTGGCCGAGCGCGTTCTCGGCGGCGACTTCACCCTCGCGGAAGGCCGTGTGCGCGAGCTGCCAGTTGGCCGCGACGTCACCGACCGCGTAGATGTGCGCGACGTTCGTGCGCATGTGGGAGTCGGCCGGGATGCGCCGCGGCTCGGCCGTCACGCCCGCCGCCTCGAGCCCGATGTCCTCGACGTTGGCGACCCGCCCGGTCGCGACCAGCACGACATCCGCCTCCAGCTGCTTGCCCTCCCCGCCGTCGCTCTCGTAGCGCAGCGAGAGGTTGCCGTCGCTCTCCTCGACGCCCGTGGCGCGCGCGCCCAGCTCGACGGCGATCCCGCGCCGGCGAAAGGCCCGCTGCAGCGCGTTCACCGCGTCGGCGTCCTCGTTGCCGATCAGGTTCGGCAGCATCTCGATGACCGTCACGGCCGACCCGAACGCCGCATAGATGGAGGCGAACTCGACGCCGATCACGCCGCCGCCGAGCACCGCGAGGCGCCGCGGCACCGCATCCAGCTCGAGCGCGCCGGTCGAGTCGATGCAGCGAGGGTGGTCGACGCCCGGGATCGGAGGAGCGGCCGGACGCGAGCCCGTGGCGATCACCGCGGACTTGAACTGGATGTCCTCCCCGCCCTCGACGGCCAGCGTGTTCGGGCCCTTGAACGTGCCGCGACCCTTCACGACCTGAACGCCGTCCGCCTTGAGCAGCCCCGCGAGGCCCTTGACGACGCCGTCCACGATGCCGCGGCGGTTGGACTGCACCTGCTCGAAGTCGAGATCGATGTTGCCGAGGCGTACCCCCAGCTGCGCGAAGTGCCCCTGCGCGTCGTTGTAGGCGTGCGCGGACTGCACCATCGCCTTGGTCGGGATACAGCCAACGTTCAGGCAGGTGCCGCCAACCGTCTCCGCCTGTTCGACGATCACGACGGATGCCCCCAGCTGCGCGGCGCGGATCGCCGCGGGATAGCCGCCCGGCCCTGAGCCGAGGACGACGAGATCGCACTCCATGCTGGGTTCCTCTCGGGTCGCTTGCGCAGCCAAACTAGCAGGCGGAAACGCTTCGCCACCCCGCCCCGGATCAACTACGATGCGGCTCGTGACGCCCCTTGCCGAGCAGTGGGACGCGATCCTCTCCGAGCAGCCCGGAGACTGGTCGCAGCTCCGCCTCGAATTGCGCCTCGCAGACGCTTCCCGGACCGAGCGCGCGTGCGTCGTGCTCGCACCGCTCAATCCGTGGAGGCGCGACGACGATTTCCGCATCGGCATCCTGCGCTTCATGGCCGCTTCGACGTTCGGCTACGGCTCCTTCCCCGGTCTCGTGCGCACGCGCCTCGCCCAGCTCGATGGTGAGGACATCGGCGGAGCGCTCAGCCTGCTCGGCGGCGTCGACGCCGTCGAGCCCGTCGCCACGCAAGGCCCCGCGTAGGCGCCCGCAGGGCGCTTGTCTGCGACC
>DASRQS010000086.1:0-16761 GCA_035696365.1 Gaiellales bacterium | reverse complement strand
CGCGGACGCCTACCGCGAGAAGTACGGCAGCGACTGGAGCTTCGACGTGCGTGACGGCGCCTTCACCGGCGCGTCGGGGAACGTCGCCGTCGTCTTCGAGGTCGCACCCGTGACGGGCTACGGCTTCGGCAAGGGCGCGTTCAGCCAGACCCGCTGGCGCTTCGTGGCCTGACTAACCCTTGATGGCGCCGCCGAGGCCGCCTCCGCGCAGGAACGAGCGCTGGAAGATGAGGAAGCCGATGATCGGCACCAGCGACGCGATGAAGAGCGCGGCCAGGAACACGCCGAGCTCGGTCTGCGCCTGGATCTGCGGGAGACGCACCGACAGCGGCTGCTCATCGGGGTTGGTCAGGACGAGCAGGGGCCACAGGAAGTCCTTCCACGAGGCGAGGATCGCGAAGATCGAGACGACGCCCAGGATGGGGCGCGACATCGGCAGGACGATGGACCAGAAGAGGCGGAAGCCGGCGGCCCCGTCGACCCGCGCCGCCTCGAAGATCTCGCGCGGCAGGTTGTCGAAGAAGCGCGTCATCACGACCACGTTGAACGCGCTCGCCCCGGCGGGCAGCCAGACGGCCCAGTAGCTGTCGATGAACGTGTGGTGGATCAGCGGCGGGTGCACGATCTCGATGTAGAGCGGCACCAGCAGCACCACGACCGGCACGAACAGGGTCGTCAGGACGAGCCCCATGATGATCTTGCCGTAGCGCGGCCGCAGCACCGAGAGCGCGAAGCCGGCCGTCGTCGCGACGATGATCTGCGAGGCCCACGAGCCGAACGCCAGGACGACCGTGTTCCAGAAGTAGCGGCTCACTTCCACGTTCGTCCAGGCCTCGCGCAGGTTGCCCCAGGCCGCGCCGTGCGGGAAGAGCGACATCGGGCTGGCGATCGTGTCCGAGGTGGGCGTGATGGCCGACTTGGCGAGCCAGATCAGCGGACCAAGCCCGATCACCACGAGGCCCAGGAAGAGCAGCACTTGCGCGGCGCCGAAGCCCCACCTGACGCCCGGCCTGCGCCAGTCGAAGGTCGAGACCAGGCCGTCGCCCTCGCGCCTGCTCATGTGGTGCTCCACGAGCGCGTGGCGCGCAGGTAGACGAACGACAGCAGCGCGAGGAACGCGGCCAGCATCAGGCTGAGCGCCGTGGCGCTGCCGTAGTCGCCGCCCAGCGAGTTGCCGAACGCGTAGTCGTAGATCAGCAGCAGCACCGTCAGCGTGGAGTTGACGGGCCCGCCGGAGGTGAACAGGAACGGCTCGAGGAAGACCTGCGCGGTTCCGATGATCTGCAGGATCATCGTCAGCAGAAGCACCCCGCGGAGCTGCGGGATGGTGATGTGCCAGACCTTGCTCCAGACGGACGCGCCGTCGGTCGAGGCGGCCTCGTAGAGCTCGCGATTGACGCCCGTCAGCGCCGCCAGGTAGATGATCACCGTGGTGCCGGCGTTGGCCCAGGTCGACTCGAGCACGAGCGACGGCAGCGCGGTGTCGGGCGATTGCAGCCACGGGTAGGGGCCGAGGTGCACCCAGCCGAGGATGGTGTTGAAGGCGCCCGTCGGGCCGCCGTCGTAGAACGTCTTCCAGAGGAGCACCGCGACCACGGGCGGGATCACCACCGGCAGGTACGCGAGCGCCGAGTAGATGCCGCGGAAACGGCGCACCTCGCTCATCAGCACTGCGGCGACCAGCGGCACGGGGTAGCCGAAGATCATCGCCAGCAGCGCGAACTCGATCGTGTTCCTGACGGCCTTCGGCAGCAGCGGATCGTCGAGCACGGTCCTGAAGTTGTCGAGACCGACCCACGTCGCCGGCTGCACGAGGTTGGTGTGCTGCACCGACATGATCCCCGTGCGCACGATCGGGTACCACGAGAAGGCCCCGAAGATCAGCAGCATGGGCAGCAGGAAGACGACCGTCGTGAGGCCGCCGCCCCGCACCCAGGTGGCCGGCGTCCGCCGGGCGCGGCGCCGGCGTTCCGCGAGGTCGCGCCCGCTCATGGCGATGCGTTCAGCATCCGGCTTGCTGGTCCTCCCAGCGGCTCGCGCAGGCGACTGGGCGCCGATGACCTGGCGCCCAGTCGCCCAGCGAGGAAGCGCCACTACTTGCCTTGCTGGATGAGGGCCTGCGCAGCGCTGTTCGCGTCGTTCAGCATCTGCGGGATGTTGACATCCTGCGTGGTCAGGACGGCCTCGACGACGGCGTCGAGCGAGTGGTACACGCTCTGCGTGGACGCCCCCGGCTCGGGTACGACCGTCTGGTTGAAGATCCCCGTCGTGAACGGCTTGATCTGCGCCTGCGGAACGTTGATGTAGGGCTTGATCCAGACGTTCTGCGAGAGGTTGAACTGCGCCTTGTTGAAGACGGGCAGCGCCGGGACGCCCACCGGCTGCTTCGACGCGACGAGCGTCTTGGCGTTGCGGATCGCCTGCGCCTTGTTGATCAGCGGCTGCTCGTAGTAGAAGTCGATCCACTTGACGGCGGCCGCCACCTCTTCGGGCTTCGCGGTCGGGCGGACCGCCGCGAGGGTGCCGCCGCCGAGCACGCCGGCGCCCTTGTTGCCGGCGAGCGGGATCGTCGTCACGCCGTAGATGCCCGGATCGATGTTGCTGGCCTGCACCAGGTTCGTGAACACGTCGGAGCCGTTGATGTACATGCCGACCGTGCCCGCGGCGAAGGCCTGGTTGATGTCACTCCAGCCGTAGTCGAAGTTGGAGCCCATCGAATTGTCGACCCAGCGCATCTGGTGCAGCATGTTGAGCGCCTGGAGCGTCTGCGGGTTGTTGAGCGTGGCCTTGGCCTTGGTGCCCGTGCCCGTCTCCATGCGGCCGCCCAGCGAGTACACGAGCGTGGTGAGGATCCAGCCGGCGGTGTTGTCGTCCTTGCCCATCTCGGCGTAGCCGGCCTTGCCGGTCTTCTGCGCGATCTGCTTCGCGTCGGCGATGATCTCGGCCCACGTCGTCGGGGGCTTGTTCGGGTCGAGCCCCGCCTGGGCGAAGAGCGCCCGGTTGTAGTGCAGCGCCTGCGCGTAGGCCGCCGTCGGCACCGCGACGATGCGACCCTTGGAGTCGGTGCCCTCGGCGATCACGGCCGGGTTGTACTTCTTGTAGTACGGCAGCGCCTTGACGGCCTTGGTCAGGTCGGCGAGCTGGCCGTTTGCCCCGAGCGTGCGGGCGTCGGTGAAGGGCACCGTGAAGACCGTCGGGAGCGTGCCGGCGGCCAGCTTCGCGGCGAAGGTGGGGCCGGTCCACTGGTAGGTGACCGACTTGATCTTGATGCCTGGATTCGCCTTCTCGAACTGCTTGACCTGGTTGTTGAACTGCTGGGTGGCCGCCTTGGTGCTGCCTGGAATCAGCGATGCGACGCTGATCGAGACCGTCTTCGCGGCAGGCGCGGAGCTCTTGGCGGACGCACCCGAGATCGCGCTGAAACACACGGCCAGCAAGCTCGCCGCGGTCACCGCGGCGGTCGTGGCCATACGCGTGGACTTCATGCTCGTTCCCTTTCGTTGACCTCTCCATTGCGGTGTTCCGGCGGGAGCGACATGTCCCCGAGCGGAACCTGACCCTTCGCCTGGCGGAGCCAGACCGTGGCGTCGTGCGGAAGCGCACCTCCTTCGAGGTCGTCGCTGGCCATAAGGACGATGGCGCCGGCCGGGAGTTGCACCGGGACGGGGCCGAAGTTGACGATGCAGGCGAAGTCGTCGCCGCGCGCGAACGCGAGCACGTCGGCGGGCGCCGCGATCCAGGTGAGCTCGCTCCGGTCTCCCCAGGGGCGAGAGCGGCGCAGGCGCAGGCCCGCGCGATAGAGCGCGAGCATGGAGCCGTCCGTCTCGGACTGGGCCGCGACCGTAAGGGTCGCCCAGTCGTCGGGCTGGTCGAGCCACGACAGGCCTGCGCCCTCGCGGCTGAACCCGTAGGGCGGGCGGTGGCCCGACCACGGCAGCGGCACCCGGCAACCGTCGCGGCCCGGGTCGAGCCCGCCCGAGCGGAGCCACATCGGATCCTGGCGGCGCTCGGCCGGGATGTCCTCGACCTCCGGCAGCCCGAGCTCCTCGCCCTGGTAGATGTACATCGAGCCCGGCAACGCCATCGCGAGCAGCGCTGCCGCGCGGGCCCGCCGTTTACCGAGCACGAGGTCGGTCGGCGTGTCGGGTCGCTTGGACTCGAAGGCGAACGCGGTGTCGGCACGGCCGTAACGCGTGACCGGCCGCGTCACGTCGTGGTTCGACAGCACCCAAGTGGCCGGCGCGTCCACAGGAGCATGCGCGGCGATGGCCGTCTCGATCGACGTGCGCATCGGGCCTGGCTCCCAGGGGCAGGCGAGGAAGTCGAAGTTGAAGGCGGTATGCAGCTCGTCGGGCCGCAGATAGCGCGCGAAGCGCTCCGCATCCGGTAGCCAGACCTCGCCCACGAGCACGCGCGGCTCGGGATAGCCGTCGGCGATGGCGCGCCACCCGCGGTAGATGTCGTGCAGCTCGTCGCGGTCCGTGAACGGGTGGGCGCCCGGGGCGCTCGCCGGATCCTCCTCGGCCAGCCGCGGGTCCTTCACAAGCAGGGCGGCGGAGTCGATGCGCACGCCTGCGACGCCACGGTCGAACCAGAAGCGCAGCACGTCCTCGTGCTCGGCCCACACCTCGCGGTGCATCCAGTTGAGGTCGGGCTGCTCGGGTGCGAACAGGTGGAGGTACCACTCGCCGGGGCGTCCGGAATCGTCGTTCGTGCGCGTCCACGCGGATCCGCCGAAGATCGACTGCCAGCCGTTGGGTGGCAGCTCGCCCCGCTCGCCCTTGCCGGGGCGGAACCAGAAGCGCGCCCGCTCGGGCGATCCGGGTGCCGCAGCCAGCGCCGCCCGGAACCACTCGTGCTGATCCGAGACGTGATTCGGGACGATGTCGACGATGGTGCGGATGCCGAGCGCGCGCGCCTCGGCGATCAGCTGCTCGGCCTGCTCGAGCGTCCCGAAGGCGGGATCGATCGCGCGGTAGTCGGCGACGTCGTAGCCGTTGTCGGCCAGCGGCGACGGATACCAGGGGCTGAACCAGAGGGCGTCGACCCCCAGGTCGCTCAGGTATGGCAGCCGCTCGAGGACGCCGCCGAGGTCACCCGTCCCGTCCCCGTTGGAGTCCGCGAAACTGCGGACGTAGACCTGGTAGACGACGGCGTCGCGCCACCATCGTGCGCCCGCCTCGGCGGACGCACGATGTGGTTCAGGCGCGGTCGTCGTGTGACCCGGAGGCTTCACGTGGCGGAAGATCGCACATCCGACGATTAATTGCAAGAGTCGAACGAGTTATTGCAGGAAATCTACTTCGTGTTGCAGCATCCATCGTTTCGGCACATTGAACACCAGGCTCGTGCCAGATCGCGCGAGCCGGAGCACGGGTCAGACCCCGGAGTCGCGGGTCAGGCCCCACGTTCCCGCAGCGGGAGAGCGTCTCAGGCCTTGACGGGAGCGGCCGCGGTGGATCCGCGGGCCACGAGCTCGGGCTCGAAGAAGAGCTCCTCGGCCTGGACGGCCGAGCCCTCGATCTGTCCCGTCAGCATGGCCACGGCGGCGCGCCCGATGGCTTCGATCGGCTGCCGGACCGTGGTGAGCGGCGGGTCCGTGCAGTTCATGAAGGCAGAGTCGTCGTAACCCACGACCGAGACGTCCGCGGGAACGGAGAGCCCGGCGCGGCGGGCGGCGCGGATCGCGCCCAGCGCCATCGGGTCGCTGGCGCAGACGATGCCCGTGGCGCCGTGCTGGATCAGTCGCGAGGCGGCTGCGTGGCCGCCCTCCAGCGAGAACATGGTGCGCTCCACGAGGTGCTCGCTCCCGGTCGCGCCGGCCACCACGGCGGCGGCGTGGAAGGCGGCCAGCTTGCGGCGCGAGGGCACATGGTCGGGCGGCCCGATGATCAGCCCGATGCGCTCGTGGCCGAGCGAGGCGAGATGCCCGTAGGCCTGCTCCATCGCGACGGCGTCGTCAGTCGAGACGCGGGGGAAATCGAGGTGCTCGGCCGCCGCGTTCACGAGCACGACCGGCAGGCGCAGCTTCAGCAGCCGCAGGTAGTGGTCGTGGGGCGCATCGGCCTCGGCGTACTGCCCGCCGGCGAAGACCATGCCGGACACCTGCCGCTCGAGCAGCATCTCGACGTACTCGGCCTCGGACATGCTGCCGGTGCGCGTGCACAGCACGGCGTTGAAGCCGCGTTGCGCCAGCGCCCCGCCCACGACCTCCGCGAGTGCCGGGAAGATGGGGTTCTGCAGCTCGGGCACGATCAGCCCGACCATGCGAGCCCGCCGCACGCGCAGGTGTGTGGGCCGCTCGTAGCCGATCACGTCGAGGGCCGTCAGGACGGCGGCGCGGGTGCCGTCGGAGATGCCCGGCTTGCCGTTGAGGACGCGGCTGACGGTCGCCTCGCTGACCCCTGCCTGCTTGGCTACGTCTGCAAGATTCCGCGCCACGCTGCAATTATATGACACGGCCTTGCAAGACTTGCCGTCGCGCTACACGCGTTGCTCCTCCTCGTCCTCGCCGAGAACGCCGCTCAGGACGGCGGTGGGAGGCGGGTCGGTCGGCTGCGGGTGGGGCGGCGGCTCGGGCGTCGGCATCTCGTCGACGACGAGAGGTTCGCAGGGTGTGTCGAGCCAGCGGAAGTGAAGCTCGCGCATGCGGATATCCATACGGAGATCTCCCGCAAGGGGCGCGGTTCCAAACGTCCTCCGACACCCGGGGTCCGGCACCAGGTGGCGGAGCCTGACCCAGGGTGGCGGCGCTTGGGACAGGGGTGGCGGAGCCCGCCCGGGCCGGACTCTCGGCGGCTCAGATGGGGGATTCGAGGATTACCTCTCGTCAGAGTGGGCACGGCCGTGTGTGTCCAGTCGTTTCTGCATCGAGGTACCGGCAGCTCCAGGCGCTGTTCCGGGCGCGCGGCGAGCCATCACCCGGTTCTGCGAACACCTCGGTCTCGGGCGCGAGCTGGCCGATCGGATCCGCCTTGCAACCACCGAGGCCTGCACGAACTGCGTCCTGCATGCCTACGACTTCGGCGCGCCCGCCCCAACGGTGGCCGTCGAGGCGCGCGTCGAGGGCGACACGCTCGTGCTCGTCGTGCGCGACCATGGGGAGGGGATCCGCCGGAGCATCCCCGAGCGCGCGGACGCGCTCCATCTCGGGCTGCGCATCATCGAGGAGCTCGCCGACAGCACGTCCGTGATCTCGCGCCCGGGCCGTGGCACGCGGGTCTCGATGCGCTTCGCCCTCACCCCCGCAGCGGCCTGAGAACACTCGCCGGCGCATCGTGGGCCGTGCGCGCGAAAGCGGCAGCGGCGCCCGAACGCGGCAGGCGAGCATGTCGCCGCGTTGACGGCGGGGAGAAGTTAAGAATCTCGCACCCCTGGGTAGCAGGGTCGCGTGAGCGAGATGAGCGCAGTGCTGGAGACGTCGCGGCGGAGGTTCGCCGCGACGAGCCCTGTGACACCTGCGAGAGTGGCGGGCGCATGACCGACGCGGTGCTCGTCGAGCTCTCGCTGCGGATCAACGGCCGCGAGCAGTCGCTGCTGGTCGACACCCGCACGTCGCTCCTCGATCTGCTGCGCGAGCACCTCGCGCTGACGGGCGCGAAGAAGGGTTGCGACCACGGTCAGTGCGGCGCCTGCACGATCCTCGTCGACGGCCGGCGCGTGAATGGCTGCCTCGCGCTGGCCGTGGCGCACGCCGGGGCCGAGATCGTCACGGTCGAGGGCCTGGCGGCGGAGGACGGCGGCCTCCATCCTCTGCAGAGCGCCTTCATCGAGCAGGATGCCTTCCAGTGCGGCTATTGCACGCCTGGGCAGCTCTGCTCTGCGGTGGGCATGCTGAGCGAGCTCGAGGCCGGCTGGCCGAGCGCGGCGACGCACGGCGGTCCCGAGTTGTCTGCGGATGAGATCCGCGAGCGGATGAGCGGGAACATCTGCCGCTGCGGGGCGTACGCGAACCTCGTGCCGGCGATCCTGCAGGCGGGCTCATGAGGCCCTTCCGCTTCGAGCGCGTCGACGATCCGCGGGGCGCGACCGCGCTCGTGGCGGACACCGCGCACTCGAGCTTTCTCGGCGGCGGCACGAACCTCGTCGATCTGATGCGGCTTGGCGTCGAGAGTCCGGTATTGCTCGTGGACGTCTCCCACCTGGCCGGAGGGGACGTGAACGAGACCATCGGGGGTGGCCTCCGCATCGGAGCCGCAGTCCCCAACAGCGACCTCGCGGCGCATCCGCTCGTGCGCGAGCGCTACCCGCTGCTCTCCTCCGCGCTGCTGCAGGGCGCGTCGGGGCAGCTGCGCAACATGGCGACCGCCGGAGGCAACCTGCTCCAGCGCACGCGCTGTGGGTATTTCCAGGACGTCACGAAGCCGTGCAACAAACGACAGCCCGGCTCGGGCTGCCCGGCGCTGCCCGGCGAGCACCGCAACCATGCGATCCTCGGCTGGTCGGAGGAATGCGTCGCGACCCATCCGTCGGACCTGGCGGTCGCGCTGGTCGCGCTCGACGCGGTCGTGCACCTCGAGGGCCCGGCGGGCCCGCGCTCCCTTCCGATCGCCGGCCTGCACCGGCTGCCCGGGCGCGAGCCCGAGCGCGACACCGTGCTCGAGCACGGCGATCTGATCGTGGCCATCGAGCTGCCGGCGCCCGTGGCGGGCAACTGGCGCTACGTCAAGGTGCGCGAGCGCGCCGCGTTCTCGTTCGCGGTCGTCTCCCTGGCCGCTGCACTCGACGTGCGCGACGGCACGGTGCGCCTGGCGCGGCTCGCGCTCGGCGGGGTCGCCCACAAGCCCTGGCGCGCGCTTCGGGCCGAGGCCGTCCTCGAGGGCGCGCCGGCCGGCGAGGAGACGTTCGCACGAGCCGCCGACGCCGAGCTCGAGCACGCCAGGCCCCTCCGCGACAACGCCTACAAGGTCGCGCTGGCACGGCGCGTGATCGTGACCACCCTGCACGACCTCGGGAGCGTCTCGTAGTGGCTGCCACGACCTCCGCGGTGGGATCGGCGATCGATCGGATCGAGGGGCGCCAGAAGGTCACCGGCCAGGCCCTGTACGCCTACGAGCACGGCCGGGAGCACATTGCCTACGCCGTGATCGTCCAGTCGACGATCGCCAGAGGCGAGATCCGCGGCTTCGACGCTGCGGCTGCCCTGGCCGTGCCCGGAGTGCTGTCGGTGCTCTGGAGCGCCAACGCTCCGAGCCTGCACCACGCCGAGGGCGAGCTGGCGGTGCTGCAGTCGCGCCACGTGTCCTACCGCGGCCAGATCGTCGCGGCCGTGATCGCGGAGAGCCTCGAGGCCTGCGCCGAGGCCGCGGCGCTCGTGCGAATCGACTACGCCGAGGAGGACGCCGACGTCGTGCTGCGGGCGGACCACCCGCGCCTCTACAAGCCCGCCAAGGTCAATCCGAGCTTCGCGACCGACACGGCCTCCGGCGACTTCGACGGCGCGTTCGCCGCGGCAGAGGTCGCAGTCGACGTGACCTATGAGACGCCCACGTTCCACAACAACCCGATGGAGCCCCATGCCACGATCGCCGATTGGGGCACCGACGGCGGGCTGACGCTGTACGACTCCACCCAGGGCGTCTCGCCCACCCGGGACACCATCGCGAGGCTGTTCGCGCTCGAGCCCTCCCGCGTCAGGGTCGTCTCGCCCCACGTCGGCGGCGGCTTCGGCTCGAAGGGGACGGCGCGGCCGCACGTGGTGCTCGCCGCGATGGCGGCTCGTGCGGTCCAGCGACCGGTCAAGGTCGCGGCCACGCGAAGCCAGATGTTCGCGTTCACGGGCCATCGCACGCCCACCATCCAGCGTGTCCGCCTGGGCGCGGGGCGCGACGGTCGCATGACCGCGATCTCCCACGACGTCGTCGAGCAGACCTCGACGGTCGCCGAGTTCGCCGAGCAGACGGCGGTCGCCACGCGCATGATGTACGCGGCTGCGAACCGCGCGACCACGCACCGCCTGGCCGCGCTCGACGTGTCGACGCCCTCGTGGATGCGCGCGCCCGGGGAATGCCCGGGCATGTTCGCGCTCGAGTCGGCGATGGACGAGCTCGCCCTCGCGTGCGGGATCGACCCGATCGAGCTGCGCGTCCTCAACGACCCGGACATCGATCCCGAGACGGGGCGCCTCTTCTCCAGCCGCAACCTCGTGGCCTGTCTCCGCGAGGGGGCTGAGCGCTTCGGCTGGGCGGAGCGCGATCCCACGCCGGCCTCCCGGCGCGAGGGCCCCTGGCTGATCGGGACGGGTGTGGCAGCCTCGACCTATCCGGCGCGACGCCGTCCGGCAAAGGCATTCGCGCGCCGGGAGTCCGCCGATCGCTACGTCGTCCGCATCGCGGCCGCCGACATCGGCACGGGCGCGCGCACGGCCCTCACGCAGATCGCCGCAGACGCCCTCGGGGTGCCGATCGACGCGGTGCTGGTCGAGGTCGGCGATTCCGGCTTCCCGACGGCGCCTGTCGCGGGAGGCTCGATGGGGACTGCCTCATGGGGCTCGGCCGTGGTCAAGGCCTGTGAGGAGCTCCGCCGAAACCCGGCGCAGCGCGAGGCGCTGGCGGACACGCGCAAGGATATCGAGGCCGACGAGCCGCTCGCCCGGCACGCCTACGGCGCGCAGTTCGTCGAAGTGCGGGTCAGCACCGTGACGGGTGAGATCCGCGTCCCGCGGGCGCTCGGAGTCTTCGCGGCCGGCACGATCGTCAATCCCAAGACCGCGCGCTCGCAGCTCATCGGCGGAATGACGATGGGCATCGGCATGGCGCTGCTCGAGGAGAGCGTGGTGGATCGGCGGTTCGGCGACTATCTCAACAGCGATCTCGCGTCCTATCATGTGCCGACCTACGCGGACATCGCCGAGATCGAGGCCGTCTGGGTCGAGGAGCGCGACGACCACCTCAACCCGATGGGCAGCAAGGGCATCGGCGAGATCGGCATCGTCGGCACCGCGGCCGCCGTCGTGAACGCCGTCCATCACGCCACCGGCAGGCGCTTTCGGCAGCTGCCGCTGCGGCTCGACCGGATCCTCGACGCGAACGTCGTCTGAGCTTCTCAGCCGGCTGCGCGCCGCCGGCGCTGCGTGTCCACCGTCGAGGACGGATCGGCGGCTGACTGGCGGCCGAGCCGCCGCAGCGGTTGTGCTCAACGCGCGCCGCTCGGCGCGTCGCTATCTCCCGCGCTCGCCGTCGACGTGCAGCGTGGCCTCGCGCCGGGCGCTGCGCTCGGCCGTGCGTCCGGTGTGCGTTCCACCGACCCATCCGCATGAGCACTCCGCGGCGCGCAGCTCGGGATCCCCGAAGCGCAGTCGCAGGTCCCGGATGTGGATCTCGTGCTCGTTGTGCCGTACGCCGGCGATCGCCGCGCCGCGTGTTGCGTGGATCGGGAGCAGCTCGCCGAGACCCGCGACCTTCGCGACGCGCTGGAGCGCCGCGGCCTTGGGCGGGATGATGAGCGCGAGCTCACCGCCCCTCTCCTGCAGCTCGGCGGCCGCGTCCGCGAGCGCGGCGACCACGGCCGAGTCGATGGACGTGCACTCCGACAGGTCGACGAGCACGATCAGCTGAGGCAAGGCCCCGAGCAGCGCCTCACTGATGGCGGGCGTGTCGGCGGCGCCCTGCGGGCCGCGTAGCGTCACGATCGCCACCCCGAGACGGTGGAAGGCCAACTCGATGCCCGCTAGCCTCGTTGCGGCCTGGAATGCCTCGCGCTTGGCGTCGTGCGCTGTCATGTGACCCCGTCCTTTGAACTGCTGCCCCGGAGGCGATGCATCGTGCGCCCGAGCATGGAGGCGACTTCACGGGGGTCATGGTGGAGCGGCGCGTCTCAATCCTAGTGCGGAATCGGGACCCGTGCAGATCAGCGTCAGGGAGCCGCGGGCGCCTCGCGCACGATGACGCGGTCGACGTCGAGAAAGCCGCTCGAGCCCGAGGGGCCACCGTGCGACGGGCCGACGACCACGGCCGACGCCATCGAGGTCGCAGCGCGAGCAAGCCGGCCGAGGTCGACGCCGTCGACCGTGAGGCTCGCGTGCGTCGAGTGGAGTGAGAGGACGAGCGCAGTTGGCCGCCGTCCCAGCGGACGCGCCTGCGAGTGCAGGATGGCTCCCGAGTCCGTGGTCGAGCTGAGTCGCACCTGGTGGCCACGACCGAGCGAGCGCAGGTCGACGAAAGCCAGTCGCTGGCCGCTCGCGCTCGTGATCGCTGCGATCTCGACCCAGGTCCCGTTGCTCGAGAACCTGCGGGGATTGAGATCGAAGGCGAGCTCTGCCGAGGTGCCGGCGTGCGGTAGCCGGCGCTGCACGAACGACGCCGCCCCCGCGACGAGCGTCGCGCGCAGGCCCTTGCGCCCGGACATCGCGGCGTCCGCGGTCGTGACGACCGAGCCGACTCGCCGCGACCACGCACCGAGGCCGCTCTCGAACCCATCGCTGGCGACGCGCAGAAGGCGTGCGCCGGGCGACACCGCGGACGCCGCTACCAGCGCGCGCGCGGCGGCTACACCAGGCACGTCAGGCACAGGCACGTCGGCCGGCGGCGCCACCGGAGCCGGGAAGCTGATCGACACAGTCGCAGCGGTGCTCCAGTTCCCGGCCGCGTCGCGGGCACGCATGCCGAGCACGTGCGGGCCCGGATCCAGCGCCGGCACAGCCGCAGCGAGACTCTCGCTCGGCGAGTCGAAGCTTCCGTCGGCTGCCGCAAGGGGCTGGCCGGCGCCGACTCCCGGATCCACGTCCACCCACCATTCACCGGCGGCGATCGTGGATTGCGCGTCGTCGGCGCGTACCTGCAACGTCGTGTCCGTGAGCGCTGCGGCCGACAGCGCCGGCGGGTCGAAATCGAGCGTGGGGGAGTGGAGCAGCCGCGCGGCCGCGATGACGTCGAGGAAGCCGGCGCCGTAGGTGGAATCCGGCCCTGGGGTGCCGAGGTCGACGGCGCTCTGCGTGAGCAGGTTCGCCTGCTCGGTCGGGGTGAGCCGCGGCGCGACCTGGAGCAGGAGCGCGAGCGCCCCCGCGACGTGCGGTGCCGAATACGAGGTGCCCGGAAGGCCGAACGCGTCCGCTCCGCCGAGACCCGTCGAGCGGATGCCGGTTCCGGGCGCGACGAGTGCGGGGAATTGACCACCGCCGCAACTCGAAGGGCCGCGGCTCGAGAACGGCGCGATCGCCGTCGGGCTCGACGTTGCTCCCACCGCGAACGCCTGTGGCAGGTTGGCCGGTGAGTTGTCCGGCGGCAGCGCAGGCGCGGGCGCGGCAGGGCCGGCGTTGCCGGCGGCCACCACGGGAAGGATGTTCACGGCACGCAACGCCACCAGGTCGGGCTGGAATTCGAGACTGCAGGTCGCCTCTTGTGCGCCCCAGGAGATGTTGACGATGTTCGGTGCATCGTTCGTCGCCGCATTGCCGTCCGGGTCGAGCAGCCACTGGAATGCCAGATGGATCGCGCTCGCGGTGAAGGCGCCGTTGTTGTCGAATGCGCGCGCGGCGATGAAGCGGGCACCGGGCGCCATGCCGATCCCGCCCCCGGCGACCATCACACCCATCACCTCGGTGCCGTGGCCGTCGGCATCCCCCGGCGTCGGGAGCTCGCCGTACGGGTCGAACCAGCTGTTGGAGCCGCCGCGATAGCGACCGGCCAGCTCGGGGTGGCTCAGGTCGACGCCCGTGTCGAGTGCCGCAACGGTGATGCCGCGGCCGTCCACGCCCTGGGCCCAGAAACGCGGAGCGCCCGTTGAGGCGATGCCGGGCTCGCCGCTGACGGCGTCTGCCGGGTGGATCGGGAGTTGCGAATCGGCTTCGATCGAGCGCACGTCCGGGCGCGCCCGGAGCGCGGCGAGGGCGAACCTGTCAGCGGTCAGCGCCACGGCGCCGGCGATCCAGAGCGAACGCACGTGCCGTACATGGCCCTCGCGACGCAGCTCGGCGAGCTGGGCGAGTATGGGCGCCTGCGCCCGCCGGCCCTCGCGTTCGATCTGCCTCGTGGCGTCGCGCACCGACCTTCCCTCGGGCGGCATGGGACTCGGCTGGAGGTGCACGATCACCGCCTTCGTCGGAGCTGCCACGGCCTGGGTAGGTAGCAGAGCAGCGCAGGCGAGCGCCATGACGAGGAACCTGCGCATCAGGCAGTCCGCGCCCGCCGGATCCTGAGGCGCATCCCGTAGCGCCAGAGGACTGCGCCCGCGAGGAGCGCCGCGAGCACGATGGCGAGCGCCGAGGCGATCGGCCGGAGCGGGCGCTGCGAGTAGCGAGGCGCGTGCGTCCCGGGCGGGAGCGGCGGCGAGGACACGGTCCACTCGGTGGCGTAGATCGCGCGCGTCAGGCCCTTGCGATCGGCCGCGACTGCGATGCGCCAGCGACCGGGAGCCGACAGCTGCGTGCCCGCGACCTGCCACCGGTTCGCGTCCAGCCGAATCGCAGGCACGGTCACGCGCCGGGTCCCACGCGAGAACGTCACCTTCACGCGACCTACCTGCGCCGGCGGTGGGCGCAGCGTGTCGAGGAACGTCGCAGTCACGAAGTTCTGCCCGGGGCGATTGGGAGACGCCGAGATGTCGACGAGCAGGTCGTCGGCCTGTCCACTCGCGATGGCGCTCCCCACGATCGGCGCCGCGACCGCCGCGAACTGCGGCCCGCGGGCAGGAGCGCTCGACAGCAGGAGCGACGCGGCGACGAGCATGCCGACCGCCGCGACGGCCTCGGCCCGGAGCAGGCGCATCGACGGTCGCCGGCGGCGCACTGCGAGGAGCCCCAACAGGCCGAGTGCGCCCGTGGCCCCCACCGATGCGACCTTGGCGACGAGCGACCCGCCGTAGGTCGTCGAGAGCAGGGCATCGAGACTCGCAACCTGGCGTCCTGCGCTGTACAACCCGGTGACGACGACCACCGCCACGCCGGCACCGGCCAGACGGCCGAAGCGGGCGAGCGTCTCGAGGACGTCGCGGCGCTCGAGTCCGGGCAGGACGAGCGCAAGCACGATGAGGCCGCCGACCCAGAGACAGCCTGCGAGGATGTGCGCAGTCATCGTGAGTATCGCGAGAGCGCCGAGTGACGCGGCGTGTCCGCTCGCTGCCTCGGCAGCTGCGACGGGTACGAGCAGGGCGAGCGCGAGTCGTCGCCGGCGCAGCCCGAGCGCGACGAGTACCGCGACGATCGCCACTTCCCGCACCAGCATTGCGTGGCCCCACGCGGTAGTGGCGAGTGCCTCCCGCAGCGGGACCTGTGAAGACTTGTTTGCGAGAGCCACGACACCGGCGAGCAGCACCGTCGGCAGAGCGACGAGTGCGAAGCGTGTGATGCGCGAGCGCACCGCTACCGGCAGGCCGCCGGCGAGGAGCGCGCAGATGCCGATCAGGAGCGAGAGCGACACCAGGTCGAAGAGGTGCGCGACGCTCTCCGTGATGCTCGTTCCGGCGGTTGCCGAATCAGAGGCCCTGGCCGCCGGCGCCGCGGTCCCTGCGCCGAACACGATGGCCCCGCGCGTGGCGTGGAGATCGTCCTGCGAGACGGTCGAATAGGCGATGCGATAGGCACCGGTCTCGAGTGGCGGGAGCGAGACGCGAAGCTCCTTCGCGGTGCCGCCCTCGCTGACGCGGGCTCCGTCGCGCGGCGTCCCTCGCCCGTCGAAGATCTGCACGCTCGTGAGGGCGGGCGAGACAGCCTCGGTGAACCTCAGCGTGATGACGCGAGGGGCGCGGGCGAGACTGACGCCGCTGGCAGGGGTGCTCGAGACCAGGAAGGCGTGCGCGTCGGCACTCGCCGGCAGGGCGAGTACGAGAATCAGGATGGCGGCGAAACGGATGCGCATAGTCAGGGTGCCTGTTGTCGCTGGAGCGAGAGCCGGCCGGGTTGCCCGGGCCACGAGTGCCGAGAATTGTCAGTCGGGTATGTAACGAGCCGGAAATGCGGTGGTCGCCGCGACTGCGCCAAGAGCGCAGATCGCGGCGACCGCCGTGTTGACGAGTGGCGCTGCGGCCGCCGCGACCACGCCGGTGGCGTGTGTCGCGGCGACCGTGCGGAGAGGTGGTCGTTTCACGTGCACGTCACTACTCTCCGCGCGCTTTGGTGATCTGGGAATCCCTCCTTCGGATCAGTGGCCCTTGGTCAGGGTCGGCCGGAGGCCGGGGGTCAGGGTCGCCACCAGGACGACCTTCTTGTTCTTCAGCGTGAGCCACATCGACGTCTTGCCGCTGTCGATGGCGCGCAGCTGGTAGCCGTGGCTCGCGTCGCCGCGAACCACCACCGTGAGCACGATGCGCCCGGAGGCGTTGCGCCCCCGCACGATCGTCTTCGTGCCGTGGAACCTGATGCCCCGCGGCGAGAAGACGAAGCGCGCACGCACCTTGCCCGAGGCCGCGGAGACGACCGAGACGACACGCGCCTGGGTCGTGCCCTGTACCGCGATCCGAGCGCTTCCGATGCGAACCGTGACCGTGAGCGGCGTGAGCGCTCCGGCAAGCGGTGCCGCCAGCGGAGCGAGCGGTGCTGCGACGGGGTTGGTCGGGGCGGAGATGATCGTCTCGGAGTTGCCCGCGCTGTCCAGGAAGGTGGCGACCACGCGGAGGCGCAGGCCGACTTCCGGGTTGCCCGGGATGAACGTGCTACCGACGAAGTTACCGAGGACGGCGGCCCACACTCCGGGCGTCGTCTCACTCTGCCAGTTGAGCCTGATGGTGGCAGTGTTGACACCCTGGGCATCCGCGAGCGCCGGGGTGGCGGTCACGGCGACTCCCGCGATGGGATTCGTCGGGCTGAGCGTCACGGTACCGGTCGCCGGC
>DASRQS010000085.1:0-50661 GCA_035696365.1 Gaiellales bacterium | reverse complement strand
TCGAGATCAGCACGACAGTCGGTGCGCCCAAGAGCACCGTGGCCGATGCCATCAAGCGGTGGATGGAAGCGAACGGGCCCTCGACGGAGCAGGTCGAAGAGCTCCGCCAGTTCCAAGCCGCGCAGCTCGACGCGTACCAGGCGAAGCTCGCGCCGCACCTCATGCGGGCGCTCCGCAACGAGGACGGCGAGATCCTCTACGACGGCAACGGCGACGACCGCCGGCCCATTGAGGCTCCCGACGTCCAGGTGGGCCAGCTATGGCTGCGCGTGCTCGAGCGTCGCGCGAAGCTCTATGGTCTCGACCTCCAGACGGGCGAGCTCGGGAAGCCGCAGATCACGGCCGAGATGATGGCCGAGCTGTTCGGCTACGACACGGCCGAGGATCCGATCGACGTCGAAGCCGATGAAGAGATGCCCGGCGAGCAGGAGGCGCTCGGCCTTGGCTCTGGTGACTGACGCGATCCTGACGAGCGTCCGCGTTCACCAGGGCGACGAGGACGACGCGGCTCCTGCTCCCGGCGCAGCTCTCGAAGCCGCCGGCCGACGCATCCTGCGAGCTCACCTGCGTCGATCGAAGCGCTCCCACGAGGAGGCGTCGACGCCCGATCGCGACCAGTTGGCTCCTGTGCCGCTCGCCCCGCCTGTGACAGTCGATACACGTGCGCGGCTTTTCTCGCGGCTCTGAACTGACTCCATATGACGCTCTATGACGCTTCGTGCAATCGGGTCGTCTATCGCGGGGGCGCCTGAAATGCAGGCTTTTCGCCTGGTAGAGGGAGAGCGGACGACGAGGCTCGAACTCGCGACCCTCAGCTTGGGAAGCTGATGCTCTACCAACTGAGCTACGTCCGCAATCGGCCTGGATGCTAGCAACGTTCGCCCTGCGCCCGGCAGGCGAGCGCAGGGGCTGGAACGCGCCCCAGACGACGCTGCGTGGGTTCGCCGCCGAGCCGGCGGCGAACCCACGTACGAACGCGGAGGCCTACCCCTGGTAGACGAACGTGGCGCGTCCGATCAGGTCGCCGAAGGTCGGCGGAGCGCTGCCGTGCCTGATCGCGGGCCACACGAACCAGGTGTAGATGCCGGACTCGAGCAGCTTCGCGGGCATCCGGTAGGACGCAGCCGAGGGCCAGCCGACGACGATGCGCTTGCCGTTCCTGAAGATCTGCACGTTGTAGTAGGCGGTGCCGCTCTTCGCTGTCCAACTCAGGAGCGGCGGCGCGGTGACGCGGCTGCCGGTCAGCGGCCGTAGCGGGATCAGGCCGGCGAGGGACACCGTGTGACGGGCGGGCCGGGAGACGTTTCCGCTGCGGTCGTAGGCGTAGAGGGCGACGTAGCCGCTCTTGCCGGGACGCAGGGTGAACGCCGCCGAGGTGCCCAGCCCGCTGTAGACGACACTGCCGTCGCCCGTGCTGCGCGGCGCGTGCTTCAGATTGAGGATCACGACCACCCGGGCCAGATCCTGAACCGCCGGGTTGACCCAGCGCAACGTCAGCGGAATCGAGCGGGTGCGCTTCCTCGAGCGCGGCTGCAGGACCGCGAGCTTGGTCGGGGCACCTGGCGCGCCCTTGTCACCCGCCGGGGCATTCGGCGCCGCGATAATCGGCGCATTCGAGGCCGGGGCCAGGGCCGGGCCGATGATCACCGGAGGGTTCTCGATCACCGGCACCGGCACCGGGATGGGCGCCGCGTTGGCGACTGTCACGGTGAGCGTGGCCGTCGTGGTGTAGCCCGCCCGGTCGGTCACCGTGTTGCACACGTCGTAGGAGCCGTCGGTGTAGCTCGTGGTGTTCCACGACCCGCGCACGGTCGTTCCCGTCGGGCACGCCCCGACGGGACCGACGCGCAGGGTGCTCGCCGCGACGCCGCTGACCGCGTCGGAACTCGTGCCCGAGACGCGCACGGTGCCTTGGACCACGCCGCCCGGCGCCTGGTTGGAGACGGCCACCGTAGCCGTGGGCGGGGTCGTGTCGATCGTGACCGCCAGGCCCGGGCCGCTCGCCGTTCCTCCGGCGACGTCGGAGGCGCTGATGGAGAAGCACCAGGTGCCGTCCCCCGGCACCGCGAAGTGCTGGGCGGTCGTGTTGTCGTCGTACGTGTGCACCGGAATGGAGGCAGCCGGCGGATCCGTGCAGGCCCCGGGCGCGCGGTAGACCGTCTGGGAAACGTTGAGCAGGTCCGCCCCGGGCGTCCACTGGAGGACAGCCGGGGAGGCGTACTGTGCGCTGGCCAGCGACGGCGCGCTGGGCGCCGTCGCCGCCTGTGCGCTCGCGGTCCAGGCCGCGGCGACCGCGACGGCAAGGGTCACGAGGGTGGAGCGTCGTACCACGTCGTTCGTCCCTCCGCTGCCGCCAGTCTGGGCGGCATTTTCAGCCGGCGGCGGCAGCCTAGCGCCCGAATTTCGGGCCTTCGGGAGGTCTACCCAATTGGATGGTCCCGGTCGGGTCCACGCCCCGATAACGGATCTGCGCTGCCCTACATCTCCTGCGGCGCGCCGACACCCACGAGGTCGAGCGAGCGCGCCAGCACCTGCCGCGCCGCGTCGCACAGAGCGAGTCGCGTGGAGGTGCGCTCGGGCGCATCCGCGTCCAGCACGGGGCAGTCGCGGTAGAACGCGTGGAAGTCGGAGGCCAGGTCGCGCGCATACGCCACCAGGCGGTGGGGGGCGCGCAGCTCGACCGCCGCGCGGCACACGTTGGGGAAGTCGACGAGCGCGCGCACGAGCGCGGCCTCGCTCGGCTCGGGAGGCGTCGAATAGGCCGGCTGGGCCGTGTCGGCGAGCGCTCCGGCGCGACGCAGGATCGAGCAGATGCGGGCATGGGCGTACTGCACGTAGTAGACCGGGTTCTCGGGGCCCTGCTCGACGGCCTGGGTGAGATCGATGTCGATCGGCGCGTCGTGCGAGCGCTGCACGAGGTAGAAGCGAGCAGCGTCCACGCCGATGCCGTCCATCAGCTCGTCGAGCAGCACGACGTCGCCGCGCCGCTTGGACATGCGCTTCTGCTCGCCGTCCTCGATCAGGTGCACCATCTGGTACAGGGCGATCTCGATGCGCGCGGGGTCGTAGCCGAGCGCCTGCGCAGCCGCCTTGAGGCGCGCGGAGTAACCGTGGTGATCGGCGCCCAGGACATAGATCGCGAGATCGAAGCCGCGCTCGAGCTTGTCGACGAGGTAGGCGAGGTCGCCCGCGAGATACGTCGGCGAGCCGTCGGACTTGATCACCGGGCGGTCCTTGTCGTCGCCGAACTCGCTGGCGCGCAACCACGTTGCTCCGTCCTCCTCGAACAGGTGGCCGCCCGTGTCGGCCAGCGCGATGGCCCGCTCGACCCCGCCCGAACGGTGCAGATCGACTTCGTTCGTGTAGACGTCCATGTGCACGCGGAAGCGCTCGAGCGTCGCGCGGATGGCCGCGAACATGAGCTCGACGCCCGCGCGCCCGAACTCCTCGGCCGGGGCGTCACGCGAGAGCCCGGTCTGCTTCGCGATCGCGATCAGCGACTCGCCCTGATAGCCGTCCTCGGGCACTTCCTCGCCGCGCGCGCGGGCGCGCAGCGACAGGCCGAAGCGCTCGATCTGGGCACCGGAGTCGTTGAAGTAGTACTCGCGCGTGACGTCGTGGCCGGCGAACTCGAAGACGCGCGCCAGCGAGTCGCCGTAGGCAGCGTTGCGTCCCGCCGAGACGGGCAGCACCCCGGTCGGATTGGCCGACACGAACTCGACGTTGACGCGCAGCGGCGGATTCGCAGTGCCGCCGCCGAAGCCGGGCTCGCGCGCACCGCGCACCGCCTCCGCGTACCAGGCGGGCGAGACGTGCACGTTCACGAAGCCGGGCCCGGCCACCTCGGCGCTCTCGACCCATTCGCTGGCGCGGGCGGCGGCCGCGAGCTCCTCGGCGATCTCGCGCGGCGGGCGCCGGAGCGGCTTGGCCAGCCGGAGGGCGAGCGTCGTCGCGTAGTCACCGTGCTCGGGATCGGCAGGGCGCTCGAGCACCGCGTCGACCTCGGGCGCGCCGAGACGTTCCGCGGCGGAGCTCAGCGGGGTGGCCAGCAGCGAGAGCGCGTCGGACATGCGATCGAGCATAGCCACGCCCGGCCGCCCGCCGCCTCAGCGGTGATACGGCTCGCCGCGCAGGATCGTGAAGGCGCGGTAGAGCTGCTCGAGCACCACCACGCGCGCCAGCTGATGGGGCAGCGTCCCCTTGCCGAGGCTCCACGTCAGATCGGCCTCCGCCAGGAGCGTCTCGTCGATCCCGTGCGGGCCACCGAGCACGAAGGCCGTGCGCTGCGGCGGGCGCTCCTCACGCTCGCGCACGAGCTCGGCGATCTGCTTCGACGATCGCTGCACCCCGCTGCGGTCGAGTGCGACAACCCAGTAGTCGCGGATCAGCGGCTCGATGCGCGCGCGCTCGCGCAGCATCGCCTCGCGCGGCGAGAGCGAGGGCGTGCCCTCCTCGCGCAGCTCGTGCAGCTCGAACTTGCAGGCGCGCGCGAGCCGCTCCTCGTACTCGGCCGAGGCCTCCGCCAGCGGGCCCCGGGCACGACCGACGCAGACGACGCGGATCATGCGGAGCAGTCTGCCGCACGGGCCGGTCCCGGGGGTTCGGCCGGGTACCCCAACTACACTCCGGCTCGACGAACGAGTGAGGGAGACGGCGTGGAACCCGAGCCACAGGAACGGCACTTCAACATCCAGATCGAGCCACAGGCGCTGGCCGGGGTGTACGCGAATTTCGCGAACGTCAGCCACTCGGACTACGAGTTCACGATCACGTTCGCGCGCGTCGACCACGACGTCGAGGGCCCTGAGGTGCCGGGTGTCGCCGTCGTGCGGGTGAACCTCGCTCCGCTGTTCATGCGCCAGCTGATCGACGCGCTGCAGGACAACTACTCCAAGTGGTCGACCCGCCAGGGCATCAAGCTCCTGCCGGAGTACGACGGCGAAGACGACCCCGACGCGGCGTAGCCCGGCGCTCTTGCGGGTCGCGGTCATATCGGACGTCCACGGCAACCTGCCGGCGCTCGAGGCCGTCCTCGAGCACGCCGACCAGGAGGGCATCGACGAACTCTGGTGCCTGGGCGACATCGTCGGCTACGGGGCGCGCCCGCACGAATGCCTCGCGCTCGTGACCGAGCGGGCCGCGATCTGCCTGGGCGGCAACCACGACCTCGTCGTCTCGGGCGTGCTCGACATCAGCCAGTTCACCTCGGATGCCGGGGTGGCCGCGCGCTGGACGCGCAGCGTGCTCACCCCCGACGAGCTCGAGCTCCTCGCGCACCTCTCGCCGCAGGGCGAACGGGCCGGAGTGTCGCTCTATCACGGCTCGATCCGCGACCCCATCTGGGAGTACGTGCTGACGGCAGATGTCGCCGAGGCCTCGCTGCGCGAGCAGACCTCCGACCTCGCGCTGGTCGGCCATAGCCACGTGCAACTCGCGCTCGCCCTCGGCGAGGACGGCCTCGAGGGCGGCAAGGCCGAGGCCGATCAGGAAGTCGCGCTGGGCCGCAAGCAGCTGCTCAACCCTGGCTCGGTGGGCCAGCCGCGCGACCGCGATCCCCGTGCCGCCTGGCTGTTGCTCGACACCGAGGCCGGCTGGGCGCGCTTCAAGCGCACCCCCTATGCCATCGAGCGGGCGCAGGCGGACATCCGGGCAGCCGGATTGCCGAACCGCCTGGCCGACCGCCTCTCGCGAGGGCTCTGATCGCCTCAGGAGGCGAGCGAGGTGGTCGTGCTGGGTGGCGTGAGCACGCCCTCGGCGACCAGCCGCGCGGCCGTCAGCTCGCGCGCCTTGAAGATGCGCCACTTGGTCGTCGCGAGCGAGATCTCGAGCGCCTCCGCGATCTCGTTGTAGGAGAGCCCCACCACGTCGCGCAGCAGCAGCGCGGCACGCATGTCGGTGTTGAGCTCACCGATCGCGCGGAAGACGGCGTCCATCTGCTCGAAGCCGACCTCGGGCGCCGCGGCGATGACGGCCGGCGGCACGCGGTCGAGCTCGACCGGCGTCTGCACGCGGCGCTCGCGCGCCCGCAGCTCGTCCAGCACGCGGTACTTGGCGATCTGGAACAGCCAGGTCGTGAACCGGCACTGCATGTTGAAACCGGCAAGGCCCTGGTGCACCTTCATGAAGATCTCCTGGCAGAGATCCTCGGCCAGGGCCGCGTCGCCGCCCAAGAGCCGCAACACGTAGTTGTAAATCGGCGCCTGGTAGGTCGCCATGAGCTGGCGGAACGCCTCGGGATCGCCCCTCCGCGCTCGTCGCAACCGCTCTGGATCGGGCTGGGGGATGGCCATCTGACTCGTGACAATACAAGCTATACGCCCGGAACACCAACATTCGGTACGGCGACCGGGCCTTCGATCCGCAGTTCTCGCAGGTCGCGGGTGAGCACGAACACCAGCGAGAGCAGGATGGAAGCGCTTGCAACGCCGATCAGCGTCGGACCGGTGCCCGCGAGGTCGACGATAGGCCCCGTGAGCGCGTATCCGAGGGGCATCCCGCCGATCGTGGCGAGCCAGTCCCAGGCCCCGACGCGCGCCATCATCTCGGGCCGGATGTGACTCTGCAGCGCCGTCTCCCAGGCAGTGACGTAGATCCCGACCGCGAACCCCTCGCCGACATACGCAAGAGCGATCGTCCAGGCGGGCGCGGGCACCGCAAGCAGCAGGGGCGCCGCGCAGGTGGCGAAGAAGAGCACCCCCGCCACGAAGAGTGGCCGCTCCAGGCGCACGCGCAGCATCACCAGGCCGCCGAGCAGCATGCCGACCGAGAAGCCCGTCAGGATCACGCCCCACGAGAACGCGCCTCCGAGCTCGCGCTTGGCGACCACGGGGCCGATCACCTCGAACGGCGCGACCACGAGCATCAGGAAGAGGAAGGCGTTGACGAGGCCGAGCCACAGCCAGCGGTGGCTGCACACCTCGTCGAAGCCGGCACGCAGCTCGGCCAGGAAGCGCGTTCCCCCGACGCCGGTCGCCGAGCGCACGCTGATCGCTGCCAGGCAGGCGGCGCTGACGATGAACGTGCCGGCGTCGAGCGCGACGGCGCCGCCGGTCGAGACGAGGCTCACGAACACGCCGCCGAGCGCGGCCCCGAAGCCGAAGGCGATGCTGCGCGTGATGCCGAGCAGCGCATTGGCCTGTTGCAGCCGATCCTGGGGGGTGACCTGCGGGACGAGCGCCGTGGCGGCGGGCATGAAGAACGCCGAGGCCGTCGCGTGCAGGGCGTACAGCACGACGAGGTGCCAGATCTCGGCGTGCCCGCTCAGCAGGAGGATGGCCGTGCACGCCTGGATCACGGCGCGCGCCGCGTCGGAGACGAGCATGATGGTGCGCCGTGGCAGGCGATCGGCCCACACGCCGCCGATCAGCACGAAAATCGTCTGCGGCAGGATGCCGGCTATCAGCACCACGCCGAGTGCCGTCGGGGAGCCGCCCAGGTCGAGCACCGCGAACGCGAGCGCGATCGGGAAGATGCCGTCGCCGAGCACGGAGACGAACTGCCCCCAGAAGAAGAGCGCGAAATCGCGCTCACGCAGCACTGCCAGGCTCCTCCCGCTCACCGGGAGCGAGCCTACTAGGACGATCCCGGAACGAGCAGGTCGTCTCCGGTCATCTCGAGCGGCGCCGCCACGCCCATCAGGCCGAGGATCGTCGGCGCGAGGTCCCCGAGCTTGCCGCCGTCGCGCAGGCCGGCGCCGGGCAGCGTGACGACGAGCGGGACGGGGTTCGTCGTGTGGGCCGTGTGTGGCGAGCCGTCCGGCTCGACCATCTGCTCCGCGTTGCCGTGATCGGCGGTCACGAGCGCAATGCCCCCCGCCTGTTCGACGGCCCGCAGAATCACGCCCAGCGCCGCGTCGGAGGCCTCGACGGCCGCCACCACCGCGCTCAGGACACCGGTGTGCCCGACCATGTCGGGATTGGCGAGGTTGACGACCGCGAAGGCGTACCCGTCGGGGAAGCGCTCCGCGAAGCATTCGGCGACGCCGGCCGCAGCCATCTCCGGGGCGAAATCGTAGGTCGGGACGTCGCGACGCGAGGCCACGAGCTCCCAGTCCTCGCCGTCGTGCCGCTGCTCGCTGCCGCCATCGAAGAAGTACGTCACGTGGGCGTACTTCTCGGTTTCCGCGACGTGCAGTTGCCGCAGGCCGGCCACTGCGAGCGCGTCGGCCAGCGTGCCGGTGAGCGGTACGTCGTCGAAGGCCACGAGCGCGCCGAGCGTGTCGTCGTAGCGCGTCATCGTCACCAGCAGGCCCAGGGTCGGCCGGAGCGCGTGGCAGATCTGGCGCGCGCGGTCGGGACGGAAGTTGAAGAACACGAGCGGGTCGCCCTGTGCGATGCGCACGCCGGAGTCGCCGAGCACGATGGGCGTGACGAACTCGTCGGTCAGTCCGCGCGCATAGCTCGCCTCGACCGCCGCGTACGCCGACTCCGCCTGCTCCCCCACGCCGTCGACGAGTGCCGCGCGCGCCAGCTCGGTGCGCTCGACGCGGTGATCGCGGTCCATCGCGTAGTAGCGGCCGACGACGGTCGCGATCTCGGCGCCGGTGCCGGCCCACTCCTGCTCCAGCCGGCCGAGCAGCCCGGCCGCCTGATGCGGGGAGACGTCGCGGCCGTCCGTGAAGGCGTGCACGGCCACGCGCGGCACCCTCGCGGCGAGGGCCGCGGCCACGATCGCGCGCAGGTGGTCGACGTGCGAGTGCACGCCGCCGTCGGACACGAGGCCGGCCACATGCAGCACTCCGCGGCCCGCCCGGGCGGCTGCGAAGGCTGCCTGAAGCGCGGGATTGGCCGCCAGCGAGCCGTCCGCCAGGGCGTCGCCGACGCGCACGAGATCCTGGGCGACGACGCGACCGGCGCCGATGTTGAGGTGGCCGACCTCGGAGTTGCCCATCTGGCCGCCGGGCAGCCCTACGGCGCGCCCTGCCGCGATCAGCGTCGTGTGCGGATACCGTGCCCAGAGCGCGTCGAAGACCGGCGTGCGAGCCAGCTCGACCGCGTTGCCCGGCCCGGCGGGGGCGCAACCGAATCCGTCCAGGATGACGAGCGCGACGGGTGGGGTCATCAGCCTGCGAGCGCGGCGCGCCCGATCGCCGCGAAGCTCTGCGGATCGAGGCTCGCGCCGCCCACGAGCGCCCCGTCGACGTCCGGCTGCGCGAGCAGCTCCGCGGCGTTGTCGGGCTTGACCGAGCCGCCGTAGAGGATGCGCATGGCCGCCCCGCACTCCTCGCCGTAGCGCTGCGTCAACGCGCTGCGGATGAACCGATGCGTGTCCTGCGCGATCTCGGGCGTCGCGCTCCGGCCGGTGCCGATCGCCCAGACGGGCTCGTAGGCGATCGTGACCTGCAGCACCTGCGAAGCGCCGAGGCCGGCCAGACCGCCCCCGAGCTGCGTGGTCAGGCGGCTCTCGGTGGCGCCGCCGTCGCGCTCGGCCTCGCTCTCGCCGATGCAGAGCACCGGCTCGAGCCCGGACGCGAGCGCCGCTGCAACCTTGAGCGCGAGCGCTTCGTCGGTCTCGCCGAACAGCGCCCGGCGCTCGGAATGGCCGAGCAGCACCCCCGTTGCGCCCGCGTCGATCAGCATCGGACAGGAGATCTCGCCCGTGAACGGGCCCTCGGGGGCATGCTGGGCGTTCTGGCCCCACACGCCCACGCCGGAGTCGGCGACCAGCTGGGCCACCAGGTCGATCGACGTGAACGGCGGGCAGATCGCGAGATCCACCTCGTCGAGCTCCTCGATCAGCGGCAGCAGCGCAGTGCAGAACTCGGCCGCCTCGCCGCGCGACTTGAACATCTTCCAGTTGCCGGCCACGAGCGGCGTGCGCTCCATCAGGGCTCCTCAGCGGGAATTGCGGCCACGCCCGGCAGGACGTGCCCTTCCAGTAGCTCCAGCCCGGCGCCGCCGCCCGTCGAGACATGGTCGATGCGGTCTGCGAGACCGGCTTGCGTGACGGCCGCGACGGAGTCGCCACCGCCGACGACGGTGTGGCCGCTGCAGGCCGCAACGGCCTCGGCGACCGCGAGCGTGCCGGCGGCGAACGGCTCCAGCTCGAAGGCGCCCATCGGGCCATTCCAGAACACGGTGCGCGCCCCGGCGACGCACTGCGCGTAGGCCGCGGCGGTCTGCGGGCCGATGTCGAGGCCCATCCAGCCCGGCTGGATCCAGGCGAACGGCTGCACGTCCACCTCGGTGTCGGCGGAGAATTCGCGCCCGGCGACCACGTCGACCGGCAGCGTGAGCTTGCAGTCGTGGGTGGCGGCCGCCACGCGCGCTCGCAGGGCCTCGGCCTGGCCCTCCTCGCCCTCGTGCAGCGAGTCGCCGATCGCGAGGCCGTCGGCAGCGGCGAAGGTGAAGGCCATGGCGCCGCCGATCAGGATCTCGTCGGCGCTGCCGGCAAGCGATTCGAGCGCGCCGATCTTGTCGGCCACCTTGACGCCCCCGGCGATCACGACGAACGGCCGCTCGGGCGCATCCAGCAGCCCTCCCAGGGCCTCCAGCTCTCGCCGCAGGAGCAGCCCGGCCGCGGCCGGCAGCAGGTGCGCGACGCCCTCGGTGGAGGCGTGCGCGCGGTGGGCGGCTCCGAACGCATCGTTGACGTAGACATCGGCGAGCCGCGCCAGCGCGGCCGCGAAGTCGGGGTCGTTGGCGGTCTCTCCGGCGTGGAAGCGCAGGTTCTCGAGCAGCAGCACGTCGCCCTCGCGCAGCTCCGCGACGGCCTGCTCGGCGATCGCGCCGACGCAGTCGGCCGCCCAGGAGACCGACAGGCCGAGCAGCCCGGCCAGGTGCTCGCGCACGGGCTCCAGCGAGGCCGCGGGGTCAGGCGCGCCCTTCGGGCGGCCCAGGTGCGCGCACAGGATCACGCACGCCCGGCGCTCGCGCAGCGCCACGATGGTTGGCAGCGCCGCGCGGATGCGCGTGTCGTCGGTGATCACGCCGTCCCTCAGCGGCACGTTGAAGTCGACGCGGCACAGCACCCGCCGGCCGCCGACGTCCAGCGCATCCAGGCCGCGCGGGAGCGCGCGGGTCACAGAACCTTGGTGATCAGATCGACGAGCCGGTTCGAGAAGCCCCACTCGTTGTCGTACCAGGAGATGACCTTGGCCTGGCGGCCCTGGGCCATCGTCAGCTTGGCGTCGAAGATCGAGGAGAACGGGTTGCCGACGACGTCCTGCGAGACGATCTCGTCCTCGGTGTAGGCGAGGATGCCCGCCATCCTGCCGGTGTCGGCGCGCGCCTTCACGGCCGCGTTGATCTCCTCCACGCTCGCCTCGCGGGCGAGCGTGCAGACGAGGTCGACGACCGAGCCGTCCGGCACCGGGACACGCATCGACATGCCGTCCAGCTTGCCCTTGAGCTCCGGGATCACGATCCCGATCGCGCGCGCGGCGCCCGTCGAGGTCGGGATGATCGAGAGCGCCGCCGCCCGTGCGCGCCGCAGATCGGAGTGCGGCATGTCGTGCAGCCGCTGGTCGCCCGTGTAGGCGTGCGTCGTGGTCATGAAGCCCTGTTCCACGCCGAACTCGTCCAGCAGCACGCGCACCACGGGCGCCAGGCAGTTCGTGGTGCAGGAGGCCATGGAGACGAGGTGGTGCGAGTCGCGGTCGTACGTGTCCTCGTTGACGCCCAGCACGAGCGTGACGTCGGGATCCTTGGCCGGTGCGGAGATCACGACCTTCTTGGCGCCTGCCGTGATGTGCGCCTCGGCGCGGCGATCGGCGAAGAACCCGGTCGACTCGAGCACGACCTCGGCTCCCAGATCAGCCCACGGCAACTCGGCCGGATCTCGGTGCGAGACGACCTTGAGCGCGTCGCCGTCGACGACGATGCCGTCGCCGGAAGCCTCGACGACGCCCTTGTAACGCCCGAGCACGGAGTCGTACTTGAGCAGGTGCGCCAGCGTGGCGGCGTCCGTGAGGTCGTTGACCGCCACGAACTCGATGTCGGCTCCCGACTCCTTCGCGGCGCGGAAGAAGTTGCGGCCGATGCGGCCGAAGCCGTTGATCCCGACGCGAACGGGCATTGCGTTCCCCTCGTCTGTCCATGCCGCGGCGCAGTCGCTGCACCCGGCCCCTGCTCGATTCTACCGAGGCACGGTCGCTGAACGATGCGCCGGTCTCCGCAGCACCCGGGCACCCCACGACATGAAGGCTGGACACGTCTTTGTGGCAAGAGCATCATGTCCCTGTCCATTGATCAACGGGGGTTGATGTGATGAAGCGCGTGAGTGTCGTCCTGTCCTGTGCCCTTCTGCTCGCGCTCCCCACGGGCGCGCTCGCCGCGGCCATGCAGGACGAACCTGTCACGACGACGACGACGACGGCCACATCGACGACGCCGGCAGCGAGCGACAATCCCAGCTGGGAGGAATCGGTCGTCGCCGCGCTGGCAATCCTCGGTGCCATCGCCCTCGGCGGAGGCGTCGTCTGGATGGTGGTGCAGGCGCACAAGCTGGAGCAGGAGCTCGCCAGGGCCACGCTCCGCCAGGGCGGCTCCATCTCGACGCAGGAAACAGCCGCGGCAGGATCGGCGGCATTGCTCGCCGCAGCGAGAGTGACAGCGGCGGTGCCAGGAGGGGCAGCGGCTCCGGCGATCGCGCCCAGAGTGATCCGCGTCTCCGGCCCGGACGCTGTGCATGTCAACCTCGCGGGCGAGTACACGGTCGACAAGGAGGTGGCGAGCCCTGAGTGGGCCGTCAGGGGCATCGACTCATACGCGCAAGCATTGAAGCGATCGGGACACACGTTCGTCTTCACGCCGCAGCAGGAAGCGAGCGACGTCGCGGTGACCGTGACGTCCGCAGACGGCAACACTGGTCAGCACAGCGTCAACGTATTGCCAGCCGTGGCGAGGAGCTCCTTCGCCGTACGGCTCGCCATCCGCAATTGGGGGCTCGTCGTCGTGGCCATCGTGATCGTCTTCGGGGCGATCGCTCTCGGCGTGACGGGCCATCTCGACGGCGGCAATTTCGTGGCACTCGTCACGCCGCTCGCCGCGCTCCTCGGGATCGCGGCGGCAACCAGCGGCGGCTCGGGGTCAGGCGACTCTGCGGCAGGCGGGACTGCCGGCGGAGCCGCGGGCGGCGCCGGTGGGGCACCAGGCGGCGGTGCCTGACCCGGCGAGCTCGCCAGCTACGACTCGGCCCGCTCGACGATGCGCCGCAGCCGCGAGGCCACTGCGGACTTCGTGAGCCGCGGCATGGCCGCATCCCCCAGCTCGGCGAGCGTGGCATCCGGCAGGCGCAGGCGCAGCTCCGCCACCGCGCGCAACTCGGGCGGCAGCGCGTCGGGGCCGCCCACCTGCTCGATCGCCTCGGTGTGCCTCGCCGCAGCCATCGCCTGGCGGCGGAGGTTGCCCGCATCCGCGTTGGCGAGGCGGTTGGCCTCCTCGCGCGCCCAGGCGAAGACGCCCTCCTCCTCCAGTCGCAGCTCCGCGCCGTGGGCTCCGAGGGCCGCCAGCAGGCCGCGGATCGTCTCGCGGCTCTTGGCGTAGGCGAGCCAGTAGCGCGGCGTCTCGTGCACGCCGAGGGAGAAGCCTTCTGCTTCGGCCAGCTCTTGCAGCTGCAGCGCCGCAGCGTCGCTCGAGAGACGCCACTCCAGGTGCGCCGCGCTGCGCGGCCGCGAGAGCGAGCCGCAGGCGATGAACGCGCCGCGCAGGTAGGAGCGGCGGCAGCAGCCGCGCGAGACGATGCGCGCCGGCACGCGCTCGGTCGGCGCCAGGCTCGCGCCCAGCACGCCCGCCTCGTGCAGAGCCTGCAGCGAGCGCGGGTCGCCGCCGATCACGATCAGGAAGCGCGTCGCGCGCTCGAAGCGGTGCTCGCGATAGGTGCGGATCTCGCACGCCGCGCCGCGGCCCCGCAGCAGCTCGACCGTGCGCCGCGCGGCGAGCGACGACGCGAGATCGACGTGCACCTCGACGGCGCCGGCGGCCTGCAGATGGAACGTCCCGGCATGGCGCACCACGCCCGCCAGCTGCGCCAGGCGGCAATGCTCCTGCGCCGGCAGGACCTCGGCGAGCTCGGCGCGGACGTCCTCAGCGAACGGCACGACCGTTGCGCACGCGGCGCTGCGCTGCGCGCACGAGCGCCCGAGCGAGCGCCTCGGGATCGTGGTGGAAGCCGTCCGGGGCGACGATCTGCGCGGCGATCACGCGCACGCCCAGCTCGGCCATGCGGCTGCGGTCGAACTCCACCGGAATGTTGTCGGTCGTGATCGCCCGGCGCGGCACCATGACGCTGTCGATCACGCGCGCGCCCACGTGCTGGTGCAGGCGCTCGACGTGGTTCGAGGCGCGGTAGCCGATCGTCTCCCCCGGCTGCTGCAGCAAGTTGCAGACGTAGATGCGCAGTCCGCGCGCATTCAGGACGGCCCGCCCGAGCCCGGGCACCAGCAGCGGCGGCAACGTGGACGTGAACAGTGAGCCGGGCCCCAGGACGATCAGATCGGCTCGCTCCACGGCGGCCAGCGCCTGCGGGTTGGCGACTGCATCGGCGGGGCTGAGGAAGAGGCGCCGCACACCGTGTCGGTCGCGCGCCACCGCGGTCTCCCCCGCGACATAGCGGCCGTCGTCCATCTCGGCCAGCAAGGCCGCCGGGTGCGTCGTTGCGGGCACGACGCTGCCCTCGACCGCGAGCACGCGGCCGACCTCGGCCACTGCGGCGTCGAAGGAGCCGACCACCTCCGTGAGCGCGGCCAGGAAGATGTTGCCGAACGCGTGACCGGCCAGCTCGCCGCGGTCGAAGCGGTGCCGGAAGAGTCGGTTCATGAGCGACTCGTCCTCGGCCAGGGCGATCAGACAGTTGCGGATGTCGCCCGGGGGCGGCATCGCGAGATCGCGGCGCAGGCGACCGCTGGAGCCGCCGTCGTCGGTCAGGGTGACGATCGCCGTGACCTGCGCCCCCACCGTCTTGAGCCCGCGCAGCAACGTGGACAGGCCCGTGCCACCGCCCAGGCAGACGATGCGCAGCTGGCGGCGGGGGCTCACGTCCAGCCCTCCAGGGCCAGCAGGCGCGCCTTGTAGCCGATGCCGCGCGAGCCGTACTCCCCCAGCGAGCCGTCGGAGCGCACGACGCGGTGTGCGGGCAGCAGCAGCTCGATCTCGCAGCGGGACGAGCAGAAGGCGCCGGCCGCGCGCGGCGCGCCGGGACGGCCGGCGCGGGCGGCGAGCTCGCCGTAGGAGACGCGCTCGCCCCAGCGGACGCGCGCGAGGGCGAACGCGATGGAGCGCTCGAGCTCGGTCATCCCCATCTCGTCGCACAGCTCACCGAGGCCGAACGACGCGGGATCGAAGTTGACCCGCCGGCCGCCGAGATAGCGCGCGAACGCCTTGACGTAGCGCTCGGCCGCGTTCGCCGGACGGCGGTCGGCGATGTCCTCGGCGTCGATGTGGCGCTCGCGCGACGGCGCCCGGCCGGTCCACGGCAGCTCGTGGTACACGGGGCGACCGCCGCGCAGCACGAGCTCGCCGGTGCCCCAGCGCCCGACGCCGTAGGTGAGCTGCGTCAGTCGCGAGGAGAGGGTTGCGGCGGCCATGCGGTGGCGATCACTCTACCCCTCGGCAGAGGCTCAGTTCTCGCCCGGGCCCGACCCGGCGACCCGGTGCAGGTGGTCGTAGATCGCGCGCCCGACGGCCCCGGGAACGCCGGGCACGGCCTCGAGCTCGGAGCGCGACGCCTCGAGCAGGCGCGCCACGTCGCCGAAGTGGGCGATCAGCGCTCGGCGCCGCGCCGGCCCCACGCCCGGGAGCGTGTCGAGCAGCGAGGCGGTCTGCCCAGCCGCCCGGCGCGTGCGATGCCCGCGCAACGCGAAGCGGTGCGCCTCGTCGCGCACCTGCTGCAGCAGTTGCAGCCCGGCCGAATCGCGCGGCAGCAGCACGGGCTGGCCGCGCCCGGGAAGGTAGACCTCCTCCTCCCGCTTGGCCAGCGAGACGACGGCGACGCGAGGCAGGTCGAAGTTGCGCATGGCGTCCAGCGCCGCGCCAAGCTGCCCCTTGCCGCCGTCGATCACGAGCAGGTTCGGGAGCGTCGTGAAGCTTCGGTCGTAGCCGTCCTCGTCGACGCGCCGGTGGCGCTCGAAGCGCCGCGTGACCGCTTCCGCCAGCGAGCGGAAGTCGTCCTGACCGGCGCCGTGCCGGATGCCGAAGCGCCGGTAGTCGGAACGCTTGGGCGCCCCGTCCTCGAACACGACCATCGAGGCCACGGCGTTCGTGTCCTGCAGGTTGGAGATGTCGAAGCACTCGATGCGGATCGGCAGCGCCTCGAGGTTGAGCGCCTCGCGCAGCTCCTCCAGTCCCTCGATGCGCCGTGTACGCGTGCGCTGTGCACGCAGCACGTCGTGGCGCACGCCGAGCTCGGCGTTGCGCAGGGCCATCGCCACGACGCGGCGTTTGTCGCCGCGCTCGGCCACGCGGATCTCGACCGTCGCGCCGCGGCGCTGGGTCAGGAAGCCCGCGATCAGATCCGCGTCCGCCACCTCGGTGTGGACGCAGACGAGCGGCGGGATGCCGACCTGCGCGTCGTAGTAGTCCAGCAGGAAGCGCGCCAGCAGCGCGTTCTCGCCCTCGCCCTCGGCGTTCTCGAGGTAGTGGGAGCGGCGCTCCTCGATGCGCCCACCGCGCACGGCGAGCAACTGGACGTTCGCGACGTCGCCCTCGACCGCGAGCGCGACGGCGTCGTAGGTGCCTGAGCCGACGGCCACGGCCTGACGCTCGCTCAGGTGGCGCACCGCGTTGAGGCGATTGCGGGTGCGCGCCGCCTCCTCGAACAGGTGCCGCTCCGAGGCCTCGAGCATGCGGTGCTCGAGATCGCGCTCGATCTTGTTCGTGCGCCCCTCGAGGAACGCGATCACGTCGTCGATGACCGCGCGGTAGGCCTCGCGCGTGATCAGGCCGACGCAGGGCGCCGAGCAGCGCCCGATGTGGTAATCGAGACACGGCACGCCGGAGCGTCGACCCGGCGCCGGCCCCTCGCAAGGCCGGTAGGGAAAGATCTTGTTGACCGTCTCGAGCGTCGTGCGCACCTTCTGCGCCGAGGCGTAGGGGCCGAAGTAGCGCACACCGGGGCGGTGGCGCTCGCGCGTGAACAGGACGCGCGGGTACTCGTCCTCGAGGGTCACCGCGATGTACGGATACGACTTGTCGTCGCGCAGCCGCGCATTCAGCGGCGGCCGGTGGCGCTTGATCAGCTGCTGCTCGAGCAGCAGCGCCTCGCTGGCGCTGGCGACCACGATCGGCTCGATCGACGCGGCCCGCGAGACGAGCTCCTCGCTCTTGCGATCGCGGTTGACGCTGGCGAAGTACGAGGCCACGCGCTTGCGCAGCGAGGCTGCCTTGCCGACGTACAGAACGGTTCCGTCCGCGCTGCGCCAGACGTACACGCCCGGGGCGTCCGGCAGGGCCCGGGCCTGGTCGCGCAGGTCGCTGGTCGGGGCTTCGGTCGCCACGACTGCAGGGTACGAGAGGTCAAGGCCGGAGATTTCACAGCGATCGCGACCCAGCACGCGACCGAGGGCGATCTGCCTGGCCGACATGGCCCGCCAAAGTACTGGGGCGGCCAAGTGGCACTCGCCGCGTGTGCCACTTGGCCGCATACAGATACCTTGACTTCAAGTGCACTTGAGCTTGTAGCTTGCTGAGATGACAACGACTCAGACAGCGAGCGAGCAGATCACCGAGGAGCTTGTGTCCTGGCCGGGTGTGACGGCGGGTCCCGGCGCTCGCGGCGCCTTCTCCTTCACGCTTGGACGCAGGGAGCTCGGGCACCTGCACGGCGACCGCGTCCTCCACATCGGCTTCCCCAAAGGCGTCTGGCACGAGTTGCACGAAGCCGGGCGCATCGACTACCACCCCGTCTTCCCGGGCAAGCCGGGTTTCGGGGCCCGGCAGCTCGAGAGCGAAGACGACGTACGCGACGCCATCGCGCTCCTGCGGATCAACTACGACCGCGTCGTCGCGCAGCACGGCCTGCCTGACTGAGCGCGCCCGCGGCCAAGTGGCACACGCGGCGTATGCCACTTGGCCGTTCACGCACGGCGTGCATCCCGTGGCGTCTAGGCTTGCGCGCCATGGGGGAGCAGATCGAGCTGATCGACCGGCTGCGGGCCGCGCTCGCCGAGACGGGCCTGGAGCGCGCCGTGCTGAGCCACCCGGAGACGCTCGCGCACCTCTGCCTGTTCGATCCGGCCGTCGAGGAGTGGCCGGTCGCCAACCCCTTCGTCGCCTCCCCCGCGCTGCTCGTCCTCGACAGCGACGAGGCGACGCTCCTGGTCGCCAGCTTCCACGCCGCCCACGCGGCCCGCAGTCCCGTGCCCGTCGAGCAGTACCGCTCGTATGACTGGCAGAGCGCGCCGGCGCCCGAGGTCGAGCTCGAGGCGGCGCTGCGCGAGGTGACCGGTGGCCCGGGGCGCATCGGCGTCGAGACCGCCTCGCTGCCGGTCGGGGTCGCCGAGGTCCTCCGCGCGGAAGGCGCCGAGCTCGTCGAGGTCGACGAGCTCGTCGTGCGCGCGCGGCGCATCAAGCTGCCGCTCGAGATCGCAGCCATCCGGCGCGCCTCGCGGCTGTCGGACATCGTCCAGAGCGCCGTCAAGGAGCTGGCGCACCCGGGCGTGAGCGAGGCCGAGGTGGCCGCGACCGCTCAGGCGGCGATGGCGAGCGAGGCGGGCCGTCGCGTGCCGGCGATCCTCACGGTCACGACGGGCGAGGCTACGACGACGGGCGGCTGGGAGGCCACCGACCGCCTGATCGAGACGGGCGACCTCGTGCTCTGCGACACCTCGCCGTGGATCGACGGCCACTGGTCGGACAGCGCCAACGCCGTCTGCGCCGGTCGGCCGAGCGCCGAGCAGCGCCGCATCTTCGACCGCGTGCGGCGCGCGCTCGAGCTTGCGATCAGGGTCAGCCAGCCCGGCGCGCTGGCCTGCGACATCGACGCCACGGTGCGCGCCGAGCTGTCCGACCTCGGGCCGACCTACGGCCACCACACCGGCCACGGCATCGGCGCGTCCTGGTCCGAGCCGCCGCGCATCACGCCGTACGAGCGCATCCGGCTCGAGGAGGGCATGGTGCTCGCAGTCGAGCCGGCGTTCTACGCGCCGGGCTTCGGTGGCATCCGCCTCGAGCACGTGTTCGTCGTGCGCGCCGGCGGCAACGAGGTCATCACGGAATTCGAGCACACGCTGTGAAGGTCGCGCTCGTCGAGCCGATCGTCGTCAACGTTCCCTATCGCCACCGCGAGGTCAGCTCGATCGTCGCGCGCGACGGTGTCACCGACGTGCTCGTGCGCATCACGACCGACGAGGGCCTCGTCGGCTGGGGCGAAGCCACGAGCGGCGCGGATGCCGCTTCGATCGAGGCCGCCGTGCGCGCGATGGCGCCCTTCGTGGTCGGTCGCGACCCCTGGAACGGCAACGCGATGCGCGCCGATGCCTTCAGCTTCGGGCTCTGGCAGTTCCGGGCCGGTACAGGCAACTTCGCCTGGGCGGGCATCGACACGGCGCTCGCCGACATCTGCGGGAAGGCGACAGGCCAGCCGCTCTGGCGGCTGCTGGGCGGCGCCGTGCGCAATGACGTGACGTACTTCTTCTACCTCTCGCGCGGCGAGGACGACGACCTGCGCGAGCAGGTGAGAACGGGGCTGGCGGCCGGCTACGAGGTCTTCTACCTCAAGGTCGGCCTCGACGAGGGCGACGACCTGCGCATGGTCGCCACGCTGCGCGGCGCGCTCGGCGCGGGGCCAAAGCTGCGCCTCGACGTCAACTCCAACTGGTCGGTGCCGCAGGCGCTGCGCATGCTCGAGCGGCTGGCCGAGTACGACATCGACTTCGTGGAGCAGCCCGTGCGCGAGACGCCGCTCGGTCAGCTCGGTGAGCTGCGCCGGCGCTCGCCGATCGCGGTCTGCTCCAACGAGGGCCTGTGGTCCGAGGCCGACGCCTACGCGCGCATCGGCGCCCGCGAGGCCGACGTGTACTGCCTCTCGTCATCGTGGGTCGGCTCGCTGGGCGCGTTCGCGCGGCTCGCGTACGTGGCCGAGCTCGAGGGCCTGAAGATCTGCAAGCACACCCATGGCGAGCTCGGCATCGCGGCAGCCGCGGGCCAGCACGTCCTGCTGACACTGCCGAACGGCGTCGACGGGCACCAGCAGACGGCGCAGATGATGGTGCACGACGTGCTCACGGAGGAACTGCCGATCGCCCACGGCGCGCACTGGGGCCGCATCGACGGGCCCGGGCTCGGAATCGAGGTCGACGACGCTGCGGTCGCGGAGGCCGCCGGGCGCTATCGCAGCGAGGGCCAGTATCTGCCCTGGCAGCCCTACCTGCTGGGACGGGAGAACCGGCCATGAGCGGCCGGCTCGAGGGCAAGGCCGCCCTGGTCGTCGGGGGCGGCTCGGGCATGGGCCGTGCCGGAGCGGTCGCGATGGCGGCCGAGGGCGCGCGCGTCGCGGTCGCGGATATCGACCTCGAGCGCGCCGAGGCCGTCGCCCGGAGCTGCGGGGGCACTGCGGTCGCGGTCGACGTCTGCGACACCGCGAGCGTCGAGCGCATGGTGGCGGCGACCGTCGAGCGCTTCGACCGCCTCGACGTCGTCTATCACTGCGCGGTCGACGTGCCATTCGTCAACACGCAGGACCGCCGGCTGACGGAGCTCGACGAGGCCGTCTGGGCGCGCATGATCGACCTCTGCCTGACGGGCGTCTTCCGCGTCGTCAAGTACGCGGGCCGCCAGATGCTGACGCAGGGCTCGGGCTCGATCATCCTCTCGAGCACGGTCGACGCGCTCGTCGGCTGCGCGGGCCTCGACTCCTACACCGCGGCCAAGGGCGGCGTCACGGCCCTGACGCGGTCGCTCGCCGCCGGGCTCGCTCCCGACGGCATCCGCGTCAACGCGATTGCACCGAGCTTCGTCTCCACGGAGCCGCAGAAGGTCTGGCTCGAGGACGAGGTTTCGCGCACGACGATCGAGCAGCTGCACCTGCTGGAGATCCCGACGCCCGAGGAGATCGCCCCGCTCGTCGTCTACCTCGCGAGCGACGAGTCGCGGCGCATGACGGGAGCGGTGATCCCGCTCGACTCGGGCTACATGGCATTCAAGGCGCGGCTGGACGTGATGGGCGCCATGCAGGCAAACTCCTAGGAAGCCACGACGATGCAGGCGTCGTGCGCGTGGGGCGCCAGACGCGCGCTGCGCAGGCCGCGCGCGTCGAGCAGTGTCAGCCGGCCGTCGTCGAGCGAGGGCGTGACCACGCGGCCGTCGAGCGCGCAGACGTTGTAGGAACCGGTCGTCACGCGGCGCGTCGCGAGCAGCTTGGCGTCGCCGAGGCGATGGATGCGCAGCGTGCCGCTGTCACCGCTCGCGACGTACACGCGCTTCGCGAAGAAGTCGAACGTGACGTGCTGTGGTGGCGCATCGCCCGGGACGGCCTGGAGCTTGCGAAGCGTCCGCGCATCGTGGATCGCGAGGCGACGCTCGACGCCCGAGCTGATCCAGACGCGCAAGCCGTCGGGCGTGAAGCCGACGTCGTGGGCGAGATCGTCGGCGGGGAACGTGCGCAGCAAGCGCGGGCGCCGCGGAACCGAGACGTCGACAAGCGCGAGACGCGGGGCCTCGGATCCGAGCGATGTGATGACGCGGGTGCCGTCGAGGGAGATCGAGATGTGCCTCGCGCCCTGCCCCACCTCCACCCGCCCGATCGCGCGTGCGCTCGGCACATGGATCGCGACCACCTGCCCGGCGTGCTCGTCGCTGACGTAGGCGAACGTGCCGCGCGGATCCGCCGCGGCGTAGCGCGGTGCCTGGAAACCCTCGAGCACGCGCCGGACACGCGGTAGCGTCGCAGCGAGGACGGTGACCGTGCCGGACTCGTTGCTCATCACGAGGGCGCCGCTGAAGCGATCGACCGCCTCGATGCCGTGCGGCTGGTGCGGGACGGCCAGCGAGCGCACCACGCGCATGTCGGTCAGGCGCACGGCGAGGATGCGATCCTCGCTGTCGGCCGTGACGAGCGCGAGTGGCGTGCCTCCGCGCACGGTCGCGCGCGCGGCGGACGGCAGCGCCAGCACCGCGGGCGCCGCCGCGGCGGCGATCAGGAGCTCTCGGCGATTCATGCAGGCTTTACGAGCCCCGCCGACGAGTAGGTCCTTCCACGCGCAGCAGCGCACGCGCGATGATGTGCTTTCTGACACGGGATTGGAGGGGCGCATGGGACGCATCGTGGTCGGAACCGACGGCTCCAAGAACGCGTGCGCCGCCGTCGCTTGGGCCGCTCGCGAGGCCGCGCTGCGCGGCGCCGAATTGCACGTGATCCACGCCTGGACGCCCGGGCTCGCGGCCTACCCGTCGCCCTGGTACACGCCCAGCGACGTGGGTGTCGAGGCCTCGTTCGAGGCCTCGCAGACGATCGCCGGGCGCATCTGCGAGACGGCGCGCGACCAGGCCACCCGCGCCGCACCGGGCGTGAATGCGCGCTGCGAGGCGATCGAGGGGGGCAGCACGCAAGTGCTGCTCGACCAGAGCAGGGACGCCGACCTGCTCGTGGTGGGCGCCCGCGGCCACGGCGGTTTCATCGGCCTCGTGCTCGGCTCGGTCAGCGATCAGTGCACGCGCCACGCGCACATCCCCGTCGTGGTCGTGCCCGCGCCGGAGACCGACGCAGCCGGCGCCGAGAGCTGACCAGGGCATGCGCGAGCCGTTCCCGGGCACCCGCGAGGGGCGGCCGTTCGGCGCCTTCGCGCTGATCTGGGCGCTCGCGGCCGAGCAGCGGCAGGAGCTTGCATGGATCGAGCTCGGCGACGACCGCACGCTGCGCGCGCGCGGGCGACAGGTCTGCGCCGGCGACCAGCCGTACGAGCTGTTCTACGAGCTCGAGACGAGTCCCGGCTACATCACGGAGCGCCTCAGCGTACGGGTCACGGACGGGCCCGAGCTGACACTCGCGCGTGGCCGGAGCCCCGAGCTCGAGGGCCTGGCCGACTGCGATCTGGGGTTCTCGCCCCTGACGAACGCGATGCCGGTGCTGCGCGACCGCCTGCACCTGGGCGGCGAGGCGCGTGAGATCGACGTCGCCTGGGTCTCCGTCCCCGATCTGACCGTGCACCGCGACCACCAGATCTACGAGCCCCTCGCCCCTGGGCAGCTGCGCTTCCGCAGCCCCGAGGCCGCGTTCGAGCGCGTGATCGACCTGACGCCCGACGGATTCGTCCGCGACTACCCCGACATCGCACGCCTCGTGACGAGGATCGTGCGCCCGGGCGCCGCGGGCTGAAATCCATTTGCGAGCGGGTATCCTGCAGGCGAAATTCCCGCACCTTCACGACGACGAGAGGCAAGCGCAATGCCCGACGCAGACGTCGACACCGAAGCCGAGTTCCGCGCCAAGCTCACGCCCGAGCAGTACGACATCCTCCGGCGGAGGGGCACAGAGCGCCCGTTCAGCGGGGAGTACGTCTACTCCAAGGAGCACGGCACCTACAAGTGCGCCGCCTGCGGGGCCGACCTCTTCTCCTCGGAGACGAAGTTCGACTCGGGCACGGGCTGGCCGAGCTTCACCGAACCGGCCACGGCAGCCGCCGTGGAGCTCAAGGACGACCATTCGCACGGCATGGTGCGCACCGAGGTGACCTGCCGGAACTGCGGGTCGCATCTCGGCCACGTCTTCCCCGACGGCCCGCGCGAGGCAGGCGGTCAGCGCTACTGCATCAACTCGCTCTCGCTGCAGCTCGAGCCGGACGGCGAAGCTACCTGAGATGGTGGTTCGTTAGGAGTTCGTAACGAACCGGCCTACGTGCCGGTTGGAAGCGCCGCCTGCGCTTGTCAGCACTGACAGGAACGGGATACGGTGTAATCGTGGAGCCGTCCACCTTCGCGAGCCGGCACTGGCGGCTCGTCGTCACGGTAGCCGCCGGCCTAGGCGTGGCGCTCGCGACCCTGATCCTCTCGCCGCACTCGCCGGGCGCCGTCGGCACGACGACTCCGGCCATCGTCTACCTGCTGATCGTGCTCGCCGCGGCGCTCGCGGGAGGACGCGTGCCGGGGCTCGTCATCGCCGCGCTCGCCCTGCTCGCGCAGGTGTACTACTTCGTGCCGCCCGACCACGGCTTCTCGGTCCAGGACAGCAGGAGCGCGATCAGCCTGATCGTGTTCGCGCTCGCCGAGCTGACCGTGTGCTTCGTCGGCGCCTCCCAGCGACAGGCGCGCCTGCGCGCCGAGCTCGCCGGGGCGCGGGCGGCGCGCCTCCAGCGCTTCACCTCGTCCCTCTCGCGCGCCCTGACCGCGCAGGCCGTCTACGACGTTGCGCTCGGAGAGGGCCGCGAGCTCCTCGGCGCCAACGCGGGCATCGTCGCCCTCCCGACCGCCGACGGGTCCGCGGTGGAGATGGTCGCGACCTTCGGGTTCAGCGAGGAGGAGATCGGTTCCTGGCGCCGCTTCCCGCTCACGCAGCGCACTCCGATCGGAGAGGCGATCGAGCTCGGGCGGTCCGTGTTCCTCGCCGAGGGCCAGCGGGAGAGCCTCTACCCCGAGAGCGGCGGTCGCGGCGCTCCCACTGCCTCCGTGCCGCTGCGCGTCGGCGAGTCCACCCTCGGTGCGCTCGGCTTCCGCTTCGAGCGCGGGCACACCTTCGACGGCTCCGCACGCCAATTCGCCGTGACCATGGGCGAGCAGTGCGCCAACGCGCTGGAGCGCGCGCGCGTCTACGACGCCGAACGGCGCGGACGCGAGGCGCTCGGCCTGCTCGCCTCGATCGGCGAGCAGCTGGCGCGCTCGCTCGAGCCCGGCGTGGCGCTGCGCACGCTCGCCGACCTGGTCGTGCCGACACTCGCCGACCAGTGCATCGTGGACACCGTGATCGGCGACGAGGTGCAGAGGCTCGTCGTCGTGAACGCGGATCCCGGTGTCCACGAGGCCGCGCTCGTGCTGGAGCGCTATCCACCCGTGCTCTCCAGCGAGACGCCCGTGGCGGTCGCGATCCGGACCGGCGAGCCACAGCTGGTGGCGTCCACCGTCGACCTTCCCGACGGCGCCTATCGCAACACGGAGCACCGCATAGCGGTTGGTCGCGTCGGCATCCGCACGATGCTCTCCATGCCGCTGCTCGTGCGCGGCCGCACACTCGGCGCGCTCACGTTCGGCTGGCAATCGACCACGCTTCCCGGCGAGGATCGGCAGCAGCTCGCTGCGCAGATCGCGCGCCGCGTCGCGCTCGCGCTCGACAACAGCGCGCTCTACCAGGAAGCGCACGGCGAGCGCGAGCGGCTGGCCGCGCTCGTGCGCCAGCTGCCGCTCGGAGTGATCATCGCCGAGTCCTCCTCGCGCAAGCTGCTGTTCACCAATCAGCGCGCGCAGGAGATGCTCGGGCACGGTGCCTCCGAGCGCTCGATCGCCGGGCCGCACGCCGAGTTCGTGCACCGCGCGCTGGAGGGCGACTCGACCTCCGGCAGCGAGATCGAGGTCATCCGCGCCGACGGCTCCCACGGCATCGTCTCGCTCAGCGCGGAGCCCGTGCGGGATGCGGGCGGCGAGATCGTCGCCGCCGTGGCGACGCTCTTCGACCTCACCGAGCACCGGCAGCGCGAGGAGGCCCTCGCCTTCCTCGCGGAGGCGAGCGTCGTGCTCACCGAGACGCTCGACCTGCAGCACACGCTCGCGGAGCTCGTCGAGCTCGCGGTTCCCCGCCTGGCCGACTGGTGCACGATCGACATGGTCGAGCGCGGTGAGATCCGCAACGTCGGCGTCGCCCATTCGAATCCCGAGAGCGCGCGCCTCGCCCGGCGCGTGCAGGAGCGGCGCCCGCTCAGGGCGCAGGCCTCGAGCGGCGTCTCCGCCGCGCTCAGCACGGGCCGGTCGCAACTCATCCGCGACGTGCCGTCGTGGCTGGCCGCGCAGGAGACACCGGACGAGGAACTGCTGACGCTCTCGCGCCTGCTCGACGTACGCTCCTCCATCGTGGCGCCGCTCGCGGGCCGCGGGCGGGTGTTCGGCGCTCTCACCCTGGCGACGGCCGAGTCGGGCCGGGTCTTCACGGAGGAGGACCTGGCGGTCGCGGAGGATCTGGCACGCCGCGCCTCGCTGGCCATCGACAACGCGCGCCTCTACGGCGCCGAGCACGACATCGCCCACGCGCTGCAACAGAGCCTGCTGCCGGGGACACTCACGCAGCCGCCGGGCGCCGAGATCGCCGCGCGCTACCGGCCCGCCGGCGAGGGTGCCGAGGTCGGCGGCGACTTCTACGACACGTGGCAGCACGAGGGGATCTACTTCCTCGCGATCGGCGACGTCGCCGGCCACGGCCCCGCTGCCGCCGCGCTGACCAGCCTGACACGGCAGGCCATGCGCGTGGTCAGCCGCTACGAGTCGTCCCCCGCGCGCATCCTCGCGGTCGTCAACGAGACGATCCGCGCCCAGACGGCGCCCGAGCAGTTCTGCACGGCAGCACTCGCGACGCTCCGCCCGGCGAGCGACGGCCAGCTGCTGACCGTCGCCTGCGCCGGCCATCCGCCGCCCGTCGTCGTGCGAGCCGCGACGGGCGAGCCCGAGGAGGTCGGCGTCTGCGGCGCGCTGCTCGGAGTGGTCGCCGACCGCTCGTACAGCGATCGCGAGTGCTTGCTCGGTCTGGGCGACCTGGTGGCGTTCTGGACCGACGGCGTGACCGAGCGGCGGCACGCCGGCGACATGTTCGGCGAACAGCGGCTGCTGTCGCTGCTCGCAGGCGCAGGCAGGCGCCCCGCCGCCGAGGTGGCATGCGAGATCGACGATGCGGTCGTGTCCTTCGCGCCCGGGCTTCCGCACGACGACGTCGCGATCCTGGTCGCGCGCGTGACCGCCGTCGCGCGCGTGCATGGGGATTTCGCAGGCCGTCCCCAGACGTTGCAGTCGACGTGACATCCGGGGTACGTGGGCTGCGGCTGGTCGTGACGGCCGAGGACTACGACGAGGCGCTGCGCTTCTACCGCGACGTGCTCGGCCTGCGCGAACGGGCCGCGTACACGTCGCCGGGAGGCCGCGTCGCGATCCTCGAGGCGGGCATTGCCACCCTCGAGCTCACCGATCCGCCCCATGCCGCCTTCATCGACGAGGTGGAGGTCGGCCGCCGCGTGGCGGGCCATATCCGCGTCGCCTTCGAGGTCGACGACTCGCGCACCACCGCCGCGGAGCTCGCGGCGGCGGGAGCCACGGTGATCGCAGAGCCGACCGTCACGCCCTGGAACTCGCTCAACGCGCGCCTGGACGCCCCCGCCGGCCTGCAGCTCACGCTCTTCACGGAACTGGGCGAGGCCGGCGAATCCACCGAGTAGCGGCGCCATGAGGGCTGAAGCTCAGGCGCCTATTTTCAGGGTCAGGCACGAATGATTCGTGCCTGACCCCGGAATATGAACGCACAAGACGGGGTCTGACCCGATGTGTGCAGTCGTTACGCCTAGGCGACGATGAAGCCCGTGCCGGTGACGATCTTGAGGATTTCGGCCTTCGTGCGGGCCGGGTCGAAGGCGGTGGGGGCGGGCAACGGGTTGTTGCCCTTGCCGATGATCTGGCGCACCCAGGCGGCGTGGCGCGCCTCGACGGAGTGCACCGAGAGCGCCGCGGCGAGCGTCTTCTTGTTGGCGATCATCGGGGCCGCACCGGCATAGGCCGAGACGCCGGCGTCCTCGAGTGCCATCGCGGTCTTGAGGAAGGTGGCCTGCTTGGCCGTGGTGCCCTGGAAGTTGAAGTTCGGCTGCTTGACGGCCTTCGAGCCCAGCGCGCCCTTGAGGAAGCCGACGTGCGCGGCCTCGTCCTTGGCAACGACCTTCGCGAAGTTGCCGACCTCGCCGCTGAACTTGCCCTTGGCGACAGCCTCCGCGTAGAAGGCAGCTTCCAGGTACTCGAGCGTGAGGGCGAAGTTCAGGATGTCCACGTCACCGGCCGAGGCCCGCGTGACCGCGCCCATCGCGCTGCTCGGCAGACCCCCGAGGAGTGCAGAGCCGGCCATCAACGCGCCGCCGCCGAGCACGGCGCGCCGAAGCGCGTCGCCGCGGCTGATTCCCACCCGCTCTGCGGTCTCGGCAAGTGCGCCATCGCGATCGAAATCGGCCAGCGTCAGAGCATCGTCGTGCGTCATGGCGAGGTCCTTTCAGAACCGGGAGCGTCTCGCGGGCATCCACCGAATCGGCGGTTTGCGGCGAGACCTGTCGGCTCTAGTTCGGGGGCTCCCGACGGGCGGTTCGGTCCCGAGCTACCCGAACGTGAACGAATACAGGCTGGTGCCGGGTCGCACGGCGAGGTCGAGCGTGTGCGGGCCGGGTTGCGCGAGGTGCGCCAGCTGGTAGAGATCGTCGTGCGGGACGGGGACGCGCGGCAGCGCCTTGCCGTCGACGCTGGCCGAGAGTCCGCCCGCCGCGCCGGCCGGGGGCGCGGCCACCACGTAGATGCGCGGCGCCACGTAGCGCAGCACCAGGTGAGCCCCCGTGCCCGCGACGATCTTCTGGTTCTCGACGCGCCACTGCCCCTGCAGCTGCACGTCGTTGATGTACGGCTTCAACGCCGCGGTGTAGCTCCAGGGCCTGTCGGCGTGCACGGTCTGGCTGTAGTGCGCGCGGAACGTGCCGAGGTAGGTCTCCGGCGTCTGCACCGTCCCGGAGACCGAGATCGCACCCGTGGGCGCCGCGTGGGGCGCCGAGCCACGCTCACCGAGCAGCGTGCGGATGTCGTCCTCGGTCTGGGAGTACGCGCCCTCACCGAAGTGCGCGTCGCGCACGTGCCCATCGCGGTCGATCAGGTAGTGGGCCGGCCAGTACTGATTGGCCCAGGCGCCCCAGGTCTTGTAGCCGTTGTCGACGGCCACGGGGTAGCGGATGCCGTGCTCGGAGACCGCGCGCCGGACGTTGCCGACCACGTGCTCGAACGCGAACTCGGGTGTGTGGACGCCGACGATGACCAGGCCGGAGGCGGCATAGCGCGCATTCCACGCCTTGAGATACGGGAGAGTGCGGATGCAGTTCACGCACGAGTAGGTCCAGAAGTCGACCAGCACGACCTTGCCGCGGAGCTTGGCGAGCGAGAGCGGCTGCGACCCGGGCGTGTTGATCCAGGTGCTGATCCCGGCGAAGTCGGGCGCGGGGCCGTAGTCCTTGAGCCGGTCCGGTGCGCTTCCGGCGGCCAGCGCGGCCTTGGAATGCGCCTTCGACGTGTCGAGGGTGCGCAGGTCGGTCTTGACCGCCGACGAGCGCTCGGGGCTCTGGATCCACGAGAGGTAGCCCGGTGTCGCCGCGGCGAGCCGGGTCGGCAGGTTCGTCGTGAAGAGCCAGGCGCCGAGCAGCAGCACGACGCCGGAGGCGCGCCGCAGGGCCAGGCCATGCCGGCGCACGCGCGCGAAGCCCGAGACCGCGCGCTGACCGAGCAGCACGAGCACGAACAAGGGCACCGTGGCGCCGGCAGCGTAGGCGACCGTGATCAGGACGAGGTTGCCGGAGACGTGGTGCTCGGCCGCGAGCGCCGTCACGGCCGCGAGGATCGGCCCGGCACACGGCGTCCACACGACCGAGAGAGCGGCGCCGAGCACGAGGCCGGAGGCGAATCCGTCGCCGCCCGGCAGGTCGCCACCCACGCCGGAGGCGAGCGGCTGGAACAGACGGCCCGCCCACTCGGCCAGGGACGGGGCGACGAGCATGAGCCCCACGAAGGCGAGCAGGGCGACGGCGATGGTGTGCAGGAGATCCTGCGGCAACCCGAGTGCGGCAAGCACGCGCGAGGCAGCCAGCGTGAACGCGACGAACGTCAGCGCGAGGCCGAGGGCCACGCCCAGCGGCCGCCGCCGCCCGCCCGTCGTGCCAGTCGCGAGCACCACGGGGACGAGCGGGAGCACGCAGGGAGAGAGGAACGTGGCCAGACCGGCGACCACGGCCGCGAGGACCAGCGTCACGCTCACGCAGCCATGCTAAGCCGTCCCCAAGCGCGCGCCGCCGCCCCGGCGCGTTGTTCTGCGAACGTTAATGTCCGCGAGGGTGCGAATCCTCTTCACGTTCGCCGGCGGGAGCGGCCACCTCGAACCACTCGTCCCGATCGCACGCGCGGCGAGCGCGGGCGGCCACGAAGTGGCTTTCGCGGGCCGTCCCCTGATGATCCCTGCGGTGCGAGCACTGGGTTTCTCGGCCCACGCCATCGGCACCGACTCGGGCCTCGCGCCAGAGCGGCTGCCGTTGCGTGAGCCCGACCCCGAACGGGAGGACGAGGTGCTTAGGGACGGCTTCGCCCGGCGCATCGCGCGCGAGCGGGCGCAGGGGCTCCTGCCGCTGTGCGGGCAGTGGCGCCCTGACCTGCTCGTCTGCGACGAGACGGATTTCGGGGCAATCGTGGTCGCCGAGCGCCTCGGCCTCCTCAGCGCCACCGTGCTCACGAGCCCTGCCGGCTCGTTCGTCCGGCCGGGACTGCTCGCCGATGCCCTCGGCGAGCTGCGAGCCGAGCACGGGCTGCCGCCCGACCCGGAGCTCGCCATGCTCAGCCGCTTTCTGGTGCTCACGCCCGCGCCACGCAGCTATCGCGACCCCGCCTTTCCGCTGCCGGGCACCGCTCACGGCGTCAGGCTGTTCACGCCCCAGCCCGGCGCAAGCGAGGACGAGCCGGACTGGATTGCCGACCTGCTGGAGCGGCCGATGGTCTACGTCACCCTCGGCACCGTCTTCAACGTCGAGTCGGGCGACCTCTTCGCACGCATCCTCGAGGGACTGCGCCATCTGCCCGCCAACGTCGTGATGACGGTCGGCCGCGAGATCGACCCGGCCGAATTCGGGCCGCAACCTCCCAGCGTGCGCGTCGAGCAGTACGTGCCACAGGCCTCGCTGCTGCCTCATTGCAGCGCCGTCGTCTCGCACGGCGGGTCCGGCACCGTGATGGGCGCGCTCGCGCACGGTCTGCCCATGGTGCTGATCCCTCTGGGCGCCGATCAGCCGGCCAATGCCGCGCGTTGTGCGGAGCTCGGCATCGCACGCGTGCTCGACGCCGTGCGCGCGACGCCGGAGCAGGTGCTGGAGGCAGTCTCGGTCGCCCTCCTGGATCCCGTCTGCCGGCGCGCCGCCCAGCAGATGAGGGACGAGATCGCCGCGCTGCCCGGCCCGGTCCACGCCGTGGCGCTGCTGGAGCGCCTCGCGACGGAACGGCGCCCCCTCCTGGCCGAGTGACCGCCGCGGAAAACGCGGAGCGCGAGCCTCAACAGGCTCGCGCTCGCACGCGTGACGGCGTCAGTCGTCGTTGCCGTGGTGGCCGCTGTCGTCCGTGCCCGTGTGGTGACCGCTGTCGTCGACGCCGACGTGATTGCCGTTGTCGTCATTGACGTCGTGACCGGCAACGACGTTGCCGTTGGCGTTGGCGGCGGGCTGTGCGGCGGCGATGGCCTTGACGAGCTTGGGGCCCTGCGTGCTGGCGGTGCAGCCCTCGCCGGCGCGCGTCGCGCTGGCCGTGATCGCCCCGGTCGTGCCGGCGATGCGGCGCTCGAGGCTGAACGATCCGCTCGGGGCGATCGTGGTGCGCGTGCCCTTGAAGACGATGCGGCCGTCCTTGCGGAGTTCGACCGTCCACGGGACGCCGACGCGGTTCTGGTCGACCTCGAACTCCACCTGGAGGCGGCCGTTGTCCTGCTTGACCTTGAGCTTGGACGCGCTGGTCTCGCTGCAGGTACCGGCGATGCGGACGCCCGGGCCGCTCTTGGCCGACGCGCTCTGGACGGTCGTCGCGCCAAGTGCAGCGGCGACGGTGAAGGCTGCTGCGATGGTCTTCGCGGTGTTGCTGATCACGATGGCTCCCTCGGTTCGGATTGACAAGTCCAGCGTGTCATCCGGCCGGTTAGGGGCCGGTAAGCCCAGCCCCAGGAGTGAGTCATGGTTCAGCTAGTCGTCGCTGCCCCCGCCCTTGCCGCCGTGACTGCTGGAGCCGCTGCCCTTGCCGGAGCCGCTGCCCTTGCCCGAAGAGCCGTTGCTGCTGCCGCCGTGATCGTCGACCGTGGTCGTCGTCGTCGTCGTCGGCTTCGGCTTGGGCTTGGGCTTGGGCTTGGGCTTGGTGGTCGCCTGGGCGGTCGTCGCCTTCCCCGGCGCCGGCGCGCGCGGCGCGAGGCTGCCGGCGGACGGCAGCGCATCGACGCCCGGTGTGAACGACCGGGTCGCGATCGAGTTCGCCGCGAACCCGACCGCGACGGCAACGAGCAGACCCGCGAGGGCGAGAACCACGGCTGTCAGGCGCATGCGCATGCAGGGCCAGGGTACCCCGCTTCGGCGGGTGCGACTCTTAGAGCAGTACTGGGTCGGGCTCGGCCGGCAGCCGGATCTCGGCGCGCGTGCCGCCCTCGGGCCGCCGCCCGAGCGACGCCGAGCCGCCCCAGCGCTCGGCGAGCGCGCCCACGATCGCGAGGCCGAGCCCGGTTCCGCCGCGCCCCGCCGGCCGCGCCGGGCCGCGCCGGAAGCGCTCGAATGCCGCGATGGCGTCCTCAGGAGAGATGCCGGGGCCCTCGTCGAGCACCGAGACGAAGACCTCTGCGCCGTCGCGACCCCAGGTGATCGTGACCGTGCTGCCCTCGGGCGTGTGCACGAGCGCGTTCTCGATCAGATTGTCGAGACTGGTCGCGATGTCGTCGCCGTTGCCCCGGGCGATGGCCGCGGCATCACCGGCGGCGACCACGCTGCGCCGCTCCTGGGCGGCACGGGGCTGCCAGCGCGCCAGCGCCTCCCGCGCGGCGCCGGCGAGGTCGACCGGCTCGCTCGGCGGGGCCGGGGCGTCGGCGGAGGCCAGCGTGAGCAGATTCGTGACAAGGCGCGCCAGGCGCAGCGTCTCCGCTTCCGCCGCCGCCAGATCGGCGCGCACGGCCGGGTCCGTGTTCGCCATGTCGGCCGCCTCGAGGCGCAGTCGCAGGCCTGTGAGCGGCGTGCGGAGCTGATGCGAGGCATTGGCGACGAACTCACGCTGAGCCTCCAGGGCATGCGTGAGCCTGTCGGCCATGGTGTTGAAGGCGTGCGCGACGTCCTGCTGCTCGGCCGATCCCTCCACCGCTCCACGGGCACCGAGATCCCCCTGGCCGACGCGCCGGGCGGTCGACGCGAGGTGCCCGAGCGGCCGCGCCAGCGAGCCCGCGACGAACCAGGCGACGGCCAGGCCGAACGCCAGCGCCAGGGCGCCGATGCCGAACAGCGCGTACTGGTCGCGCCGTACCTCGCGATCGAGCGCGGCGACGCTCTGGGTGACACGCACCGCTCCCGCCGTGCTGCCGGCCTGGACGATCGGCACGGCCGTATAGAGCAACTGCTCGCCGAGGGTGTCGGAGCGCCGCCGCCCCTGCACGATGCGCCCGGCCAGCGCGTCCACGATCTCGGGCCGGCTGCCGTAGGCGACTCCGCGCGTCCCTGGCCGCGCCGAGTCGGCCAGCAGAGAGCCCCTGGGGCCCACGATGATCACGCGCGCGCCCAGATTGCGGCCGACCCGCGCCACCAGCGTGTCGAGCTGGCCGGTCTGGTCGAGCCGTCCGGACGCGCTCGCCGCCACCAGCTGTGCCCCGTCGGCCGCCTGCGCGCGCACGTCGCGGTCGATGCGGTGCTGCGTCGAGAGTGCCAGCGGCACCGCGAGGGCGACGATCACGAGCACGAGCACGTACGCGAACGCCAGCAGAAGACGGCTGCGGTAGGTCATCAGTCAAGCTCGCCGGGCGCCGCGAAGCGAAAGCCCACGCCGCGAACCGTGTGCAGGTAGCGCGAGTCCACCGCATCGTCACCGAGCTTGCGGCGCAGGCTGGAGACGTGCACGTCGAGCGTCTTGGTCGAGCCGAACCAGTTCGTGTCCCAGACCTCGTCCATCAGCCGCTCACGCGTGAGCACGGTGCCCGCGTTGCGCGCCAGCACTGCGAGCAGGTCGAACTCGCGGCGCGTGAGCGCGATCTCGGCGCCGTCGAGAGTGGCCTGGCGCATGGCCGTGTCCACGATCAGGTCGCCGGCCTCGATGGCACCCTGCGCAGGGGCCGATGACGCACCCGGCGCGAGCTCCGCATCGGGGACGCGGCGCAGCACGGCCCGGATGCGGGCGACCAGCTCGCGCGCCGAGAACGGCTTGACCACGTAATCGTCGGCTCCCAACTCGAGCCCGACGACGCGGTCCGTCTCGTCGCCGCGCGCGGTGAGCATGATGATCGGCATGGCCGAGTGGCGACGTACCTCGCGACAGACGTCGAGGCCCGAGCCGTCCGAGAGCATGACGTCGAGCAGCATCAGATCGGGCTCCAGCTCGGCCGCGAGCGCGATCGCCTCGGGGGCCGAGCCCGTGACCCGCGTCGCCCAGCCCTCGCGCTCGAGCGCGGCGGCGAGCGGGAGCGCGATCGAGTCCTCGTCCTCGACGACCAGGATCGTGCGCGTAGCAGCCATGTCTCGGAGTATGGCCTCCCGCTCTCTCTGTCCGCTCTCCCCCACCCCTCCGGCAGGGAGTTGTCACGGGCGTGGGCGGCCGCTACCCTCGCCCGTCGTGACGGTGGACGTCGAGACGCTCGGGCCCGCGCCGCTCGATCCGCGGGCGCGGCAGGAGCTGGTGCCGATGCGGGACGGCGTGCGGCTCGCGACCGACGTGTACCTGCCCGACGGCGAAGGGCCGTTCCCCGCGGTGCTCGTGCGCCTGCCCTACGACAAGAACGGGCGCTACTGCTGGATGCCGTTCATCGCGTCGCACTTCATCGCCCGCGGATACGCGTTCCTGCCGCAGGACGTGCGCGGCAAGTTCCGTTCCGAGGGCGAGCCGGTCGCGTTCCTGGGCGAGGCCGAGGACGGCCACGACACGATCGAGTGGATCACCCGGCAAGGGTGGTCGAACGGCGATGTCGGCATGTGGGGCGACAGCTACTACGGCTTCACGCAGTGGGCCGCCGTCGCCTCGCGGCACCCGGCGCTCAAGGCCATCGTCCCGCGGGTCACGATCGCCGACATCGACGGCTGGCTCGAGGGCGTCACCCCGCTCTACGGGGCGCACTACCTCGCCGAGTACTGGACCGACCACAACACGAACGAGTGGGCACCGGACTGGAGCCACCGCCCGCTGGCGGAGGTGTTCGACCCGGCCTTCGAGGCGATCGGCCGGCGCTCCGCCTCCTTCGACCACGTGCTCGAGCGCTCACGTGGCGGCGCCCGCGCTCCGCTCTTCCCCGGCTCGCATCCGTTCGACGTGCTGCGCATCCCGACGCTGCACGGCGTGGGCTGGTTCGACAACATCTCGCCGCCGCACATGCTCGATTACGAGGCGCTCATGCGGAATCCCGAGACGGCGCCGCTGCAGTACCTGCACGCCGGCTCGACCGACCACGAGAACTACCGCTTCGAGCACGTGCCGATTCCCGAGTCGGAGGACCACGACCAGCACGACGACGCGCTCGAGCGGATGCTCCCGCGCTACCTCACGCCTGCGATCGACTTCTTCGACGCGTTCCTGAGCGGCCGGAGCGACCCCGCCGAGGTGCCGCGGGTGCGCTGGCACCTCCCCCACGCCGGCTGGCGCGAGTCGCCCAGCTGGCCGCCGCCGGGCGCCTCGGAGCTGCGCCTCTACCTCGGCGATCCTGCCCGCGCCACGGCCGATGCCGCGGGCGGGTCCCTGCTGGCGGAGCCGGGTGACCGCGCCGAGGCGAGCTGGCTGCACGATCCCGAGGACCTGGTGCCCTCGACGCTCGTCAATCCGTTCGCGGCGCTCTACGAGTACCCGGACGAGCGCGCAATCGAGTCGCGCTCCGACGTCCTCACGTTCACGACGCCGGAGGCGCACGAGCCCGTGACGCTGGCCGGCCGCGTGGTCGCACGGCTCGAGCTGGCGAGCGACGCGCCGTCGCTGTTCCTCCACGTCAAGCTGGTCGACGTCCAGCCGGAGGGCCGCGCCCACACGCTGCTGTTCGGCCAGCAGGTCGTGGACGACCCCGGGCAGGGGCTGACCGAGGTCTACCTCGGCCACACGGGCTATCGCGTGGAGCCCGGGCACCGTCTGCGCCTGCACGTGGCCTCCAGCGACTTCCCGGTGTTCCTCCCGCACCCGGGCACCGAGGAGAACCCGTGGGACGCGACCGCGACGCGGACAAATCGCCACGCCGTGGCCACCGGCGGCGCGGCGGCGTCGCATGTCAGCCTCACCGTCGTTCCCGAGCGATGAGTTTGGCGCTCCGTCACTGTCTCCACTCCTGAGTGCCGAGCCCGTCTGCCCCGAGGAGGACGCCATGAGCCTGCCCGAGATCACGTCGCGAGACGCATGGATCGCCGCGCGCAAGCGGTTGCTGACGCGCGAGAAGGAACTGACCGCGGCGCGAGACGCCCTCAACGCCGATCGCCGCCGGCTGCCCATGGTGCGGATCGACAAGCCGTACGTGTTCGAGGGTCCGCAGGGCAAGCTGTCGCTCGCCGACTTGTTCGAGGGCCGGCGCCAGCTCATCCTCCAGCACTTCATGTTCGACCCGTCCTGGGAGGACGGCTGTCCGAGCTGCACGGCCGAGGCGGACGAGGTCGCGGACGGGCTGCTCGAGCACCTGCACGCGCGCGATACGACGCTCGCGTCCGTCGGGCGGGCGCCGCTCGCGAAGATCGAGGCCTACAAGGCGCGTCGCGGCTGGACGTACCCGTTCTACTCCTCCCACGGCAGCGACTTCAATTACGACTTCCACACCACGATCGACGAGTCGGTCGCGCCGCTCGAGGTCAACTACCGCATGCGAGCCGAGCTCGAGCAGGCCAGGCCGGGGAGCTGGATCCTCCAGTCCGAGCAGCCGTTCGAGATGCCCGGCATCAGCTGCTTCCTGCGCGAGGGGGACGAGGTCTTCCACACCTACGCGACCTACGCTCGCGGCACCGAGGCCCTCGGCGGCGCCTACGCCTTCCTCGACCTGACCGCACTCGGCCGGCAGGAGGACTGGGAGGAGCCCAGGGGCCGCGCAGCCGATCCGCATGGCGCGATGCCAAACTTCGCCGTGTGACGCCCTTCGAGCCAATCGCCGACGCCCGGCCCGACGATCAGCCCTGGCCGGCGATGGCGTGGCCGCTCGAGCCGGGCGTGCGGCTGCGCGGAAGCACCGTCGAGCTGACGCTCTTCGAGGCGGAGCGGGACGGCGAGGGGCTCTACGCCGCCGTCGACCACGATGCGGACTGGGCATACGTCGCCGGTCGCCCGCCCGATGCCGCCTCCTACGCCGCGACCCTCGCCGCAGCCGCGAGCCAGGGCCGCCACCCGTGGGTCCTCCGCCTCGTCCGGCCCCTCGCCGGGCTCGCGTCGGGCACCGTGATCGGCACCTCCTCCTACCTCGACGTCTCGGTCATCGACGCGCGTCTCGAGATCGGCTCGACGGCCTACGACCCGCGCGTCTGGGCCACGGCGGTCAATCCCGAAGCCAAGCTCCTGCTGCTGACGCACGCCTTCGACGTGCTCGGCGCGGGTCGCGTGCAGTTGAAGACCGACGTCCGCAATCACCGCTCGCAACAGGCCATCGCCCGGCTCGGCGCCCACTACGAGGCCACGCTGCGGCGCTACCAGCGCCGCAGCGACGAGACGGTGCGCGACACGGTGCTGTTCTCGATCCTGGCCGAGGAGTGGCCAGCGGTGCGCGACGGGCTCGAGGCCCGGCTCGCCTGACGGTCACTGCTCGCGCAGGATCTCCATCGGCCTGACGCGACGCAGCGTCGCCAGCGCCGCGAGCGCGCAGACGAGCGCGGCGGCAGCGGTCGCGAGCACGAGCACGGCCGGCCCGCTCACCGGCACCGTCACGGCCGGCGGCAGGATGAACAGCGAGCGCAGGACCTGAACGAGCAGAACGGCCGAGCCCGCGCCGGCAAGCACTCCAGCGGCGAGGCCGCCGAGTGCGACGACGATGGCCTCGCCAAGCACGAGCGAGCCGACCTGGCGGGCATGCATGCCCTGCGCGCGCAGCACCACGTACTCGCGCCGCCGCTGCAGGATCAGGCCGAACAGGAAGATGGCGATCACGGCCGCGCTCATCAGCAGGGTGAAGGTCGATCCGAGGTCGACGAGGCTGCGCACGTCGAGGGCGGTCAGACTCGACTGGTCGGTCCCGAGTGCCGTGCTGGTCGTCTCGATGGCCAGCGGGGCGCGCCGTCCCGGGCCCGAGCGGAGCGCCGAAACGGCGCCGGCCAGCCCCGCGCGGCCGTGGTCTTCGGTGCGCGCGAGAAAGAAATCGACGCGCTCGACGGACGTCGCCCGCCTGTAGGCGCCCAACCCCATGACGACGCCGGGGGGCCGGGGGAAGCCAGCCAGGCGCTTCAGCAGACCGACGACCCGCAGGGTCGCTGTGGTCTCGCGCGCGGTGCCCGGGGCGAACACGAGCCGGACGCGATCTCCGGGCTCGACGGCGAGGTCTTCGGCGGTCGCCGCATTGACGAGGACACCGCGCGGATCGCCTTGCAGAGCGGCCAGCGCGGCGGCAGGGGAACGGCCGGCGAAGGCCGAGTCGGAGAGCCGCGTCACACGCCCGAAGGTCGCGGAGTCGATCGCCGTCAGATCGGTCCGTGCCCGCTTGTAGCGGCCGGCCAGCACCGCATTCTCGAGCCCGGACACGACCGGCGTCACGGCGGACACGCCGGCGACCTGCAGTTGCGAGGCGTAGGCCGCCGTGCGTGGTTGCGCCGCACGCACGCCCGGCGTGATGCGCAGGTCCGAGCCCACCACGAAGCGCGCATCCGCGCGCTTGGAAGCGTCGTAGGTGGCGATGAAGACGCGCAGGCTCGTCCCGAATGCGATCACGAGCCCGAGCGCGGCAATGCCGGCCGCGACCTCCCAGGGCCGGCGTCTCAGGCTGCGCACGAGCAGCGAGCGCGCCGGGTCGGCGAAGCGTGCAGGCGAGCGGAGCGGCAGGCGCAGTGCGAGCGCGACCAGCAGCCGCACCAGGAGCAGGACGCCGCCGGCCCAGGCGAGCAGGGGAACGAGCAGCAGGTGGGACGGGAGCGAGACGGAGCGACCCGCGAAGACCGAGCCGGGCGGGTTGTCGAGCGCACCCGCCCACAGGACGACGACCTCGGCAAGCGCTGCGGCGGCGAGCAGGACGACATCCAGCCACAGGCGCCGCCAGACGGGCGGAGCCGCCGGTGCCAGCTCGCGGCGTTCCTGCCCGATCTCGCGCGCGAGCGCCCGCCGGCCCGGAAGGAAGAGGGCAAGAGCGGTGACGAGGATCCCGCCGCCGAGCGCGATCAGCGCCGAGAGCGCCAGGTCGCCGGGCGAGGCTTTGCGCAACGCGCCCGAGCCGAGGGTCGCGAGTGCTGACAGGAAGCCCGCCGCGACTCCGATGGCCGATCCGGCGCCTGCGACCGCGAGCGTCCGGTAGGCCAGGATCTGCAGCAGGTGGCCGCGATGCGCTCCCCGCAGCCGGAGGTTGGCCTGCTCGCGCCGCTGGGCTGCTGCCAACACGCCGCCTGCGTACGCCGCGAGCGCCGCCGCCAGAACGATCGCGGGAAGGCCGAGGAAGAGGAACATCCGCTTGCCCACCGCGGCGTCGGTTCGCGCGACTGCAAGCGTGTTGGAGATGTTGTCGATGAGGTAGTCCTGACGGGGAGCGATCCGCCCGACCGCGCGCGCCACGGCGCGCGTCTGTGCGAGCGCGTCGGCCGGATTCGCGTGCAGCCGCCCCCGCTCCACGCGCACGTCGACCTCCTCGACCGGCAGGCTCTTGACGACGCCGCCGAGCGCGGCGCTCTCGGCGCGCAGCGCCGGGACGATCGTGTGCGCGAACACGCGGGGGCTGACGACGATCGCCTGCGGCACGTAGAGGAAGTCCTCGAGGGTGCGCGAGCGGCGGCTGGAGAAGAGCGGGCGCGCCTGCGAGAGATCCGCCACGCCGCCGACCGCCAGGGAAAGGCTGCGACCGGCGGGGAGGCGCAACTCGACCCGGTCGCCCGGCTTGGCCCCGAGCGCGCGCGAGGCCTCGGCACTGAGCAGCCCCGTCGCGGGGCCGATCGTTCCGGCGGTGATGCGGATCGACGGGTAGTGCGCGCGGTAGCGCCGATCGAACGCGAACACTCGCACCGCTCCGGGAACCGCCGCGCCGTGGGCGCGAAGCGACCCGGCGGGGAGGTCGACGAAGGCCAGGGTGTCGGCAGTGGCCACGCCCGGGATCGCGGCGATCCTGGCGCGCAGCTGCTGGGCGTTCAGCCGGCGAGGGCCGTTCGCAGGGCTCGGCAGCAGGCTCTCCCGGCTCGAGACGCGGGCTCGCAGCCGAAGACCCTGCACGCGCACCGTGCGCGTGCTCCGGGCCCGGTAGGTGATCGTCACGATGGAGCCTGGAGCGACCGTCCCGATGTTGCGTCCGAGACCGGCAACGCCCTGTGAGAGCGGGTTCGCGCCCCTCGGGGCGCGCACCGGTGTCCCATTCAGCGTCGCCGAGCCGGGGATGTAACGGAGCGGCCCTGGCGGCTCGTCCTGCACGACGACGTCGTGCGAGGGCTCGTCTCCTGCGTTCGTCACCCTCAGCGTGATCGTGACGGGCTCGCCGCGGTGGATCGAGCCGGATGCTCCGATGCGCTCCTCGAGGCGCAGGCCGTTGCCGAGCGGCGAGGTGAGCACCCGCTGCATGTCGATCGCGAGCGGTTCGACGGCCCGCGCGGTCAGGGTCGCCCCGGAGCCGTCGCTGAAGAACAGCACCGCCGAGAACAGGCCAACGCCGAGCGCGACGCCCGCCATGGCCGCAACCGTCCGCCGCGGATTGCGCACCAGCTCGCGCCAGACGTACCTACGCATGCGGACCTCGCCCGAAGTGTGACGCGAGGGACTCAGCGCCGACCCGCCGCCCGTCGCGCAGCGCCAGCTGCAGGTCGAGCCGCTCGGCCAGGTCTCGGTCATGGGTGACCACGACCAGGATCGCGCCCAGCTCGCGCTGGGATTCCAGCAGGACGTCGGTCACCGTCTCCGCGGTCGCCGCGTCCAGCGCTCCGCTCGGCTCGTCGGCGAGGATCACGCGCGGTCGATGCACGAGCGCGCGGGCGACCGCCACGCGCTGCCGCTGGCCGCCCGACAGCTGGTCGGGCAGCCGCTCCACGTACTCGGCCAGCCCGAGCCGGGCCAGTAGGTCCCCGCAGCGCTCGTAGGCCGTGGCCGCTCCACCCAGCCCGAGCTGCAGCGCGACGTTCTCGATCACCGTGAGGAACGGCAACAGGTTGTCCGCCTGGAAGACAAGGCCGACCTCGTCGCGCCGGATGCGCTCGCGCTCGTGCTCGGGCAGGCTCGAGAACGCCCTTCCCCCGAGCGAGACGCTGCCCGCCGAGGGGCGCTCCAGGCCCGCGATCAGCCCGAGCAGCGTCGACTTCCCGCACCCGCTCGGTCCCGTCACGGCCAGACTGGCTCCGGGCTCCACCTCCAGCGTCACGCCGTCGACGGCCCGGACCAGCCCTGCCGCAGTCGAATAGTGCTTCGAGAGCGCCTCGATCCGGATGCCCGCGGGCCCGCTCACAGCGGATGAACGGCACCGTCGGCGAGGCCGAGCCGGCGCTGTGCCCGGGCCGCCAGCTCGGCGCTGTGGGTGACGTACAGCACGCTCAGACCCCGCTCCCGCCAGGCCTCGAAGATCACCTGCATGACGCGCTCGGCGGTCGAGCTGTCCAGTTCGCCCGTCACCTCGTCTGCGAGCAGCAGGTCGGGCTCGTTCGCGAGCGCGACTGCGACGGCGACGCGCTGGGCCTCGCCCCCTGAAAGCGTGCGCGGCCGGTGGTGGAGCCGCGCTCCGAGTCCGAGCTCCGAGAGCAGAGCCCGGGCGCGCGTGCGCGCGTGGCCGCCGCCGGCGAGCCCCATCGCCAGCTCGACGTGCTCGGATGCGCTGAGGAACGGGATCAGATTGTCGCGCTGGAGGACGATGCCGATGCGATCCGCGCGCAGCCGCGCCCGCGCGGTGTCGTCGAGCGTGGTCAGGTCGTGCCCGTCGAACGTGACGGAGCCGGCATCCGGCAGCAGCAGGCCCGCCAGCACCGAGATCAGGGTCGACTTGCCGCTCCCCGAGCGCCCGACGAGGCTCGTGGTCTGGCCGCGGGCGAGCTCGAGCCCCACTCCGTGCAGGACCTGCGTCTCGGCGCCGCCCTCGCGGAAGGACTTCGAGACGCCGGCCAGGCGCACCATGACGGGCGCCGCGCCGGCGGTGCCGAGCGCGCTCAGGGCTTCCGCGCGGCCAACGGCGCCGCGCCGAACGCAGCCGGCATCGTCGTGCGGGCATGCCTGTCGAGCTTGAGCACCTCCGCGCTCACCTCGGCGAGCCCGCGTGCGCCGAGCTGCCGGACGTTGACCAGGTCCTCCGTCTCGTCGGGGCCGCTCGACGAGCGCGGCTCGGTGCGGATGCCGCCGACGCCCGGCGCGTAGTACTTGTACTCCCCCCCGCCCTCCAGGATCACGACGACGTTCTTGAAGCAGCGGAAGGGCACGCACTTCGTCTGGCGCGTCCTGACGACCTCGGCGCTCGTCGCCTCCTGCCCGGGCACCTGCTGCTGGAAGTACGAGGGCATCCCGACGCGCGGCCGGGCCGGCATGAAGATGCCCGCCTTGGCTCCCTGCCGGCCATCCAGCCAGCCGTCGAGCGCGCTGACGAAGCGGCCGCCCTCGTAGCCCTCGGTGTACGAGCCGCGGTACCAGACGGTTCCCTTCGCGTCGATGGAGAGGTAATCGATCGCCTGCTCGACGATCTGCCCGCCGTCGATGTCCTGGTCGAGCACGGCGACCGAGCGCACGCCGTGGATCACCTTGACGACGTCGGTGACGGTGTACACGCGGGTGTGAGGCAGCCGCCGGTTGCCGGCGTTCACGAAGCCCCGCGCGACGGACTGCAGCCCGGGCGTGAGCGGCTGCCACAGATTCGCGGGAGGGCTCGCGGGCGCCGTGCCGCCGAGGGCCGGCACGAGCGCCGCCGCGCCGACCACCGCGACGGCCAGCAGGCTGCGCGCCCGGCGGACGGCCATCACGAGCGCCGCCGCCGCAGCGTCAGCCCGGCCGTGACGATGCCGAGGAACACGGGCACGCCAAGTGCGACCGAGAGGATCCCGCCGGCGTTGAGCGTCTTCCTGCCGGCGATCGCCACGGACACGAGCGGAGCCGTGACCGGCGAGCGCTCGGCGCCGTTGCGGGGAAGCACCGCGACGTACACGGCGAACGAGCCCGAGTTGACCGCCTTCAGCCGCCAGGTGATCGTCTTCGCGGCCCCCGGCGCCAGGGATCCGAGGTAGCGGGTGCGGTGCGTCGACCAGTCCTCGGGGTCGACGTAGACGTCCGATCGCAGGCTGACGATGTTGAGATGCGCGATCAGGTCGTCGGCCGCGACCGATCCGGCGTTCGTGATCGTCGAGCGGAAGGCGAAGGTGGTGCCGAGATCGGACGAGATGCGGGTGCGGTCGACGCCCGCGGAGACGCCGGGCGGGCTCGCGGCGGCGTGCGCCACCGCCGCCAGTGCAAGCGCGCTGGCCGCCACCAGGAGCAGGAGCAGCGCGGGCCGGCGACGGGTCATTCGGAGACACCGCCTCGAAGGGAGACGAACCGCCCGGCCGCGAGCGGGGCCAGTACGGCGAAGACCACGGCCGCGATCACGGGCGAGACGAGCCAGGAGATGTCCTCGCTCCACGAGTGGCCGTTGATCACGATCCTGCCGACGAAGTGCTCGCCCGCAGTGACCGGGTTGAAGCGGATGAAGAGGTTGCCGGCCCAGCCCTGCTCGGCGCTCGACGGGAGCTGCGAGGGAGCGAAGAGCGCGAGCAGGACGAACAGGCTGAGCGAGAGGCTGAGGCGGTTGGAGCCGCTGAAGACGCTGATCAGGATGCCCAGCGAGGCGAGGAAGATCGCGAGCAGGGTCCCGACCACGAGCCCGGCCGCGATGGCCTCGAGCACGATTCCCACGCCACTGCCGAGCCGCCAGACGTACGGGACGGTCACGACGAAGGCGGCCAGCCAGAGGGAGAGCGCCGCCAGCAGCTTGCCGGCCGCGATCTGGTGCCGCGGGGCAGGCGTGAGGAGGAGCGTCTCGAGCGTGCCGCGCTCGCGCTCGCCGCTGATGGAGTCCCCCGCGACGAGCAGGGCGAGCAGGGCGCCGACGGCGACCGCCACCTGCAGCGTGAGACTGACCGATTCGCGTTGCTCGAGGAAGTTGAGATCGGTGTTCGTGGCGACGAGGTAGCTGATCGCGCTCAGCAGGAGGCTGAACGCGAAGCACAGGACGAGTGCGCGCCCACCCGTCCAGAGATCGCGCAGCTCGCGCCCGAGCACCACGGCCCAGATGCCCGAGCGCCCGCTGCGAGCTGGCTCGCGCACCGTGCTGGCCGCGACGGACATCAGATGGCTCCCGTCATCGCGAGGAAGGCGTCGCTGAGGCGCGTGCCGTCGAGCTCGAACGACCGCAGCTCGATGCCGGCGTCCAGCAGGGCGCGGATGGAGTCGCCCGGGGCGGGCGCGCCGCCGTTGTTGCCGGCCGGCGCTGCGAACTCGATCGTCAGCCAGCCGGACTGCCCGTCGGCGAGCTCGATCCGCTCGACGACCGGCACGTCGGCCAGCACGCCGGCAGCCCGCTCGGCCTGCTCGGCCGGGACCTGCAGGCGCGCACGCCGTGGGGCGGCCGCGCGGCTGATGACCTCGGCCACCGTACCGTCCGCGATCACCCTGCCCCGGTTCAGGATCAGCACGTGCGAGCAGTTCTCCTCGACCTCGTTGAGGAGATGCGTGCTCAGGAGCACCGCGGCTCCGCGTTCGCGAGCGATCGTGCGGACGTGGCGCAGCACCTGGAGCTGCCCGGCCGGGTCGAGGCCGAGCGTGGGCTCGTCGAGGAACACGGCGACGGGATCGTTGACGAGAGCCCGTGCGATGCCGAGCCGCTGCCGCATCCCGCGGCTGTAGGTGGAGATCGGGGAGTGGCTGCGCTCGAGCAGTCCGAGCTCCTCGAGCAGCGAGCGGGCGACCTCGCCGGCGCGGGCGCGCGAGTGGCCGTACAGGCGGGCGTGGTAGGTCAGGTACTGCTCGCCGGTCTGGCCGCCGGGGTAGCCCGCGCTCTCGGGGAGCACGCCGATCTGGCGGCGGATGTCTTCCGGCCGGGTGTGCGGGACGCCCGCCACGGAGAAGCTCCCGCGGCTCGGCGCCAGGATCGTGGTCAGTATGCGCACCGCTGTCGTCTTGCCGGCGCCGTTGGGCCCGAGGATGCCCAGCACTTCGCCGGCCTCGACTGCCACCGTGATGTCCTCGACGGCGACGAGCGACCCGAACTGCTTCGCGATCCCATGAGCTTCGACCACCGGCGCCATGACGGCACGCATCCTCCCTGCAGGCTGGACGGGCCCAAAGCTATCCACCGAAGATGAATGCAGGATGAGCGGCGCCAAAGCGTGCTCGGCGCGCGAGGATTTCTCAGGCAGTCCTTGAACTCGTGACAATGCGCACACTCAGGATTCTCATCGCGGCCTTCGTGCTGGCAGCCGTGAGTGCCACCTCAGCGACGGCGGCGGCGGGTGTCGATTTCACGAGCCCGCTCAAGAACATCCGCTGCCACGGCGACAGCACAGCGCCCGCCTATGTCGACTGCTCGATCGCGCAGCAGCGATGGCCGAGTCAGCCGGCGCGGCCACAGGCGTGCCAGGGAGTTTTCCATCCGCACGAGTTCGAGCTCTCGGCCGGCCGCGTCTCGGTCGGCAGGTGCGGCGCTGCCCGCGCCTACTGTGCCACGTCATGCCAGACCCTGGCATACGGCAACAGCATTGACCTCGGGCCGATCGAATGCACGTCGTCGAAGACCAGCGGATCCGCGCACAATGGCGGCCTCGCGTGCCGGTACACACAGGGCAAGCACGCGCGCTTCCATCTCGCCATCGAGGCCTACGACATCGCAGGTCCCACGGGCGCTGCGAGTCCGGCGACGGCTTCGAGCGGGTCGTCGAGCGATGAGCTCCTCACCGCCATCCGCGGCGGAGGCACGAAGACCTCCGCGGCGCTCCTACCCCTCGCCCGGGGCAAGGTCGGCGGCGCCGGGCAGGTTCCCGATCGCCCCACCGGGACAGTCAGCACAACCACCCGAGCGGGCGAGTCGGCGATCGATCCACGGGCGGTGACCCCTTTCGGTTTCGTCGAGAAGCCCTTCCCGCCAATCGGCCGGATCTGGATCATGATGAACGGCAAGTGGCAGGTGTGGTGCTCGGGCACCGTCGTCAGCAGAGAACTGGTGCTGACAGCCGCGCACTGTCTCACGGACGACAAGGGCCACCGTCCCTACCAGGGGCGGATCGCATTCGTTCCCGGGCAGACGTGGGACAAGCCGAACAGTCAAGATCCGCGCGACATACGCGCCCCCTACCAGGTGTGGGAAGCGCGCAAATGGTGGACGCCTTCTTCCTATCTCACCGCGCACGACCCGGATTGGGGGCTGATCCAGATCCAGCCGCACGGCGCCGAGTACATCGGCGATGTCACGGGCTGGCAGAAGATCGAGACGGGTGTCAGCCTGCAAGTCGGCCAGCGCCTCTGGTTGGCCGGCTATCCGTCGTCTGGTGACTGGAGTACGGCCAAAGGGCACATGGGCCGCGGACTGTTCAAATGCGCCACTGCCTGGCAGGGCAGAGCCAGACTCAACGATCCGGCGCCGAATGACATCCAGTACGTCGCCGACTGCACCATGAACCGCGGCGCGAGCGGCGGGCCTTGGCTCGCGCAGCTCTCGGACGGGAGCTGGGGCATTATCGGCGTCACCAACTGGTGCGACGACGATGATCACCGGAACGACACGGACACCTACTGCACCCCCGTGTCATCACGGCTCCGCGCGCTCGAGTTCGACGCGCGCTTCGTGAGCTTCTGGATGAGCGTCAACCACCAGCTCGGATAACCCGAAGGTCGCATCCGGCCTGTACTGCGCCAATCTCGCAACGGAGCTCCGCGCGCCGTGTGAGAATCGCGACATGCGCGTGCTGGTTGTCGAGGACGAACTACAGATGGCGAGCCTCATCCGTCATGGCCTGCTCAAGGAAGGGCTCGCCGTGGACGTGGCGTCCAGCGGCGAGGACTCGCTCTGGATGGTGGGGGCGGTCGACTACGACGCGATCGTGCTCGACGTGATGCTGCCCGGCGCCGACGGCTTCGAGACCTGCCGGCAGATCCGCGCCAAGGGCGTACGGGCGCCGGTGCTGATGCTGACCGCCCGCGACTCGGTCGACGATCGCGTCGCGGGCCTGGACTCGGGCGCAGACGACTACCTCGTCAAGCCCTTCGCGTTCGCGGAGCTGCTGGCGCGCCTGCGCGCGCTCGCGCGCCGCGGCGAGCTGGAGCGGCCGGGCGTGCTCGAGGTGGGCGACCTACGACTCGATCCGGCCACACGCCGGGTGTGGCGCGGCTCGGAGCCGATCAAGCTCTCGGCCAAGGAGTTCGCGCTGCTCGAGACGTTCATGCGCCGGCCCGACGAGGTGCTCTCGCGCCTGCATCTGCTCGAGCACGCGTGGGACTTCGCCTACGAGAACCGCTCCAACGTGATCGACGTCTACGTCCGCCACCTGCGCAACAAGATCGACGAGCCGTTCGGCCGCCGGTCGCTGGAGACGGTCCGGGGCGCCGGCTACCGGTTGCGCCGGGACGACGGTCCTTGACCCGCCTGCCGATTCGCCTACGTGTTTCGGCGGCGTTCGCGGTCGCGATGGCAGCCGTCCTCATTCTCTCCGGGTCGATCCTCTACCTGCGCGTCGGCTCGCATCTCTCCTCCGCGCTCGACCGGCAGCTGAGGCTGCGGGCCAACGACCTGGCGGTGCTCGCCGCCCGCCCAGGCAGGCCGCTCGCATCGGAGCACCGCAGCCGCTTCGTCGAAACCGGAGAGAGCTACGCGCAGGTGCTCGACGGCCGCGGTCACGTGCTGGACTCGACCGGGAAGCTCGGCCGCGCCTCGGTGCTCAGCGCCGACGAGCTGCGAAGGGCGCTCGCGGGGGCGATCTTCACGAACCGGGAATCCGTGCCTGGCCTGGACGAGCCCTCGCGCATCCTCGCCACGCACGTGACGCGCCAGGGCCGCCGGCTCGTGCTGGTGGTCGGAATCACCCGCGAGGATCGGGCCGAGACGCTGCGCAGCCTCCGTGACGAGCTGCTGATCGCAGGACCGATCGCGTTGTTGCTCGCGACGCTCGCCGGGTACGCCCTGGCCGGTCTGGCGCTGCGGCCGGTCGAGTCGATGCGCCGTCGGGCGGCGGCCATCTCTGCGGAGCGGCCGGGCGACCGCCTGCCCGTGCCACAGACCCGCGACGAGGTCGAGCGGCTCGGCGAGACGCTCAACGCGATGCTCGCCCGGCTCGAGGCGGCGTTGCTGCGCGAGCGCACGTTCGTCGCCGATGCGGGCCACGAGCTCCGCACCCCGCTCGCGCTGCTGCGGACAGAGCTCGAGCTCGCGCTGCGGCACGGCGAGGGCGAGGCGGAGCTGCGCGACGCCCTGCGGCGATCCTCCGAGGAGGTCGACAGGCTCACGCAGCTCGCCGAGGCGCTGCTGCTGATCGCTCGCTCCGACCAGGGGCAGCTCGAGCTGCGCCTCGAGGAGCTGGAGGCGTCCGACCTGCTGGACTCCATCGCCACGCGCTTCGAATGGCGGGCCAAGGAGGCCGGGCGGCCGCTCTCGGTGTCGGCCGAGCCGGGACTCCAGCTGCGAGGCGACGGGATGCGCCTCGAGCAGGCGCTCGGGAACCTCGTCGAGAACGCGCTGCGCCACGGCGACGGTGAGGTGACACTCTCGGCGACGGGCAACGACGGGGTCGTCGAGCTGCACGTACGCGACGAGGGCGCCGGCTTTCCGCCTGCCTTCATCCCCGATGCATTCACGCGCTTCGCGCGCCCGGATCAGGCTCGCGCGCGCGCCGGCTCGGGACTCGGCCTCTCGATCGTGCGCACGATCGCGGAGGCCCACGAGGGCGGCGCACAGGTCGTCAACCTGCCGGCAGGCGGCGCGGACGTCTGGCTCACGCTGCCACGCACGGGGCCCCTGCAGGAGCCGGACGATTAGCCGCGGAGTAGCGGCGGGTGACCCGGCTCCGCTCGGACGAAAGCGCGCACCGCCGGAACGATCGAGCGCAGATCCTCCCAGTTGTGCGCCTGGCGCAGCATGTAGGCCGGCGCCTGGCTGTCGAGCTCGGCGTTGGAGCCGAACAGCCACGCCTTCGCCGTCTCGTCGCCGTAGGCGTCGACGAGCAGGCGCGTCGCCTGGTAGCCCTCGCGCAGCCGGATCTGCACCTCGTCGCGGGGGAGATTCTGGCGCGCGATCCAGCGGGCGACCATCTTGGGATCCTTGACGCCGCTGAGGTAGGCCGTCATGCGCTGTCCGAGGTGCTCCTGGAGGTAGGCGATGATCTCCGGGATCGGCAGCAACGCGGCCTCGTCGCTTACCTGCTCGGGGGAGAGCGGCCCAACCACGCGATCACCTCGTTACTCGTAGCGCAGCGCCGCGATGGGGTCGAGCCGCGACGCGCGACGCGCAGGGTAGTAGCCGAAGAGAAGTCCGATCGCAAGCGCGACCGCGAACGCGACCACGAGCGAGGGCACGCTGATCAGCGTCTCCCAGCCGGCCAGCGAGCCGATCGCACTGACCGCGCCGATACCTGCGAGCACACCCGCCACGCCACCGAGCGTGCTCAGCACGATCGCCTCGATCAGGAACTGCGCCTGCACCATGAACGGGCTGGCGCCGACCGACTTGCGGATGCCGATCTCGCGCGTCCGCTCGTGCACGGAGACCAGCATCATGTTCATGATGCCGATCCCTCCGACGAGCAGGGAGATGCCGCCGAGAGCGAAGGTGAGCGCCTTGAACGTCGTGGAAGCGGCCTGGCCCTCCTGCAGGATGCTCGCCTGATCCTGTGTCGAGAAGTCCTCGGGATAGCCGGGCGGCAGTGCGTGGCGGCGCAGGAGGACCTCGCTGATCGCGTCCTGCGAGCCCGCGACCTCGGATGCGCTCGTCACGCGCACGGACAGATGGACCGTGTTCTCCCCGCCGAGCATCACGCGGGTGACCACGGGCAGCGGTACGAAGATCCGGTTGTCGAGGTTCTCGTCGGAGAGCTGGCCGCGCCGGGACTGCAGGCCGATGACCTCGAACTCGTGGCTCCCCACGCGTACCGTCTTGCCGATCGGGTTCTGGCCGGGGAACAACCGTGCGGCCGCGTCGAGTCCCATCAACATGACTTCGCGGCCGAAGCTGACGTCGGCGCTCGTAATTCCGCGCCCGCGCACGACGCGCTGGTTGTAGACGGACGAGTACGCCGGCGTCATGCCGACCAGCCACGTGTTCGTCCGGAACCGCCCGGCAGAGATGACCTGACTCTCGAGGTCCTGGTGCGGGGCGACGAGGTCGATCATCGGGAGCTTCGCGATCTCGGCCGCGTCGCCCGGCGTGATCGTACGGTCCGTGGCCGACTGGCGCGAGCCCACGCTGATGTACTCGCCGTCGACCTCGACCACGTTCGCGCCGAGCCGTTGGATGCTGGCGGAGATCTGGGCCGATGCTCCGTCGCTGACGGCCGTCACCGTGATCAGCGACGCCACGCCGATCACGACGCCCAGGGCCGTCAGCACCGCGCGGAACCAGTTCGCCCGCAGCGCACCGAGCGCGATCCGCCAGTACTCCCGGATCGCGGTCATCGGACGCCCACCGCGAGCTGTCCGCCGACCTGCTCGTCCGAGACGATGGCGCCGTCGGCCAGGCGCACGATGCGCGATGCCCGCTCGGCGACCTCGTTCGAATGCGTGACCATCG
>DASRQS010000084.1:0-5502 GCA_035696365.1 Gaiellales bacterium | reverse complement strand
TCAAGGCACTCGCCGACGGCGCCCGCGAGGGCGGCTTGGAGTTCTGATGGGACGCATTCCGCAGCAGCGAGACGGAGGCGAGCTCCAGGAGCGCGTCGTCGAGATCAACCGCGTGGCCAAGGTCGTCAAGGGCGGCCGGCGCTTCTCCTTCACGGCGCTGGTCGTCGTGGGTGACGAGTCCGACCAGGTCGGGATCGGCTACGGCAAGGCCAACGAGGTCCCCGTCGCCATCTCCAAGGCCGTCGACGACGCCAAGAAGAACCTCTTCCGCGTGCCGCGCTATCGCGCCACGATCCCGCACGAGGTCGTCGGCATCTTCGGTGCCGGCCGCGTGATGCTCAAGCCCGCCGGGCCCGGTACCGGCGTGATCGCCGGCGCCGGCGTGCGCGCGGTGCTCGAGCTCGCAGGCATCCGCGACATCCTCGCGAAGTCGCTCGGCACGTCGAATCCGATCAACCTGGTGCGCGCCACCGAGGCCGGCCTCAAGGCGCTGCGGCGCCCCGAGGACGTCGCCAAGCTGCGCGGCAAGACGGTCGCCGAGGTGCTGCCGCCGCGTGCGCGCCCGGTCGTGGCCGTCGCCGCCGCGCCGCCGGAGGAAGACGCCTGATGGCGATCCGCGTGACCCAGGTGAAGTCGAAGATCGGCCACAAGCGCGAGCACCGCGGTACGCTGAGGGCTCTGGGCCTCGGGCGCATCGGCTCGACCGCTGTCCACGAGGACTCGCCCTCCCTGCGCGGGATGCTGCATAGCGTGGCATTCCTGATCAAGGTGGACGAGACCGAGACGGCTGAAAAGAAGAAGGACGCTTGATGGACGAGCAGCAGGAGCGCATCGGACTGCACAACCTCTCGCCGACGCCCGGCTCCACGAAGGAGCGCAAGCGGGTCGGTCGCGGGCAGGGCAGTGGCACGGGCAAGACCTCGGGTCGCGGTCAGAAGGGCCAGAAGTCGCGCTCGGGCTCGCACATGATGCGCGCCGGGTTCATCGGGGGCCAGATGCCGTTGCACATGCAGCTGCCGAAGCTGCGGGGCGCGCATTCGAAGGACGCCATGCCCGTCGGGCCCTTCCGCACCTTCACGCACGGCGTGAACGTCTCGTCGCTCGCGGCGCGCTTCGAGGCCGGCGCCGAGGTCACGCCCGAGACGCTGCTGGCTGCGCGCGTGCTGCGCACGCTGCGCCACCCGGTCAAGATCCTGGGCGACGGTGAGATCGCAATCGCGCTGACCGTGCACGCGCACCGCTTCTCCGCCTCCGCGCGCCAGAAGATCGAGGCCGCCGGCGGGACGGTCGTGCTGATCGACCCTGTCGAGGAGCCCGAAGCTCCCGTGCGCGACGAGGTCAAGCGCGCAGCCTCGGAGGCGAGGGCCGCGGCGGCCGCGAAGGCCCCGAAGAAGAAGCCCGCCGCCGACGACGACGCAGACGTGGCCGCCGACGCGGCGGACGAGCGCGACGAGGCCAAGCGAGCGGCCTCGGAGGCCAGGGCCGCAGCCGCCGAGACGAAGAAATCCGGCGAGGAGGACGACGCGGCCGTGAGCGCAGCCGACGAACCCGTTGCCGAGGAGCCCGTCGCCGAGAGCGACGAGCCCGCCGCAGACGAATCCGCCGAGGGCGACGAGGCCTGATGCTCGGCTCGCTGATGAACATCTGGCGCGTGCCCGACCTGCGGCGCCGGCTGGGCTTCACGTTCATGATCATCGCGCTCTACCGCGTCGGCTCGTGGCTGCCCACGCCGGGCGTCAACACGAGCTCGCTGCGCACGTTCTTCGGCGACGGCGCCAACGGCACGATCCTCAGCGTGCTCAACATCTTCGCCGGCGGGGCGCTCGCGAACCTCTCGCTGTTCGCGCTCGGGATCATGCCGTACATCACGGCCTCGATCATCATCCAGCTGATGCAGACGGTCGTGCCGGCACTCGAGAAGCTCTCGAAGGAGGGCGAGTCCGGCTACAAGAAGATCACGCAGTACACGCGCTACCTCACGGTGGTGCTCGCGGCCCTGCAGTCGGCGGGCTACGTGTTCCTCTTCCACAACGGCTCGGCCATCGGCTCCAACGACCTGCTGCCGAATCTCACCGTCGGTCGCTTCATCCTGATCGTGACCACGCTCACGGCGGGCACGACGCTGCTCATGTGGATGGGCGAGCTGATCACCCAGCGCGGCGTGGGCAACGGCATCTCGCTGCTGATCTTCGCCTCGATCCTCACCTCCGCGCCGGCGGCGATCGACGCCTGGCTGAACGGCGGCACGTTCGAGAAGCTCGCGCTCCCGATCGTGACGCTGGCCGTGATCCTCGCGGTCGTGTTCATGAACGAGGGCCAGCGGCGCATCCCGATCCAGTACGCCAAGCGGCAGGTCGGCCGCCGCATGATGTCGGGCGGCTCGACCTACCTGCCGCTGCGCGTCAACATGGCGGGCGTCATCCCGGTCATCTTCGCGGTCGCGGTGCTCTTCTTCCCGTCGACCGTGGGCCAGCTGGTGCCCGGCCTCAAGCCGCTCTCGACGTTCTTCTCGCCGGGCGGCTGGCCGGCGATCATCCTCGAGTTCACGCTGATCGTGCTGTTCACGTTCCTGTACACGGCCGTCACGTTCAACCCGGTCGACCAGGCCGACAACCTCAAGAAGTACGGCGGCTTCGTCCCGGGCGTCCGGCCCGGCGCGCCCACCGCCCGCTATCTCGACCGCGTGCTCACGCGGCTGACGCTGCCGGGCGCGATCTTCCTCGGGTTGATTGCGGTGCTGCCGAACCTCTTCATCCGCTACGGCGGCTTCTCGCAGGCCACGGCCCGCGGGCTCGGCGGCACATCGGTGCTGATCGTGGTGGGTGTGGCGCTCGACGCGATGCGGCAGATGGAGTCGCAGCTGACGATGCGCCACTACGAGGGCGTCCTCAAGAAGTAACGCGAATGCTGGCCGTGCTCCTGTTCGGCCCGCCTGGTGCAGGCAAAGGCACCCAGGCGGCGGCCGTGGCCGCTGCAAGCGGCGTTCCGCACATCGCCACCGGCGACATGTTCCGCGAGCACCTGCGCAGCGGCAGCGAGCTCGGCCAGTTGGCGCGCTCCTACATGGACAGCGGCGAGCTCGTGCCCGACGACGTGACGATCGGCATGCTCGGCGAGCGCATCTCCCAGACGGACGCGTCCCGCGGCTTCGTGCTGGACGGATTCCCGCGCACCATCGAGCAGGCGTCGGCGCTGGACCGGCTGCTCGAGGGGCGGGGTGCGCGCGTCTCGGGCGTGCTCGACATCGAGGTGCCAGAAGACGAGCTCGTGCGCCGGCTGTCCGGCCGCCTCGTCTGCCGCGCGTCGAGTCATCCCTACCACGTGACCGACGCGCCGCCGGCGGTGCCGGGCGTCTGCGACATCGACGGCTCGGAGCTGTACCACCGCGACGACGACCGCGAGGACGTCATCCGCAACCGGGTCGCCGTCTTCGAGCAGGAGACCCGTCCGGTGCGCGAGCACTATCGCGCGCTCGGGACGCCGGTCGTGACGATCGACGGCGCCCGCGACCGCTCCGACGTGGAGTCGGATCTCGTGGGCGCGGTGCGCGGGCTGGCGGACTCGTGATCCTGCGCAAGTCGCGTCGCGAGCTCGAGCGGATGGCCGCTGCCGGCTCTGTCGTGGCCCGCACGCTTGCGCTCCTGCGCGAGCGCGCGCGCCCCGGGGTGACGACGGCGGAGCTCGACCGCGCTGCCGAGGAGTTCATCCGCGGCCAGGGCGGCGTGCCGACGTTCAAGGGCTATCACGGCTTCCCGGCCTCGATCTGCGCCTCGCCGAACGACATGGTCGTGCATGGGATCCCCGGCGCCTACGAGCTTCAGCAGGGCGACGTGCTGTCCGTCGACGTCGGCGTCACGCTGCGCGGCTGGGTGGCCGACTCCGGCTACACGTTCTGGGTCGGCGAGGGCGATCCGCCCGAGGACGTCGTGCGCCTGCTGTCGGCCTGCCGCGCGTCGCTGTTCGCAGCGCTCGAGCAGTGCGTCGACGGACGGCACCTGTCCGACCTCGGCCACGCCGTGCAGACGCGCGTCGAGGAGGACGGCTTCGGAGTGATCCGCTCGCTCGTGGGCCACGGCGTCGGGCGCCGCATGCACGAGGATCCGCAGATCCCGAATTACGGGCCGCCGGGTCGCGGCGCCGTGCTGCGCCCGGGCATGACGCTCGCCGTCGAGCCGATGATCACGGCCAGCGGCGAGACCGATGTGCAACTCGACGAGGACGACGGCTGGTCGATCTACAGTGCGGACCACTCGCTCACTGCGCACTACGAGCACACGGTTGCCATCACCGGGGACGGACCGCTCGTGCTGACCCGCCACGAGGGCTGGTCGCCGGTCGACGACGAGGTCGGAGCGAAGGCCTGAGCCCGGCTATGCGGCGGTCGTGTTCTGCTACCATGCAGCTTCGCGCTTTGCCGCTGCATGCCCGCTCGGGCAGAGGTGGCCGGAGCGCTCCATTCGTTGTATTTGAAAGGGAATCGTGAAGGTCAGGGCGAGCGTCAAGACCATGTGCGACAAGTGCCGCGTGATCCGCAGGCACGGACGCGTCATGGTGATCTGTCCCAATCCCCGCCACAAGCAGCGGCAGGGCTGAGCGATGGCACGGATCGCAGGCGTCAACCTCCCCCGTGAGAAGCGCGTCGAGATCGGTTTGACGTACATCTTCGGGATCGGCCGCTCGACTTCCCAGTCCGTCCTGAGCTCCCTCGAGATCGACCGCGACACCAAGGTGCGCGACCTGACCGAGGAAGAGGTCTCGAAGCTGCGCGGCTACATCGACCAGAACCTCATGGTCGAGGGCGACCTGCGCCGCGATCGCTCCCAGAACATCAAGCGCCTCATGGAGATCGGCTGCTACCGCGGGCTTCGCCACCGCCGCGGGCTGCCGGTCCATGGCCAGCGCACGAAGACGAATGCGCGCACCCGCAAGGGGCCGAAGAAGACCGTCGGCAAGCAGCGCAAGAAGTAGGACTTCGGGCGCGGCCGCCGCGCTCGAGAAAGGAACGAGGAACCCGCATTGCCCCCTGCCCCCCGTCGCACCGCGGCGCGTAGCCGCGCCCGACGCAAGGCCCGTAAGAACATCGCCGTCGGCCAGGCGCATATCAAGACGTCCTTCAACAACACGATCGTCGCGATCACCGATCGCGAAGGCAACGTGATCGTGTGGAAGTCGGCCGGCGGTGCGGGCTTCAAGGGCTCGCGCAAGTCGACGCCGTTCGCCGCTCAGGTGACGGCCGACGCGTGCGCGCGCGAGGGCATGGAGCACGGCCTGCAGAAGGTCGAGGTCTTCGTCAAGGGCCCGGGCTCGGGACGCGACACGGCCGTGCGCTCGTTGCAGGCCGCCGGTCTCGAAGTGATCTCGGTCAAGGACGTCACCCCGCAGGCCCACAACGGCTGCCGCCCGCGCAAGCGGCGGCGGGTCTAGGGGGTAGGCGATGGCTCGCTCCACCGACGCCAAGTGCAAGAAGTGCCGCCGCGAGGGCATGAAGCTGTTCCTCAAGGG
>DASRQS010000083.1:0-6457 GCA_035696365.1 Gaiellales bacterium | reverse complement strand
GCGGCGAGGGCAAGAACAAGGGCAGTCACCCGGTCACGCCGTGGGGCAAGATCACGCTCGGCCGGCGAACCCGTGACCCCAAGAAGGCAAGCTCCCGCGACATCGTCCGCGGACGCAAGCGCGGGAAGGGCAGGTCGTAGGGCATGTCTCGTAGCTCCAAGAAGGGACCGTTCATCGAGGAGCGCCTCATGCGGCGCGTCGAGGAGATGAACGCAACCCGGTCCAAGCGCATGATCAAGACGTGGTCGCGCACCTCGACGATCTTCCCGGAGATGGTCGGGCACACGATCGCCGTGCACGACGGGCGCAAGCACGTGCCCGTGTTCGTGTCGGAGTCGATGGTCGGCCACAAGCTCGGCGAGTTCGCGCCCACGCGTACGTATCGCGGGCACGCCGACAAGCAGGCGAAGCGGCGGTAGCGTGGCGACCACAACCGATCAACCCGTGCTCGTGCGCGCCCAGGTGCGGCATTTGCGCTGCTCTGCGCGCAAGGCCCGCGTGATCCTGGACCACGTTCGCGGCATGTCCGTCATGCAGGCGCAGGCGACGCTTCAGTTCTCGCCGCGCGCGGCGGCCCGCGACGTGCTCGGGCTGCTCAAGTCCGCGACGGCGAACGCTCGCGAGAATCACGAAATCGATCAGTCGGAGCTCGTCATCGACCATTGCTACGCCGACGAGGATCGCACGCTCAAGCGCTTCAAGCCGCGTGCCCGTGGCCGTGCCTCCAGCATCCACAAGCGCATGTGCCACGTCACGATCGTGCTGCGGCACGTGCCCGTGGCGGCCGCGCGCGACATCTCCGCCGCGCAGGCAACGATCGCCGCCGAGAGCCGGCGCACGCGCACCCGCCGCAGGGTGCCGGGCGCAGCCAGGCTCACCGAGGCGCTCCAGGAGACGCCAGGCGGGGATGCCACCGCCGAGGAAGCCGCGGCCCCCGAGGTCGAGGAGGCCCCCGCGCCCAAGCGCAAGCCCGCCGCTCGCAAGCCCAAGGCTCCTGCGGCGGACTCGAGCGAGGAGAAGGCACCCGAGGCCGCGGCTCCCAAGGCGCGCAAGCCCCGGGCCGCAAAGCCCGCCGACGCCGAGGCGCCCGCAGACGACGAGCCGAAGGCAGCGGCGCCCAAGGCCCCGCGCAAGAAACCTGCCGCGAAGCCCACCGAACCGGCTGAGCTGGCCGCTGACGATGCGGCCGAGAAGACCGCCGACGAAGGGGACTCGTAATGGGTCAGAAGATCCACCCGGGCGGCTTCCGCATCGGGATCATTCACGACTGGAAGTCCAACTGGTTCTCGGAGAAGGAGTTCGGGGCCTACCTCATCGAGGACGTGCGCATCCGCGATCACATTCGCGGCAAGCTCTCGCACGCCGGGCTCTCCGACATCCACATCCGCAAGGACTCCCAGCGGATCACGATCGACATCTACACGGCGCGCCCCGGCATCGTGATCGGCAAGTCGGGTAGCGAGGTCGAGGCCCTGCGCCAGGACGTGCACGCCATGACCCACAAGGCCGTGCACGTCAACATCAACGAGATCAAGCGGCCCGAGCTGGACGCGAATCTGGTTGCCCAGTCCGTCGCCGAGCAGTTGCAGAACCGCGTCTCCTTCCGACGCGCCATGAAGCGCTCCCTGGCCTCGGCCATGCGCTCGGGCGCCCAGGGCGTGCGTATCCGCTGCGGCGGCCGCCTCGGCGGCGCGGAGATGTCGCGCACCGAGCAGTACTCCGAGGGACGCGTGCCGCTGCACACGCTGCGCGCCGACATCGACTACGGCTTCGCAGAGGCGCAGACCCAGGCCGGGCGCATCGGCGTCAAGGTCTGGATCAACAAGGGCGAGATCATGCCCGCCGGCTACGAGGGCGCCCAGCAGCAGACGACGCGTCTGGGTGAGGTCGACGCGCGCCGCCGTCGCGGCGTGACGACGATCACCGAGGACACGGGCCCGTCGAGGCCCGAGCGGCGCCGCGGCCCAGGGGGCGGCGGCGGCCCCGGCGGCGGCGGTGGCCGTCCCGGCGGCGGTGGCGGTCGTCCCGGTGGCGGCGGTGGCGGCGGTGGCGGCGGTCGCCCTGGTGGCGGCGGCGGTGGCGGTCGCGGACAGCAGACGGGCCCCTCGGGTCCCTCCGCTCCGGTCGGTCGCCGTGCCCCGGACCGCTCCGCGCGCCCGGCAGCCGAAGCGCCGCCCGTTGCGCCTCCCGTAGAGGCGCCCGCCCCCGAGGCCCCCGCGGCACCGGCGGAGGGTGAGGCCTGATGCTGCTCCCACGCCGTTTCAAGTACCGCAAGCAGCAGCGCGGCAGTCGCGCCGGCATGTCGAAGGGGCACCAGACGGTGCAGTTCGGCGAGTTCGGCCTGAAGTCGCTCGAGAACGGCTGGATCACCAACCGGCAGATCGAGGCAGCCCGTATCGCGATGACGCGCAAGATCCGCCGTCGCGGCAAGGTCTGGATCACGATCTTCCCGGACAAGCCGGTGAGCCAGAAGCCGCTCGAGACGCGCATGGGCTCGGGCAAGGGACCGCCGGAGCGGTATGTCGCCGTCGTCAAGCCGGGCCGCGTCATGTTCGAGCTCGCCGGCGTGCCGGAGCCGCTGGCGCGCGAGGCGATCCGCCTGGCGGCCATGAAGCTGCCCGTGCGGACGAAGTTCGTCAAGCGGGAGGGTGATCTCTTTGAAGGCTAGTGAGATCCACGACCTGACCGACGACGAGCTGGCCCAGAAGCTCGAAGAGGGCCGTCGCGAGCTGTTCAACCTGCGCTTCCAGCACGCCACGGGGGCGCTCGAGAACACGGCACGGCTGAGTTTGGTCAAGAAGCAGATCGCGCGGGTGCTGACGCTGCAACTCCAGCGTGCATCCGCGAAGGAGCGTGCGTGATGGCGGACGACGAGAACCAGGTCGACGAGCAGGCAGAGGCGCCCGAGGCGCCCGAGGCCGACGCTGCGGCCGTGAGCGAGGAGCCGGCGAAGCCGGCCCGGCGTCCGCGTGCCAAGAAGGCTGCCGAGCCGGTGGCCGAGGAGGCCCCGGCCGACGCCGTCGCCGACCAGGCGCCCGCCGAGGCCGAGGAGGTCGCGCCGGTCGCCGAGGAGGCGCCTGCGGAGGCCGAAGAGGCTGCGCCGGTGGCCGAGCAGGCGCCCGCAGAGGCCGAGGACGCTGCGCCGGTGGCCGAGCAGGCGCCCGCCGAGGAACCTGAGGCCAAGCCCGCCAAGAAGGTCGCGGCGCCCGCCGCCGAGGCAGCTCCGAAGCCGAAGCGCACCCCGCGCGCGAAGCCGCTCAAGAAGGAAGCCCGGCCCAAGGAGCGCAAGCCTCACGTGCGCGAGCCCCGGCCGCTTCCGATCGAGGGTCGCCGCAAGGAGCGGCGCGGAATCGTCGTCTCGGCCGCCATGGACAAGACGATCACGATCCGCATCGATTCGGCCAAGCCGCATCCGAAGTACCACAAGATCGTGCGCCGCTCCACTCGCCTGCACGCCCACGACGAGCGCAACGAGGCCGGCGTCGGCGATGTCGTGCGCATCGTCGAGACCCGCCCGCTCTCCAAGCTCAAGCGCTGGCGCATGATCGAGATCGTCGAGAAGGCGAAGTGACCCGATGATCCAGGCTGAGACACGGCTGCGCGTGGCCGACAACACGGGTGCCAGGGAGATCCTGTGCATCCGCGTGCGCGGCGGCTCCAAGCGCCGCTACGCCCGTGTGGGCGATGTGATCGTCGGCGCCGTCAAGCAGGCGACGCCGAACGGCTCCGTCAAGAAGGGCGAGGTCGTGACGGCGGTCGTCGTGCGCACCAAGAAGTCGTTCGCGCGTGACGACGGCACCTACATCGCCTTCGACGACAACGCGGCCGTGATCATCGACGCGGCCCGCAACCCGCGCGGAACGCGCATCTTCGGGCCCGTGGCCCGCGAGCTGCGCGAGCGCAACTTCATGAAGATCGTCTCACTCGCCCCGGAGGTGCTCTGATGGCTCGCGCGACCAAGACCACGCCCCGTCTCAAGATCCGCCGCGGCGACCTCGTCGAGGTGCTGACCGGCAAGGACGTCGGCCGCCGCGGCAAGGTGCTCGACGTCATCCCGGAAGAGCGCCGGCTGTTCGTCGAGAAGATCAACATGGTGAAGCGCCACACGAAGCCGCGGCCCGTCAAGGGCTCGCGCGGCGCGCAGATGACGCCTGGTGGCGTGATCGAGAAGGAAGCGGCCATTCGCGTCGACAACGTCGCGCTCGTGTGTCCCCGCTGCAACGAACCGACTCGCGTCGGCTACCGCATCTCCGAGAGCGGCGAGAAGATCCGCCACTGCCGTCGTGCGGGCTGCCACGCAGACATCGAGAAGTGACCTGAACGCAATGGCAGAGACCACGATCACACAGCCGCGCCTGCGCGGCCGCTACGAGAACGAGGTGCGGGCAGCGCTCCAGGAGCGCTTCCAGTACCGCTCGCCCATGCAGTTGCCCCGGCTGAGCAAGATCACGCTCAACATGGGCGTGGGGGAGGCCAAGCAGAACTCGAAGGCGCTCGACGAGGCCGTCGAGCAGCTTGCGATCATCGCCGGCCAGCGCCCGCTGATCACCAAGGCCAAGAAGTCGATCGCGGGCTTCAAGCTGCGCGAGGGCATGCCCATCGGCTGCAAGGTGACGCTGCGGGGGGCCCGCATGTGGGAGTTCCTCGACCGCCTGATGGCCGTTGCGCTGCCGCGTATCCGCGACTTCCGCGGGCTCGACCCCGCGTCGTTCGACGGCCGCGGCAACTACTCGCTGGGCGTGCGCGAGCAGATCATCTTTCCCGAGATCGACTACGACCGGATCGATACCGTGCGCGGCCTCGACGTGACGATCACGACGACCGCGAACACCGACGAAGAGGCACGCGAGCTGCTACGAGCGCTCGGAATGCCGTTCAGGGAGGCGTGACGTGGCGAAGACGTCGCTGAGAGTCAAGGCCGCGAAGCCGCAAAAGTTCAAGGTGCGCGCCTACACGCGCTGCAATCGCTGCGGACGGCCGCGCGCGGTCTTCCGCAAGTTCGGGGTGTGCCGTATCTGCCTGCGCGAGCTCGCGCATCAGGGCGTCATCCCCGGCATGACCAAGTCGAGCTGGTAGGCCGCGATGCTGACCGATCCAGTCGCCGACATGCTGACCCGCATCCGCAACGCCAACCTGGCGCGGCACGAGACGGTGTCCATGCCCAGCTCCAAGCTCAAGGTCGAGATCGCCCGCCTTCTGCTCGACGAGGGCTACGTCGAGGCCTTCTCGACCGCCCGCGGCGAGGAGGCCTATGACGTGCTGACGGTCACGTTGAAGTACGCTGACGACCGTCGACGGGTGATCCAGGGCATCAAGCGCATCTCGAAGCCGGGTCGTCGCATCTACGCCAAGGCAGATCGCTTGCCGAAGGTGCTCGGCGGTCTCGGTACCGCGATCATGTCCACCCCTGTAGGCGTGATCACCAGTCGCCAGGCCGCAGAACGCGGCATCGGCGGCGAGGTGCTCTGCTTCGTCTGGTAGTCCCGCTATGAGCCGCATCGGAAGAGCCCCCATCACCCTGCCCGCCGGCGTCGAGATCGACATCGGTCCTGGGCGCGTGGGCGTGAAGGGCCCCAGAGGGACGCTCGAGCAGGCCGTCCCGCATGAGATGACCGTGAAGGTCGACGACGGCGTCGTCACCGTCACGCGTCCGACCGACCGCGGGCCCCACCGCTCGCTGCACGGTCTCACGCGCACGCTCGTCGCGAACATGGTCGAGGGCGTGACCAACGGCTACGAGAAGCGCCTCGAGATCCAAGGCGTCGGCTATCGCGCCGCGCTGCGGGGAAATGCGATCGAGCTGCTGCTCGGCTTCTCGCACCCCGTCGTGGTGGAGCCGCCGGCGGGCATCGAGTTCGAGATCCCCGCGCCCACGCAGATCATCGTACGCGGCATCGACAAGCAATCGGTCGGACAGGTGGCCGCGGACATCCGCCGCCTGCGGCCGCCCGAGCCGTACAAGGGTAAGGGCATCCGCTACGCAGGCGAGATCGTCCGCCGCAAGGTCGGGAAGCGCGCATGAAGCTCAGCACCGAACAGAAGCGCCGGCGCCGGCATCGGCGCGTGCGCGGCAAGGTGCACGGCAGCGCGGGTCGCCCGCGCCTGTGCGTGTTCCGCTCCAGCAAGGGCATCTACGCCCAGGTCATCGACGACGACGCGGGCACCACTCTGGCGGCCGCCTCGGCGCTGGGGCTGGGCAGCGGCACCAAATCCGAAAGGGCTGCCGAGGTCGGGAAGCTCGTGGCGCAGCGCGCACGCGAGGCCGGCGTCGAGAAGGTCGTGTTCGATCGCGGCGGCTACCTCTACCACGGGCGAGTCAAGGCACTCGCCGACGGCGCCCGCGAGGGCGGCTTGGAGTTCTGATGGGACGCATTCCGCAGCAGCGAGACGGAGGCGAGCTCCAGGAGCGCGTCGTCGAGATCAACCGCGTGGCCAAGGTCGTCAAGGGCGGCCGGCG
>DASRQS010000082.1:0-9157 GCA_035696365.1 Gaiellales bacterium | reverse complement strand
CAAGCTCGCAAGCAACGGGCGCGTACGCGTGCCACCGCTCAGGATCGACCTTGCCGGCAACTCGCGGGTCCGCACGATCCAGACGGTGCCGGGCCCCGAGCTCTGCGCCGGCAAGGGCTGCTGAGACGGCGCTGAGCACGTCCGCCCACGCTCGTCCGCGAGCGGCTCTACTCGCCGCGCAGCTTGCTGTAGAGGCAGGCGTCACGCCAGGCGCCCGCGCGCCACTGCGCGCGGCGCAGGATGCCCTCGCGGGTGAAGCCGGCGTGCTCGAGGGCGCGCTGCTCGGGATGTTCTCGACGTCCGTTGAGGCCTCGACCCGCTCGACCGTGTAGGTGTCGAAGAGGTAGCGGGCGAGCAGGGCCTGGGCCTCGGCGCCGTAGCCGCGCCGGCGCTGCGCGGGGTCGATGTCGATGCCGATGTTGTAAACCCGGTTCGAGGGCGGCGGGCCGTGGAAGACGGCGATGTAGGAGACGCCGCCGACCGTCGCGCCGCTCTTGTCGGCCACGACCAGGCGGCCGTGGTCGTGATTGAGGTAGCCGTCGAGCTCGAAGCGACGTCGCACGTCGCCGGCGGCCGAGAGCGCGAAGCTACCGAACGGCCCGTTGTAGTCGGGGTCGTTCGCGACCAGCTCGGAGTGCTCCACGTCGGCGGCCGTGAGCGGCCGCAGGTCGACCAGCTCGCCGCGGATCACGAGCTCGCGACGGCGCGCAGCTCGTCGATCGAGCTGAGCGGGTGCCAGCAGGCGGCCGCGTGCCCGCCGTGACCGTTCCCGGCGCCCTCGAGCTGCGGGAGGTCGGTGCGGCAGTCCTCGGGCACGCCGTCGCCGCCGGTCATCAAGCGCGCCTTGGGGCAGCGTGGATGGAAGGCGCAGCCCGAGGGCGGCGCGACCGGGGACGGTACGTCGCCGCTCAGGACGATCCGCTCGCGGCGGCCGACGCCGGTGCGCGGCACGGCCGAGAGCAGCGCAGCCGTGTACGGATGGCGCGGCAGGTCGTAGAGCGCCTCGGACTCCGAGAGCTCGACGACGCGACCCAGGTACATGACCGCGATACGGTCGGCGATCTGGCGGATCACCGAAAGGTCGTGCGAGATGAAGACGTAGGTCAGGTCGAACTCGCCCTGGAGGCTCTCGAGCAGGTTCAGGATCTGCGCCTGGATCGACACGTCCAGGGCCGAGACGGGCTCGTCGCAGACGATCAGCTTGGGCCGCAGCGCGAGCGCGCGCGCGACGCCGATGCGCTGGCGCTGGCCGCCGGAGAACTCGTGCGGATAGCGGTTGTAGTGCTCCGGGTTCATGCCGCAGCGATCCATCAGCTCGCGTACGAGCGACTTGGTGTCGCCCTCGGTCTTGTGGATCGAGAACGGCTGGCCGATGATCTGGCCCACCGTCTGGCGCGGGTTGAGCGACGAGTACGGGTCCTGGAAGACCATCTGCATCTCGCGTCGCACGGGCCGCATCTCGCGCGGGCTGAGGTGCGTGATGTCGCGCCCGTCGAAGCGGATCGTCCCCCCCGTCGGCTCGATCAGCTTGAGCATGAGCCGGGCCGTGGTCGACTTGCCGCAGCCCGATTCGCCGACGATGCCGAGCGTCTCGCCGCGGCGGACGCCGAGCGTGACGTCCTCGACCGCGTGCACCTCGCCCGAGCGGCGGGAGAACACGCCCGACGAGACCGGGAAGCGCTTCGTCAGCCCCTCGACCTCGATCAGAGGATCGCCGAAAGAGCTCACGCGCCGACTCCCAGGCGCGCTGCCTCGCGCTCGGCCCAGAGGCGGCGCTTGGCGGCCGGATCGAGGTGGCAGGCGTCCGAGTGGCCGCTCTCCATGGGCAGGAGCGGCGGCCGCACCTTGAGACAGGTCTCGAAGCGGTGCGGGCAGCGCGGGTTGAAGGCGCAGCCGGGCGGAAGGTGGATGACCGATGGTGGCGACCCCTCGATGGCGCGCAGGTGCGCGACCTTGGCGTCGACGGTCGGCATCGACTCCAGCAGTCCCCAGGTGTACGGGTGCTGCGGGGCGTCGAAGACCTCACGCGCAGGCCCGTGCTCGACCGCGCGGCCGGCGTACATCACCATGACCGTCTGAGCCGTCTCGGCCACCACGCCGAGGTCATGCGTGACCAGGATCACGCCGATGTCGAAGTCGCGCTTGACCTTGTCGATCAGCTCGAGGATCTGAGCCTGCACGGTCACGTCGAGCGCCGTGGTCGGCTCGTCGGCGATCAGCACATCCGGGTTGTGCACGAGCGCCATTGCGATCATCGCGCGCTGGCGCATGCCGCCCGAGAACTGATGCGGATAGTCCTTGGCCCGCTGGCGTGCGTTCGGGATGCCGACCGCGTCCAGCACCTCGATCGCCCGCTCGAGCGCTCTCGCCTTGGAGACGTCGAGGTGCGCCCGCACGGCCTCCGCGATCTGGCTACCCACCCGATACATGGGGTGCAGGCAGGCGAACGGGTCCTGGAAGATCATTGCGACGTCCTTGCCGCGCACATCGCGCAGCTCGGCCGGCGAGGCCTTGAGCAGGTCCTTCCCGTGCAGCAGGATCTCGCCGGTGATCTTCGAGCGCTTCGAGTTCAGCAGTCCGAGGATGGCGAGGTTGGTGACACTCTTGCCCGAGCCCGACTCGCCCACGATGCCGAGCGTCTCGCCGCGCCGCAGCGAGAACGTCAGACCGGAGACGGCGTGCACGACGCCGTCCTGCGTCGGGAACTCGACAGCGAGGTCCTTTACTTCCAGGAGCAACTCGGAGCTCATCCGTAGCGCACCCGCGGGTCGAGGAAGGCGTAAAGGACATCGACCAGGAGATTCATGAACACGACCGCGAAGGTCGCGACCAGGACGACGCCGAGCGTGGCCGGCAGGTCCTGGCGGAACACCGAGTCGACGGCCATGAAGCCGAGGCCGTCGAGGTTGAAAACGCTTTCGGTGATCACGGCGCCGCCGACCAGCAGCGCGACGTCGAGCCCGAACATTGTCACGATGGGAGCCAGGCTCGCGCGCAGACCGTGGCGGAAGATGACGCGGCGCTCCGATAACCCCTTTGCGCGTGCCGTGCGAATGTAGTCCTCGCCCATGGAGTCGAGCAGGCTGCCTCTGACCATGCGCGCATAGATCGCCGCGAACAGCAGGGCGAGCACGGTCCAGGGAAGTATCAGATGCGAGGCCCATTCCTGCGGGTTCTGCGTGATCGGCGTGTACCCGGTTCCGGCCGTCAGGTTGAGCTTGTACCAGAAGATGAAGAGCGCCATCAGGCCGAGCCAGAAGACCGGCGCCGAGATGCCGAAGAGCGCAAAGCCCATGGCCAGGCGATCTACCAGGGTGCGCCGCTTGATGGCCGAGACGACGCCGATCAGCACACCCCCGACGAGCCAGATCACAGATGCACCAGCGATCAGCGAGAGCGTCCGCGGCGCCTTCTCGATGATCTTCTGCCGGATCGGGACGCTCGAGTCGTAGGAGAAGCCGAGACCCGGCCAGCCGTACTTGTCACCGAGCACGATGGCTTTCAGGAACTTGCCGTACTGCACGTAGAACGGCCTGTCGAGGCCGAGGTTGTGACGCACGAGCGCGATGTTCTCGGGCGTCGGCTGCTTGCCCACGAAGCGCAGCGCGGGATCGCCGGGCGGCAGCTTGTAGAAGATGATGAACGTGATCAGCGTCACCGCGAGCAGCACGATTACTGCCCAGGCGAGACGGCGGAGGAGATAGGCAAACATCGAGAGCGCGAGACGAGACGCGGTGCGGGCGCCCCGGCCCGATGCCGGGGCGCCCGCCTTGAGGCGTCAGATCAGGACTTCACCGCCACGTGGGCCCAGGCGATCGTCCCGCCGAACTGGTCGAACACGAACTTGGTGACGTTCTGGCTCGAGACGCTCTGGGCGTAGGACCAGAGGTACGGGACCCACGGCACGACCTGTGTCGTGAGCTTCTTGTCGAGCGCCGCGTAACAGCCGACGCGCGGAGCGCCGCTCAGCACTCCGCACTTGTCCAGGTCGCCGTTGATGCTCGGGACGTCGGTCACGCTGCCCTTGGCGCCGACCGTCTTGGCGATCGCGGGCGTGATGCCGAGCAGGGAGTAGTTGGTGTTGCCCTGCGCGATGATGTTGCGACCGTCGAAGAGCGGGCCGAAGAACGTCAGGGCGTCGGCGTAGTCCTTGCCCCAGCCCGGGCGGGTCGAGAGCGGGATGTTGTTGCGGACCGTCTGGATCGGGGTGTAGGCATCCTTGAGGACGCGATCCTTGATCACGATGCCGATCGACTTGAGCTCCTGCGAGAGCGCCGGGATGAAGCCCTTCTCGACCTCGCGGTCACCCGTGACGGTGAGGAGGTTCTTGCACGCCGAGGCGTCGCAGACGCCGTCACGGTTCTTGTCGTACTTCGACAGCTTCATCTCGGCCTTGGCCTTGGCCACGTCGCCCGAGCCGTTGCCGTAGGGCGCGTAGCCCTTGAGCTTGTTGTTGAGGATGGCATCCGGCGCGATGTGCGTCGCGATGGCGCCGGCCGAGGCGCCGCCCCAGGACTTGCGCAGAGCGTTGCGGTCGACCACGAAGTTGAGCGCGCGGCGCACGTGCACGTCGTCGAACGGCGGCTGCGTGAGGTTCATCGTCAGGTACCAGGTGCGGTCACCGTCGTTCGTGTGGAGCTGCGGCGAGCCGTGGTACTGGCGGAGGACGGACGGCGTCTCGCCGGCGACCTCTTCCTCGATGTCGCCACGCGTCACGCGGGCGTAGATGTCGTCCGCGTTCGAGTTGACCGTGAACGTGAACTCGTTGGGGAGGTTCTCGCGCGCCTTCGTGCTGTCGGTGGCGGCGTTGTAGTCGGGGTTGCGGACGAGGTCCATGACCTTCTCGCCGTCCCAGCCCGAGATGCCGCCGGCAGCAGTGATCGTCGCACAGCTGCTGGCGTTGAGCTTGTCCGAGCCGGCGATCATGTACGGGCCCGAGGAGATGACGTAGCGCCCGTACTGGTTGGGCTGCGTGAAGCATCCCGAGACCTCTTGCGGCTGCGGGCCGGCGGCCGGCATGCTCAGCCGGAAGAGGAAGTCGCCCGTCGGCTTCGTCAGCGTGAAACTGATCGTCTTCGGGTCGGGCGTCTTGATGCCGGAGATGACCTTGGACGTGCCGGCCTTGAAGGCCGCCATGCCCTTGATCGCGTCGTAGTAGAAGCCATACTGCGCAGCGATGGTCTTCGTGCCGATGCGCTCGAACGCCCAGAGAACGTCCTTCGACGTGATCTCGCGATTGAGCGGCGGGCCGAACTTGATTCCGCTCTTGAGATGGAACGTGTAGGTCTTCTTGTCCTTACTGAGCGTACCGAGGTTGGTGGCCAGGTCGGGAACGATGACGTTGCCGGGAGCACCGGCGACGTGGTTGTAGCCGACGAGCGTGCGCACGAGCAGGTTCGAATAGATGCCGAACGCCTCGCCGAGGTATTCATCCGTCGGGTCGAAGCCGCCGGTGAAGTCGAACGACGATTCCCACTCGACACGGAAGACGCCTCCGGCCTTGGCCACTGTCTTCCCCGTCGCTTGAGCAGGGTGCTGCGGTCGAGCGCTGGCACCTGTCGCGGCGATGGTCATACCTACCATCGCCACGGCCAGCACAACAGCCGCGATTCGTCGGTTTCTCACGGGTCGCTCCTCCTTGCAGTTGGGGCCGGGGGTGGCCCTGGTTCCTTCTCTCACAGTGCTTAGACGCCGAAGACGGCGACTTGACAGTCTGACGTCAGCGTTCGGTTCTTGGATCGAGTGCGTCGCGCAGCCCGTCGCCGAGCAGATTGAACGCAAGCGTGGTCAACACCAGGAAGATGCCCGGGAAGATCATCATCCAGGGAGCGTCCTTGTAGAGCCCGCCCGCAGCGGCATCCGAGAGCGCGGAGCCCCAGGACGCCGTCGTCACCGGCACGCCGAGCCCGAGGAACGAGAGCGCCGCCTCGAAGAGGATGTTGCTCGGGATCAGCAGCGTTGCCCAGATCGTGATCGGGGCGACGAGGTTGGGCAGGATCTCGCGGAAGATGATGCGCCGGTCGCTCGCACCGAGCGAGCGCGCGGCCTCGACGAACTCCTTCTCGCGCAGCGAGAGCGTGGTCGAGCGCACGATGCGCGCGATGTAGGGCCAGGTGAACGCCGAGATCACGAACACGACGAGCGAGACCCCCGGCTGGACGAGGCCGTTCAGGCAGCCGTTCGCGCTCACGCCGCAGGCAGCCGCGATGCCGATCGCGATCAGCAGCTGCGGCAGCGCGAGCACGACATCGCTGAGACGCGAGATGACGGTGTCCACGATGCCGCGGTAGTAGCCCGCGATGACGCCCACGGTCACGCCGATCGTCATCGAGATCGTCGTGGCGATGCCCGCCACGAGCAGCGACGTGCGGGCGCCATAGAGGACACGCACGAAGAGATCGCGCCCCGAGCCATCCGCGCCGAACCAGAACGACGAGTTCGGCCCCTTGGGAATGCCGAAGTCGTCGGTCATGTAGCTGTAGACGTCGTTCGGGCCGTGCCCGATCATGCGCGCGATCACGCCGGCGAGAACCGCGAGCAGCAGCAGCGCCGCGATCACCACGGCGCCGACCATGGCCGCACGGTCCTGCCGGAAGCGCGACCAGAAGATCTGGCGGGGGCTCCGGCCCTCGACCGCGGCCGAGATGGTCTCCGGATGGACCTCCGCCGCGCCTGCGACCGCGCTCACTCCGCCCTCGACTCTCGTGCGCTACAGGCCATCGGCGCAAAAGCATAGCGTGCATAGCCACATGAGGAATACCCCCCTCGCGCGCGTACGCGAAAGCATCCGCGGAGCGGCCGCGACGCGGATCACTGCAGGGCGTCCGCTCCCGCCACGACCTCGAGGATCTCCTGCGTGATCTCGGCCTGCCGGGCGCGGTTCATCGCGAGCGTGTACTGGCTGATGAGGTCGCCGGCGTTCTCCGAGGCGTTGCGCATGGCGGTCATGCGCGCGCCGTGCTCGGAAGCGGTCGACTCGAGCAGGGCCCGGTAGACGGTCACCTCGAGCGAGGAGACGAGCAGCTCGCTCAGCATCTCCTCCGCGTCCGGCTCGAACAGCATCTCGCCCTGCTCCGCGCGCTCCTTGGCGTCCAAGCCCTCGAGGTCGCCCTCGGGGATGGGCAGCAGCTCGATGTCCTCGACCTGCTGCTGCAGCGCGGAGACGAAGCGGTTGTAGACGAGCACGACGAGGTCGAGCTCGCCTCCGATGTAGGCCTTGGTGACCAGATCGGCGATGCCCTCGGCGTCGGCGTACTCGGGCCTGTCCGAGAAGCCCGTCCAGGACGTGAGCACGTCGCGGCCGCGGAAGCGCAGCGTGCCGAGGCCCTTGCGGCCGGCCGGCAGGTAGACGACCTCGTGCCCCTGGGCGGCGTGCTCTGAGCCCACCTGCAGGGCCCTGCGCACGACCTGGCCGTTGAACGCGCCCGCAAGCCCGCGGTCGCCCGTCAGCACGATGATGCCGACGCGTCCCGGCTCGCGCCGCGTGAGCAGCGGCAGGGCTGGTACATGGGCGTACGAGGCGGCCTCGATCATCAGCTCGCGCATGCGATCGGCGTAGGGCCGGAGGGCCTCGATGCGCAGCTGTGCGCGCCGCAGCTTCGAGGCCGAGACGAGCTCCAGCGCCTTCGTGATCTTGCGCGTGTTGCGGACGGATTGGATCCGCCGCTTGATGTCCTGTTGGCTGGCCATGACGCTAGGACGCGGAGCCCACCAGGCTGGTTTCCTCGCGCACCTCGAAGCCCTGCACGAACTCCTCGACCAGCTTCCTGAGCTTCTCCTCGGTCTCCTCCGTGAGATCGCCGGTCTCGCGGATCGCCTGGAGCGCCGTCTTGTCGGCGCGCAGCGCCCCGCGCAGGTCGTCGTGGAAGCGCGCGACCTGCGAGACCGGCACGTCGTCGAGGTAGCCGTTGATCGCGACCCACAGGGCCACGACCTGCTCCTCCACCGGCCAGGGCTGGTACTGCGGCTGATTGAGCGTCGCGACCAGGCGGGCGCCGCGCGAGAGCTGCTGCTGCGTGGCCGCGTCGAGGTCGGAGCCGAACTGCGCGAAGGCCTCCACCTCGCGGTACTGCGCGAGGTCGAGCTTGAGTCGGCCGGCGACCTTCTTCATCGCCTTCAGCTGCGCATTCGAGCCGACGCGCGAGACCGAGATGCCGACGTTGATGGCCGGCCGCGTGCCCGCGAAGAACAGGCTCGCCTCGAGGAAGATCTGCCCGTCGGTGATCGAGATCACGTTGGTCGGGATGTAGGCCGAGACGTCGCCGGCCTGCGTCTCGATGATCGGCAGCGCCGTGAGCGAGCCGCCTCCGAGCTCGTCGGACAGCTTGACGCTGCGCTCGAGCAGGCGGGAGTGCAGGTAGAAGACGTCGCCCGGGAAGGCCTCGCGGCCGGGCGGGCGGCGGATCAGGAGCGACATCTGGCGGTAGGCATCGGCCTGCTTGGAGAGGTCGTCGTAGACGCACAGCGCGGCGCGCTCCGAGTAGCAGAAGTACTCGCCCATGGCGCAGGCCGCGTAGGGCGCGATGTACTTGATCGGCGCGGCCTCGGCCGCGTTCGCGGCCACGACGATCGTGTGATCCATGGCGCCCGTCTCGCGCAGCTTCTGCACGACCTGGGCGACCGTCGAGGCCTTCTGCCCGATCGCGCAGTAGATGCAGACGACGCCGGTGCCCTTCTGGTTGATGATCGTGTCGATCGCGACGGCCGTCTTGCCCGTGCTGCGGTCCCCGATGATCAGCTCGCGCTGGCCGCGGCCGATCGGGATCATGCCGTCGATGGCCTTGATGCCGGTCTGCAGCGGCTCGCTGACCGGCTGGCGGTCGACCACGCCGGGCGCCTTGAACTCCAGCGGCAACGTCTTGGCCGCATCGATCGGGGGCCCGCCGTCGAGCGGCATGCCGAGCGGGTCGACGACGCGGCCGATCAGGTTCTCGCCCACCGGCACGCTCATGACCTTGCCCGTGCGCTTGGCGGTGTCGCCCTCCTTGAGCAGCTGCCAGTGGCCGAACAGCACCACGGCGACGTTGTCCTCCTCGAGGTTCAGCGCGAGGCCCGTGACGCCGTGCGGGAACTCGATCATCTCGAGCGCGACACAGCTCTCGAGCCCGTAGACGCGCGCGATGCCGTCCGAGAGCTGGATGATGGTGCCGACCTCTTC
>DASRQS010000081.1:0-2008 GCA_035696365.1 Gaiellales bacterium | reverse complement strand
GTCGCGGAGCTGGCCCGCACGGCCGCTCGCTTGAACGACACCGACGTCAGGCGCGTGGTGGAGCGCGCTGAGGGCAATCCGCTGCTCGCCGTCGAGACCGCGAGAGCGATCGGACGCGGGCACGGCGACGTCGCTCCCAGTCTGCGCGGATCGGTGCGGGCGATGTTGACACCGCTGTCTGGCGAGGTGCGCAAGCTCGTCGAGGTAGTGGCTGTCGCGGCCCGCCCACTGCAACCGAAGGAGCTCGACCGGCTCCCGCTTCGGGATCCCGACGAGGCCGCAGCTGAAGCGCTGCAGAGCGGCATGCTGCAGGTCACCGACGGTGCCATCGGGTTTCGTCACGCGCTTCTGCGCGACGCGGTCTACGAGGAGATCGCCGAGCCACGCCGCCGCTCACTGCACCACAGCTGGGCGCACGCCCTGCTGGCCGGCGGGCAGGCACGCGGGATCCCGCGGCCGGCCGAGGCCGCCCGCCACCTTCGGCTCGCAGGTGCGGACCTGGAAGCGGTCCCGCAGCTCGTCCGCGCCGCCGCTGAGGCACGGGCGCTGGCAGCGCTCGAGCAGACGGTCGGCTATCTCGAGGAGGCGCTCACGATCGCCCCCCACCGCGCCGATCTGTGGCTCGAGCTCGGGGAGCTCGAGGCGTGGCGGGTACGGCGCGACCAGGCAGAGGCGGCGTTCGAGCGGGCCACGAGCCTGCTGCAGGAAGCCGAGCCGCTGGAGCGCGCGCGGGCGTGGCTGCGTCGCGCACGCGCCTACCACGGCCCGATCTGCGTCCCCCGCGCCGTGCTCGACAGCGCGAGAACCGCGATCGAGCTGCTCAACCTCAGCGAACAGCCCGCCCGAGCGGAGCGCAGCGAAGCGCTCGCCGCGTGGGCATGGGCCGAGGCGGTCGCCGGCAGCGTCGAGGAAGCGGAGCGACTGCTGGAGGTGCTGAGCGCCGACGAGACCGCGGGAGACCTGCTGCGCACCTACGACGCCGGTCACGCTCGCGCGCTCGCGCTGATGCGCCGCGGCCGGTTCATCGAGGCCTACGGGCCGTCGATCGCCGCCGGGGACGCAATCGCCAGCGCAGGCCGACCGGACCTCGCATACGGCTGCTGGGCGAACGCCGCCAGCGCCGCGACGGCGGCCGGCGAGCACACACGAGCGCTCGAGTTCCTCGATCGTGGCACGGCAGCGATCGCCGGGCATGGACTGCAGAGCCTCGAGATCCATCTGCTGGCGCAGAAATCGTTCGTGCTGAGCAGCGCGGGCCTGCTTGCCCAGGCGCGCGACGCGGCGAAGGCCGAACAGGCGCTCGCCGAGCAGCTCGCGCAGCCAGCGCTGCTGGCAATGGCAAGCCACGACCGTGGCCTGATCGCGCTCGAAGAGGGCGATCACTCGCTTGCCGCGACCCTGCTCGCCGAGTCGCTCGTCGAAGAAGCCCCGATCAGCCGGGCACAGACGCGCCTGGCACTGGCCGAAGCGCTCGCACGCAGCAGACAGCTCGAGCGAGCCGCCGCGCAGATCCGCGCGACAGTGCTCGAACCGGTCCGCCCCAGCGACTTCCCCCAAGCGCTCGTGCCAAGGCTCGCGCGCGTGCAGGGACTGATCGCGCTCGCAAACGGGGAGCCCGCCGAGGCCAGACGGCGATTGGAGGAGTCGATCGCCGGCTGGGAGCACGTGGTCGAGCGCACCGTGCGCGCGGAGAGCATCACGACCGTGCTCGCCGACCTCGGCCGGCCAGTGGTCGGCCTCGTCGAACCCGAACGCGAGCTTGAGCGAGCCCGAGCCGAACTGCAAGCGATCAACCAAGGAGGGATCAGTGCCGTCGTTCCATGACTCCACGACCTCGGCCGCGCCGCCAGAGGATGTCTGGAAGCATCTGTACGACCCATCCCGCTTCCCCGACTGGTGGGCCGGAATCGAGACCGTCAACATCACCAGCGGCGGCGAGTACACCGTGTACCCGGACGGATACCCCGACTTCCCGATGGCCCAACTGCTCGACACCCAACGAGACCAG
>DASRQS010000080.1:0-12527 GCA_035696365.1 Gaiellales bacterium | reverse complement strand
GGCGTGACGGTCTCGAGCTTCCTGCGCCAGGCCATCAACGCCCACCGCAAGGGCGGGCCCGACGGCGTCGACAACCCGATCTCGGCCAAGGAGTTCGGCAACAGGTTCCGCGCCGCGCTCGAGCTGCTCAAAGTCGACAAGTCGCTCTCCAGCCGCTATCTCAACGACGGCTTCTCGGGCGGTGAGAAGAAGCGCCTCGAGATCCTGCAGATGGCGATGCTCGAGCCCGAGCTCGCGATTCTCGACGAGACCGACTCCGGCCTCGACATCGACGCGCTGAAGGTCGTCTCCCAGGGCGTCAACACGCTGGCCGGTCCCGAGCTCGGTGTGCTCGTGATCACGCATTACCAGCGCATCCTCGATTACATCCGGCCCGACCACGTGCACATCCTCATGGATGGACGCATCGTGCGCTCGGGCGGAGCCGAGCTCGCGCTCGAGCTCGAGCAGAGCGGCTACGCGGGCGTCGCCCCGCAGCAGGAGGTCTGAAATGGCTCCGGAAACCGCACAGGTCGATATCGGCGAGTACAAGTACGGCTTCAGCAGCCCCGAGACGCCCGTCTTCAAGACGCGGGCCGGCCTCGATGCCGACGTCGTGCGCGAGATCTCTGCGCACAAGAACGAGCCGCAATGGATGCTCGACTTCCGGCTCAAGGCCTACGAGACGTACCGGCGCAAGCCCATGCCCACGTGGGGCGGCGACCTCTCCGGCATCGACTTCGAGTCGATCTTCTACTACCTGAAGCCGACCCAGGAGAACGCGCGCAGCTGGGACGACGTCCCGGATGACATCAAGAACACGTTCGACCGGCTGGGCATCCCCGAGGCGGAGAAGAAGTACCTCGCGGGCGTCGGCGCGCAGTACGAGTCCGAGGTCATCTACCACAGCCTGCAGAAGGACCTCGAGGACAAGGGCGTCATCTTCCTCGACACCGACCAGGCGCTGCAGAAGCACGAGGACCTGTTCCGCGAGCACTGGGCGACCATCATCCCGCCCACCGACAACACGTTCGCCGCGCTCAACTCGGCCGTCTGGTCGGGGGGCTCGTTCATCTACGTGCCGCCGGGCGTCAAGGTCGAGCTTCCTCTGCAGGCCTACTTCCGCATCAACGCCCAGAACATGGGCCAGTTCGAGCGGACGCTGATCATCGTCGACGAGGGCGCCTACGTGCACTACGTCGAGGGCTGCACGGCGCCGACCTACTCGAGCGACTCGCTGCACTCGGCCGTCGTCGAGATCGTCGTCAAGAAGGGCGGCCGCTGCCGCTACACGACCATCCAGAACTGGTCGAACAACGTCTACAACCTCGTCACGAAGCGCGCGGTCGCCTACCAGGACGCCACCATGGAGTGGGTAGACGGCAACCTCGGCTCGAAGCTGACCATGAAGTACCCGGCCGTCATCCTCAAGGAGCCGGGCGCGCACGGCGAGGTGCTCTCGATCGCCTTCGCCGGCGAGGGCCAGCATCAGGACGCGGGCGCCAAGATCACGCACATGGCGCCGAACACGACGTCGGTGATCACGTCGAAGTCGATCTCCCGCGGCGGCGGCCGGGCCTCGTATCGCGGCCTGCTGCGCGTCAACCCCGGCGCCAAGGGTGCGAAGTCGAAGGTCGTCTGCGACGCGCTGATCCTGGACGAGGACAGCCGCTCCGACACCTACCCGTACATCAATATCGGCGAGAACGAGGTCGACATCGGCCATGAGGCCACGGTCTCGAAGCTCGGCGAGGAGCAGCTCTTCTACCTGCGCAGCCGCGGGCTCTCCGAGAGCGAGGCCGCCGCGATGATCGTGGCCGGCTTCGTCGAGCCGATCACCAAGGAGCTGCCGCTCGAGTACGCGGTCGAGATGAACCGCCTGATCCAGCTGCAGATGGAAGGCTCGGTCGGCTGATGGCGGCATGGCTGGAAGAGCGCCGCAACGAGGCCCGTGCGGCGCTCGAGAGCACTCCGCTGCCGACGCTCAAGGACGAGAACTGGCGCTACACGTCGCTGCGCGGCATCGACTTCGACGCGTTCGCAGCTATCAGCGGCGCTGATGCGGCCGTCAGCTCGGCGACGGTGCTCGGCGATCTCGAGACCGCCGGCGAGCTCGTCCAGCGGGGCCAGGACGTCGTCAGCGTGCGCCTGGACGAAGAAGTCCGCGCCGCCGGCGTGGTGCTGTCGTCGCTCGACGACGCGGTCGAGTCGCATGCGGAGCTCGTCGACCGCCACCTCGGCAGCGTGCTCGACCTGCGCGACCGCTTCATCGCCGAGAACTCGGCCACCTGGAGCGGCGGGGCGTTCGTGCACGTGCCGGCGGGCGTGACGGTGGCCCTGCCGCTGCGCCTCGTGGTCGAGAACCCCGTGGCGGGCGCCCGGACGCTCTGGCGCACGCTCGTCGTGGTCGACGCCGGGGCGCGACTGACCCTGATCGAGGAGCTCGCCCCGGGTGAGCCCGGCTACCTCAACGGCGCGCTCGAGCTCGTGCTCGGCGACGGGGCGGAGGTCGAGCTCGTGCAGGCGCAGGAGTTGCACCACGACTCGTACCACTTCACCGCGGCACGGGCCGAGATCGCCCGCGACGCGACGCTGCGCTGGTTCTCGCTCGGCCTCGGCGGCAAGCTCGGCAAGGCGCGCCAGGAGTCGCGCCTCGGCGGCCCCGGCTCCGCGGTGCGGGCGACTGGCCTGTACGCGCTCGGCGAGCGCCAGCATCTGGATCTGGACACGTCCCAGGAGCACGCGGCGCCGCACACGGTCAGCGACCTCGCCTACAAGGGCGCGCTGCGCGGCCACGCGCGCTCGGTCTGGCGCGGCATCATCAAGGTCGACAAGGGCGCACAGGGCACCGACGCGTTCCAGGAGAACCGCAACCTGCTGCTCTCGGGTCACGCCCACGCCGACTCGATCCCGGGCCTGCAGATCCTGGCCAACGACGTGCGCTGCACCCACGCCGCGACTGTCAGCCGGCTGGACTCCGAGCTGCTGTTCTTCCTCATGTCGCGCGGCTTCGAGCGGCAGGAGGCGGAGAAGATGCTGGTGACAGCGTTCTATGCCGACGCACTGGCCCGCATCGAGAACGACGCGGTGCGCGAGCGCTTCGCCGCGGCCCTGGCATTGCGCACGACCTGATCCTGCGCACGCAACCGTGAGGTTGCGTATTGTCGCCCGCATGCAGATCCTCGTCCTCGGCGGCACGCGCTTCGTCGGCCGCCACTTGGTCGACGCGCTGCGAGACGGCGGCCACGACGTCACGGTCTTCAACCGGGGGCGGACGCCGTTGCCCTGGCAGGGAGTCGAGCAACTCACCGGCGATCGTGACACGGGCGACCTGGAGTCGCTGCGCGGCCGCGACTGGGATGCGTGCCTCGACGTCAACGGCTATGCGCCGCAGCACGTGCGCGCCTCGGCCGAGCTGCTCGGCGGGCACGTCGCGCGCTATGCGTTCATCTCGACCGTTTCCGTGTACCAGATCCCGGGCGAGCCGCCGATCGACGAAGCCGGCGCGCTGCATCCCGCTCCGCCGCGTGGACGCGGCGGCGACGGGCCCGAGCCCTACGGGCCGCTCAAGGTCGCCTGCGAGCAGGAGGTCGAGCGAGCGTTCGCGGACCGGGCCCTGATCCTCCGCCCCGGAATCGTGGCAGGCCCGTATGACCCGACGAACCGCTTCACCTGGTGGGTCGAGCGAGTCGCGCGGGGCGGCGAGGTGCTCGGGCCCGGCGGTCCGGAGTCCCCCGTGCAACTCGTGGACGGGCGCGACCTCGCGCAGTTCGCGACTGCCGTCATCCAGCGCGAGGCCGGCGGCATCTTCAACGTCTGCGGCACGCCCTCGACGTTCGGCGAGCTGATCGCCGCGTGCCGGCAGGGAACCGGCAGCGATGCCACGGCCGCGTGGGTGAGAGATGACCTGCTGCTCGCCGAGGGCGTCGAGCCGTTCGCCGAGCTTCCGCTCTGGGTGCCCGACGAGCCGGACCAGCGTGGATTCTACGGGTTCTCGAACGCGCGCGCCCGCGCGGCCGGCCTGCAGCTTCGAGCGCTCGCAGACACGGCGCGCGACACGTGGGAATGGATTGCAGCCGTCCGTGCCGGCGCGCTGCCGGAGCCCATCGCGGGCGGCTTCGTCGCCCGTGGCCTGGCTCCGGAGCGTGAGGCATCGCTCCTCGCAACCAGTCGGCGGCGCTGACGAGAGGCGGCTCGGCGATGAGCACGCCGCCGGGCCAGGGTCAGGGCGCGAGGAAGCCGCGCAGCGCTTCCGCCGTCTCGTCGAAGGCGTCCCAGTAGAGCATGTGGCCGCAATCGAGTTCCACTGTGGTCAGTCGGTCGCCCAGGTCGCGGGCCAGTGAGGCTCGCAGCTCAGGGCGGACGATCTCCTCCTGCAGCGCGACGACGAGCAGGCACGGGCGGCTGGCCTGCGCGACCGACACCGTCGTGCGCGCCATCTCGCTCCAGCCGGCGATCGCGGCGCCGCGGCAGAAGCGCATGCGATAGCGCCCGTCGGGCGCCTGATGGACGTGCCGCTGGACATCCTCGGTGGCGTCGGCGAGCGACTGGGGCGGCCGGCCGTCGAGGCGTTTGGCCACGGCCTCCTCGGGCGTTGCCCAGCCCGGATCGTCGATCGTCTCCTCCGCGAGCTTGGGGAGCCAGCTGCCCGGCAGCTCGACGGCGGGATCCAGCAGCGCGAGGCGCGCCACGCGCTCGGGCGCCGTCGCCAGCAGGTGCAGGCCGATCATGCCGCCGTAGGAATGCCCGACCACCTGGACGCGCTCGACGCCCTCGGCGTCGAGGGTCTCGAGCAGGTCGGCGACGTGCTGCTCGACCGTCCAGGGCCCGTCCCAGGTCGACCGGCCGTGGCCGCGCAGGTCGACGGCGAGCCAGCGGCGCTCGGGGAAGGCCTCCTGGGCGAGCCGGCGGTAGCGCTCGCCATGGGCCGTGACGCCGTGGATCGCTAGCGTCGGCGGCCCGTCGGGCGCGCCGTAATGGTGGAGGTGGAGAACTGCCATGGCAGGAGGTTACGTGGCGCCATAGCGGAAGCAGCTGACGACGTGGTCGTTGATCACGCCCGTCGCCTGCAGGTACGCGTAGACGATCGTGGGGCCGACGAACGTGAAGCCGCGCTTCTTCAGATCGCGGCCGATGCCCTCGGACAGGGGCGTCTTCGCCGGGAGCTGGTCGCGTTCCGTCCAGGCGTTGCGCACCGGCTCACCGTCGACCCAGTTCCAGAGGTAGCGGTCGAAGCTGCCGTGCTCGGCCTGGACCTCCAGGAACGCCCGCGCGTTCTTGCGAGCCGCGAACACCTTGAGCCGGTTGCGGACGATTCCGGGGTCGGTCAGCCGTTCCTCGAGCTCGCTGTCGCTCATGGCCGCCACGCGCTCGGGAGCGAAGCCGAGGAAGGCACTCCGGTAGCTCTCGCGCTTGCGCAGGATCGTGATCCAGGCGAGACCCGCCTGCGCGCCCTCCAGGCAGAGCAACTCGAAGAGCCCGCGCTCGTCGTGCAGCGGGACGCCCCACTCCTCGTCGTGGTAGGCCTGATACAGCGGATCGCCGCCCGCGGCCCACCCGCAACGCACGCGGTCGGTTTGAGGCGCGCTCACGCCGTGGGTTCTATCAGCCTGCGAGACTGCGACGGGAAATGGGAGCCAGATCCGGCAGCCGGCCGTTCGTCGTCGCCGCAATCGTCGTCGGCTGGCTCGCGCTCGGACTCGCGCTGGACCAGGGCGGCGGCATCGGCCGCCAGCGCCTGATCGGCGCGGCGACCTGGGTCCTGCTCCTCGTCCTGGTCAGCCGGCAGCCGCGCGCGACGCAGGTGCAGGTTGCGACGCTCGTCGTGCTCGCCACGTTGCTCGAGTACTCCGCCTCGCCGCTGCTCGGCCTCTACACCTACCGGCTGCACAACGTGCCGGCCTTCGTGCCGCCCGGCCACGGCCTCGTTTACCTGGCCGCCGTGCTCGTCGGCGGCTCCGCGGCCGTGACCCGGCGTCCCTGGATCCCGCTGCTGGCGCTGATAGTGGCGACGGCCTGGGCGGTCGGGGGCCTGATCCTCCCCGCTCGCCCCGACACGCTCGGAGCCGTGCTGTTCCTGTCGTTCGCGGCCTTCGCGCTGCGCGGGCGCACGCCGGGCGTCTACGCCGCCGCCTTCGCGCTCACGGCCGCACTGGAGCTCTACGGCACGCGTCTCGGCACGTGGGCCTGGGCCCCGCATGATCCGAGCGGGCTGCTCAGCGCATCCAATCCGCCGAGCGGCATCCCTGGCGGCTACTGCTGGCTCGACTTCTACGCGCTCGCGCTCGCTCCGCCCGTGTACGCGGTGCTCGTGCGCGTACGTGGAGGGATCAGAAGACCTAGACCTGCTCCAGCGGCGCCATCGTGAGCCCGAACCCCTCCAGTTGCGCGCGGTAGTGCTCCGCTAGCTCGCGCACGCCGCTCCAGACCACCGCGCGGCCGCTGCGGTGGATGCGATCCGCGATCTCGATCCCGCGCTCGTAGCTGACACCCGGCAGCGTGTGCGAGAGGGCGAAGGCGACGCCCTCGAACGTGTTGTGGTTGTCGTTGAGCACGATCACCTGCCAGGGCCGATCGTCCTGGTCGCGATCCTCGGTGGTGCGCTGCGGAGTGCGGACAGGGGTCTCGACAGCCACGTTCGGATTATGCCGTCCCGCTACGGGCGCAGCCCGCCGGCCAGGGTGCGGCTGGCTCCCCTCGCCGCTGTGGTACGGCGAAGGACCGGGCAAGGGTTCTGCCCGCCGCAGACACAGGGGCGCCGCACAAAGCCGTGGTCGCCGGCGGGCGACGCTTGGCAGGTCAAGCACGTCACCCGTACGAGCCCTGGGAGGGGAATCACATGCACGCCAAGCACAACCTCGCTCATCGGATGGGTCGCTGGAGCGGGACGCATCCCTGGACGGCGATCCTCGGCTGGATGGCCTTCGTTGTCGTCAGCTTCTTCATCGGCACGTCCGTCGTCAGCCAGAAGACGCTCAAGCAGTCCGAGACCGGCGTCGGCGAGTCGGGTCATGCGGCGAGGGTGCTCGACAAGGCCTTCCCGACGACCCAGACGCCCGCCGGCGAGATGATTCTCGTCCAGACGCGCAGCGGCCGGCTCGCAACAACCGACCTGAACGCGGTCGCCCGTGACGTGCGCACGCGCGTCGGCGGTCTCGCATCCGTCACCAACGTGCAGCCGCCGCAGCGCTCCCACGACGGGCGGGCGGCACTCATCCGCTTCGACATCCGCGGCGACTCCGCGAAGGCGGGCGACAGGGTCGCGCCCATCGAGGCGGCCGTGTCCCGTGTCGCGAACGAGCACCCGGGTCTACGCGTCGAGGAGTTCGGCGACGCATCGTCAAGCAAGAAGTTCGACGACAAGCTCGCGCAGGACTTCAAGAAGGCCGAGTTCCTTTCCATCCCGATCACCCTGATCATCCTGTTGCTGGCGTTCGGTGCGCTGCTCGCGGCCGGGATCCCGATCCTGCTCGGCCTGACCTCGGTCTTCACCGCCTTCGGCCTCACGGCCGTCTCGAGCCAGTTCATGGCGACCGGCGAGAGCACGCAGATCCTGATGATGCTGATCGGCATGGCCGTGGCCGTCGACTACTCGCTCTTCTACCTCAAGCGTGAGCGTGAGGAACGGGCGCGCGGCGCGGGCAAGCTGGCCGCGCTCGAGGCAGCCGCCTCCACGAGCGGGCACGCCGTCCTGATCTCGGGCCTGACCGTGATGGCATCCCTCGCGGGCATCTTCTTCATGGGCGAGCCGGAGAGCGGCGCGATGGCGATCGGCTCGATCCTCGTCGTCGGCGTCGCCGTGCTGGGCTCGCTGACGGTGCTCCCCGCGGTGCTCGCGAAGCTCGGCGACCGCGTGCACAAGAGCCGCTTGCCGCTGCTGAGCCGGCTGAAGCGCGAGGAGCGCGACTCCCGCGTCTGGGGCTTCGTGCTCGGCCACGTCATGCGCCGCCCTGTCGTCGCCCTCGTCGGCGGCGTCGCGATCCTGGTGGTGCTCGCCCTGCCCGCCCTCGGCATGCACACCAAGCAGACCGGCACGGACGACATCTCGCGCAAGGCCTTCCCGGTGCTCAAGGTCTACGACCACATCCAGGAGTCCTTCCCGAGCGAGAAGAGCGCAGCCGTGGTCGTCATCCAGGCCCGCGACGTGCGTGCCGCCGACGTGCAGGCCGGCATCGCCGATCTGAAGCGCGAGACGCTCGCCACCGGCAAGGTACTCGGCCCGATCGCCGCGACCGAGGTCAGCCGTGACGGCACCGTCGCGCACGTCGACCTGCCCCTGGTCGGCGACGGCTCCAACAACGCATCGATGCAGGCGCTCGACGTGGTCAGGCAGATCACGCCGACGACCATCGGGGCAGTCCCCGGCACGAAGGTCGACATCGGCGGCGACGCCGCCACGACTCAGGACCAGAACGACAACCTCTCGACCCACGCGCCGCTCGTGTTCGGCTTCGTGCTCGCGATGGCGTTCCTGCTCCTGCTCGTCACGTTCCGGTCGATCGTGATCCCGATCAAGGCGATCATGCTCAACCTGCTGTCCGTCGCGGCCGCCTTCGGCGTCCTCACGATGGTCTTCCAGCACGGCTTCGGCGAGATCATCGGGATGCCGCACACCAAGGGCATCGCCGGCTGGCTGCCGGTCTTCCTGTTCGTGATTCTGTTCGGCCTCTCGATGGACTACCACGTGTTCATCCTGAGCCGCATCAAGGAGGGCTGGGACAAGGGCCTCGGCAACGACGCCGCCGTCGAGCAGGGGATCCGCGGATCGGCCGGCGTCGTGACCGCCGCCGCCGCCGTGATGGTCGCCGTGTTCTCGATCTTCGCAACACTCTCGCTGATCGACCTCCAGGAGTTCGGCGTCGGCCTCGCGGTCGCCATCGCGATCGACGCCACGCTGATCCGGGGCGTCGTGTTGCCCTCTGCGATGAAGCTGCTCGGCAAGTGGAACTGGTACATGCCGCGCAGCCTCGGCTGGCTGCCCTCGTTCAGCCACGGCGAGGGACGCGCGCTGCGCGGCGCCACCGCATAGCCGGCTCCTCACGCCCGTGCTAACCGACGGCCCGCCACTGGCGGGCCGTCGGCGTTCGCAGGGCTGCAGTTAGGCGCACCTCACAAGGCGTACACTGCCCTCGTGAAGGTTGCTCCCGCAGGCCCCACCGAGGTGGTCGCAACGGCGCTCGACGCCCAGAAGCTGCGCGCCGACTTCCCCATCCTCTCGAGGGAGATCAACGGCTATCCGCTCGCCTACCTGGACTCCGCGGCCTCCGCTCAGACGCCGCGCCAGGTGATGGACGCGATGAACCACGTGTACGAACACCACTACGCCAACGTGCACCGCGGTGTCTACACGATCGCGGCAGAGGCCACTGACGCGTACGAGGCCGCGCGGGACACGGTCGCGCGGTTCGTGAACGCCCGCAGCCGGCGCGAGTGCATCTTCGTACGCAACGCCACGGAGGCGCTCAATCTCGTCGCCTATTCCTACGGCAACGCGAACTGCGGGCCCGGCGACGTGATCGTCTGCAGCGAGATGGAGCACCACTCGAACATGGTGCCCTGGCAACTGCTGGCCAACCGGACCGGCGCCGCGCTGCGCTACATCGGCGTGACCGACGACGGCCGGCTCGACCTCGACCAGCTGACTGCCATCGAGCGCGAGGGCCGCGTGCGACTGGTCGCGATCGTGCACCAGTCCAACACGCTGGGGACGCTCAACCCGGTGCGCGAGATCTGCGACTGGGCCCACGAGCGCGACGCGGTCGTGGTGGTGGACGGTGCGCAGTCGGCACCGCACCGCCCCGTCGACGTGCAGGCGCTTGGCTGCGACTTCTTCGCCTTCTCGGGCCACAAGCTGCCCGGGCCGAGCGGCGCCGGAGGGCTGTGGGGGCGCGAGGAGCTGCTCAAGGACATGCCGCCCTTCATGAGCGGCGGCGAGATGATCCAGTCGGTGGAGCTCGAGAAGACGTCCTTCAACGCCCTGCCGTGGAAGTTCGAGGCCGGCACGCCAGCGATCGTGGAGTGCGTCGGGCTCGGCGCCGCCATCGATTACCTCGAGGCCGTCGGCATGGATGCCGTCGCGGCGCACGAGGCCGAGATCACGAAATACGCCTGCGAGCGACTGTCCGCCGTCGCGGGCCTGACGATCCTGGGTCCCCCGGCCGCCGACCGCGGCGGTGTCGTCTCGTTCACGTTCGAGCCGGCCCATCCGCACGACGTGGCGCAGATCGTCGACCGCCGCGGCGTGTGTGTGCGCGCCGGGCATCACTGCACCCAGCCGCTCATGCGCCGCTTCGGGGTACCCGCGACGACGCGCGCGAGCTTCTACCTCTACACGGTGCCCGAAGAGATCGACCGCCTCTGCGACGGGCTCGAGGACGTGCGCGAGCTGTTCGCATGATGGACGAGAACTTCTACCGCGAGCAGATCCTCGACCACTACAAGAGCCCGCGCAACCGCGGCGAACTCGACCCGCACGACGCGACGGCAGAAGGCCAGAACCCGCTCTGCGGCGACGAGATCACCGTCGATCTGCGCCTCACCGACGACCAGCGCATCGCGGCCGTGCGCTTCCGCGGGCAGGGCTGCGCGATCTCGCAGGCGGCGATGTCGATGCTGAGCGAGGAGATCGAGGGCAAGCCGGCCGCCGAGGTGGCGGCGCTCGGGCGTGAGGACGTCGTCGACCTGCTCGGCATCCAACTCTCCCCCGTGCGCCTCAAGTGCGCGCTGCTCGGGCTCGGCGTCGTCAAGGTCGCACTCAACTCGTCCGTCGGTACTCCGCTGCCCGAAGGCTTCGAGGGCCTCGACGAGGTGACGTGGAACTAGGCGTGGCGCGGCCATTTCCCGCAAGGGCGAGTGCGGTTGCCGCGCGCGGGATGGTCGCCACCAGCCAGCCGCTGGCCACGCAGGCGGGCTTGCGGGCGCTGGAGCGCGGCGGCAATGCGATCGACGCGGCGCTGGCCGCTGCGGCGGTGCTGTGCGTGGTCGAGCCGATGTCCACGGGCGTCGGCGGCGACTGCTTCGCACTGGTCTGGCGCGACGGCGAGCTGACTGGCCTCAATGCGAGTGGCCGTGCACCGGCGGCGGCGGATCCCGACGCGATGGGGACGGCGATCCCCGTGCGCGGCCCGCTCAGCATCACTGCCCCCGGCGCCGTGGCCGGTTGGGCCGCACTGGCCGAGCGCCATGGCCGGCTCGGGCTCGACCGTGCGCTGGCCGACGCGATCGCCTTCGCCGAGCGCGGGTTCGCCGTGACCCCGGTGATCGCCGGCTACTGGGCGGCCGCGGCCCGCGACCTGGCGCAGTACGAGGAGGCGCGCGACTTGCTGCTACCGGCGCCCGGCGTCGGTCAGATCGTCCATCAGCCCGAGCTCGCGGCCACGCTCCGGCGCATCGCAAGCGAGGGCGCCGACGGCTTCTACCGCGGCGTCGTCGCGGACGCGATCACGCGGGTCACGCCGCTCAGCCACGAGGATCTGCAGGCGTCGCATGCCGAGTGGGTCGAGCCCCTGCGCAAGCACTACCGCGGCGTGGAGGTCTGCGAGATCCCGCCCAACGGCCAGGGCGTGGCGGCGCTGCAGGCGCTCGGCATCCTCGAAGGGCTCGACCATACGGGTGGCAGCGCGCTCGAGCGCGTGCACCTGCAGGCCGAGGCGATGAAGCTCGCGTTCGCCGACGCCGAGCGCCACGTGCACGACGGCCCGCTGCCCGCGCGCTACCTCGACGAGGAGTACCTGGCAGCGCGGCGCGCCCTGATCGATCCCGGGCGCGCCGGGTCGCCCCCCGCCGGGGCGCTCGAGCGGAGCGGCACGGTCTACTTGTGCGCCGTCGACGAGGACCGCAACGCCTGCTCGCTGATCCAGAGCGTCTACCACGGCTTCGGCTCACTCGTCGCCGCGCCCGGCACCGGCGTCGTGCTGCAGAACCGCGGCCACTGCTTCACCCTCGAGCCCGGCCATCCCAACCGCCTGGCACCGGGGAAGCGGCCATACCACACGATCATTCCCGGGCTGCTGCTGCGCGACGGCGCCCTGCTCGGCCCCTTCGGCGTGATGGGCGGGCACATGCAGCCGCAGGGCCACCTGCAGGTCGTCTCGCACATGGTCGACCGCGGGCTCGATCCGCAGGCGGCGCTCGACGAGCCCCGCTGGCGGCTCGATCGCGTCGAGCGCCACGGCTGGACGCTCGCCCTCGAGGAGCCGTTCTACGGCATGGCGACGGCTTTGGCCCAGCGCGGGCACCGCGTGCTCTGCGATCCGGCGCCGGAGTCCTTCGGTGGCGGGCAGGCGGTGCTGGTGCGCGGCGACGCCCTGATCGGCGGCAGCGAGTCGCGCAAGGATGGCGTCGCGCTCGGGTACTGAAAAACACGTCGGGCCGCCCGAAGGCGGCCCGACGACGATCGGATACTCGCTGGTATTCACCAGGGGCGATTGCCGCGTCTTCCGCGGCTCCCCAACGCCTGGCCTGTCGGCGAGTTCCCTCTCTGGTTCAGGGGAACGTCACCCCTAGCGGCGAGTACCTCCGCTCGGCCCATCAGTACTGTCACACAAAGT
>DASRQS010000079.1:0-80044 GCA_035696365.1 Gaiellales bacterium | reverse complement strand
GCCGCGTCGTCGACGCGCTCGAAGACCGTGCGCGGGCGGCCCGGCTGCGGGAAGACGCCGAAGCGGGTGCCCGAGTCGCCGTAGCCCCACGACGGTGTCTCGATCACGAGCGAGCGCAGCGCAGCCTCCACGGCGTCGACGTCGACACCGCGCGACTGCAGTCGTGCTGTGAGGTCAGCGTGCTCGGTCACGTCTTCGTCCTCTCGTGAGCCTGCAAGGCCGTGGCCTGCAGGAATCGCGCGTAGGTCTCGTCGCCGGCCGCGTCGTCGCGCGGCTCGTAGGTCGCGAGCTGCGCCGAGGCGGCCGCGACCGCGCGCATCTCGTCCAGGCCGGAGAGCTCGCCGGCGGCGCGGGCCTGCACCAGCACGTTCCCGAGCGCGGTCGCCTCGACGGGCCCGGCCAGCACGCGGCGGCCGAGCACGTCGGCTGTGATCTGGCAGAGCACCGCATTGCGCGCCCCGCCGCCGATCACGTGGATCGTCTCGATGCTCCGGCCGCTCACCTGCTCGAGGCGCTCCAGCACCAGCCGGTACTTGCAGGCGAGCGAGACGAGGATGCTGCGCACGAGCTCGCCCGTCGACTCCGGGGCCCGCTGCCCGGCGCGCACGCAGGCGTTGGCGATCCGCAGCGGCATGTCGCCCGGGCGCAGGAGATCCTCGTCGTCGGGGTCGAACAACGGGACGTCGTCGCTCGCCGCCTCGGCCAGGCGGAGCAGGTCCTCGTACGCGCGCGCACCACCCGCCTCGAGCGCGCGCCGGCTCTCCTGCAGAAGCCAGAGGCCCATCACGTTGCGCAGCAGGCGCGTCGTGCCGTCGATGCCGCGCTCGTTGGAGAGGTTGAAGCCCTGGGCATCCTCGCCGAGTGAGGGCTCGTCGACCTCGAGGCCGAGCAGCGACCACGTTCCGCTCGAGAGCACCGCGGAGCTGCGATCGCGCAATGGCGCCGCCACGAAGGCGGACGCCGTGTCGTGGGCCGCGACCGCGCACACGGGCACAGCGCCGAGCTCGTGGTGGGGCAGCAGGGCGCCGACGACGGTGCCCGGCTCGACAATCTCGCCGAAGATGCTCCTGGGCAGTCCCAGTTGCTCGATCAACCCGCCTGCCCAGCCCCCGCTGCGCGCATCGAGCAGGCCCGTCGTCGACGCGGCCGTGGCCTCGTTACCGACGACGCCGCTGAACCAGCTGACCAGCAGGTCGGGCACGAGCGCGATGCGGGAGGCGGCCGCGAGGCTCTCGCCGTCCTCCTCCGCGAGCAGCTGGAAGACCGTGTTGATCGGCATCGTCTGGATGCCCGTCGTGCGGTACATCTGATCACTCGGCACGCGCGCGTGCGCGCGCTCGACCATGCCCACGGTGCGTTCGTCGCGGTAGTGGAACGGCAGGCCGAGCACCCGCCCGCGCTCGTCGAGGAGCGCGTAGTCGACGCCCCAGGCATCGACGCCGACGCTGCGCAGTGTGTGCTCGGCGGCCGCGGCGTGCAGGCCGTCGAGCGCCGCGGAGAAGAGCGAGAGCAGGTTCCAGCGCAGGCCGTCGGGCAGGCGCACGGGCCGGTTCGGGAAGCGGTTGGCCTCCTCGAGCTCTACACGCCCGTCGGTCAGGTGCCCGCACAGCACGCGGCCGCTCTCGGCGCCGAGGTCGATCGCGGCGTAGACCGGGGTGCGGGTCACTCGACCACCGCCAGCTCGAGGTCGAGCAACGCCGCGATGCGGCGGATGTCGGCCGCGCGGTGCCCGACGCCGAGCGCGACGTGATGCGTCGGGCCCTCGGCGCACCAGGCGTCCATGAAGCCGGCGAGGCCACGCGCGAAGCGGATGCGCGAGTTCGTGTTGCCGATGCGGAAGGTGGGCCCGGCGATCGACTCGCCCTCGGCTGCCAGCAGCTTGAGCCGGCCGTCGGCCGTCTGCGACAGCCCGAGGATCGTGACCGGGCCGAGGCGCACTTTCATCTCCACCGAGAGGCCCGCGCCCGACTTGCCGTGGAAGAGCTGCAGCGCGCGCAGCACCGGACGGCCGTCCGCGATCGCCACATGCCCCGGTCCATCGTGCCCCATCAGAACGAATTCTTCGTCGAAATCCAGCGCGTAGAACTCGGTGTAGGACCCTCCCGCGCCCAGGCGATCGAGCAGGAACATCGCGATGTTCGTCTTGAGGTCGGCCTCGCCGGCCGTCGGCACGCCGCGCGCCGTCAGCAGCGAGTTGCCGACGATCAGGCCGGCGCCGACGCGCTCGTTGATGTTGTCACCGAGCCCGCTGTAGTAGTAGGTGAGGCCGTCCAGCGCGAAGTCGCGCACGAGGGCGTCCAGGCCGACGGCGACGCGTGCCGACCACTCGAAGCGCTCGGGCTCGATCTCGCCGGCGATCGGGTCGGCGCCCGGGACAGCGAGCTCGAAGGACGCGCGGATCTCCTCGCCTTTGGCCGCGATCTCGTCCGGCGTCGCGGCCTCCACGCGCGCCACGAGGTCGTCGATCTCGAGGATCTCAATGTGCGAGCCGACCTGCGCCTGGATCTGCGTGAAGTCGGAGTACATGTCGAGCATGCCCGGGTAGTTGTGGCCGAGGAAGCCGAAGCGCGCACGGCGGGCGCCGCGCACGGCGGCCGCGGCCTCGATCCAGCCGCGCAGCCGGTCCCAGGCCGGATCGTCCGCCAGCAGCGTGCCTGTGACCGTGTGGTACGGAACCCTCGCGCGCGTGAAGGCGCCCGCGAGCTCGGGCACGCAGCAGGCGGAGCAGTTGGCGAGCCACTCGCCGGTCGTCATCGCCTCGTAGTCCAGACTTCGCGTCGGCTGCAGGTTGAGGATCACGACCGGCGCCTTGGCGGCCTGTACCGCGGGCAGCACCTGCGCGGAGGTGGCGTAGGTCGCGGCGTAGACCATGACGATGTCGACCCGGCCCGCCGCCAGCAGGTCGCCGGCCTCGCGCGCGCCCTCGGGGGTGTCGACGAGGCCCGCCGAGACGACGTCGGCGCCGAGCTCGGCGAGCCGCGCCTCGACGTCGCGCTGGTAGCCGAGCAGCCGCGCGTGGAGCCCTTCGAACTGCGGCCAGTAGGCGGCCAGGCCGATGCCGAGCAGCCCGACACGCGGGCGCTCGCGGATCGGCGCCGGCGTCACGAGACCTCTCCCGAGGGTGACGCTCGCCGGCTGGCTCTGCGTGCTCCGGCGCTCGCCAGCCGCGTGCGCGCGCGCCTGTAGGTGGAGGACACGTTGGGCAGGATCACGCTCGCCACCAGCAGTCCGCCGATCACGACGTTCTGATCCTGGGGCGACATGAGCGACAGCGTCAGCGCGCTCTGCAGCGTGGCGATCACGCACACGGCGAGCACGAGGCCGAGCATCGTGCCGCGGCCGCCGAAGATCGAGATCCCGCCGAGCAGCACGACCAGGACGGCGTTCAGCTCGAGGCCGGTGCCGGCGTCGTAGCGCGCGCTCGCGAAGCGCAGCGAGTAGAGGATGCCGGCGATCGCGCAGAACAGGCCGGAGAGCACGAACAGGCCGAGCTTGATGCGCTTCACGCGGATGCCCGAGAAGTAGGCGGCCTCCTGATTGGAGCCGATCGCGAAGATGGCGCGCCCGAGCGGCGTGGCGTGCAGCGTGATCGCGAAGGCGACGGCCAGCACCGCCCAGATCGCGATCGACCACGGGATCTGCGTGTGCGGGATCGGGACGACGCCGATGTTGGTCAGCGACTCGGGGAAGCCGCCCAGCGAGCTGTTGGGCAGGATGATCTGCGCCATGCCGCGGTAGAGCGTCAGCGTCCCGATCGTGACCGCGAGCGACGGCAGCCCCACCCGCGTGATGAGCAGCCCGTTGAAGAGCCCCATCAGCAGGCCGCACACCAGCGTGATGGCCATCGACACGTAGATCGAGACGCCCCGCGAGGTGAGGTCGGCGAGGATCGTGCCGGAGAGCCCGAGCATCGACGCGACCGAGAGGTCGATCTCGCCCGTGATCACGATAAGCGCCAGCGGCAGCGCGATGATCGCGACCTCGCCGATGTTGAGGCCGATGTAGAAGAAGTTCCCCGAGCTCCAGAAGGCGGGCGACAGGTGGACACCGAGCAGGATCGTCGCGAACAGCAGGAAGACCAGCGCGGTCTCCCAGCGCATCAGCCGCTGCACGAGTGTGGGCAGGACAGCTGCCTCAGGCACGGGCGCTCCTCCGCGTGCGCAGCGCGGGCGCCAGGCGCAGGCTGATCAGCCGGTCGAAGGCGATCGCCAGGATCAGCAGCGCCCCCTGGATGGCCTGCACCCAGTAGGACGACACGTTGATCACGACGAGCGAGCTCGCGATCGTGTTCAGCAGGAGGGCCCCCAGCGCCGCTCCGAGCACGCTGCCGCTGCCGCCGAAGATCGCGACGCCGCCCACGACGACCGCCGCGATCACCTCGAACTCGTAACCCGTCCCCGCGGTCGAGTCGACCGAGCCGAAGAACGCCAGCCAGAGCACGCCCGCGAAGCCCGCGATCAGGCCGCTCACGGCGAAGGTCGTGAACACGCGCAGGTCGACCGGGATGCCTGCGAGCCGGGCGGCCTCGGGATTCGAGCCGATCGCGTAGAGGTCGCGGCCCGAGCGGAACGTGCGCATGGCGTAGGTCGCGATGATCACGCAGACGATCGTGATGATGCCCAGGTAGGGAACGCCGAGCACCTTGCCGTAGCCGAGCTGGTTGAAGGAGTCGGGCAGGCTCGACGAGTTGATCTGATTGCCGCCCGCCCAGCTCGCATCGAGCCCGCGGATCACATACAGGGTGCCCAGCGTCACGACCAGGCTCGGCACGCGGAAGAGCGTGACGATGGCGCCGTTGACCATGCCGCAGGCGAGTCCGATGCCCGCGCCGGCGAGGATCACGAGCGGGATGCTGATGTGCGGGTGATGCACGTAGAGGGCGCCCGTGGCGTAGGCGGTGAGGCCGAGGATCGAGCCGATCGAGAGATCCACGTTGCGCGTGACGATCACGAGCGTCTCGCCGATCGCGAGCAGCGCCACGATGGCCGCGCCCGAGAGCAGCTGCTGGAGGCTGGTGGCGCTCAGGAAGAGGCTGTTGTCGATCGAGGTGCCGAGGACGACGATCAGGAGCGCGAGCACGATGCCGAGCTCGCGGAAGCGCACGACCATCTCGGCCAGGTGATGCGCCCGCGCGCGGGGGTTGCCGGCGAGCGCCGCGTCGATACCGCTCACGCGGCCTCCTCGCGTCCGAGGCCGGCGGCGGCGCGCATGATCGAGACCTCGTCGGCCTCGCTGCGGCTGAACTCGCCCGACACGCGCCCCTCGAAGAGCACGATCACGCGGTCTGCCATGCCGAGCACCTCCGGCAGCTCGCTCGAGATCATGAGGATCGCGACGCCCTGGTTGGCGAGGTCGGAGAGCAGGCGGTGCACCTCGGCCTTCGTGCCGACGTCGATGCCACGCGTGGGCTCGTCGACGATCAAGAGCGTTGGCTCGCGCGCGAGCCACTTGGCCAGAACGACCTTCTGCTGGTTGCCGCCCGAAAGCGTCCAGGCCGGGTCCCCGAGGCGCCCGTAGCGCAGCTGCAGGCGCGTCGCCCACTCGCCGGCGAAGCGGCGCTCGCTCAGGCGCGGGATCAGCAGGTAGCGGCGCAGGCGGTCGAGCGAGGCGAGCGCCATGTTGCGCTCGATCGTGAGCGGCATGACGAGCCCCTGCTGCCGCCGGTCCTCCGGCACGAAGCCGATGCCCGCAGCCATCGCCGCATTCGGAGAGGCCGGCGGCAGGGTGCGGCCGCGCAGCTTGACGCTGCCCGCGTCGGCGCGGTCGACGCCGAAGATCGCGCGAGCCACCTCGGAGCGGCCCGCCCCGACCAGACCCGCGAGCGCGACGATCTCGCCCGCCTTCACCTCGAAGGAGATGTCGGTGAAGACGCCCTCGCGCGTCAGGCGTTGGACCTCGAGCACGGTTGCGCCGACCTCGGCGACCTCCTTCGGGAAGAGCGCGTCCATCTCGCGCCCGACCATGGCGTGGATCAGCTTCTGGGTCGTCGTCTGCTCGATCGGCTGGGTCATGACATGGCGCCCGTCGCGCATCACGGTGACGCGCTGGCAGAGCGCGAAGACCTCGTCGAGCCGGTGCGAGATGAAGAGCACGGCCGCGCCCTGGGCGCGCAGCGTCTCCACGACGCGGAAGAGGCGGTCGACCTCCGTCTGCGTGAGCGCGGCGGTCGGCTCGTCCATCACGATCACGCGCGCCTCGGCGGAGAGCGCCTTGGCGATCTCGACGATCTGCTGGTCGGCGATCGAGAGGCCGCGCGCGATGCGGTCAGGGTCGAGCTTGACGCCGAGCTCGCCGAACAGGCGCTCGACCTCGCGCCGCATCTTGCGGCGATCGATGCGCCGGCCGCTGCGCAGCGGCTGGGCGCCGATGAAGACGTTCTCGGCGACCGTGAGGTCGGGGAAGAGCGTGGGCTCCTGGAAGATGATCGCGATGCCCGCGGCGTGCGACTGGGCCGTCGTGTCGAAGACGACCTCCTCGCCCTCCAGCACCACTCGGCCGCTGTCGGGGCGGTGCACGCCCGCGAGGATCTTGACGAGCGTCGACTTGCCCGCGCCGTTCTCGCCCACGAGCGCGTGCGCCTCGCCGCGGCGCAGCTCGATGAAGCCGTCCGCGAGCGCCTGCACGGCGCCGAAGCTCTTGCTGACGTGATCGACGACGAGCAGCGGCGTCTCGGTCGACACGGAGCTGGGGACGTCCGTGTCAAGCAAGGTGGAAGATCTCGTCGAGCAGCTCGAGGCCCTCGTCGGGCCGTTGATCGCCGAGCCCCTCGAAGAACGGCGCCATCTCGCGTTGCCAGCGCGCGTTCACCTCGGTCTTCTCCATCGCGCGCCGGGCCGCGTCGAAGTCGTCGCACTCGCACACCCCGATCACGAGCCCGGTCGGGGAGATGAACAGCGAGTAGCCGCGCCAGCCGGCCGCCGAGAGCGCAGCGCGCATCTCGGGCCAGACGGCGGCGTGCCGCTCGCGGTACTCCGCGATGCGGTCAGGGTGCACCTGCAGCTGAAAGCAGATTCGCTGGGCCATGGGAGAGGGCCGTGTGGGCCGCCACGGGGCGGCCCACACGGGAGCTTCTCAGAACTTGAACTTGGCCACGTTCTTCTTGGTGAACAGGAACGGGGGCCCGAGCACGACCTCGGGGCCGCCTGCGCCCTTGATGATCTTGTACGAGCCGAGCTTGCCGGCCTTGAACGTCTCGCCGACCTTGCCCTTGATGTCGCCCGAGGCCAGGCTCGCGGCGGCGTAGCCCGCCAGGTAGCCGAGGTTCTCCGGGTTCCAGAGCGCGAAGTCCTTGAGCGTGTTGTTCAGCAGGTACTTCTTCATCTGGCTCGGCAGCCCGAGCCCCTGCAGGACGACCTTGCCCTTGTACTTCGAGTTCGAGAGGTACTGCGCGGCGGAGGAGATGCCGACCGTCGTGGGCGACTCGATGCCCTTGAGGTTCGGATAGGCCTGCAGCATGCTCTCCGTGGCCTGGAGCGACTGCGCCGGATCGTCGTTGCCGTAGTAGATCTTGACGAGCTTCATGTTCTTGTACTTCGGCAGCTTCAACTCGGCCTTCATGAACTTGATCCAGGCGTTCTGATTGGTCGCCGTCGAGGCGGCCGAGAGGATCGCGAACTCGCCCTTGTAGCCCATCTCCTTGCCGAGCTGCTGGATCTGGCTGCGGCCGATCGTCTCGGTGTCGGCCTGGTTGATGAACAGCTGGCGGCAGTTCGTGTCCGAGTCGAACGTGACGACCGCGACGCCCTTGGCCATCGCCTGCTTGAGCTGGGGGCAGAGCGCCGCGGGGTCGTTGCCGGCGATCACGATCGCGTTGGCTTGGGTCTGGATGGCGGTCTGGACGGCCGGCAGCTGCGCAGCCGCGGTGTCCTTCGTGCCGGACTGGACGACCTGCTTGTCGCCGATCTCTGTCAGCGCGAGCTTGCCGCCGCGGTCGGCGATGGTCTCGTACGGGTTGAGCGTGTCCTTCGGAATGAAGAACACCGTCTGGCCCTTCTTGAGCGAACCGACCGACTGCGCAGCTACGGCCGTTCCGACCGTGACGATCGCGATCGCTGTCGCGATCACGGCGACGCGCGGAGCGCGACGCCAGCTAGTCAACAGCATGGGACACCTTTCATTCGGGGGCGAACGGGGAAACAGGAGAGGCGCGCCACTCGGACCCTCCGTCGGGCCGGAGTGAGCCACAGCGCCGTGGCTCTAGAACGTCGGTGGGCGAGCCTCCTTTCGAAATGCGATCTGCATCGAGCACGTCGCCGCTCGAGCGATCCCCATCCAGGCGTCCGCGCGATCGGGATCGGAAGCGCTCTGATCGTTTCTGTGATCACTCACGATCGCTTCTGTCCCAAAAGCACTAGACTCGAACATATGAGGACGGCTTTTAGCACAAACGTTGCTTCCGATGCAAGCGCCCGGTCGGCGCGAAACCGCACGCATCGCCTCTCGGTAGATTGAGACGACAATGCTCGAGCAAAGTCCGCCACCGCCATCTCCACCCGTCGTTCCCGAGGAGCGCCGGCGTCTGATCGTCGCCATGCTGGCCGACCACGGAAGCGTCACGGTCACCACCGTGGAGCGCGCGTTCGGGGTCTCCTCGATGACTGCACGGCGCGATCTCGCGATCCTCGCCAACGAGGGCCGGCTGCGCCGTACCCACGGCGGCGCGGTGCTGCCCGAGCTCGCCGGCCACGAGGACTCGTTCCGCAGCCGGCTCGAGCAGGAGGCCGACGAGAAGCGCCGCATCGGCACCGCCATCGCAGCCGGCGCGGAGCCGAACGAGACGATCTTCATCGACTCCTCGACGACCAGCTACTTCGCGGTCGAGCGGCTGCTCGAGCTCGGCGTCAGCGCCACGCTGCTGACCAACTCCCTGCCGGTGATGACCCTCGTCGCCTCCGCCGAGAGCACGAACCTCAAGCTCGTCGGGCTGGGTGGCTCATTCCGGCCCCTGACGCAGTCGTTCGTCGGAGCCGAGACCGTGCGGGCGATCGAGGGCTTCTATGCCGACCGCGCCGTGTTCTCGGTGAAGGGCATCTCGGCCGAGGGCTTCCTGAACGACCCGGACGCGCTCGAGGCCGAGGTCAAGCGCGCAATGATCTCGCACGCCGCCCGGGTGGTGCTGGTCGCGACGCATCGCAAGTTCGAGGGGCGCGGCCTGAACGTGATCGTGCCCGCCGAGCAGGTGCAGGTGGCGTACCTCACGGATCCGCCGCCGTCGGGCGCGCGCATCCTGGCCGATGCCGGGGTCGAGATCGTCCGGGTCTGAGACGCCGGGCTACGCCACGGACGACCAGAACTCGGCGAGCAGCGTGTTGTACTGCTCCGGCCCCTCCTGGAACGGCTGATGGCCCTGACCGGCGATCACGAGGAGCTGCGCGCCGGGGATGCGGTCGGCGAGCTCGCGGCCGAAGCGCTCGGGCAGGCAGAGGTCGAGCTCGCCCACGGTCACGAGGGTCGGCACGGAGATCGCGCCCACGCGGTCGTAGGCGTCGTGCTCGATGAGGGCGTCGGCGGAGCGGCAGAAGGCATCGACCGACTGGGCGTACGGGCTCTCGGCCGCCGCCGTCAGCCACTCCTCCATGATCCCCTCGTTGTAGATCCGCGGCGCGAAGCACCAGAGATTGACGACGTTGAGGAAGTCGCGCAGGTTGTCGGACTTCTGCGCGGCCCACTGCCAGCTGCGGATGACCTCGCGGAAAAAGTGGTCCCCGCGGCAATACGTCCCGTTGAGCACGAGGCTGCGCACCCTTCCGGGGTGCGCCAAGGCCAGCTCCTGGGCGATCGCGCCGCCCATCGATGAGCCCACGACGTGTGCCTGCTCGATGCCGAGCGCGTCCATCAGCGCGACGGTGTCGGCTGCGAAGTCCAGCGTGCGGTACTCGCCGGGCGGCGTCTCCGAGCGGCCCACCCCGCGGTTGTCGAACGTCGTGATCTGCCAGCGGTTGCCGAGGGCCGCGGCCTGGTCGGCCCAGCACGCGCCCTCGTCGGCGAGGCCGGAGATGAAGACGACGTCGTCACCCTGTCCTGCTTGCTCGGCGTAGAGCTGCACGCCAGCCGCATCAATCATTGCCATGCAGGCGATCTTAGAAGTTCGAACAGAATCAGCGTGCCGCGCTGATTCTGTGAGAGCTTCTCAGGGACATCAGCGAGGCTTGCGCGCCTGCAGCGTGTAGCTGTGCGGAAGCCGCTCCGGGCGGTCGGTGAGCCGGTGCTCGCCGCCGCCGATGTCCGTCATCTGGCCGGGCAGCGCGTTCCACGGCACCGAGTCGTGCTCCTGCAGCGACGTCAGCTCCATGCCCGTCGCCAGCACCGCGGAGACGATCTCGCCGAGGCCGTGATTCCACTCGTGCGTGATGTTGTGCGTGAACACGTGATCGGTCTCGACGTAGGTGCCGCCCTCGTCCCAGACAATCGGCTCCTGCTGCTCGAAGTACGGGTACCCGATGGCGAGCACGCCGTCCTCCCGCGGATCGGCCAGCGACCACAGCACCGGATGGCCCTCACGCATGAAGAGTCGCCCGCCCGGCCGCAGCAGGCTTGCCACGACCTCGGCCCAGCGGCGCACGTCGGGCAGCCAGCAGAGCGCGCCGATCCCCGTGTAGACGAGGTCGAAGCGCTCGCAGCCCAGCGCGTCCGGCGCGCCGTAGAGGTCTGACTCGACGAACTCGACCTCGACACCGACCGCCTCGGCGAGCCGGCGACCCTGCTCGAGCGCCGGAGCCGAGAAGTCGAGCGCGGTCAGCCTGGCGCCAAGGCGCGCCAGCGAGACTGTGTCGGTGCCGATGTGGCACTGCAGGTGCACGGCATCGAGGCCGGCGATGTCGCCCAGTCGCGGCAGGTCGAAGCTCACGACCTCGCTCAGGAACGCCGGATCTTCGGTGAAGCGCGCAACGGCGTAGTCCGGCGAGGCCGCGTGCGCCGCGACGCGGTCGTCCCAGTTCGCGCGGTTGACGTCGCGGTAGTCCTCCATGCCGAGGAGCGTGGCACACCGCGAATCGAGGACGCCGCACTGCACGCATCGGGGTCAGGCACGCACTGTGCGTGCCTGACCCCGGTCTGGCACCGATGACGCTATGAGGCGGCGCTCCGAAATACATCGTCACTGGCACCGAATCGGCCTCGGTGCCAGCCCTGGGCTCGTGTCCCGTAGCATCGGCCCATGACCGAGACAGGCTTCACTCGCACCGCGCTCGCGCTCGACGGCGACGAGCGCTTCGTCTCCCTGCGCCGGCCGCTCGAGGTGAGCGGCATGGGGATGAACCTGATCCTGCTCGCGCCGGGGCAGCGCGGGCGCATCCACGATCACGAGCGCCAGGAAGAGGTGTACCTCGTCTGGGAGGGCGTCCTCACGCTGATCGTCGAAGGCGAGCCGCACGACTTCGCCCGCGGCGAGCTCGTGCGCGTCGGGCCGGGCGTCCGCCGGCAGCTCGTCAACCTCGGGCCCGAGCGCGTCGCGCTCGTCGCGCTGGGCGCCACGCCAGGCGCGCATGTGGGCCGCGACGGCATGGCCTGGGAGACCTGGGACGACAGCGGTCCGGGACAGCCGCCCCAGGGCCTGCCACTGCCCGGCGACCTGCCGGAGGCCGAGCGCCGCAGCTGAGAGCGCGGGGCGAGTGCACAAACCGGGGTCAGGCACCGAATATTCGGTGCCTGACCCCGCGTTATTCGCTTACTTGCCGGTCGTTCCGGTTGCGCCCTGGAGGAGCTTCGTCGGGTCGATCAGCGAGTTCGTGCCTGCGGGGAGCACCGCGATGCGCAGGAGCGGGCTGAGCTTCTGGATCGCGATGTACTGCAGCACGTTGGCCGAGAGCGAGGCGTTGAGCTTGCGGTTGGCGAGGGCCTGGCCCTCGGCAACCGTGACGTTGGCGTCGGCCTCGCCCTTGGCCTTGGCGACCTGGCTCTGGGCCTGGAACCGCGCCTGCTGCACCTGGGCCTTGGCGCGCAGGGCGGCCTGCGTGGCCTCCTGCTTGGCCTCGATGGCCTGCTCGAACTGGCGCGAGAACGAGATGTTGTCGATGTTCAGGTCGTTCACGCGAATCGAGTACGGCGCGAGGCGCGAGCGCAGCGCCTTGAGCACCGCGGCGCGGATCGTCTCGCGGTTGGGGGCGATCTGGACGGCCGTGAACTTGACCGCCTCGTCCTTGAAGGCCTGGTTGAGGTTGTTCGGTACGAGCCGGTCGAACCAGTCCGTGCCCACACGCGCGATCAGGCCGCGGGCATCTTGGGGAGCGACCGAGTAGTTGATCGTCGTCGTGATGAAGACGTTCTGGGTCTCCTGCGAGAAGGCCTTGAGGTTCGTGAACGTCTGCTTCTGCACCTGGACGTTGACCGAGTCGTAGGTCTGCCAGGGCGTGATCAGGGAGATGCCGGGCGAGATCTGGCCCGAGATACGGCCGAAGGTGCGCACCACGCCGACGTGGCCCGTATTGACCTGCGCGAAGCTGAAGAACACCGTCGCCAGGATCCAGATCCCGGTCGCCACACCCACCGTGAGGAGCCCCGGGACGCGGTAGGCGTGGCGCTTGACGTCGATGCGGTCCGGGTCGGGATAGCTGTGGACGATGAGCCATGAGCCGACCCCCACGGCGATGACCCAGACGATGGTGACGAAGATCCAGAACATTGTGGCTCCCGGTTGATGTCGCAAGAGCGCTTGCGCGTGCAGGCATCGTAGGACGCGCGCGCTGTTTCCGGCTCTTTCCGGCGCATTCCGGGAGCGCCGCGCACACTTCGAGCCCACTGCCTGCTAATGATCAGACTCGTGCAGATCGGCACGTCGTAGCGTCCTGAGATGGCGAATGTCTCGATTCACGGCCCGACCGGCGTTCTGCTGGTCGACGGCCAGAAGGTCTTCCCGATCGGGCTCTCGGACCCGCCGCCGCACGACGCGCTCGCACCCAGCGGCCAGCATGCCTTCCAGGAGCTCGCGAATGCGGGCGCCACCATGATCCGCACCGGCACGCCCGACTGGGCGCTCGTGCGCATCAACCACCAGATCGCGGCGGAGAAGGCGATCCAGGACACGGCTGCGGCACACGGGTTGCACTGCTGGATGCGGCTCGGGCCGGTCGCGAACCTGCCGGGGGCGGCCGCCAACGCGCAGCTCCTGACCAAGGTCGTCGGGGCCTTCAAGGATCACCCGGCACTGTGCGCCTACAAGGGGATCGACGAGCCGCGCAATCCGTTCCGCGGGCCCAACTGGATCCGCCCGGCGGGTCTCGTGAAGGCGCACGCGAGGATCAAGACGCTCGACCCCGCGCATCCCATCGTCATCGTCCAGGCCCCGCGCGGGCCGGTCTCGCAGCTCGTCGGCTACCGGCCGGCCTTCGACGTCACGGCCGTCGACATCTTCCCCGTCGCCTACCCACCCGGTCTGCACTGCGACAACGGCAACACGGACATCAGCGTCGTCGGCGACATGACCGACAAGATGAAGGAGGCGAGCGGCGGTAAGCCCGTCTGGATGACGCTGCAGATCGCCTGGAGCGGCACGGCGCTCTCCAAGGACGCGCCCGACATCGTGCCCCGCTTCCCGTCGTTGCCGCAGGAGCGCTTCATGGCCTACCAGGCGATCGTGCACGGGGCGCGCGGCCTGGTGTTCTTCGGCGGCCACCTCACCGAGGTGTGCACACCCGACGACGCGAAGGCGGGCTGGAACTGGACGTTCTGGCGGCAGGTGCTGCGACCGGTGATCCACGAGCTCACCTCCAGCGATCTGCAGCCGGCGCTGCTGGCCCCCGACTCGAAGATCCCGGTCAAGCTCAAGCCGCACACCTCGGGCGCGACCGACATCGAGCTCGTCGTCCGCAAGGCCGGCAACTTCCTGTACGTGATCGCGGTCAAGCGCGGGGGAAGCCCGGCGCTCGTCGACTTCGCCGGCCTCCCTCCGGTCACGAAGGGCGAGGTGCTGTTCGAGTACGTGCAGCGGCCTCTGCCCCCGCCGCCGCTCCCGAACAAGCAGATCCCGCGGCCGGTCAAGATCGCCGCCGGCGGCTTCCGCGACTGGTTCAGCGCGCATGACGCGCACGTCTACCGCTTCACCCTGGCCTGAGCGTGGCAGCGCCCTACCCCTGGCCCGTCAAGCCGTTCGATCGCCAGCACCCCGTGCGGGGCTTCTTCAACGACCCGCGCGTGCAGGACGCGAGCCACGCGTTCCACTTCGGCATCGACGTCTCGGCGCCTGACGGCACGGCCGTGTATGCGGTCACGCCCGGCAAGGTCTTCATCGAGGACAAGGGCCACGCGGTGGCGGTGCAGGCGCCGGACGGCCGCGCGTTCGGGTACTGGCACGTGAAGCCTGCGGTCGCCCACCACCAGCAGGTCGGCCTGCACCAACTGCTCGGGCACGTCGAGAAGGGCTGGGGCCACGTCCACTTCGCCGAGAGCGTCAGCAACGTCTACCGGGATCCCATCCGCCCGGGCGCGATTCACCCCTTCGTGGACGTCGGCCACCCGACGATCTCGAAGATCATGTTCCGGCGCGGGACGAAGGAGCTACCGGCTGATCGCGTCAAGGGCCGCATGCAGATCTGCTGCATCGCCTACGACACGACGCCGATCCACGTGCCCCCGCCGTGGTCGCACATGCCGGTGGCGCCCGCGCGCATGCGCTACCGCATCTTCTGCGCCGGCCGCTGCGTCCTGCCGCTCCGCAATGGAGTCGACCTACGCGTGTTCCGCAAGCCGGACAAGTTCGGCGCGATCTACGGGCCCGAGACCCGCCAGAACCATCCGAACAAGCCCGGGCTCTACTGCTTCATCCTCGCGCACGACTGGAACAGCGCCGAGTTCCCGAACAACCACTACAACCTCGAGGTGCAGGCCGCGGACGTGCACGGGAACGTCGCCTCGTCGACGCTCCCGTTCACGATCCGCAACTGAGGCCGGCCGCGGCTCCTCTACGCCGCGCCGAGTGCGTGCGCCTGGGCCAGCAGCGCGCGCGCCTGCTTGACCCAGTCCTTCGACTGCTTCTCCGAGAGCTTCTGCCCCTGAACGCCGCGCCGTCGAGGCCCGACCGGATCTGCACCGCAAGCGCATCGCGCTGCGAGGTGACGGGGTCGGCCTGGTGATGCCCTGGCCGACCGGCCCCGAATCGCCGCTGCTACGAATTCCCCCCGTCGAGGGACTCGATCACGACCTGCTCCAGGTGGAACGCGCCCATCGGGTTGAGCTTCAGGCCGTGCACGTTCGGGCGGCGCAGGACGAGCTGGCGCGCGTACGAGATCGGCACGAGCGCGGCCCGCTGGCCGATCCAGATGCGCTCGAACTCGCGATAGAGGCGCAGCCGCTCGTCGCGGTCGCGGGAGACCCGCGCCCGTGCGAGCACCGCGTCCGTCTCCTGGTCGCGGTGGAGCGGCAGGCCCAGCTCGAGGAGCCCGAGGTAGAAGCCGTCGGGGTCGGGGTAGTCCGCATGCCAGCCCGCAAACCACGCGTGCGTCTCGGGGGAGACGCCGAAGTGCTTGCCCGGCGTCTCGAAGCGTGCGCTCACTCCGATCGCGGCGAGCTGCTCGGCCAGCGCCGCAGTGGGAGACCAGGGCCGGGCGTCGATGAGCAGCTCCGGTAGGCCCTTGCCGCCCGGATAGCCGGCCTCGGCCAGCAGCTCGCGCGCGCGGTCGACGTCGTACGGCAGGCCGGCGCCGTCGCTGTGGCCCGGCATGACGGGCGGGATCGCGCCGCCGGTCACCGCCGCGAGGTCGACGCCCGGCGACTCGGCCACGAGTGCCGCGCTGTCGATGGAGTGGGCCAGCGCCCGGCGCACGCGCTCGTCGGCCATGGGCTGGTTGCGAACGTTGAAGCCGAGGAAGGTCGTCGAGAGCGTCGGCGCGCGGTCGGCGATCGTGTCGGCGGCCGCGATCGGCGCATCGCGCACGAGTTGCAGGTCGTAGCGGCCGGCCATCCACTCCTCGAGCGGATCGTTGGCGCGGTCGCGGAAGACGATGCGGACGTCGCCCACGTTGCCCGAGGCCGTGCGCCAGTGGGGGTTCGCGCTCAGCCTCGCGCCCGCGTCATCGACCTCCGAGAGCACGTACGGCCCGTTGCTGACGAGCGACTCCGGCCGGCGCCAGGCGGCCCCGACCTCGTCGGCGCGGTGGCGCGGCCACGGGTAGGCCCAGTGCGAGGCGAGCACGTACGGGAAGTAGTTGCGCGGCTCGCGCAGGTGCACCTCGAGCGTCCAGTCGTCGAGCGCCTCCGCCGAGGCGATGTCGTCGAGCAGGAAGGCGGTGACGTGGCCCTCCTCGCGCAGCTTGCGCCAGGCGTAGACGAAGTCGCCTGCGGTCAGCGGGTGGCCATCGCTCCAGCAGGCGTCCTCGCGCAACATGAACAGGTAGGTCAGCCCGTCGACCGAGACGTTCATGTTCTGGGCCAGCTCCGGCACGACGTTGAGGTCGTGGTCGATGCGCAGGAGGCCGCGGAACAACTGCTCGATCACGACCGCCGACTCGCTCGAATACGTGTCTCCCGGCGCGTAGGAGTCGGGCCGCACCAGCGCGACCTCGACGCAGGCCGGGCTCGGCGCCCGCTCCGTGCGCTCCTCGCTGGAGCAGTCGAAAGCGGCGTCGTAGGCCTGCCCGGCGCGGGCGTAGTCGAACGCCAGATGCCGCACGAGCGCGATCTTGAACAGCGTGTCGCGCTCGCGCTCGGGATCGTTCAGCCGCCGCAGGAAGGTGCGGGCCCGCCGGTAGTGGTCGATCGCCTCGTGGTCGGCGTACACGGAGCGCGCGGCGTCGCCGGCGAGCAGCGAATAGCTGGCTGCGCGCTCGGGCTCGTCGGCCTCGGCGAAGTGGCGCGCGAGCGGTCCGTAGACGGCGTCGCCGGAATCGCCGTAAAGCGCCTCGATGGCCTCGCCGATGCGGCGGTGAAGGCTGCGGCGGGTCGGCTCGAGCAGGCTGTTGTAGGCGACCTCCTGCACGAGGCCGTGGCGGAAGCGGTACTCGGGCGCGGGGCGCCGGCCCACCTCGACGATCAGGTCGAGCCGCATCAGATCGGAGAGCGCCGGAACCACCTGGTCGTGTGGCAGCAGACGTTCCAGCAGGGGCAGCCCGAAGCCCCGGCCGATCGCGCTCGCGACCGAGACGACCTCGCGCGTGCGCGGCGGCAGGCGGTCGAGCCGCGCCTGCAGCGCCCCCTGCACGAGCGTCGGCACCGCGACCTGGTCGTCGGCCAGCTCCCAGACGCCGTCGCGCCGGCGCAGCGCGCCGCGCTCGATCAGATCCTGCAGCGCCTCCTCGAGGAAGAACGGGTTCCCGCCCGCGCGCTCGGCCAGCAGGTCGGCCAGCGACCCCGGCAGGGCGCTCTCGGCCAGCGCCTCGGCGAGCTCGCGGCTCGCACCGGGCGGAAGGGGCCGGAGCTCGATCTCGTGGTAGCGGTGCGGGAACACCGCGCGGGCGTGCTCGCCCAGGCGCCAGGATGGCTGATCGCGCTCGGCGCGGTAGATCACCACGATGCCCAGCTGCACCTGATCGGTCAGGGCGAGCAGATCCTCGAGCAGCTCGATCGTGAGCGAGTCCGCCCACTGCAGGTCGTCGACCACGATGCAGAGGGGACGCGCCTCGGCCAGCCGGTGGATCACGGCGCGCATGGCCGCGAAGGTCTGCTGCTGCACGGCCTCGCGGCTCAGCTCGCGCAGCTCCGCGTCGGCCTCCGCCTCGAGCGGCAAGGCGAGCAGGCGCGCCAGAAAGGGATACGCGAACTCCGCGCCATCGCCAAGACCCCCGAGGGCCGCCTTGAGCTCGAGCCGGACGCGCGCCTCGGGTGCGTCCGAGGCGATGCCCAGCCAGTCGCGCAGCAGGTCGCGCACGGGCCAGTACGGAAAGCTCTCCGCATACGAGCCCGCGCGTCCCTCGAGGAAGCGGATGCGGTCGCCGAAACGCCGGCGCGCCTCGATCACGAGCCGGGATTTGCCGATGCCCGACTCGCCCGTGATCGTCACGATCGTGCCGCTGCCGTCGGCGATCGCCTGGCAGGCGCGGTCGAGCACGGCGAGCTCGACGCTGCGGCCGACCAGGGGCACGATCGCGCGCACCTGGGCCGGCCCGCGCGCTCCCGTCACGCGTGCGGCACGCAGAGGGTGCTCGATCCCGCGCAGCTCGACCTCTCCGAGGGACTCGAGCTCGACGCACAGCTGCACTTGCCGCTCCGTCTCGGGGCCGACGACGATGCCGCCGTCGGGCGCGAGCTGCTGCAGGCGCGCGGCAACGTTGGCGGTATCGCCGAGCGCGTTGTAGCGATCGGCGCCGTCGTCCTCGTCCGTCAGCACGACCGGGCCGGTGTTGAGCGTGACGCGCACGGCCAGCTCGACGCCGTAGCCGTTGCGCAGCTCCTCGCCGTAGGTGGCGATGACCGACTGGATCGCGAGCGCGGCACGCACAGCGCGCTCGGCGTCGTCCTCGTGCCCGACGGGCGCGCCGAAGACCGCGAACAGGCCATCCCCGAGCAGCTGCGCCACCGTGCCGTCGAAGCGCCGCACCTCGGTCGCGATCAGCGAGACGATCTCGTCGAAGAGGAACTTCGAGCGCTCGGGGCCGACCTGCTCGCCGATCGCGGTCGAGCCGACGACGTCCGCGAAGAGGACCGTGACGATGCGCTGGGTTCCGGTACTGGCGACCACCGCCACGAGTTATATCTCCCGCGGAGATGGCCCGAACCACCATCGGCCCAACCAGGCCGGTTGCGCCATCCGAAGCCCTTCTACGCGGAAGGCCGGCTCGGTGATCTCATCCCGGCGGGGTGAGGATCGAGTTCGCGTCCTGCCCTAGTTTCGAAGACTCGTCGTATCGAGAAGGGAGTCGCTCATGAGTCCGTCTACGGATATCCACGAGGTGACCGAGAAGCACCTCGAGGAGATCGAGTCGCTGTTCGTCCAGACGGCACAGGGGCTGCTCAGCACTGGGAACACGATGACGCTGAAGACGATCTCGCCCTCGACGTTGTACTTCGCCGATCGTCCGCGGCGCGATGTCGGGCACATGTCGTTGGAGCACTTCGTCGAGGTGTGGCACGAGGGCGACAACAGCTTTGCCGACGACCCACCCAACGCTGTCGTGTCGTACCTCGACCCTGCGCATACGTTCCCGCAGGACACGGTCGTCGTCTTGCGCGAGCCGCGCCTCGAGAACGGCGACCTCACGTATGCGGTTGAGATTCTCGACGGAATGCTCCCACACGAGGCCGGACCGGTCGCGCTCTTCATCGACCCGTTCGGCAGGCCGTTGTCGCCGGTCTCGCTCGCCGGGATCAACCGGCGCCAGCGACGGCGCGCGAGGCGGCGCTTCTAGTGCATCAAGCCGGGAGCGTGACGGCTCGCGTGGGACCGAACGCCGCGCGCGCCGAGCACTTCCTGGTGGCAACTACCCCTTGATGCCGCTGAACGTCAGCGAGCGCACGAAGTGCCGCTGGCCCAGCAGGAACACGATCAGGAGCGGCACCGTGACCATGACGTTCGTCGCCATCACGGGCGCCCAATCGGTGTGGTGCTGGCCCTGGTAGTTCAGGAGCCCGAGCTGGAGCGTGTAGTTGCTCTGGTCGCTGATCGAGATGAGCGGCCAGAGGAAGTCGTTCCAGGCGTTGAGCACCGTCAGAAGCGCGATCGTCGCGAGCGCCGGGCGCATCAGCGGCAGCAGCACGCGGGCGAACACGCCCAGGCGGCCACAGCCGTCGATCATGGCCGCCTCCTCGATCTCCCTGGGCAGGCGGATGAAGAACTGGCGCATCAGGAAGATGCTGATCGCCGACGCCATCCAAGGGAGGAACAGCGAGGGCAGCGTGCCCGCGATGCCGATCGCCGCGTACATCTTGTAGACCGGGATCATCAGCAGCTGCGGCGGGATGAAGACCGTCGTCAGCAGCAGAAGCTGCAGCGTGCGCGTGCCGATGAAGCGCATGCGCGCGAACGCGTAGCCCGCCAGCGGGCACAGCAGCAGCTGCGATACGACCGCGACACTCGTCACGATCAGCGAGTTCTTGAACCAGGTCGGGAAGTCTGATTCCTGCAGGACGGTGCGATAGGCGGCGAGCGTCGGGTGGTGCGGGAAGAGCGCCGGTGGGTAGGCATTGATCTCCCTCGTCGTCATCAACGACGCGAGCAGCATCTGCACGAACGGGAAGATGAAGATCAGCGAGAGCGGCAGGAGCAGCAGATGCCAGGCACTCGGCCGCCGGCGAACGCGGCGCGGGGCGCGGCGCTCGATCGCGGTCGCCGCCGGGCGTGCGATCGCCTCAGACGACACCGAGCTTCCTCCAGCGCGCGTAGCCGACCTGGAGCAGCACGAGCACCACGATGGCGAGGAAGAGCACGCACGCGACGGCCGCGCCGAGGCCCTGCTGCCCGTTGACGAACCCGAGCTTGTAGCCGTACACGATGATCACGGTGGTCGCGTCGATCGGCCCGCCGCGCTTGGTCGCCCAGGCGATGTCGAAGAACTGCAGCGCGTTGATCGTCTCCCAGACGACCGCCAGGACGGTGATCGGCCGGACGGCCGGAAGGATCACGTGGCGGAAGATGGCGAAGCGGCCGGCGCCGTCGATGCGCGCCGCCTCGCTCTGATCCTGCGGCACGTCCTGCAGCGCGGCCAGGTAGATGAGCACGTCGAAGCCGACGGCCGTCCAGGTGTAGATGGGCGCGAGCAGGAAGAGCGCCCAGTCGGGGTCGTCGAGGAAGAGCTGGCGCTTGAAGCCCATCCACGCGAGCCCGTTGTCGACGACGCCGTACTGCGGGTCCAGCACGTACAGGAAGATCACGCCGGTGGCCGCCGCGGAGGCCACGAACGGCACGAAGAAGCACGTGCGGTAGAAGCCGATGAAGCGGATCTTCTGGTTCAGCAGGAGCGCGAGGCCGAGCCCCATCAGCACGGTCACCGGCACGTAGAGCGCCGTGAACTTGAGCGAGCGACTGACCGCCGCGAGCCACTCAGGGTCGTGCGCGAGCTCGCGGTAGTTCGCGAGGCCGACGCTGTGTTCAGGGCCGAAGCCGTTGGTGGACTTGGTCGAGAGCAGGAACGACCAGATGACCGGGAAGAACCCGAGGCCGAGCACCAGCAGCGAGGCCGGCAGGACGAACGACCAGCCCGTGAGGTTCTCGGGCAGCGCACGCCGCCAGGCCGGCGGTCGCGGACGCCCTCGAGCAACCGCCGCCACGGCTCAGGACGAGAGTGCTTTGTCGGCGGTCTTGGCCGCCGCGCTGAGCGTGTCCTGGGGACTGCCGCGCCCCAGCAGTGACGTCGCGATCGCCTTGCCGACAGCCACGGAGACCTGCGTGTAGGCCGCCACCGGCGGGCGGATGTGATGCGCGTTCTGCAGGTTCTTGACGAACAGGTCGACGCCCGGGTACTTCGCGGCGTAGGCCTTGAACGCGGGTAGCGCAGCGGTCTTCGCACTGAGCGGAAGGTTGCCGCTGCCGACGTCCCACTGCAGGTCCTGCGCCGGCTCGTGCAGCCAGGCGAGGAACTTGACGGCTGCCCCTCGGCGCTCGTCGGAGTGGTTGAAGACCATGTACACGTCGGGACCGGAGATCGTCTCGTGCGAGCTCCCGAAGCCCGGCAAGACCTGCACGCCGTAGGGCACGTGGTGATCCGTGATGTCGGACAGCTGCCACGGGCCGGTCACGACCATGGCCATCTTGCCCGAGTTGAAGAGGCCGTACATCTTCTGCGTGTCCGGCGTCTGGTCCGGATACAGCGACTTGTCCTTGAGCGCCATGTCCGCCAGCAGTTGCAGCGCCTTGACGCCTTGGGGGCCGGCGAAGAGCGCCTTCTTGTTCGCGCTGTCGAGCACGCTACCGCCCTGCTGCCAGATCATCGGCCAGAGACGCCAGGTCGTGTCCTCGCTGCCCGAGACCGGAAAGCCGGTACCGATGATGTCCTTGCTCGCGTTTGTGAGCTTCTTGGCCATCGCGCGATAGTCGTTCCAGGTCCAGCTCGCCTTGGGCGGCGCGACCCCGGCCGCCTTGAGGAGCTTCTTGTTGTAGACGACCGCGAGGTTGTCGATCACCGCCGGAAAGCCGACGACCTTCGAGCCGACGGTGGCCGTCTCGCGCCCCGCCGGGTAGAGGCTGTTCCAGGCGAAGCCGGCGGCCTTGATGTCCTTCGAGATGTCGACGACCTTGTTGGACTGCGACACATTGGGTACGTCCGAGCCGTAGACGTAAGCGATGTCGGGGTAGTTGTCCGAGCCGATCACGGCCTGCAGCTTCTGCACCATCTCGTCGCCGCCCGAGCCGAGCTGGTCGTGCACCACGATGCCCGGGTGCGTCTTGTTGAACTGCCCGACGAGCCGGTGGAACGTCTTCTGCGCAGAGTCGGTCTGGGCATGCCAGACCGTGATGTCGACCGTCTTGTGCGAGGCGGCCGGACGCGCGCCGGCTGCGGACGCCGTGACCAGTGCGGCAGCGGCGATGGCTGCAACGACGAGCGGGGTCTTCCTCACCATGGCTCCTTCCCGGACGGACGAGTCTGCGACTCTACAGCGCGCTCACCGTCCGCCGTCTACCGCCAGGATCCCAATGCCCAAGATCGCGTTCGTCGGCGCGGGAAGCGTCGAGTTCACCCGCAATCTGCTCGGGGACATCCTCTCCTTCCCGGAGCTGGCCGAGAGCGAGATCGCGCTGCACGACATCAATCCCGAGCGCCTTGCGACGGCGGAGCTGCTCGCCCACCGGGTCGCCGAAACGCTCGGCGCGCGGCCCACGGTGACGGCCTCGCTCGATCGCCGCGAGGCACTCGAGGGCGCCGGTTACGTGATCAACAGCATCCAGGTGGGCGGGCACGCGGCCACGGTGCGCGACCACGAGATCCCCGCCCGCCACGGCGTGCGCCAGACGATCGGCGACACGCTCGGCGTCGGCGGCATCATCCGCACGCTGCGCACGGCGCCGGTGATGCTCGGCATCGGCCACGACATGGCCGAGGTCTGCCCGGGCGCCTGGCTCCTCAACTACACGAATCCCATGGCGATGATCTGCCAGCTCGTCTACCAGGGGACGCCGCAGCAGCAGGTCGTCGGGCTCTGCCACTCGGTCCAGGGCACCATGGAGATGATCGCCGGCCTCTGCGGCGTTCCCGTCGAGGAGGTCACGTACTTCGGCGCCGGCATCAACCACCAGACGTTCCTCTACCGCCTCGAGCATGGCGGCGAGAGCCTCTATCCGAAGCTCGACGAGGCGATCGAGCGTAACCCCGACCTGCTGCGGCGCGTGCGCGTCGACATGTACCGGCGGCTCGGCTACTTCCCCACGGAGTCGAGCGAGCACTCCGCGGAGTACTCGCCCTGGTACATGCGGCACGACTCCGAGGTCGAGCGGTTCCGCATCCCGGTCGGCGACCTCGTCGGGCGCGGCGAGGAGGGCCTTGCAGAGTACGAGCGCATCAAGCGCGAGATCGCGACGGGCGCTCCGCTCGAGCTCGAGCGCAGCTGGGAGTACGCGTCGGTCATCATCAACTCGATCGAGACCGGTGAGCCGTCCGTGATCTACGGCAACGTGCGCAACACGGGCCTGATCACGAACCTGCCGGCCGACGTCTGCGTCGAGGTGCCGTGCCTGGTCGATCGAACGGGCGTCAATCCCACGTACGTGGGCGAGGTTGCGCCGCAGTGCGCCGCGCTCAACCGCACGTTCTCGAACGTCTGCGACCTGACCGTGCGGGCCGTCCTCGAGGGCAGGCCCGACCACGTGCGCCACGCGGCGATGCTCGATCCCAACACGGCCGCCAGCCTCACGCTGGACGAGATCGACGCGCTCGTCGCGGAAATGCTCGAGGCCTATCGCGACCTACTGCCGGAGGCGCTGCGCTAAGGGCCCGTCTCAGTAGGGCCCTAGGACGTTCTAGCTTGCGGGATCGACCGGCGTCGGTGCAAGCTCGGGCGCGACGAGACCCGTCTCGTAGGCGACGACCACGGCCTGCACGCGGTCGCGCAGGTTGAGCTTCGCCAGTAGGTGCGCGACGTGGCTCTTGACCGTATTCTCGCCGAGCACCAGCTCCCGTGCGATCTCGGCGTTCGAGAGCCCGCGCGCGACGAGACGCAGGACGTCCAACTCGCGCGCGGTGAGCTCGGAGAGCGCGGCCGGAACGGTGCCCGGCCGTGGCTGCGCGGCGCGCGCGAACTGCTCGATCAGGCGCCGGGTGATCGACGGAGCGATCAGCGCGTCGCCGGCCGCGGCGACGCGCACGGCGTCGAGCAGCCGCGCCGCCGGGGCGTCCTTGAGCAGGAAACCACTGGCTCCGATGCGCAGCGCCTCGTAGACGTAGTGGCCGACGTCGAAGGTCGTGAGCATCACGACGGCTGTGGTGAGATCGCCGTCCGAGATGATCTCCTCGGCAGCCCTGAGCCCGTCCAGCTCGGGCATGCGGATGTCCATGAGGACGACGTCGGGGCGCCGCGCTCGGGTCATCGCGACCGCGGCGCGGCCGTCTGCCGCCTCGCCGACGACGCGGATGTCGCCCTCCTCCTCGAGGATCACGCGGAACCCTGTGCGCACGAGTTGCTGGTCGTCGGCGATCAGCACCGAGATCGGGCGCGCACCCGCCGGCGCGGCCGGTGCCGCGTCTCCCCAGAGCACGCGTGCCGCGCCCAGGGCGCCCTTCAGGCCCGGCACGCGCACTGCCCCTGCCGGCTGGATCGTGTTCGGGACCCGGGGCGCGGCGATGTGGCGGACCGCCTCGGAGACGAGGATCTCGCCGTCGCCTGCGGCCGCGCACAGCCCGCCGGCGACGATCACCGCCGTGCCGTACAGATCGTCGTCGCCCGGCTGGGCCTCCCCCGCATCGACGCCGATCCGCAGGTCCAATCCGTGCGCGTCCTGCGCAAGTGAGCCCTGCATCTCCACGGCGCAGAGCACGGCGGAGGCGGCGCCCGTGAACGCGACCGTCAGGCCCGCGCCACTCGACCTGACCTCTCGCCCGCCGTGCGCCGACACGGCGCGGCGCAGCGTAGCGACGTACTCGCGGCGGACAGCGTCCGCCGCCTCGTCTCCAGCGCGCTCGAAGAGCGACGCGGCTCCCGCGCCCTCGGCCACAAGGATCGTGACGAACGTCTCGTCCACGCGCACATCATCGCGGCTGGCCCTCTGCCCGCGTCATCCGGGCGAATGAGAGCGCTGCCCGCAGTTCATGCGCGCGGATGACCGGCGAGCGCGGAGCGCGATCGATGCTGGATCCGCCCACGCCACACTCGGGGCGGGGCTACGCTCTCACGAAAGGAACGGGCGCCATGATCGATTCCCTCAAGCTCGCAACCCGCCGGCTCGGCTGGCGCGACATCGCGCTCGCAGCCCTGTTCTGCGCGGGCAGCGTCGCCTACATCATCGGCGACATCAAGAACGATGCGCACAAGCCGAGCACGGCCGCCGCCATCTTCTTCCCGCTGATCTTCGTGCCGCTCGCCTGGCGCCGCGTCGCGCCGCTCGCGGCCGTCGGGGCGACGCTCGGCCTGCTGCTCGCGCACGATGCCGCCTTCGGGGAGATCGTCAGGTGCGGCATCGTCCTCCCGCTGGCCATGGTGCTCGCGTTCTCCGCCGGTGCACAGCTGACAGGTCGTGCGAGCTGGATCGGGCTCGCGGGCGTGCTGGCGATCGAGCTCACGATCTGTCTCTACGACAGCTCCGAGGGGGCACCCCTCGCGGCGATGTGGTTCCTCATCCCCATTGCCGTAGCGGTCTGGGGCGCCGGTCGCCTGCTTCGCTCCCGCAGTGCGCTTACGCGCTCGCTCGCAACGCGCACGGAGGAGCTGCGCGAGGCACGCGACCGCCGTGCGCTTCTGGAGGTCACGGCCGACCGGTCCCGCGTGTCCGCGGAGCTCGACGAGCTGCTGCAGCGCCGCCTGAGCGAGCTCGGCGCTCTCGCCGAGGCGGGCGGACAGACGTCCGACCCGGCGGCCGCCGCGGCCGCCCTGCATGAGATCGAGACCCAGAGCCGCCAGACGCTCGACCAGATGCGGACCGTCGTCGGCGTCCTGCGCGATGACGCGTCCGGACTTCCGCCTGCGCCGCAGCCCACGCTCATGCACCTCGAGGCACTCCTACTGCAAGCACGCGGCAGTGAGTCGCGCCTGACCGTCGAGGGGAGTCCTCGCGCTCTACCGGCCGGCGTCGAGCTCTCGGCCTATCGCATCGTCGAGCACCTGCTGGACGCCCTCGAGGATGCGCCCGTCGAGGTGCGCGTGCGTTTCGGGGACGATGCGCTCGAGCTGGCCGTCTCGGGCTCGGCGCGGCGCCCCGACGCAGCCGCGATCAAGCGCGCCCGGGAGCGCGTGCAGCTGCACCGCGGCACGCTCAGCGCCAGTGCGCGGGGTGGACGCGCCGAGGCCGTGGCGTCGCTCCCGATGTTCGCCGGGGCCTGAGCTGAAGATGCGCCGCACCGCGCTCTGGGTCAGCGGCGCCGCCAGCCTGATCGTGGTCGCCGTGGCCCTCGTCTCGGGCCACGGCGACCCTGTGGATGCGCTCGCCCTGGTCGCGTTCTGGGCGCTGGCCTGGTCGCGCCGGTACCCGCGCGCGACCTGGCTGTTCGCGACAGCCGTGACGCTCGTCTCGGCGGCGCACGGCTCGTTCGTCGGCGGCGACGAGACCATCGCCTACATGCTGCTCCCGGCCCATGCGTTCTTCAGCGGCCGCTGGGATCCGCACTGGAGGGGCCTCGGCGGCCCGGTCGCACTTGCCATTGCCGGCGAGATCGGTGCAGCCGTCGGGCAGAGCTCCCGCGGGTTCTTCGTCTTCGTCGTGCTCGCGGCCTGGTTCGGCGGGCGTGCCGTGCGCGGACGCGAGGAGCTCGCCGCGCAGCTTGCCGAGCGGAACCGCGAGCTCGACGAGGAGCAGGAGGCCTACGCGCGGCTCTCGGTCCGGTACGAGCGCGCGCGGATCGCCGCCGAGCTCCACGACATCGTCGCCCACGCCATCAGCGTCATGGTCATCCAGGCGGGCGCCGGGCAGCGGCTCGCGGCGAACAACCCGCAGCTCACGCGCGAGGCGTTCGCCGCGATCGCCGGCGCGGCGCGCGAGGCCGAGGGCGACCTCGAGCGCCTCGTATCGCTGCTGGGCGATCGCGACGCGACTGCCTCGGCACCGGCCCTCGCGCTCGTCGAGGAACTCGTGGCGCGCGCCGCGTCGAGCGGTCTGGACGTACGGCTGCGGCTGGAGGGCGACACCGAGAGCCTGCCGACGCCGATCCTGGCGCTTGCGCATCGGGTCGTGCAGGAAGGGGTCACCAATGCCCTGCGCTATGGCTCCGGGGCGACGGTCCACGTGCTGGTGCGTGGGGACCAGGACGCGATGGTGGTCGAGGTAGCGAACGGCCCGGCGAAGGGGGACGGCGGGCTCGCGGGCGCCGGCACCGGAAACGGCCTGCGGGGCCTCAGGGAACGTGCCGCGAGCATCGGCGGAACCGTCCACGCTGGACTCGCGCCGGACGGCGGCTGGCGTCTGACCGCGCGCCTCCCGCGCGGGGCGTAGGGCTGGTGCTCTCCCCGGGCGCCGCAGCCGCAGAGGTCGTCTCCGACGCGATCGACGCCGCGCAGCCCGAAGGCCCAGCAGTGATCGTCGCAATCGACGGCCGCAGCGGCACGGGCAAGAGCTCGCTCGCGAGCGAGCTCGCGCTGCTGCGGGGCGACGTCTCGATCATCGAGGGCGACGACTTCTACCGCCCGCTGAACGAGAGCACCCGCGCGGCGCTGACGCCGCTCGAGGCGGTCGACCTGCTGTTCGACTGGGAGCGCATGCGAGACGAGGCGCTCGCTCCGCTCGTGCGCGGCGAGGACGCGCGCTACCGCCGCTACGACTGGGAGGCCGAGCGCCTGGGCGAGGACGTGGTCGCCGTTCCCGCCCGCGGCGTCGTCGTGGTCGCGGGCGTGTACACGGCGCGGCCGGCGCTACGCGGCCACTACGACCTGATCGTCGTCGTGGAGGTGCCGCCGGAGCTGAGCCTCGCGCGCCAGCTCGAGCGCGGCGAGGAGGATCGAGAGCAGATCGAGCGCTGGCGCGCCGCAGAGGACTGGTACTTCGACCGCCAGGATCCGAGGCGCGTGGCCAACCTCGTGATCGACGGAACCTGACGAGCCGCCGCACCAAGCAGTATTGGGGGCGGACCCCGATCTGTGCGCGAGTTTGTGACGTGAATAACTTGGGGTCTGACCCCAATTTATGCCGTCCTCGCCCGTGCAGTAGTCTCCGATCCGCGATGACTGAGCAGGGCGCACGGGTGACCTGGGCGGCGGCGGGCGAAGGGGAGCGGCGCTGGTTCGTCGGCACGCTCGCGACGATCACCGTGCCTGGCGAGACCAACGACGGGCGGTTCGCGCTGATCGAGTTCCTGTTCCCGAAGGGCGCGTCGCCGCCTCTGCACACCCACCCGCAGGACGAGAGCTATTTCGTGCTCGAGGGCGGGCTGACGATCCGGGCCGCCGAGGAGCGCTTCGAGCTCGCGGCCGGCGGCACGGCGCTCGTGCCCATGGGCGTTCCGCACACGTTCCGGGTGGACAGCGAGGGCGCCCGGGTGCTCGTGCTCAGCACCCCGGCCGGTCTCGACCGGCTCGTGCGCGACGGCTCGGTGCCCGCCACCGCCGCAACGCTGCCGCCACCCGAGACGCCCCGGCCGTCGACCGACGAGCTGATCGAGATCTTCCGCGCGCACGGCCAGATGAACCTCGGCCCGCCGCTCGGACCGGACGACTGACCGTCCGCATACTTCTGTGCATATCTGCATGAACTGAGTGGCGCTGTCTCGCGATGCGCCCAGCCTGGTCAGCGCCGTCGCCCTCGCGAGCCTGCGGGTCCGCAGCGCGGGCGCCAGTGCCGCGAGCAGCGAGCGCGCCGACCGGCTGCCGCTTGCATGCCCGCTGCCCGGGGGCGTTCGAGCGATGCCCGACCGACGATCCGAAGCTGCCCGACAGCGAGCGGGCTGCCGCGTGCCCGCTGGTACGCGGCAACTGACGCCCCCGCGTTCGTATGCTCCGGGCATGTGCAGAAATATCCGCCCACTCCACAACTACGACCCGCCCACGTCCGAGCAAGAGGTTCAGGCTGCAGCGCTCCAGTTCGTGCGCAAGATCAGCGGCATGAACCGGCCCGCGCGGGCGAACGACGAAGCGTTCGAGCGCGCCGTGCAGGCCGTGACCGAGGCCTCACAGCAGCTCCTGCGCGAGCTCGTGACGACCGCACCGCCGCGCAGCCGCGAGCGCGAGATCGAGCGCGCGCGCGAGCGCAGCGCCGTGCGCTTCGGTCCGCGCACGGCCTGATGGGGCGCCGGTCCGCCGAGGAGATCGGCCATCGGCCGACTCGGGGAGCCTGACTCGTAGCATCTCCACACCGTCTCCGGCCGATGCGCACGACTCCTTCACATCCAGTTCCTAAGGTGGCTGGTGTGATGCGAGCCGAGCGAACGGGAGACGACATGGCAGTCGAGCTGCACCGCGGTCGCGTGCCGTTGCGCACCGACGGCCACTCGTGCCGGCGGGTCGAGAAGGCCCCGATCGAGGCCGGCGTGCCGGACGAGGTCGTGTACGAGCCGGCGTTGCCGCGCTCGCGGCGAACGCGGGTGATCGAGGCGACCGGCCAGTCGCTCCTGCCGGCAATCGAGTTCGAGGACGGCCGCTGGCTGTACGAGAGCTCCGCTGGCCTCGCCGGCCGCATCCGCGACGGGCGGCTGTTCGACGTGCCCGGCGCGGCCTGACCGACAACCTCGAGGAGAGACACATGCATTCCCGACACGACAGCGAACGACCGCGCGCCAACGTGGTCGTCCGAGTACTCAGGGGCCTCGTCTTCCTGGCACTGCTCCCGGCCATCCTCGTCGCGGGCTTGATCATGCTGCCCGTCGTGGCGATCGCCCGCCTCGTGGGCCTCGGCCCGCGCAGGCACGGCGGGCACGGCTGCCACGGGCGCGGCGGCCGCCCCAGCGACCCGGGCGAAGCGACGAGCGCGGTCTGAAGCGCAGCACGGGCGCGGGCCCCCTGGCCCGCGCCCGGCTGAGGGTACGGTTGGCCCGGTGAAGACAATCCTGGTCGTCGACGACGAGCCCGAGATCGTCGCGCTCTGCAGCGACTACCTTCGTGCTTCCGGCTACGCGGTGCTGACCGCCCGCGACGGCCAGGCTGCCCTCGACGCCCTGCGTGCGAGCCGGCCGGATCTGGTCGTGCTCGACCTCGGGCTGCCGACGCTCGACGGGCTCGAGGTCACCCGCGCGGTCCGCCGCGAGTCGGCCGTGCCGATCGTCATGCTCACCGCCCGCGCGGACGAGTCCGACACGCTGGTCGGGCTGGAGCTCGGCGCCGACGACTACATCACCAAGCCGTTCAGCCCCAAGGAGCTCGTCGCGCGCGTGCGGGCGGTCCTGCGGCGCACCGAGGGCGCTCATGCGGCCGTCGAGCTCGTGCGCGCGGGCGATGTCGAGCTCGACACGGCGCGCATGGTCGCGACGGTCGCCGGCCGGCGCGTCGATCTGACCCCGACCGAGTTCCGGCTCCTGCTCGAGCTCGCACGCCAACCGGGGCGGGTCTTCACCCGCTCGCAGCTCCTCTCGGCCGTGCAGGGCGTCGCATTCGAATCGTACGAGCGCGCCATCGATGCGCACGTGAAGAACCTCCGGCGCAAGATCGAGGACGATCCGCGCGCCCCGCGCCGGCTGCAGACGGTGTTCGGCGTCGGCTATCGGATGGCCGACGAGCAGGGCGGCCGGTAGCCGTGCGCAGCGGCCGCAGGCGACAGCGCCCGGAGTGGTGGCCGGCCGATCAGGAATGGCCGCCGCCCGGCGCACGGCGTCCCTCGCGCCGGTTCATGCTGCATTTCGGCATCCTGTTCGGCGTCGCGCTCTTGACGCTCGGAGCGATCGTCACCGCCGGTGCCTGGGCTGCGCTGGTCGCCGTGGGCGCGATCTCCGCCTCTTGGGGATTGCGGGCCGTGGCGCTTGCGATCCTCATTGGCGGCGTCTGCGTGATCGTCTTCCTCGGCCGCGAGGTGCGCCGGCGGATCGCGCCGATCGGGGCCCTGATCGAAGCCGCGGCGCAGATCGAGCGCGGCGACTACTCGGCGCACGTCCCCGAGCGAGGTGGCCGGGAGGTGCGCGCGCTCGCGCGCACCTTCAACACGATGAGCGCTCGTCTCAGCACGATCGACTCGCAACGGCGCTCCTTCCTCGCCGATGTGGCGCACGAGCTTCGCACGCCGCTCTCGATCATGCGCGGCCGGCTCGAGGCGATGCTCGACGGGATCCACCCGCGCGACGACGAGCACCTGCGCGCCGTCCTCGCGCAGGCCGCGTCGCTCGAGCGACTGGTCGGGGACGTCGCGACAGTGGCGCAGGCCGAGACGGGCGCGCTGCCCCTGCACCTCGAGCAGGTCGATCTCCCCGTGCTCGCGCACGGCGTCGCGGACGACTTCGCAGAGGCCGCGCATGAGGCCGGGGTCGAGATCGTCGTTCGCGTGGGAGACGATGTCTCGCCGATCGCCGCCGACGCCGCCCGGATCCGTCAGGCGCTGACGAATCTCGTCGCCAACGCGCTGCACTACGGCGCGGCCGGCAGCCGCATCGCAATCGGCATCGATTGCGCTCCCGAGGGCACGCTCATCAGCGTCGAGGACGACGGCCCGGGCATTCCTCCCGACCTGCTCCCGCGCGTTTTCGAGCGCTTCGTGCGGGGCCCGGAATCCACGGGCAGCGGTCTCGGGCTGCCCATCGTCGCGGACATCGCGGCGGCGCACGGAGGCTCCGCGAGCGCGTCCAGTACCCCCGGCAAGGGCACGACGGTGAAGCTCAGCCTGCGCGGTTGAGCGCTACGCCTGGCTCGGGACGGGCAGCGCCTCGGGCTGGATGAGCGTCGACTCGATCTCGACGATGCGCCCCTCGTCGGCCGAGACGAGGATACTGCGGGCAACGTCCACGATGTGCGCCCCGAGCTCGCCGGACGCGCGATGCGGAGCGCCCGCCGCGATGGACTCGACCATGTCGTGGAGGCCGATGCCGCGGGCGTCGGCACCCCCGCGCGAAGCGTAGGGCACGTCCTCCCAGCCAGCCCGCCCGCGCTTCAGGCGCACGGAGCCGGCGAAGGCGTTCGGGTCGGGCAGGAGCAGCACGCCCTCCGTGCCGTAGATCGCGACGTCACAGATGTACTGGTCGCGCGCCTCGAAGCTCGCGATGAGGTTGGCGGTCATGCCGTCGGCGAGCTGCATGGTCGCGCTCGTGTGCGTGGGCGTCGTGGCCGTGAAGCGCTCACCCCGCCGCGGCCCTATCTCGATCGTGCGCTCGAACGGGCGCATCGCGGCGAAGCCGGCGACGCGCTGGATCGGTCCGAGCAGGGCCACGATCGCGGTCAGGTAGTAGGGACCCATGTCGAACAGTGGCCCCGCGCCGTCGGTGTAGAAGATGTCGGGATTCGGATGCCAGGTCTCCTGGTCGCCGACGAGCATGGCCGCACTGACCGACAGCGGCTGGCCGATCGCACCCTCGTCGATGGCGGCGCGGCCCGCCTGGTAGGCGGAGCCGAGGAAGATGTCGGGCGCGCAGCCGATGCGCAGCCCGAGGCGCTGGGCCTCGCGGGCGAGCTCGCCGGCCTCGGCCGAATCGGTGGCGAGCGGCTTCTCGGTGTAGACGTGCTTGCCGACCGCGAGCGCCTGCCGCGTGACCGCTGCGTGCACGAGCGGCGGCGTGAGGTTCAGGACGACGTCGATCGCGGGATCGGCGATCAGCTCGTCCACGCTCACGACCGCGAGGCCACTGGCCTTGCCGAGCGCCTTGGCCTGCGCCCGGTCCAGATCGGCGCAGGCGAGGATCTCGTAGGAGTCGAACGCCGTCGCGTTCTCGACGTACGCGCGGCTGATGACGCCGCAACCGATGACCCCGACTCTCATACGACCTCCCCGAGCATGGTGATCACGGCTGCGAGCGAGCGGCGCGCGTCCTCGAGCTCGGTGCCGACAGGCTCATCTTGCTCGACGATCAGCCATTCGACACCTGCGCCCGCCGCCTGCGCCACGATACGGTCGAAGCCGACGGCGCCGTCGCCGACCGGGCAGAACGAGTGCTCGCCCCGCACGCGGAAATCCTTGACGTGCAAGAGCGGACCGCGGCCGAGATAGTCGGCCGGATCGGCCCCGGCGTACCAGGCCCAGCCGGCGTCGAGCTCGACGAAGACGCCCGCCGGCAGCCGCTCGAGGAAGCCCTGCTCGATCTCGGCATCGTGGTTGTGGTAGCCGAGCTCGAGGCCGTGCGCCGCGGCGGCCGAGGCTGCCGCGGCGATGCGAGCGAGCGTCGAGTCGTCGAGCTCGGCGGGATTCACCCAGCTGATGACGAGGCGGCGCCATCCGAGCGCCTCGGCCTCGGCCGCGAGCTGCGGCAGCTCCGCCTCGATCGCCTCGAGGCCGGCGTGCCGGCCCACGGCCACGAGCCCAAGATCGCCGAGCCAGCGCGCGACGGTCGCCGGATCGCGCCCGTGGAGGTCGAACAGCTCGACGCCCTCGTAGCCCATGGCCGCGACTTCCCGCAACGTCAGCTCGAAGTCGGCCTCCGCGGCCCGGCGAACCGAGTAGAGCATGAGCGCGACGCGTGTCATAGGGGACGCCTGACGTAGTGGCCTGGCCGCACCTCGGTGAGCTGCGAATGGGATTCGTCTCCGAGCTCGGCGCGCACCAGCGGCTCGAGGCGCAGCCCGCTGTCCGGATTCGGCACGGCTGAAAGCAGGAGCTTCGTGTAGGCGTGCTGCGGGTCGAGCAGCACCGCGTCGGTCGGGCCCTGCTCGACGATCCGGCCGCGGTACATCACGAGAACCTCGTCGGCGACGTAGCGCGCACTCGCGATGTCGTGGGTGATGTAGAGGAAGGCGATACCGAGCTCGCGCTTGAGCTGGAGGATCAGGTTGAGGATCCCGATCCGGATCGAGACGTCGAGCATGGAGATGGGCTCGTCGGCCAGGATCACGCTCGGCTCGACGGCGAGGGCGCGCGCGATCGCGACGCGCTGGCGCTGCCCGCCCGAGAGCTGGTGGGGGTACTTCTCCGCGATCTCGTCGGGCGGCACGAGGCCCACGCGCGCCAGCAGCTCGCGCACGCGCCCGTCAACGTCGCGGCGCGAGCAGATGCCGTGGATCTGCAGGGGCCGGGCGATGTGATGGTCGATGCGCTTGACCGGATTGAGCGAGGCGAACGGGTCCTGGAAGATCATCTGCACGTGCGAGCGGTAGGCGAGCAGCGACTTGCGCCGCCACTGATCGCCGACGTCCTGGCCGTCGAACACGATGGTGCCGTCGGTCGGCGCGTAGAGCCGCGCGAGCAGGCGGGCGACGGTGCTCTTGCCGCTCCCGCTCTCCCCCACGAGCGCCGTCACGTTACCGGGCCGCAGCGTGAACGAGACGTCAGCCACCGCGTCCAGCAGCTCGCGCCGCAGCCCCGCGCCGCGCACGGGGAAGCGCTTGCCGAGGCCCTGCACCTCGAGCGTGCTCATGACTCCTCCGCCCAGTGGCAGGCCACCTGGTGGCCCGGCGCGAGCTCGCGCAGGACTGGCCGCTCCGAGGTCTGCAGCCGGTACAGATCGGCGTCGGCGCGGGTGCACTGCGGGCAGCGCGGATGGAAGCGGCAGCCCGACGGCGGCTGGGCCAGGTCCGGCGGCGAGCCGGGGATCCCCGTGAGCGGCAGAATCGGGCCCGTGAGCGGCGGGAACGAGCTCATGAGGCCGTTCGTGTACGGATGCAGCGCGTGGCGGAAGAGCACGTCAGAGGCCGCGGACTCGACGATCTCGCCGGCGTACATGATGGCGATGCGATCGCTGAACTCGACGAGCAGCGAGAGGTCGTGCGTGATGAAAAGCACCGCGAATCCCAGGCGTTGCTTGAGCACCTCGAGCTCCTGCAGGATCTCGCGCTGCACCACCACGTCGAGCGCCGTCGTCGGCTCGTCCATGACGATCAGCTCGGGCTCCAGCGCCAGGGCCATCGCGATCACGACGCGCTGGCGCATGCCGCCCGAGAGCTCATGTGGATACGAGCGCACGCGGCCTCGCTCGATGCCGACGAGCTCGAGCAGATCGCCTGCGCGCGCCAGGGCCTGGCCCCGGCGGATGCTGCGGTCGTGGGCCCGGTACATGTCGACGAACTGGTCGCCCACGCGCATCACGGGATTGAGCACGTTCATGGCGCTCTGGAAGACGAGCGAAACGTGCCGCCAGCGCACACGGCGCAGCTCGTCCCGGCTCAATGCGACGAGATCCTGACCCTGGAAGAGGATGCGCCCGCCGGAGATCTCCGCCGGCGGCTTGAGGATCTGCAGGACCGCGCTCGCGAGCGTGCTCTTCCCGCAGCCGGACTCCCCGGCGAGCCCGAGGATCTCCCCCGGCGCGATCGAGAGCGACACGTTGTCGACGGCGCGCACCCGACGGGTGGGCAGGACATAGTCGACGCAGAGGCCGTCGAGCTCGAGCAGCGACTTGGTGGCGACGGCGCTCACCTGCCGCGCCCGCCGAAGAGGAGGCTTGTGAGCCGCCCGCGCCCCCGCGGCGGCCTGCGCAGGCGCGGGTTGGAGACCTCGTCGAGACCCGCGAGCACGAACACGAGCCCGAGCACCGTCACCGCGAGCGCGAGGCCGGGGAACAGGAACGGCCACCACTCGCCCTGCAGCACCGCCGAGTTGACCTGAGCCCAGTAGAGCGTCACGCCCCAACTCTGGCTGTTCATGTCGCCGAGGCCGAGGAACTGGAGCCCGGCGGCCGTCAGCAGCGAGATGTAGAAGACGAGCACGAACGCCGCAGCGATGCGGCTGATCATGTTCGGCATGAGCTCGAACACGACGATGCGCCAGGTCGGCTCTCCGGCGACCTTGGCCGCCAGGATGAAGTCGCGATTGCGCAACGTCAGCGCCTGGGCGCGCAGGATGCGGGCCTCGAAGGCCCACAGCGTCAGGCCGAGGATCAGGATCATCGAGAGCGAGCCGCGGCTCTTGAGATACGCCGAGGCCACGATCAGCAGCGGGATCGTGGGGATCACGAGGAAGACGTTCGTGGCGAAGTTGATGACGTCGTCGATCCAGCCGCCGGAGTACGCGGCGAGGATGCCGAGACCGGCGGCCAGCACGGTTGCGAGGGTGGCCGCCGCGACGCCCAGGAAGAGCGAGTTGCGGGTGCCCCACACGACCTGCGACCAGATGTCGGTGCCCTGGTCGGTCGTGCCGAAGAGGTGATTCCAGGAGGGCGACTGCTTGGCGTCCAGTAGCGAGTAGGCCGTCGGGTCGTGCGTCGCCAGCAGCGGGGCGAAGATGGCCACGGCGAGCATGCCGGCGAGCACGATCAGCCCGCCGCGGGACTTCGGGTTGGAGAGCAGCAGCCGCAGCCACAGCGGCAGGGCGAAGCGCCGGCGCGCATGGGCGCTGGATGGCACCTGCACCTCGAGCGGGGCGATGCCCCCGCCCGGTGTGCCATCCTCGATCGCGATTGGCTGGATCTGCGACACGCCCTCCGCCTAGCTCGCCCGCACGCGGGGGTCGAGGACGACGTTGAGGATGTCCATGACGAAATTCGCGAAGATCACGCAGAGCGCGAACACGAGCAGCAGTCCCTGCGTGAGCGGGTAGTCGCTGCCCAGCGCCGCCTGCTGCAGCGTGAAACCGGCGCCCGGGTAGCTGAAGACGAACTCGATGAAGACGAGGCCGCCGACGGCGCTCGCGAACTGCGCGGCGAAGCCGTTGAGGGGCGGCAAGATGGCGTTGCGCCCGGCGTAGCGCGTCATCACGCGGCGGTCGGACAGGCCCTTGGCCTCGGCCATCGCGACGTAGTCCTCTTCGATGGTGTTGATCATGACCGTGCGCATGTTGAGCACCCAGCCGCCCGCGAAGGCGGCCGTGATCACGATGATCGGCAGCTGCGCGTGGCGGAAGGCGCTCTCGAGGAAGGCGTAGTTGAAGCCGGGTGTGAGCTCGGTGTCATAGGCGTGCTGCAAGGGAAACCAGCCCAGCTTGAGGCCGAAGAAGTAGACCGCGACGAGCGAGGTGAAGAAGGCGGGGAACGCGCCCAGCGAGAGCAGCGTCGGCACCACGATGTTGTCGACCGTGCCGCCGCGGCGCCAGGCCGCGAGCATTCCGATCGTCGTGCCGAGGACGAAGGCGAGGAAGAAGGCGACGCCGACGAGGAAGATCGAATACGGCAGGGTGCGTGCGATGACCTCGGACACATTGGTCGGGTAGTTCGAGGTCGAGACGCCGAAGTCGAGCCTGCTGATCTGTCCGAGATACGAGAAGTAGGCGTGAATCATCGACTGATGCCCGCCGCCGAGCATCCGCCGGTAGGTGTCGACGATGCCCGGGTTGGACGCGATCTGCGCCGAGCTGAGCCTCGCCAGCATGCCGCCGGCGGGATCGCCGGGCATGAGCCGCGGCAACAGGAAGTTCAGCGTGACCGCAACCCAGAGCGCGAACAGGTAGAAGCAGCAACGACGGACGAGCCAGCGCATCGGCATTCTCCCGAGTATGACCGGCGGGCGGGGACAGGGCCCCGCCCGCCGGGCGTGGAGGTTCGACTACCTCAGGTCACGGGGTCGTCGTTGCCCCGGGGACGATGCGCGTGAACGAGAGCACGTTGTCCGGGAACGTCGTGAAGATCGGGTCGCCGTAGAAGTTCTTCGGCGAGTTGAAGCCGTGGAAGTACTTGGTGCTGTAGGTCGACCAGCGCGGCCCGACGAACAGCGGGATCACGGGCAGCGTCTTCAGCCACACGGCCTGCACCTTGTTGGCGAGGGCGTGCTGGACGTCAGGCTTGAGCGAGGTCTTCCACTGGTTGAGGAGTCCCGTCGCGCTCGGATCCGAGAAGTGCTCCCAGTTGCCGGTCGCGGTGGCGTCCTGCCCCGAGGCGATCAGCGCGTTCTGGTGCAGGTTGGCGAAGAAGAACCCGTAGGGCGAGCCCTGCGATGCGGCCTGCCAGAGCAGCGTCGGCGCCTTCGTGCTGGACGCGGACGGGTACCAGGAGTTCCAGTCCGGCTCGGTCTGGACGGTCGCGTCGATACCGACCGCCTGGAGGTTCTTGGTGATGATCTGCAGCGAGGCGACCCAGTCCGACCAGCCCGAGATGACGTGAACCTGGAAGGAGACGGGGTTGCCCTTCGGATCGAGCAGCTTGCTGCCGTTGTACTTAAAGCCGCTGTCGGTGAGCAGCTTCTTGGCGGCGTTGGGGTCGTAGGTTGCGAGACGCTTGGCCTCGGCCTTGATCGCCGGATCCGTGACCCAGGATGGGAAGATATAGCTCAGGCCGAGGGCGTCCGTGGCGGGCGCGTAGCCGTACTCGCCGAGCTTCGACACGTCGTCGCGGTTGATCGCCATGCTGACGGCCTGGCGGAACGCCACGAGGCTGTAGGGGTACTGCGTGTCGTCGAACATGAGCGAGACGGGGTACGCGGCGGTGCCGTAGAAGGCGTGGAAATGCGCCGGGTCCTTGGCCATATACGTCGTGTCGACGTTGGCCACGAAGTTGTGGGTCCAGTCGACCTTGCCGCTCTGGATGGCGAGCAGCGCGGCGTCATTCGAGGTGGCTTCCTGGTAATCGAGGCACGGGACCGCCGGCCTGCCCGGCTGCCAGTAGTTCGGGTTCTTGCCGTACACGACGTCCTGGGTCGTCAGGCGCGTGATCTTCGTGAACGGGCCCGAGCCGACCGGGCTCGGGTTCTTGAACGTCGCCGGGGCCTTGACCTTCGACCAGATGTGCTTCGGCACGACGAACTGCAGGTTCAGGTTGGCGGCGATGAACTGCGAGTCCGGCGTCTTGAGCGCGACGGCGACGCCGAGCGGCCCGGTCTGCTTGATCGAGGCGATGTTCGAATTCGCCCGGTAGAGGCCGATGATGTCCATCGTGTGACCGGAGTCCTGCTTGCCGGCGGTGAGGCTGTAGACCACGTCGGCGGCGGTCAGCGGCTGGCCGTCCGACCACTTGACGTTGGGCTGGATCTCCAGGTTCAGCGTCTTCTTGTCGCGGCTCCAGGCCCAGCTCTTCGCCAGCCAGGGGTAAACGTGACCGCCCTTGGCGACCACCGAGATCGTGAGGGGCTCGTAGATCGCGCCCTTCATGACCTGGCCGTTGTTGACCGAGCCCGTGTAGGGGTTGAAGCTGCGCGTGAACGCGGCGTCTCCCGAACCGACCATGACGACGCACGGGTGCGTTCCAGCTGCAGGCGCTGCCTGCTGCGCAGGACGCGCCGATGCACCGGGTGCCAGGATCGCGGCGACTGCCGCGACCGCGCCGACCACAGCTGCGGTCACAAGACCGGAGCGAGCGGCGCGAGCTGGACTCCTCATTCTCCCTACCCCCTTTGGTAGCTCTCAGCACCGGCCCCGCGCGGTGGATCGTCCACCGAGTCGAACCGGCACCCGCGACCCGATGGTGGGCCGCACGTGCGCTTCACAGCCTCCCAACGAGGTCTGTGCCGGTAACGTTTACCAGATCGTTTCAATGCGGTCAAGGGCTAATCAGCGCCATTTATTGGTCGATGGGTGGGACCAAATGACGTGTTTCGCGGCAATTATTTGTAACCGGTTCCGAAGATCTGCTTCAATAGTGCGGTGAGCACGACCGACGAGAGCGGCAAGGCCCGCGCGACCATACGCGAGATCGCCAGCGCCGCCGGCGTGTCGATCGCGACGGTGTCGCGCGTGCTCAACGAGCGCCCAGGCGTGGCGGCCGAGACGCGGGGCGCCGTCCTGCGAGTCGTGCGCGATCACGGCTTCACGGCCAACCGCAGCGCGCGCGCGCTCTCGGGCGGGCGCACCGGGCTGATCGGCGTCATGTTGCCGATCGTCGCGGCGCCGTACTTCGCCTCGATCCTCTCGGGCGCCTCTGAGGCGCTGTACGAGCAGGACATGCGCATGGTGCTGTGCCCCACGCTCCACCACCACGAGCGCGAGGTCACACTGCTCGATCGCCTCATGCACGGTACGACGGACGGCGCGGTGCTGATGTTGCCGGAGGAGTCCAACGCCGAGCTCAAGGTGCTTCGCCGCAAGGGCTACGCCTTCGTCATCGTCGATCCGCGCGTGGCGCTCGACGAGGGCATCCCCGCGGTGTCGGCGGCCAATGCCTCGGGCGCGCGCGCCGCCACCGAGCACCTGCTCGAGCTCGGCCATCGCCGCATCGGAGCGATCACGGGGCCGCAGTCGTACCTCGCCAGCAGCGAGCGCCTCAGCGGCTATGAGGGCGCGCTGGCGGCCGCGGGCGTGCTGCCCGACCCGGCGATCATGCTCGAGTCCACCTTCGACATCGAAGGCGGGGCCAAGGCCGCCTCCCGGCTGCTCGACGCGGCCAATCCGCCGACGGCGATCTTCGGCTTCAACGACAACAACGCGATCGGCGCGCTGCGCGTCGCCCGCGAGCGCGGCATCCGTGTCCCCGAGGAGCTCTCGATCGTCGGCTTCGACGACTCCGAGATGTCCGAGATCGTGACGCCGGCGCTCACGACGGTGCGCCAGCCGCTGGCCGAGATGGGTCGCATGGCGGTCAGTCTGCTGATCCGCATCCTGGACAACCAGCGTCTCGAGGCGCTGCATATCGAGCTGAAGACGCGGCTGATCGTGCGAGCCTCGACCGCGCGCGTGCCCGAGGACTAGGGGCTCGTGTCAGTAGTAGGGCGCGGCCCCACTGAGACGGGCCTAAGCAGCCGGGAGGGGCTCGCAGCGGCCCGCCGCGAGCGATGCTCGGCTCCAGGCGAGCAGCTGCTCGATGTGCATCCCCTCGTACGCCGGCGCGTAGGGCCCGAGCCGCCGCAGCGCCTTCTCGAGCTGTCGTGTGCGGCCGACCGCGTTGCCTCTCCCGTCCTGGTAGGTCGCGACGGCCACGTGCACGAGGCCCTGATAGAGGTCGCGCTCGGCCGGCGCCGCAGCGCGCCAGAGCTCCTCGAACAGCTCGTGCGCCTCGAAGCCCCGGCCGTCCCGCACGAGGGCGAGGCCCTCGGCGATGCGCGCGGTGTCCGCCATTTCCGCGAGGATAGGCGCATGGAACCAGCACCCGTAGTGATCCTCGTGCACGGCGCCTGGCACGGCTCCTGGGCGTGGGCGCGCGTGAGCGAGCAGCTCGCCGGGGAAGGCATCCGCTCCGTTGCCGTCGACCTCCCGAGCAAGGGACGCGACACATCGGCGCTCGGAGACCTGCGCGACGACGCCGAAGTCGTGCGCTCCGCGGTCGACTCGGCCGGAGCGCCGGCGGTCGTCGTCGCGCACTCCTACGGGGGCCTGCCCGTCTGCGAGGGCCTGGCCCACTCGCCCAACGCCGCGCACCTCCTCTACCTGTGCGCCTTCATGCTCGCGCCGGGCCAGTCGCTGCTCGGGCTGCGCAACGGCGTGGAGCCCGACTGGTGGCGCACGTCCGACGACGGCCGCACGCTCCTACCCGACAACCCGGAGCACGTCTTCTACAACGACTGCACCCCGCAGGATGCCGAGTGGGCGGTGGGCCAGTTGGTGCCGCAGCGCAAGGACGTCTTCACCCAGGAGCTCAGCGCCGCGGCCTGGATGTCGGTGCCATCCACCTACGTGATCTGCGAGCGCGACAACGCGATCCCGCGCGCCGCCCGGGAGCACATGGCCCTGTTCGCCGACACGGTCAGCCGCCTCGACGCCGGTCACTCGCCCTTCCTCTCCCGGCCTCGCGACGTCACGACGATCATCCAGGAGACGCTTGCGGTCGTCGTCGCGGAGGCCGGCGCATGAGCTGGACGAACTGGGCGGGCAATCAGTCCTGCAGCCCGGCGCGCGTGGTCGCGCCGGCGAGCGAGGACGAGGTGGTGCAGGAGGTGCGGCGCGCGCTCGCCGATGGCTCGGGACTGCGCCCGGCCGGAGCCGGCCACTCCTTCACGCCCGTGATCGACACCAGCGGGACCGTGCTCGAGCTGACCGCCCTGCGGGGGGTCACGGGCATCGACGCTCCCCGCCGGCTGGTCACGGCCCTGCCCGGGACGACCGTCGGCGAGTTCGGAGATCCGCTCTGGGCGGCCGGGCTCGCGCTCGCCAATCAGGGCGACATCGACACGCAGGCGATCGCGGGCGCCGTCGCGACCGGCACGCACGGCTCGGGCAACGCACTGCCGAGCTTCTCGGCCACGCTGCGCGCCTGCCGCCTGGTCGACGGGCGCGGCGAGGTCGTCGAGATCGACGAGAGCCGGCCCGAGCTGCTGCGCGCCGCGCAGGTCGCCGTGGGGATGCTCGGCGTCATGACCAGCCTGACGATCGAGGCCGTCCCGGCCTATCGCCTGAACGAGCGCATCGAGCACCGGCCCCTCGAGGACGTGCTTTCCGGCTGGGACGACCTGTTCGCCGGTCACCGGCACTTCTCGTTCTTCTGGCTCCCCAGCGAGCACTCGGCCGAGCTTTACGGGCTGCCGACGCCGCCCGGCCGGCGGATGACGGACACCTGTTACGTCAAGACCTACGACGAGGCCGGCGACGAAATGCCCGACGACGCGACGCCGGGCAACCGCGTCGGCCGCAGCCACCGCATCTACCCCATGGAGGAGTTCGAGCCCAACTTCCACGAGCTCGAGTACTTCGTGCCGCTGGAACGCGGGCGAGAAGCCGTGGAGGCGATGCGCGAGCTGATGCTCGCGAGCCGGCCCGACGCCGTCTTCCCGATGGAGGTGCGCACGACGGCCGCCGACGAGGCCTACCTGTCGTCGAACCACCGGCGAGCGACGACCGTCATCTCGGTATCGGGGGTGCCGGGAACCGACTACTGGCCGTACTTGCGCGCCGTCGACCGTCTGCTGGGCGAGTTCGAAGCGCGCGTGCACTGGGGCAAGCTGCACTTCCTCACGCCGGAGCAGCTCGCCCGCCGCTACCCCGAGAGCGCCCGCTTCATTGCACTCCGCCGCGAGTTCGACCCCGACGGCGTCTTCCTGAACGACCACCTGCGCCCACTCTTCGCGTAACGCACACATCGGGTCAGACCCGGTTTGTGCAAGCGCCGCATGAGCTCGAGTACGCACTTTGTGCGATGAATAACTTGGGGTCAGACCCCAAGTTATTCATCGCACAAAGTGTCCGCATCCATCCGTGCCTGACACCGGTTATGCGCTACGAGTGGCCCATGCGGGCGTAGAGCGGGCCGTAGTCGGCGTGCTCGATGCCGTCTGCACGCAGGAAATCGAAGTCGCAGCCCAGGTCTGCGCCCAGGACGTTGTCGATGAAGAGGCGGCCGTAGCCGCGGGTGTAGTGCGGCGCTGGGGGCGACCAGGCGGCCAGGCGGCGCTCCAGCTCCTCGGCGGGCACGAGCAGGTCGAGGCGGCGCTCGTCCACGTTCAGCTCGATTTCGTCGCCCGTCTGCACCACGGCCAGCGGGCCGCCCGCGGCGGCCTCGGGCGTCGCGTGCAGCACGACGGTGCCGTAGGAGGTGCCGCTCATGCGCGCGTCCGAGATGCGCAGCATGTCGGTCACGCCCTGGCGCAGGAGCCTGCCCGGGATCGGCAGCTGGCCCCATTCGGGCATGCCCGGACCGCCCTTGGGGCCGCCGTTCTTGAGCACCAGCACGGTCGAGGCGTCGACGGGCAGATCGTCGTCGTCGATGTGCGCGAGCAGCTCCTCGCGATTCTCGAAGACGTAGGCCCGGCCGCGATGGCGGAGCAGCTCCTCGCTGGCCGCCGAGCGCTTGATCACCGCGCTGCCCGGCGCCAGCGTGCCGCGCAGGATGACGATGCCGCCGTCGGGCGAGAGCGGCGCCGAGCGCTTGAGGATGACCCTGCCGTTGCCGCCTGCGACGCCCTCGAGGTTCTCGCCCATCGACTTGCCGGTGGCAGTCAGGGCGCCCAGCTCGAGCGAATCCTTGATCTCCGCCATGACGGCCGGCACGCCACCCGCCTGGTGGAACTCCTCCATCAGGAACTCGCCCGAGGGCTTGAGGTTGGCGATGAACGGCACCTCGCGCGAGAGCTCGTCGAAGCGCTCGAGCGGCAGGTCGATACCGAGCCGCCCGGCGATCGCGGGGAGGTGGATGACGGCGTTCGTGGAGCCGCCGAGCGCGTGCAGCGTCGCGATGGCGTTGTGGAACGCCTGGGGCGTGATGATCTGCGAGAGCCGCAGGTCGTCGTGCACCATCTGCACGATCCGCCGCCCCGTGAGGTGGGCGAGCGCGCGCCTGCGGGAGTCGGCGGCCGGGATCGCTGCGGCGCCGGTGAGCGTCGTCCCCAGCGCCTCCGCCATCGAGGTCATCGTGCTGGCGGTGCCCATCGTGTTGCAGTGGCCGTCCGAGCGCGAGTAGCTCGCCTCGAGCTCGAGGTACTCCCCATCCGTGATCTCGCCGCGCCGGCGCATGTCAGAGATGCGCCACAAATCGGTGCCCGAGCCGACCTCCTCCTCACGCCACTGCCCGTTCAGCATCGGGCCGCCCGGCATGCAGATCGTGGGCAGGTCGACGCTCGCGGCGCCCATCAGCTGCGCCGGCGTCGTCTTGTCGCACCCGCACAGCAGCACGACGCCGTCGAGCGGATTGGCGCGCAGCGACTCCTCGACGTCCATCGACATGAGGTTTCGCCAGAGCATCGTCGTCGGCTTCATCATCGACTCGCCGAGCGAGATCGTCGGGAACTCGAGCGGCAGGCCGCCGGCCTCCCAGACACCGCGCTTGACGTACTCGGCCACGATCCGCAGATGCGCGTTGCAGGTCGTGAGCTCGCTCCACGAGTTGCAGATGCCGATCACGGGCCGGCCGTCGAACACGTCGGGCGGGTAGCCGCGGCCGTTCCAGCTGCGGTGCGAGAACGTGAACATGTTCAGGCCGGAGAACCAGGCCGCCGAGCGCAATTCCCGCTTCGATCCGTTGCCCTCACTCATCGTCGACGTTCCTCCGTAGGTCCCAGCCGCGCTCGAACAGGCGGATGCGGTTTCCGCGGCGAGCCGGGTGCTCGGCCAGCCGCTCCCAGTCCAGGGCGATTTGCGATCCCTGGGTGAGATGATGTGCATTGCCAGGGATCCTCGCTGAAGGCGGGCGACCGGCGCGCCGGCAGGAGGTCGCGGCCTCGCCCGCATCGCAGCCGTCAGCTGAGACGCCACTTCTTCTCGACCAGCCACTCGGCGACCGCGGCCGAGGGCGCGGGACGGGCCTTGCGCGTGAGCGAGAAGCCGCCGTCGAGCTTGAGCGTCTCGCCATTCAGTGCCGCCGGCGCGTCCGCGGCCAGCCAGTGCACCAGTCCGGCGAGCTCCTCGAGCGTTGTCAGGTCGCCGCGCGGCGCGTCCTCGCGGGCGTTGAGATCGGCGTCGGGGTCGAGACTCCCCGCGAACGGCCCGACCGCGATCGCGTTGGCGCAGAAGCCGGTGGCGGCGTTCTCGATCACCGCCACCCGCAGCACCGTCTGAAGCAGGACGCCGCCGGCGCCGTAGGGCCCGGATCCCGGGCTCGGCAGCGAGCTCAGGTGCGGGATCACGGCGACCCAGCGAGTGCCTCCGGCCTGCAGGAGCTCGCGAGCGGCCGCGGCGGGGCGCTCGGCGATGTCGCGGATTGCCTCGGCCCACGCTGCGTGAGCGATGCTCGCAAGCGCGGCGGCCTGCGGCCGCGGCGCGACCGTGACGAGCACGTCGCAGCCGCCGAGGTCGATGCCGCTGCGCAGATCGCCCGCCCAGGGCAGCTCGACCACGCTCGGGCCGAGCACGCCGAGCGCGCCGGCCAGACCGGGCGCGAGCGAACCGGGCGGTGCGAGCAGCGCGATCTGCATCAGTAGGGCCCCATCACGAGGCCACCGTCGACCCGGATGTAGGCGCCTGTCGTGTAGCGCGCCTCGTCGCTCGCGAGGTAGGCGACGGCCTCGCCCATCTCCTCGGGCTCGCCCGCGCGGTGACCGACGGGGATGATCCGCTGCACGCCGAGCCTCGCCTCCTCGGTGTCGAAGTCGGGCGAGGTGTCGTTGATCGCGCTGGCGACCCAGCCCGGGCCGATGTGGTTGACGGTGATCTGGTCGCGCGCCCATTCCCGTGCCATCACGGCGACGAGGTGACCGACGGCCTGCTTGGTGCCGCCGTACACGCTCATCTGCGCGAACGGCATGACCGCGTGCACCGACGAGGTGACGACGATGCGGCCGCCCTCGCCCCGCGCGCGCATCGCCGCCGCGGCCGCGCGGCAGGTGTTGAAGCAGCCGTGCAGGTTGACGCCGACGATGCGCTCCCACAGCTCGGCGCTCATCTCGGCGACCGGCTGCCAGTCGCACACGCCCGCGTTGGCGACGACGATGTCGAGCCGGCCCATGCGCTCGACCGTCTGCGCCATCAGATCTTCGGTGGACGCCGGATCCGTGACGTCGGCCGCGATCAGCGCCGAGCGGCGGCCGAGCGCCTCGATCTCGGCCACCCGGCGCCAGCCCTCGTCGCCCTCCGCGAGGTCGTTGATCACGACATCGGCGCCGTGCCGGGCCAGCACACGGGCGATGCCGCCCCCGATCGAGCGGTCGCGCGCCGCTCCTGTGACGATCGCGACCTTCCCGTCGAGCGCCGTCACAGGGCGACCTCGATCTCACCGTGGACGACCGTGACCTCGTAGGTGCGCAAGCGGATCTCGGGCCAGGCCATGCATTGCCCCGTCGGGACGTGGAACTCGAGCCCGTGCCAGGGGCAGGTGACAAGCTCGCCCTCGTGGCTCCAGCTCAGCCGACAGCCGGTCGCATCGCCGTCGACGAGCGTGCCGGACGTCCCGCCCGCACAGAGGGGCCCGCGCTGGTGCGGGCAGAGGTTGGGCAGCGCATGCAGCTTCCCGCCGATGTTGAAGATGCCGAGCTCGCGATTGCCCGCGCGCACGACGGTGTGCTGCCCGGGCGGCAGGTCGGCCGCTCGGCCCACGCGGTGCCGCTCCCCCCGTTCCGCCATCAAGCCTCTCGCGGGTACTGCGCGGGGATCTCGATGCCGTAGAAGCGCGCGCCGTTTCCGCCCAGGATGGCGCGCCTGGCCTCGGGCGAGAACGGCAGCCCGAAGACGTGCTGGGGGTGATCGAAATCGTGATGCGGCCAGTCGGAGGCGAAGATCGCGGTGCGCTCGCCGTCGAACAGCTCATCCCGCAACATCGGCAGCATGAGCAGGTTGTCCGGGTAGAGCACCGCCACGTCCACGTGCAGCTCGTCCAGCTCCCGCCGCCTGTCGGCGGCGGTCGCGACGACCTGCGAGCGGTTCTGCGCGCCCGGCCAGGGCACGCGGCACTCGGCCCTGGGTGCCATGCCAGGAAGGGAGAGGTAGAGACCGTTGGCCTTCGCGATCTCCCGGAGGCCGACGTCCCAGGGCGCCTCGGCGTACTCCGCGAGCTCGCCCGGAAGCTCGTTGAGATGGACGTCGCCATCGAGGATGAACGTCGTCGCGAGCGTCTCGCGCTCGCCTTGCTCGGCAGCGATGGCCACGGGGATAGCCTACCGGCGTGAGCTCGGAGCAACCGTTGGCAGCGGCGCGGGCGCACCCCTGGCACGCGTTTGACGGCATGCGCATCGTCGAGGCCCTGGACGGATCGCGGCTGGTCGCGGCGCGCTGCTCCTGCGGAGCGCTGCCGGACGTCGCGGCCGCGATCTTCGCCGCCTGTGACAGCTGCGCCGGAGTCGAGTGCCCGCGCTGCGCCGGCAGCGGCGACGTGGTCGATCACCGCGCCCTGGCGTGGCGCTCCCCCACGCCCGCCGAGCTCGACCTCCTCTAGGGCGCCGCGTCGCGGCCGTCGGCGGCGGAGCGGCGCAGCGCGGCGATCACGCGAGCCTGCGCGACGGCGTCGTCGCGGCCGAGCAGCGGGGCGCTGCCCTCGCGGATCGCCCGGCCGAGATGCTCGAGCTCCAGCTGGTACGGATTGGCCGGTTCCAGCGCGATCCGCTCGACCCCGCCGGGCCGCCGGACCTCGATCACGGGGTTCACGCAGTGCCAGGGATCGTCGAGGAAGAGCGAGCCCTCCGAGCCGATCGCCTCCAGCTCGTCGCGTGGCGTGACGCAGGTCGCGCAGTCGAACAGCGCGAGGACGTCGCCCGGGAAGCGCAGGGAGCCCGTGAACGCCCAGTCGGTCCCCGTCGGCCCGATGTACGCCCGGCCGAAGACCGCCTCGGGCTCGCCGCCGAGCAGGCGCGAGCCGCTGATGCAATAACAGCCGACGTCCATCAGGGATCCGCCGTCGACGTCCGTGCGCAGACGGATGTTCGACTCGTCGAACAGCCCGTAGCTGAACACGCTGCGGATCAGGCGCAATTCGCCGATGGCGCCCTCGGCAACCAGTTCCCGCACGCGCTTCGCCTGCGGGTGGTGGCGGTACATGAACGCCTCGGTCAGCAGGCGCCCCGTGCGCTCCGAGGCGTCGAACGCCGCCTCGACCTCGGCAGGGTTCGACGACATCGGCTTCTCGCACAGCACGTGCTTGCCCGCCTCCAGCGCCCGGATCGACCACTCGCAGTGCAGCGTGTTCGGGAGCGGGTTGTAGATGGCCTCGACGGAGGGGTCGGCGAGCAACTCCTCGTAGGAGCCATACGCCGTCGGGATCCCGTGCGTCTCCGCGAACGCCCGCGCCCTACCCAGGTCGCGGCTGCCGACCGCCACGACGTCGATCTCGTCCGAGAGCGCGGCACCCGCCAGCAGCTTCCGGTTGATGTCGGCCGTCGAGAGGATGCCCCAGCGAACGGGGGCCATCAGCGCCCGTGTCCGCCGGTCAACGCCCGGCCTTGGCCTGCAGCCTGCGCGCGATCGTGTCGAGGGTGACGGCGATGAGCAGGATGCAGCCGGTCACGATGAAGATCACGCCGGAGGTGTAGCCGATCGTGTTCAGCCCGTTCGCGATCGTTGCGATCACGAGCGACCCGAAGAGCGCGTTGCGCACCTCGCCGCGACCGCCGAAGAGGCTCGTGCCGCCGATCACGGCCGCGGAGATGCCGTCGATCAGGAGCGTGCCGCCGCCGGCGTTGAGGTCGACGCTGGAGAGCCGCGCGGCCAGCACGATGCCCCCGAGCGCGGCCATGGAGCCGGAGATCATGAAAACGAGGATGCGGATGCGGGGGACATTGATGCCGGCGCGGCGCGCCGCCTCGGCATTGCCGCCCACGGCGTAGACGTGACGGCCGAACGTCGTCCGCTTGGCCACGTACGTCCAGACCACCAGCAGCACCACGACGAGGAGCAACGGGAACGGCACGCCGCGATCGCGGTTGCAGATGGCGGTGGTCAGGAACGCTGCGGCAGGTACCGCGATGAGCTTGAACACGAGCAGGATCGGATCGCGTTCCGCAACGCCGTGACGCCGTCTCTGAAAGACGCCGCTGAGCGTGCCGCCGACATAGAGGATCGAGACGATCGCGGCGATCACCCAACCGGCCGCGTCGGAGAAGAAGTACTGGGACACGTCGTTGATGGTCTGGTCCTGGATCACCAGCACGCCCTGCGGAATCGACTTCAGGATCACTCCCTGCCAGATCTCGAAGCCCGCCAGCGTGACCACGAACGACGGGACGCCGATCAGCGCGATGATCGAGCCCTGGAACGCGCCAATCGCAGTGCCTGCGATCAGGGCCGCGAGGATCGCGATGATCGCGGGGTACTGATGCGAGCTGCCAGGTAACTGGAGCTGCGAGACGACGACCCCCGCAACGCCGCTGACGTAGCTGATGGAGAGGTCGATCTCGCCGATCAGGAGGACGAAGACGACGCCGTAGGCGAGAATCGTCGTACCTGCCATCTGCAAGATGATGTTGTTGAAGTTGACCGGCGAGAGGAAGTTGTCGGCGGTCACCCCGAAGACGATCACGATCAGGACCAGCGCAAAGATGACTGGACCGCTGCCCAGATTGCCCGTGCGGAGGTTGTCGAGCATCCGCCCCGGGATCGAGGCGAGCCCGGTGTCGTCCGGCAGCGGCGGCGGCGGAGCGACCAGCGGGTCGTGTTCGGCGGCGGTGCTCATTCTTCCGGCCTGTCCGCAGCCTCGGCCCCGGTGCTCGCAATTCCGGAGACTCGCGTCGGGACACCCGCGGTGATGGCCTCGACGAGCTCCTGCTGCGTTGTCTTGCTGCGCTCGTAGATGCCGACGCTGCGGCCCAGCCGCAACACGGTGATGCGGTGCGCCACGGCGAAGACGTCGTGCAGGTTGTGCGAGATCAGGATGACCGACAACCCCTGGTCGGCGAGCCGCTTGACGAGATCGAGCACCTGCTGCGTCTGGGCCACGCCCAGCGCGGCGGTCGGCTCGTCGAGGATCACGAGCTTGGAGTTCCAGAGCACTGCGCGGGCGACCGCCACGGACTGCCGCTGGCCGCCCGAGAGCGTCGCGACGAGCTGCCGGATCGAGCGGATGGTGGTGACGGAGAGGCTCTTCATCGTCTCCGCGGTGCGCGCCTCCATCTCCGGCTCCTTGAGCCGCTGGAAGACGTCGTGCACCTCGCGGCCCAGGAACATGTTCTGGACGACGTCGAGGTTGTCGCAGAGCGCGAGGTCCTGGTAGACGACCTCGATGCCCAGCCGGGCCGAGTCCTTCGGGCCGCTGATCGTCACGGGCCGACCCTCGAAGAGGATCTCACCGCTGTCGGCGGTGTAGATGCCGGCGATGCACTTGATCAGCGTCGACTTGCCGGCGCCGTTGTCGCCGACGAGCGCCATCACCTCACCGGCGCGCACCTCGAAATGGACGTCGGTGAGCGCCTGTACCGACCCGAAGCTCTTCGAGATGCCTCGCAGCTCGAGCGTCGGTGTTTCGGTCGCGATTGCCGCGTTCATGAAGGGCCGGAGAGGCGTGGTGCGAGGGCGCTACGCGGCGCCCCCGCACCAGCCGTTCCTTCCTACTTGCAGAACTTCGCGTAGGCGCCGACGCAGACGTCCTTCTTCTTCAAGTAGCCGTTGAAGAGCTGCTTGTAGTTGGCCTTCGTGATCGACACCGGCTTGAAGATGAAGGCAGCGACGCCGTTGGACTTGCCGGTCGTCTTCGCCGCCTGCCCCTTGTTCAGCGCGACCGCGGCCTTCGCGGTTGCCGTTGCGGACAGCCGGGTGTCCTTCCAGACCGTCATGGTCTGCCATCCGGAGATGATGTTCTGGACGCCCTGCGCCGTCGCGTCCTGGCCGCTCAGCGGGATCGGCTGGAGCTTGTGCGCCTTGAGTGCGACGACCACGGCGTTGGCGAGACCGTCATTCGCAGCAGCCACGGCATCGATCTTGTTGCTGGTCTTGACGAGCATCTGCTCGAAGATCGTGCCGGCCTTCTGGTTGTCCCAGTCGGGCACGAACTGGTTCGGGCCCTTCTGGAACGTGGCGTTCTTGTAGAGCGGGTTCAGCACGGCCTCGTAGCCGCTCTTGAAGAGGAACGAGTTCTGGTCGGTCTGGCCGCCGTTCAACTCGGCCACGACGGGCTTCTTGCCGTACTTGCCATCGGCCTTGAGGCCCGCGACGACGCCCTTGCCCTGAAGCACGCCGACGGCCTTGCCGTCGAAGGAGATGTAGACGGAGGGCTTGCCGCCCGCGACCTGGCGGTCGTACTCGATGACCTTCGCGCCGCCTGCCTTGGCGGCCTTTTCGATGGTGAGCGAGGAGCCCGCGTCCAGCGAGACCAGGATGACGACCTTGGCGCCGTTCCCGATGCACTGCTGGGCCTGCGAGACCTGCTTCTGCGCGTCGCCGTTGGCGTTGTCGATCACGTACGAAACGCCGGCCGCCTTGAAGGCCGCGACGAATGCCGGTCGATCCTGCGTCTCCCACCGCACCGACGACTTCGGATCGGGAAGCAGGACGCACATCTCGGCGCCCGCTTTCGTGCTGGAGGTCTTGCCCTGCGCGACCGTGGCGGCCGTGCCGGCAATCGCGATCAGCGCCGTGCTGAACGCGAGGATGAGCTTCTTCACTCCGGTTCCTTTCGTTGGTGCATGCAACTTGGCGGGCGGTGCAGAACGATACGGAGGCGCCCGGCTGAAATCAACCGGATGCCACAACTAATCCAGGCGCGTGAGCGCTTGGGATGATGTCACTACGCCAGGGCGCGTACCGGGGCACAGGTCGGATCGTTGAGCACGCTGTGTAAGACGAGCGCGGCGCCACCTCTGATAGCTGCCTCGTCTCCGAGTTCCGAGCCGACGATTTCGACGGCCGTCGGAGCGACCCTCGTTCGCTCCGCCACTGCAACACGCGCGCCCGCGAGCAGCCAGGGCGCGAGCGTGCCCAGCGTGCCCGCCAGGACGACGCGCCGCGGATTGACGAGCGAGACAGCACCGGCGATGCAGATGCCGAGGAACTCGGCGACCTCGTCGAGCGCGCGGATCACGTCCGGATCGCCTCCCCGCGCGCGCTCGGCGACCAGCTCCGCCGGAGACGCGGTCTCGCTGCGGGTGCCCTGGATGCCGACTCTCCTGGCGATCGCCTCCTGGCCCGCGAGCGTCTCGAGGCATCCGCGCCCACCGCAGCGGCAGCGCTCTCCGTCGAAGGGGCGCACGGGGATGTGGCCGATCTCACCCGCGAAGCCGTCCGAGCCCGGGAAGATCGCGCCGTCGACGATCACGGCGCCGCCGATCCCGATGTTGCCGTAGATCAGCAGGCCGTGGCGGATGCCGCGCAGTGCTCCGCTCTCGAGCTCGCCGAGCGCGGCCAGGTTGGCGTCGTTGGCGACGCGGATCGGGAACGGGGGATCGCCCAGCGCGTCGCGCAGGCGACCGGCCGCGGGTATCTCGTCCCAGCCGAGGTTGGGCGCATGCACCAGGACGCCCGTCTCCGCCTCGACGGTGCCCGGCAGCGAGACGCCGGCCCCGATCGGCGTCAGGCCGAGCACGTCGCACTCGGCCAGTGCCACGCCCGCGAGCTCCGCCAGCGCCTCGAACACGAGCTCGGGCAAGTTCTCGCGGTTGTCGTGCCCAACCGAGGCGCGATACCGGACCGCGCCGCGCAGGTCGCACACGCACACGGCGAGGTAGTCGACGTTGATCTCGAGGCCGAGCGCCGCGATGCGGCTGTCGTCGAGCTCCAGGATCTGGGCGGGCCGGCCGACGCCGCCGCCCTCCGCGAGACCCGACTCGGCGACCACGCCGCGCTCGATCAGCTCCGCGACGAGGCTCGAGACCGTCGTCTTGTTGAGCCCCGTCTGCTTCGCGAGCTGTGCCCTCGAGAGCGACCTGGCCTCCGCGATGCGCCGCGCGACCAGGCTCAGGTTGGACTTGCGGACCGCGCGCTGATCGGCGCGTCTGACCGGAGTGGAGTGCGTGTTGAGCGGGTTCACCGGGGTCGCCACGGTAGCGGATGACGCGCTGTACGGTACGCGGGGCGCTCGACCACCACCGCCCGCCGCATTCCAACGATCAAGGGAACCGTCATGGGCCGCCTCAAGACCAGCCTCGGCATCTGGGCCTTCGGCTCGATGGTCACGCGCTTCGTGCCCGTCGGCTACCAGCCGCAGCTCGCGAACCAGACGACGGCCGACAAGGTCCATCGCGCCGTCACCGGCCTGGGCGATCTGATCGACGACTACGAGTTCCACTACCCCGCCGAGCTCTCGCCCGACAACCTCGACGAGGTGCGCTCGGCGCTGGCCGGCCACGACATCTACACGCTCTGCGCGGGCCTGCACCTCGATCCCCGCTTCGGCCGCGGAGGCCTCGTCAATCCCGATTCCGCGACGCGTGCCGAAGCGCTGCGCCTGACGCTCGAGGGCGCCGACTTCGCGGGCTCGCTGGGCGCGCATTTCGTGCTCTGGCCTGGGATCGAGGGCTACAACTATCCGTTCCAGACACCCTATGCCGAGAGCTGGGCCTGGTTCATCGAGGCCGTGGGCCAGACCGCCGAGGTGTGCGCGCAGCACGGCCGCAAGCTGTTCCTCGAGCACAAGAACAGCGAGCCGGCCATGAAGATCCTGATGCGCAACATCGGGATGACGCTGCACGTGATCCACAAGCTGCGCGCGCAGGGGATCACCAACGTCCAGGTCAACATGGACTGGCAGCACCTGATCATGAACGGCGAGTCGCTCGGCGAGTACGCCGGCATGCTGGCCGCCGAGGGGCTGCTCGGCCATCAGCACGCGAACTCCGGCTGGGGCACGTTCGACGACGACAACATGGTGGGAGCGACCGCATTCATGGAGACGCTGGAGCTGGCGCTCGAGCTACGGCGCGCCAATTACGGCGCGAACGGCGAGCGCCTCGGCTTCGACCTCTACCCCTACACCGAGGACGCCGTCGAGGTGGTCAAGCGCAGCGTCCACCAGTGGGACTTCATCGACTCGGTGGCCGGGAAGATCGACGACGCGGCCCTGCGCGAGGCGCAACTGCACAAGGACGCGATCCGCGCCTACGAGCTCGTCTACGCCGCGCTCGGCGCGCCCAGCTGATCACGTGACGGACGCGGTCGCCGTCGGGCTCGACGTCGGCACGACCGGCGTCAAGGCGCTCGCCGTCGCACCCGACGGCACGGTCGTCGCGCGGGCCGAGAGCCACTACGGCCTCTCGCAGCCGCGCCCCGGCTGGTCCGAGCAGACGCCGGGGGACTGGTGGACCGGGAGCCGCGAGGCGATCGCGGCCCTCGGCCGCCACGAGATCGCGGGCATCGGCCTGTCTGGCCAGATGCACGGCCTCGTGGCGCTCGACGAGCGCGAGCAGGTCCTGCGCCCGGCGATCCTCTGGAACGACCAGCGTACCGCAGCGGAATGCGCGGAGATCGAGCGGCGCGTGGGCCTCGAGCGCCTCATCGCGCTGACCGGGAACCGCGCCCTGACCGGCTTCACGGCTCCCAAGCTGCTGTGGTTGCGCACGCACGAGCCCGACGTGTACGCCCGCATCCGCCACGTGCTGCTGCCCAAGGACTACGTGCGCCTGCGGCTCTGCGGCGAGCGCGCGATCGACGTCGCCGACGCCTCCGGGACGCTCCTGTTCGACGTCGCCGAGCGCCGCTTCTCGGCGGCCGTCCTGGAGGCGCTGGACGTCCCCGCCGAGTGGATGCCGCGCGTGCTCGAGTCGCCCGAGGTGTCGGGCCACACGCCCGAGGGCGTTCCTGTGGCGGCCGGCGCGGGCGACTGCGCGGCCGCCGCGCTCGGCGTCGGCGTCGAGCGACCGGGGCCCGTCTCGCTCGTGCTCGGCACATCCGGCGTCGTCTTCGCAGCCCTGCCCGCCTACAAGCCCGAGCCGCACGCGCGGGTGCACGTCTTCTGCCACGCAGTGCCGGGCGCCTGGCACGCCATGGGCGTGATGCTCTCGGCCGCGGGCTCGCTGCAGTGGGCGCGCGACACCTTCGCGCCCCGGGTGCCGTTCGACCAGCTGATGGCCGAGGCGGAGGCGGCGCCCGCCGGCGCCGGCGGCATCCTCTTCCTGCCCTACCTCTCGGGCGAGCGCACCCCCCACGCCGACCCGGACGCGCGTGGCGCGCTCGTCGGCCTGAGCTCGAGCCACACCCGCGCCGATGTCATGCGCGCGGTGCTCGAGGGTGTGGCGTTCGGTCTCGCGGACTCGTTCGACCTCCTGCGCGGACTGGGCTGCGAGACCGCCGTGGCCCGGGCATCGGGTGGCGGAGCGCGCAGCGATCTGTGGCTGCGCATCTGCGCGTCCGTGCTCGGCGTGCCGGTGTGCCGGATGTCCGTGGACGAGGGCTCTGCCTTCGGAGCCGCGATGCTCGGCGGCGTCGCCGGCGGGCTCTTCGCCGGCGTCGACGAGGCCGTCGCGGCTTGCGTGCGCGTGCGCGACCAGATCGACCCGGAGCCGGCCTGGATCGATCTCTACGCCGAGCGGCGCGAGCGCTTCCGCGCGCTCTATCCCGCGCTCAAGGCCGTGCTCGGATGACCCTTCGCGTGGGGCTGCTCTCGACTGCCCGCATCAACGCGAAGCTCGCCGCCGGCGCCCAGGCCTGCACGCGAGCGCGCGTCGTGGCGATCGCCAGCCGGGAGAGCGCGCGCGCAGAGGCCCAGGCGCGCGAGCTCGGCGTTGAGACGGCACACGGAAGCTACGAGGCGCTGCTCGCCGATCCGTCCGTCGATGCGATCTACGTCTCGCTGCCCAACGAGCTGCATCACGAGTGGTCGATGCGCGCCATCGCCGCCGGCAAGCACGTGCTCTGCGAGAAGCCGTATTCGCGCTCGGCGGACGAGGTGCGGGAGGCCTTCGCGGCAGCCGCTGCAGCGGGCGTCGTGCTGACCGAGGCGCTCATGTGGCGGCACCATCCGCAGGCGCTCAGGCTCGCTGAGCTCGTCGCCGGCGGAGCGATCGGCGAGCTGCGCATGGTGCGCGCGGCCTTCAGTTTCGTGCTCGACGACCCGCGCGACGCGCGGCTGCTCGAGGGGCCGGCGGGCGGCGGTCTGATGGACGTCGGCTGCTACTGCATCGGCGCCGCGCGACTGCTCGCCGGCGAGCCGGTGAGCGCCACTGCGCAGCAGCTGGTCACGCCGGCCGGCGCCGACCGCCGACTCGTCGCGACGCTGGCGCACGGAGGAGACGTCCTCAGCCAGTTCGACTGCGCGCTCGACCTGCCCGAGCGGAGCGAGCTCGAGGCGATCGGCTCGCGCGGCGTCCTGCGCGTGAGCGACCCCTGGCACAGCATCGCCACGGGCATCGAGCTGACCGTCGAGGGCGGCGGCGCGGAGCACTTCGAGATCCCGCACGCGAATCCGTATGGCTGCGAGCTCGACGACCTGGCCGGCGCGGTCGCGGGCGACCACCCGCCCCGCCTCGGGCTGGCCGATGCGCTCGGCCAGGCGCTGACGATCGATGCCGTCCTGCGCTCAGCGGCGGGCGGCTGCCGCGTCTCGCTCTGAGGCCTCGAGTGGCGCGAGGAGCTCGAGGGCAAAGCGGACGCGTCCGAGCTCGCGCCGCAGCAACTCCTGATCCAGCCCGCGCAACTCGGCGTTCCAGCAGTTGAAGACGAAACGGTCGCAGATCTCCAGCGTGCCCACCGGCGGCTGCGAGCGCGCTCGCAACAGCATTGCCAGCTCGCGGATCGAGCCCGCCTCGGGTGCGAGCTCGAGCACCCAGCTGGGCGGCCGCGTCTGCCGTGGCTCGGCGGCGCCGCGCTCGGCCAGGCGGGCGAGGCGCTCGAGCGAGCGGGCGACGGTGCGAACCCGCCGGGGCGGCGCGACGGCGCGTGCGTCGATCGACCGCTCCCGCACGTCGAGGTGGGCGAGGGCGAGCGCGACGACGAACGTGATCACGGCGGCGCCTGCCGCCAGAGCCGTGACGTCGAGGTCGCGCGAGGCATGGCGCGCGAGGACGGCGAGGAGCGCGGCCGCGCAGGCGATGCCGACCTGCCGCGCCCGTAGGGTACGCCGCTCGAGCGCTCGTGCGAGCTCGTCACCCATGGTCGCGAACCGAGAGCAGGCGGAAGCGCAGCCGGCCGGCCTCGCGGCGCAAGTCCTCCGCGCATCCGGCGTAGAGCGGCGAGGAGAACCCGTCGCAGAGCAGATTGCGGCACAGCCGGAGAGTGTCCGCATCGGTGTCATCGGTCGTTCGCAGCGCCGTTGCCAGGGAGCTGAGCTCGGGGGTCGCGGTGCGCACGGCATCGCGCACGTGTGCATCGCAGAACGGCGTCGTCGCGCTCCAGGCGGCGTGCCGGCGATGCCAGGCCTCGCCGATGGCGCGCTCGATGGAGTCGGCCAGCTGAAGCGGCTCAGGCGCCTTGCGGGTACGGAACGCAGCGAGCACGCACCGGAACGTAAGCCCCGGTTGAACCGCACCCAAACCTGGAGGACCAGCGCTCATCGCCCGGCCCGCGGCGCCGCAGGGCAGGAGTGCTGGTCAAGCGGACCCGGCGCTGCGGGGGTCGCGCAGGATCCAGAAGAGCATGGCCTCGTCGTCTCCGACGTTGCGCCAGCCCGTGATCGAGCTCGACTCGGCGACCAGGGCCTCGCCGGCGCGCAGGGCCGCGCGGCGGTCGGCGAGCTCGATCTGGACAAGGCCGCGTGCGACGGTCACGGCCTCGACGCCCTTGTGGCGCTCGTCGGGCTCGCCTGCGCCGCGCGGCGGCAGGCGCGCCAGGAACACGCGCAGGCCGGCGCCGGGATCGTCCAGCAGGGGCAGCAGACTGGAGTTGCTGCGCTCGCTCGGATCGTGGCGGCGCGCCAGCCGGTAGCCGCGCTCGGCGTCGCCCCGCAGCAACTCGTCGAGCGTGACGTTGAGTTGGGCGGAGAGATCGAGCAGCGTGTCGAGTGAGAGCCCCGACTGCCCGCGCTCGGCGTGCGAGATCGCGCTCGGAGACACGCCCCCCAGGCGAGCCAGATCGGTCTGGCTGAGGCCCCGCCGCTCGCGCAGGCTGCGCAGCGCGGTGGCGAGCCGGGCGGCCGCGGGCGTCGCGGTGAGCCGTAGCTCCCCGTCGTCGCTGCGGCTGACGGTCAGGACGCTGCCCTCGACGCCCGGCGGGCGCCCGTCGGCCTTGGTGATGCGAACGCGGTGATCGTCCACGACGAGCACGCACTGCGTCACCTGCTCCACCTCGCGCCGGAGCGCCGCGAGCGCGTCGGAGGCGCCGATCGACCAGTACGCGATTGCGCCGATCTCCAGCAGCATCGGACAGCAGCGCACGAAGAAGCGGCGGGCGATCTCGACCCCCCAGCGCTCCGCCATGGCATCGAGCGGGTCGAACACGAGGATCGTGCGCTCGGCGCGCTTGGCGTAGGCGCGCACGGCGCCGAGCAGCTCGCCCGGCCGGGCATACGGCCCGTCCGCCGAGGCGTCGATGAGCTCGATGCCGCGCTCGCCGGCCGGGAGCTCGCCGCCGCCGAAGGAGACGTGAGCGAAGGCCTCGGCCTGCCCTCCGGCCGACACCAGCGCTCGCACGAAGGGCTCCACCGATGCCTGCCGGCGCACCTCCCAGACGACGTTGTCGCCCCAGAACAGGCCGCCAAGGGTGCGATCCAGGTCGGCGATGCCGCTGGTTGCAGGGCCCGGTGCCGTCATCGCCGATCCTCAGGTCTCATCAGCGCCGTCACGGTAGCGCCGCAGCCGGGTCTACGCAGCCTCACAGGTTTCTCACAGCCAATTCACAGGCTAGGAGGCGAACCTTGGCACATGGCAATCGCGACGCAGGCCGGCACCGGTGCACCGGCCGGCGCAGCCGGACCTGGCATGCTCGCGTGGTGAGCGAGCGCGCAGCCGACATGCGACGCGTCCTGATCGTGGACGACGAGGCGTCGATCACCGATGCCGTCGCCACGGCGCTGCGCTACGAGGGCTTCGACACCTGCGAGATCGCCTCGGGGCGGGCGGCCGTGTCCGCGATCGACGAGTTCCGGCCGGATCTCATCATCCTGGACGTGATGCTCCCCGATCTCGACGGCCTGGCCGTGGCCCGGAGGCTGCGCGACCGGCGGGTGCCCGTGCCGGTGATCTTCCTCTCGGCCAAGGACGCCACGGAGGACAAGATCGCCGGCCTTGCGCTCGGCGACGATTACGTCACCAAGCCGTTCAGCCTTGCGGAGCTCGTCGCGCGCGTCCAGACCGTCCTGCGCCGCACGCACGGCGACGACGGGCATGTGCTGCGCTTCGCCGACGTCGAGCTCGACGACGACACCCGTCAGGTGCGGCGGGGCGATGCGCCGCTCGATCTCACGCCGACCGAGTTCCGCCTCCTGCGGTTCCTGCTGCAGAATCCCCGCAGGGTGCTGAGCAAGCGGCAGATCCTCGACAATGTCTGGAATTACGACTTCGGCGGCGACGCCAACGTCGTCGAGACCTACGTGAGCTACCTGCGCCGCAAGCTCGACCGCGTCGGGCCGCCGCTGATCCACACGGTTCGGCTGGTCGGCTACGTGCTGCGCGAACCGGATCGCTAGTGGAGCACTAGTGACAGCCGGCGGCCGCACCGGCGGGCGCATCGGAGCGGCGGTGCAGGGCGTGTCGCTGCGTGCGCGCCTGCTGCTCGTCCTGGCCGTGCTGCTGGCAGCCGGGCTCGTGGTCGCCGATATCGCGACCTACGCCGCATTGCGCTCCTCGCTCTTCAAGCGCGTCGACAGCTCTCTGCAGTCGAGCGCGAACGGGGTCGCCAGCTCGCTCGATCAGTTCGACCGGCAGGGGCCCGGCCCGGGCGGCCCGCTCCGGCGCATCAACGTTCTCGCGCAGTTCGGCGTGCTCACGCCCGGCACGTACGTCGAGATCCGCCCCGGCGACGGCACCCCGGTCATCCGGGGCACGCTCACGCGCCCGGGAGAGACCGCGCCGGCGCCGCGCATCCCGCAGGGCTTCGGCCCAAGGGGTGACGGCAGCCCTCGGCACGCCACCGTGAGTGCCGTCAGCGGGGGCTCGCGCTTCCGCCTGCTTGCGCAGGCGGTGCCCTCCTCCGACTCCACGCTGATCCTCGGCGTTCCGCTGCACGAGACCGATACGACGCTCAGCCAGCTCAAGTGGATCGAGGTGCTCGTCGCCTGCGCCGTGATCGCGAGCGCGCTGCTGTTCGCGCTCTGGCTGATCACTGCCAGCCTCCGCCCACTGCGCCGGATCGAGGAGACGGCCGCCGCGATCGGCGCAGGCGACCTCTCGCGCCGCGTCGAGCCGGATGGCGGCACCACGGAGATCGGCCGGCTGGGCGGTGCCCTCAACGCGATGCTCGGGCAGATCGAGGACGCCTTCGCCGAGCGCTCGGCCTCCGAGGCGCGCCTGCGCCGCTTCATCTCCGACGCCTCGCACGAGCTGCGCACGCCGATCGCGGCCGTCAGCGCCTATGCCGAGCTGTTCGACCGCGGGGCGCGCGACCGCCCCGCCGACCTCGAGCGCTCGATGACCGGCATCCAGCGCGAGACGCGGCGCATGGGTCTGCTCGTCGGAGACCTGCTCCTGCTCGCCCGGCTGGATCAGGGGCGACCGCTCGAGGCCAAGCCGCTCGATCTGACCAAGCTGGCGGGCGAGGCGGCCGACGCGGCCCGCGCCATGCAGCCGGGTCGACCGCTCGTGCTCGACGCCCCGGCACCCGTGTCCGTGACGGGCGACGCGGAGCGCCTGCGGCAGGTCGCCGACAACCTGCTCGCCAACGTCCGCGCCCATACGCCGCCCGACGCCGCCGCCGTCGTCCGCGTGCGCCGCGAGGGGACGAATGCGGTGCTCGAGGTCGAGGATCGCGGGCCCGGGCTCGACGCCGAGCGCGGGGCCCACGTCTTCGAGCGCTTCTACCGCGGTGACCCCTCGCGTTCCCGCGATCACGGCGGCGCGGGCCTCGGCCTCGCCATCGTCGCGGCCATCGTGCAGGCACACGGCGGCAGCGTCTCGCTGGAGAGCATGCCCGGCGCCGGGACGACCTTCCGGGTCACGCTGCCTGACCGCGAGACGCTCCCGGAGGCTGTCGCTTCCAGCCCGCCCAGCGCTCCCTGATCGTGCCGTCCGCCACGCGGAAGATGACGATGGCGGAGAGCTCGACCGGCTGACCCGTCGGGGCCTCGCCTTCCGGCGAGTTCGACCCGGGCGACGATCAGCCGAAGAAGGCCTCGGCCAGTGCGTAATAGGAGCGCGGCACCGTGCGGAGCTCCTTGACGGCCTCGTCCAGGGGTGCGGAGACGACATCCATGCCGCGCAGCGAGGTCATGAGGCCGAAGCGCCGCTCGAGCGCGAGGTCGCCCGCCAGCAGGCCGTAGCGAGTGGCGAGCACGCGGTCATAGGCCGTCGGGGTGCCTCCGCGCTGCAGGTGACCGAGCGTCGTCACGCGCGTCTCGAACCCCGTGATCTGCTCGAGGGCGTCGGCGAGCCTCTGCCCGACGCCGCCCAGGCGCGCGTGCCCGAACGCGTCGAGCTCGCCCTTGGGAGTCGAGAGCTCCTCGACACCCTGCTCGCGCGTGAGCGGCCAGCCCTCGCTGACCACGATGATGGAGAAGTCCTTACCGCGCGCGTGCCGGCGGCGGATCAGATCCGCACAGCGCTCGACCGTCAGCGGGAACTCGGGGATGAGCACCACATCGGCACCGCCGGCCAGGCCGCTCGCCACCGCAAGCCAGCCCGCATGGCGGCCCATGACCTCGACCACCATGACGCGGTCGTGCGACTCCGCCGTCGTGTGGAGCCGGTCGATCGCCTCGGTTGCGATCGAGACCGCGGTGTCGAAGCCGAAGGTCTGGTCGGTCGCGGCGAGGTCGTTGTCGATCGTCTTCGGCACGCCGATCACCGGCAGGCCGTGCTCGACGTACAGGCGAGCCGCGACCCCGAGCGTGTCCTCGCCGCCGATCGCGATCAGGCCGTCGAGTTGCTCGAACGACCTGCGCACCGCGTCGAGGCCGCCTTCCTCGCTGAAGGGATTGGTGCGGCTCGTCTTCAGGATCGTGCCGCCGCGCGGCAGGATGCCCGAGATCGCCTCCTGGTCGAGCGGCCGGAAGAGGCCGTCGATCATGCCGCGCCAGCCGCGCAGCACCCCGATCGGCTCCACGCCACCGTCGAGCAGGCGTCGCGTCGCGGCACGAATCACGGCGTTCAGACCGGGGCAATCGCCCCCGCCGGTCAGCATCCCCACCCGCATCTGCACTCTCCTGTTCGCGCTTCGATCCCGGCCACAGGGTGGCAGGTTTGTCAGAGGCTCTGCGCGAGCTCCTCGCAGCGCACCCGCACGGCCGCGACGAAGTCGGCCGCTGCCTCCGGGAGCGTCGCATCGCGATGCCACGCAAGGCCGATCTGGCGGGCGGGCACACGGCGCGAGGCATCCAGGGCGACGACGCCGGTGATGCTCGTGTCGATCGCGAGGCGCGGGATCAACGCGGAGCCGATGCCCGCAGCGACCATGCGCTGCACGGCGCCACTCTCGTCGCTGCGGAACACGACGTGGGGCTCGATGCCGCGCGAGCGCAGCAGCGCCTCGATGCCGTAGGTGCTGCGGCTGTAGGCGACGAGCGGCAGCCGCCCGATCTCCGCCAGCGTGGGCGCGATCTCCCGCTCGGCCAGCGGGCTGCCCTCCTGCGTGAGCAGCACATACGGGTCGCGCAGCAGCTCGACGTGCTCGAACGGGCCCTCCGGCGGAACCAGGGCGAAGGTGAAATCGAGCTGACCGCGCTCCACGAGTGCGAGCAGCTCGTCCTCGTACGGCGCCTCCTGCAAGCGCACCTCGACGCCCGGGCGCGCTTGCATCAGGCGGCGGACGGCGTCGGGCAGCACGCGGATGGAGACGCTCTGGAAGGTGCCCACCCGCAGCGTCTCCGCGGTGCCCTCCGCCAGCGCCGTGAGATCGGCCTCGGCCGCCTGCAGCTGGGCCGTCAGGCGCACCGCGTGGCGCAGGATGCGCTCGCCCGCGTCGGTCGGGACGACCGGGCGGCGTCCGCCTGGCCGGTCGAGCAGCCGTACGCCGGCCGCGCGCTCGAGCGTCGCCACCTGGACGCTCACGGCTGACTGCGTATAGCCCAGCTGCTGGGCCGCCCGCGCGAACGAGCCCGTGACGGCGACGGCCTCGAGCGCGGCCAGGTGGCGGATCTCGATGCCGAGCAACCGATGAGGTCTTTTCATCACTCTGGCAGATAACTGTAGTTGGACGAATGGACGATCGTGGACCAGGCTGCGGGCATGGCACCTGAACGCAGCGGGCACGCCGGCCTGGCCACCCTCTACGCGCTGATCTTCGCCTCCGTCGTCGCCGACGTCGCGGTCGTGCCGCTCCTGCCGACGCTGACGGCGGCCTACGGCCTCTCGTCGCTCGAGACCGCGTTGCTGCTGTCCACGACCACCTTCGCGATGGTCGTCGTGACTCTGCCGCTCGGCCGCCTGGCCGATCGCGTCGGCGCGCGGCCGCTCGTGACCTGCGCGGGCGCCTTCGTCGTGCTCGGCTCGATCGTCATGGCGATGGCGGGCAGCTTCCCGGAGCTCCTCGCGGGCCGCGCGCTGATCGGCGTCGCCAACGGCATCATCTGGACCGCCGGAGTGATGCTGGCGGGCGCACCGGGACGGCCCGCAGGCGCCACGGGCCGGGCCGTCGCGGCCGGCGGCACGGGGCTGCTCGCCGGGCCGGTCATGGCCGGGCTGCTGGCCGATCGCGTCGGCACATGGGCGCCGTTCGCGGTCGGCGCTGCGCTCGCGCTGCCCGTGACGATCGCGTTCGCGCTCGACCGCTCCGCGGCCGGCGCGCCTGCCGAGGCGCCCGGCGCGCAACCTCCACGGGGCGGTGCGCACCGCAATCGCATGGTCGTCTACGCGATGCTCGCCACCGTGCTGCTCGGGTTCGTCGGTGGCATGGGCAACCTGCTCGGGTCGCTGCGCCTGAGCGAGAACGGCCTCTCGCCGAGCGGCATCGGCGTGCTGTTCTCCATCGGCGCGCTGGTCTGGATCGCCGTGGCGCCTCTGGCCGGCCGCCTCGGCGAGGAGCGCAGCCACGTCGCGCTCACGGCGTTCGGATGCGCGCTGCTGGGCGCGGCGTGGCTCGTTCCCGTGGCCGATCGCTCGACGGTCGCCATCGCCGCGTTCCTGCTGGCCTCCGCAGCCGGCCGCGCGGGCCTCAACACCTTCAGCTACCTGCTCGCCGGCACGGGCGCCGCCTCCGCGGGCGCGGGACGGGGCGCGGTGATCGGACTCGTCAACGTGAGCTGGGGCGTCGCCGCCGTGATCGGGCCCCTGGCTGCGAGCGCCGCGCACGGCCACATCGACGAGCGCGTGCCGTTCGGCGTGATCGCGGCACTCTGCCTGGTCGTCGCGACCGTCATGCTCACGGGCTCTCGCCCGCTGGTTCAGCGCACCCAGAGCTGATCGAGCAGCGCGCCTCGGAGCGGGTGGCTCTGGTCGGCGGTCGGCTACCCGCTCGTCGCCGCCGATCGGGCCCACAGCGTAGAGTTCCGCCGTGGCCGAGTTCCGCGTGACGTACTGGCGCGACCTGCCGTCGCTGGTCACGGCGCGAGACGGCGAGCGCACCTCCAAGGCCCCGCTCGACACACGCTTCATGATCGCGATCGACGAGGCCGCGATGCGCCTCGGTGCAACCGACTCCGACGCCTATCTCGAGGGCTGGCGCCAGAGCGAGTGGGAAGAGCGCTCCGGCAGTCCCGAAGCGGTCGCGCAGGCCGTCGCGGACGAGCTCGAGAGCGAGTTCGGCGAGGACCGCGTGCAGGAAATGCTCGATTCGTACGGCAGCTGACGCGCGCTAGGATCGCGTCCGCTCAACGATTCAAGGAGGCAGTGTTGGCGACCGTTGCCAAGAGGCGCTTCATCCGCGCAGACGGCCCGGACAAGGTCACGGGCTCCGGCCGCTACACGGCCGACCTGAATCTCACGGGCATGCTGCACGCGAAGTTCAAATTCGCCGGCGTGTCGCATGGCCGCATCACGCGGCTCGACATCTCCGAGGCCGAGGCGCTGCCCGGCGTGCTCGCGGTCGCGACCCACGCCGACGTGCCGGACGTCCTGTACGGCGACTTCGTGCAGGATCGCTACCTGTTCTGCAAGGAGTACGTGCGCTACGAGGGCGACCTCGTGGCGGCCGTCGCCGCGATCACGCCCGAGATCGCACAGCAGGCGGTCGACCTGATCGAGGTCGACTACGAGCAACTGCCGGTCGTCAACGACCTCGAGGGCGCGCTGGCCGCCGATGCGCCGCTCGTGCATGCGGACTGGGCTTCCTACGGTGACACGGACGGCATGGTGCGCGACCGCAACGACGCCTCGCACTCGACGATCGTCAAGGGCGATGTCGAGCAGGGGATGCGCGAGGCCGACGTCGTCGTCAAGAGCCGCTTCATCGCCGACGGCTCGCACGCCGCTCCCATCGAGCCCCGTGCGATCGTCGCCCAGTGGTCGGGCGACCACGTCACGATCTGGACGTCGACCCAGGTGCCCTTCTCGGCGCGCAGCGGCGTGATGGACACGCTGGAGCTGCCGGCGAGCAAGGTGCGCATCATCGTCCCGCTGCTGGGCGGCGGGTTCGGAGGCAAGTGCGGCTTCCACTTCGAGGCCCACATCGCCGTGCTCGCGCGCAAGGCACAGCGTCCGGTGCGGCTCGTGTTCTCGCGCCGCGAGGAGTTCCTCGCTCCCGACCGCCGCCGCGAGGGTATGGTCATCGAGATCGAGACGGGCGTGAAGAACGACGGCACGATCACGGCGCGCCGCGGCTTCCTGATCATCGACAACGGCGCCTACACGGCCGACTCGGCGTTCTTCTCCGAGCTCGCCGCGATGCACGTGCACGGCCCCTACAAGACGCAGAACGCGCACGTCGACGCGCACTGCGTCTACACCAACCACCAGCCGTCGGGATCGGTGCGCGCCCCCACGGCGCCCCAGGCCTGCTGGGCGCTGGAGCAGCACACCGACGAGGTGGCCGCGGCGATCGGCATGGACCCGGTCGACTTCCGCCGCAAGGCCTGCATCGACACCGGCGACGAAGGGCCTACGCGGCAGGTCTACCTGCCGATCGGCCTCCAGGAGTGCATCGCGACCGCGACCGAGAAGGCCGGCTACGGGCAGCAGCTGCCGGAGGACGAGGCGATCGGCGTGGCGGTCGGCTGGTGGCCGTCCTTCGGCGTCCCGTCGGGCGCCTTCGTGAAGCTCAATTCCGACGGCTCGGGCGTGATCGTGACGGGCGCGCAGGAGTGCGGCACCGGCTCGGTGATGACGCTGCCGATGCTGGCCGCCGACGAGCTCGGCATGCAGCCCGAGGACTTCACGCTCGTCTACCAGGACACCGACGCCGGCCCTTGGGACATGGGTGCGACCGGCTCCCAGACGCTGATCAACAACGGCCGCGCGGTCGTCGGAGCGGCACGCCAGATCGGCGAGCAACTGCGCCAGCTGGCCGCCGACCAGATGGAGGCCTCCCCGGAGGACATCGAGCTGGTCGACGGGCACGCGCAGGTCAAGGGCTCACCCGACAGCCGCGTCCCGATCGCTGAGCTTGCGGCCTCGGCGCACGACGGCGAGTTGCTGCTCGGCCACGGCTCTGGCACGCCGCCCGCCGGGCCGGAGACCGACAACCAGAACTGCGTCGGCAAGCTCGGCATGGACGCCTTCACGGCGCCGCAGGTCAGCTGCCACGCCGTGCGCATCAAGCTCGACCGCGACACGGGCGTCGTGCGGGTGCTCGAGGTCTCGTGCGCCCACGACTCCGGCACGATCATCAACGAGATCGGCGCCGAGGGCCAGGTCGAGGGCGGCGTCGTCATGGGCATGGGCCAGGCCCTCACCGAGGGCACGCTCTACGACGACCAGGGGCGCCAGCGCAACGCCGCGCTGCTCGAGTACAAGCTCCAGACTATGGCGGACGCCCCGCCGATCAGCGTGACCTGGATCCAGACCAACGCCGCCGACGGCGGCCCGCGCGGATCCAAGGGAGTTGCCGAGGCGCCCAACGTCGCCACGGCCGCGGCCATCGCGAACGCGATCTCGAAGCTGATCGGCACGCCGATGCGGCAGTTGCCGATGACGCCCCAGCGCGTCTGGGAGCACATGCAGGCGGTGAAGTCGTGAACTACACGGCGGCACAGACCCTGGACGAGGCGCTCGCGGCCCTGGCCGCAGGCGCCCGCCCCGTCGCGGGCGGCTCCGACCTCGTGGTCGGCGCGCGCCACGGCAAGTTCCCTCTGCCTCCGAACATCGTCGCGATCCACGCTGTCGGCGGCCTGGGAGGCATCTCCGTCGACGGCGGCACGCTCGTGCTGGGCGCGCTCGCCAGCCACGCCGACATCGAGGCCAGCGCCGAGATCCAGGCCGGCTGGTCGGGCCTGGCCGACGGCAGCGCGCTCGTGGGCTCCCCCGCGACGCGCCACGTGGGCACCATCGGCGGCAACGTCATGAACGCCTCTCCGGCGATGGACACCGGCGCCCCGTTGCTCGTGCTCGGCGCCGAGGTGGTGCTGCAATCGCAGGCCGGCTCGCGCACGGTCGCGCTGTCGGAGCTCTGGACCGGCCCCGGCGAGACCTCCGCGCAGGAGAGCGAATTGCTCGTGCAAGTGCGCGTGCCGGGGCTGCCGGCGCGCTCGGGCAGCGCCTATGTCCGGCTCGAATATCGCCGTGCCATGGAGATCGCCGTCGTCGGCGCCGCCGCCGCGGTCACGCTCAACGGCGACGGCGACATCGAGGCCTGCCGAATCGCGCTGACTGCGGTCGCGCCCACGATCGTGCGCTCGCCGTGCGCAGAGGACGCGATCGCCGGCAAGCCGGTCAGCGAGGAGACGCTGGCGGCCGTGGCCGCGGGCGCGAGCGACGACTGCTCCCCCATCAGCGACGTGCGCGCCGGTGACGCCTACCGCCGCCACACCGTCGGCGTCATGGCCCGCCGGGCCGTCGAAGCCGCGATCGCACGCGCACGCGGCGAGCACGTCTCCGTCCCTGCCAACCGCGCCTCGGGTATCGGCGCCCCCCTCGGAGGCTGAGCCGATGAGCGTCTCGATCACCCTGAACGTCAACGGCGTGCCCTACCCGGTCAGCATCGAGGCGGACCGCTCGCTGCTGAGCGTGGTGCGCGGCGAGGTCGGCCTGACCGGCACCAAGGAGGGCTGCGACGACTGCGAGTGCGGCGCCTGCATGGTGCTGATCGACGGTCGGCCCGTGAACTCGTGCTCCTACCTCGCGGTGCAGACGGATGGCCGCGAGGTCACGACGGTGGAGGGGCTCGGCACCGTGGACGAGCCGCATCCCCTGCAGCGCAACATCATCGCCGAGGGCGGCGTGCAGTGCGGGTTCTGCACGCCGGGAATGCTCATCTCGGCCACCGCGCTGCTGGCCGTCACCCCGCAGCCCAGAGAGGAGGAGATCCGCATCGCCCTCGGAGGGAATCTCTGCCGCTGCACCGGCTACCAGAAGATCGTCCGAGCAGTGCAGCGCACGGCCGACGAGCTCGCCGGCGCGCACTGAGTGAGCTTCTAAGTCGGCTCAGGTGTGGGGCTGCGTCGTGCAGCTCCACACCGCGCGAGCGCCGACCTTAACGGCCTACGATCAGCCTGGCGGTGCGCATGAGCGACACGCCGTGGCGGCCTTTGACCGCGACCCTCACCACGAGGTGCTCCCCGCGCGCCTTGGCCGGGATCGACCAGGTGCAGGTCGCGACATGGCCGTCGATCGAGCCGTCGCCCTTGAGTAGCTCACCCGAGAGGCGCGCCCGGCAGCCGACGGCGAGGGCCGAGGTGGTCACGGGCACGCGACCGAATGAGAGCCGCGCGGCGTAGGCCTTGCCCGCGTGCGGCTTGCTGACCGCGAGCCGCGTCTGCCGGAGCTTGTGGCGGCGCCCGGCCGGGATCGCCTCCTGCGTGCTCGTCGAGATCGCGGTGCCGACCAGCCCGCCGGCCGCGGCGGCCGGGGCGGTCGCCGCCGGAGCGCCCGGAGCGCCCGGAGGAGCGGGCGGGTTCACGGGAGACGAGACCGGTGGGCTCGGCGGCTTCGGCGGCGAGGCGGGCGGAGCGGGGGGCGATGCAGGCGGCGCCGGGGGAGCCGCGGGCGGGGGCGGCGGCGGCGGTGCGGGCGGCGCAGGTGGCGGTGCGGGCGGCGGCGCTCCGCCGGCGCTCACGCCGCCTGCGAAGTCCTGCACCCAGTAGATGCCGATGGGACCCCCCACCGCGACGCCGACGCCGATGGACCGGAACGACGGATCCTCGAGATTCGCCCGGTGTCCTGGCGAGTTGAGCCACGCCGTCATCACGTCCGAGGGCGTGGGTTGGCCGGCAGCGATGTTCTCGCCGAGCGCCCCGCCCGCGGCGTAGCCGCAGTTCTGCATGCGCGTGAACGGGTCGCGAGCGACGGGCGGCGCCGGATCGTTGTGCTCGAAATAGCCGTAGTTGGCCATGTGGCGGGCCTTCCAGGCCGCCGAGTCCGTGAGCGACGCGTCCACCGCCAGCGCGCCGAGCCCGATCGCCGCACGGTGCTGGTTGACGAGCGCGACGACCTGCTGGGCGAACGACGCGTTGGTGCCCGGCCAGGCCGAGTCGGGCGTGCAGGAGGCCGTCGCGCCGAGTGCGCTCTGCGAGCGCAGCGCGGGCTGGGCGGCCACGGCAATCGCCGCCGCGATCGCAACGGCGGCGACGAAGACACGCGCTTTGGGCACGCGCCGCCGATGTGCGGTCAGCGAGTCAGTCACAGGCCCCTCGGCTTCGACCGTAGCACCCAAGCGCTATACGATTCGGCGCGGGAAGAGGGAGGTTCCAGCGGGATCGCGCTAGGCGGCGCTGATGCGCGCGATCAGCGAATCGCACTCGCTCAGGCGGGGACGCGCGCCCATCTGGTCGAAGAGGGAACGGGCCTGGCCCAGCACCCGAGTGGCACCGGGATCCGCGAGGGCAACGAGGCAGCGGCCTAGGCCAAGGAGGGCATAGGCCTGCTCGAGCACACAGCCGAACTGCTCCCAGCGCTCCGCAGCATCCGAGTAGAGGGTCGCCGCGACTGCGTGCTCCGCGCGCTGCTCCGCCTGGATGGCGGCGACCGTTGCGCGCGCATGCTGCTGGATCGGGACGGTCTCGACGACGTCGCGAGCCAGGCGGCGAACGAGGTCGTGGTCGCCCAGGGCCTGCCCGGCACGAGCGAGTGGCGGCAGCATCGAGGCGTAGTCCGGGATGTGGTGAATGGGCGCCGCAGCGATCTCGTCGAGGAGCGAACGGGCGCCGGTGGAGTCGCCGGCCGCGATGAGGCAGGCCGATGCCGCCTGGATGGCGAGCGCCAACACGAAGGGATAGGCGTTCGTGCGCGCCAGATCGAGCGCGCGCTCCGCGAGCTCATGGGCCTCTGCGCCCCGCTCGACGAGGACGATGGCCTTGGCACTCAGCAATTGCGACCGCGCCGTCCCGTCGCCGCTCTCCTCCACCAGCGGCAGGAGCGCGTCTGCCTGCTGGAGGACCTGCTCGAACTGGCCGCTTCCGATGCGCGCCGCAGCGTTGACGGAGGACTCCGCATGCTCGGCCTCGACGAGCCCGCGGCTGGCTGCGAAGGCCACGGCCTGGTCGAACTGGACGGTCGCGGCCGCCGGCCCTTCGACCATCCAGCGAATGAGCGCGAGGTTGTGCTGCAGAACGGCGGCGTCTCTGCCCCGGCCCTCTGCGATCACGAGGCCGAGCGCGCGCTCGGCGTCGGCAAGCCCGCCCAGGTCTCCCTGGTCGCAACGGGCCAGGCCGTGGAAGCCGAGCGCCCTGGCGGGGAGAGGCAGTCCGAGCTCGGCGGCCAGCGTGAGCGCCCGCTCGGCGTTCTTCGTCGCCTCGGCGCTCGCACCGGAGATGTAGCGGAAGGCCGCCACCGTCGTGACGGCGTCGACCAGCCCCGCCCCGGGCGTGGCCTCGAGCAACGCCACGGCCCGCTCCACCAGCTCGGCGGCCCCTGGCTCGCCGAGGCGGGTGCGAGCGCTGCTGAGGTCGGCGAGTGCCTGCGCAGCGCGAAGCAGGTCCCCGCCCTCCTCGAAGCGGGCGGCAGCCTGCTCGAACGCATGGGCAGCCTCGGGCAGCCGGCCGGCGTTGCGGGCCGCGTCCGCCCAGTGCAGGAGCACGAGCGGAAAGTCGGGATCATCGATGGGGGTGAGGCTCTTCGCCCGCTCGAGCAGGCTCAGCGCCTTGCGCGTGTCGAGGCCGAGGGCGCGCTCGCCTGCAAGCAGCGCATAGCGAGCGGCCTTGGGCGCAACCTGTGCTCGGAGCTCGTCGTCACCGATCGCCAGCGCGAGGCCGAGGGCCTCGCCCGTGTGGTACGCGAGCACCTCCGCCATGTCCCCGACCCGCTCGGAGGCCTTGCGCTCCAACCAGGCCGCAGCGCTCAGGTGCTTGACGGCGCGCTCCGGCCGTGGGATCTGCGCATAGGCGACATCGCACACGAGCAGGTGCCAGAAGCCATACTCGGCCTCCCCCTCCATCGACGACTGGCGCGCCGGGCGGACGAGCTCCTTGCGCGCCAGATCGTGCAGCGCGAGCTCGACCTCACGCGGGTCGCGATTGCCCATCGCGATGCTCGAACCGGCCCAGAACACCTTGCCCATCACCGCCGCGTCCTGCAGGAGCTGCTTGCGGTCCTGCGGGAGGGTGTCGAGGCGGGCAGCGATCATCGCCTGCAGCGAAGCCGGGAACGGGACGTCCGCCCCGGCACGCAGCCTGCCCTGTTCGTCGAGCAGGCTGCGGTCGCGCAGCATCCGCACGAATTCCTCCGCGTAGAGAGGGTTCCCGCCCGCGCGCTCGAGCAGCAGGTACTGCGTCGCCACCGGCAGCACGGCCTGCTCCAGCAGTGCGGACACGAGCCTCGCCGTGTCGTCGTCGGAGAGCGGCGAAAGGCGGATGGCCGTCTGATTGGCCAGGCCGGCGCCCCAGGCGGGGCGCGCCTCGTACAGCTCGGGGCGAGCGGTGCAGACGATCAGCAGGGGTACGCCGTGCGCCCAGTCCGCCAGGTGCTCGATGAAGGCGAGCATCGCCTCGTCCGCCCAGTGGACATCCTCGACCACGAGCACCAGCGGATGGCTCTCCGCGATGGACTCCAGAAACCTCCGCCAGGCCGTGAACAGCTCTGCCCGCGCAGCGGCCTCGCCGGCGTCGAGGCCCAGCAGCGGGAGCAAGCGCGCGCGCAGCCAGGGCCGGTCATCGCTCTCGGGCACGACGGCGTCGAGCTTCGCGATCGCGGTCTCGCGAGAGTCCGACTCGTAAATCCCGGCATGGGCCTTGAGGATCTCGCCGAGCGCCCAGAACGTGATGCCCTCGCCGTAGGGCAGACAGCGGCCCTGGCGCCAGGTCACGAGGTCGGGCAGGCCATCGATGTAGGAGCCGAGCTCCGCGACCAGCCGCGACTTGCCGACACCCGGCTCGCCGACGACCGTGACGAGCTGCACGGCCTGCTCCTGCGCGGACTTGTCGAAGGTCTTGGTCAGGAGCGCGAGGTCCAGCTCGCGACCGATCAGCGGCGTCATCATCGAGCGGATCAGGTCGCTGCCAATGCGGGCCCGCGTCTGCAGCGCTCGCCAGATCGGGACGGCCTCCGGCTTGCCTTTGGCGTCGATCGCCTGCAGCGGCTCGAAGACGAAGACGCGCTCGGTCGCCTGGTAGGTGCCCGCGCCCACCGCCACGGCGTCGACCGGGGCCTGAGCCTGGATGCGCGCGGCCGTATTCACGACATCGCCGGTCACCATGCCCTCACCCAGTTCAGGGCGAGCGTTGAGGGCGACCACGGCCTCGCCGGTGTTGACGCCGATGCGCACGGAGAGCGCGAGCGCCGCGTTCGCTGCGTTGAGCTCCTCGATCTCCTCCAGCACGGCCAGCCCCGCCCGCACGGCTCGCTCCGCGTCGTCCTCGTGTGCCACGGGTGCCCCGAACACGGCCATCACGGCGTCGCCGATGAACTTCTCCACCGTTCCGCCGTAGGCCTCGATGCGCTCTCGCGTGCGGATGAGGTACGGCGCCATGCGCGCCTGCACGTCCTCCGGATCGAGAGCCTCCGAGGCCGCGGTGAACCCCACCAGATCGCAGAAGACGACCGAGACGACCTTGCGCTCGCGAATCGCAGCCCCGGCATCGAGAGGCGAGAGAGCCGCCCCGCAGAACGGGCAGAACGGGAACTCCCCGGGGAGCTCCTTTCCGCAGGTCGGGCACTCGGGCACCGCCCGAGTCTATGGCTCCTCCCGAGAACGCTAGAACGCGGGCGTGAGCTGTCCCGTCCCGTCCTGCCAGTGCGGCGCGAACGCCAGCGTCACGAGCGCCACGTCGATGTCGGCCTTCTTGGGGCGGACGACGACGGAGTCGAGCTGCTCGGTGGACGCACCGTCCAGGCCGACGCCCGCCGCATCCTGCGCGAACGACGCCTGGAGCTCGGCCAGCTGGCTCTGCAGGAGCGTGACGTTCTCCTTGGCGCGGTTGACGTCGTCGTGCTGCTGCGCGACGCGCCCCGCCCCACGGGCGGCGCCCGTGATCGAGCCGACCGACGAGGACTTGCGACCGAGGAAGCCGCCGAGGATCGATCCCGCGACCGACACGGCCGTCTGCAGCCCGGCGCCGCGCTCCTGGTTCTGCTCGCGATCGACGGCCTGCTGGGCCGTGTGGAGCTTCTGCTGCAGGGCCGCGACCTTGGCCTCGTACTTCGCGCGCAGCCCATCGGCTTTCGAGTCCCGGCCCTCGCGCGCGTTTTGCGCGAGCCTGGCGCGGAAGTCGGCCTCCGACTCGCCGGGGTGCGACACGAGCTTCTGGGACGGGCTGCGGAAGAGCTGCACGGTCTGGGTTTGGTAGAGCCAGTCGGCGTAGTCCTTGGACCAGCGGCCGTAGGCCTTCGCGTCGCGCGCGGCTGCGGGCAGGTCCTGGAAGGCCGCCCCCTCCCGTGGCGTCGATTCGAGATCGGCAGCGGCCACGGCGAGATCCGCGGCCCCCGACCAGTCGACGGCGATGGGCCCGTCGGCGAACGCGGCCAGCCGGGCGTTCTCGATCGACTGGTCCACCTGAGACTTCGTGTCGAGCAGGCGCACGCGCGCGACGCCGATCAGCGCCGGCACGTAGGCGAGAGAGGCACCGCCGGGCGCGACCCCGCGCAGGGGCAGATAGGCCGCCGCGACGCCGCTCGGCGCCGGGGGCGGCAGCGAGGCCGCGGACACGGGAGCGGCTGCCGCCGGCGCGGCAGCGGCAGCGGGTGCGGGCGGCGGCAGCGCGGCCTTGAGAGGCGCCATCAACTGGGCGATCTGCGGTCGCGACAGCGGACCGCGCAGATACGCCATCGTCCAGCGCGTCTGGAACACCTCGGGCGCGTTCTCGTGGACGTTGTTGAGCAGGAAGACGCGGTTGCCGAGCGCGGAGATCAGCCGCTCGAGCTGGCCGCGGTCGAGACCGCCCTGGCCCGAGGCGCCCTCGAGCCCGTCCAGCACGCGCTGCTTGTCCTGGTCGGTCTGCAGGCGGCCGATCAGCCAGGTGCCGGCGTTCGAAAGGCCCTTGTAGTCGAGGTCGACCGGGTTCTGGGTGGCCAGCATGACGCCCAGGCCGAAGGCCCGCGCCTGTTTGAGCAGCGTCAGCAGCGGCTTCTTCGAGGGTGGCTCGGCCGTCGGCGGGAAGAACCCGAAGATCTCGTCCATGTAGAGCAGCGCCCGCAGGCTGGTCGTGCCCGACTGCCCGCGCATCCAGGCCAGCACGGCGTTGAGCAGCAGCGTCACGAAGAACATGCGCTCTGCATCCGACAGGTGCGCGATGGAGAGGATGGCGACGCGCGGCTTGCCCCCCTCGCTGCGCAGCAACTGGCCGACGTCGAGCGGGACGCCTTGCATCCAGAGCTGGAAGCCGGGCGCGGCCAGCAGGTTGTTGAGCGCGAGCGCGAGCTCGAAGCGGTCCTTCTGCGGATAGAAGGAATCGAGGTCGAGCACGCCGATCTTGGCGAATGGGGGCTGCTGAATCTGCGCGATCAGCGACGCGATGTCGAGCGCCTGGCCGTTGGCCCAGGCAGCGCCCAGGATGCTCGAGAGCAGGATGTGCTCGCGGCTCTTGATGGGGTCGGCGTCGATCCCGAGCAGCGCGAGCAGGCCCGTGGCGATCGCGCCGATCTGATCGCCGACGGCCTCCGCGTCGGAGCGGTCGGCGGGAGGCGCGAACGAGCCGAGCACGGATACGGGGAGGCCGGCATCGCTGCCGGGTGTGTAGATCGCGAAGTCGGCCGCGTCGCGCAGCCGCTGGATGCGCGCGCCATCCTGTCCCCAGTCGGCCAGGCCCTTGGTCCACAGCTCCGCTTGCGATTTCGCATATTCGTCGGGCGAGACGCCCGCCTTCGCTGCATCGTCCTCGTTGATCCAGGGACGGAAATCCTCCGGGCGCAGCGCGGGAAAGGTGAGCATCAGATCGGCCAGGTCGCCCTTGGGGTCGATCACGATCGATGGCACGCCGTCGAGCGCCGCCTCCTCGATCACACCCACGCAGAGGCCCGTCTTGCCCGAGCCGGTCATGCCCACGCAGACGGCGTGGGTGGTCAGATCTTTCGAGTCGTAGAGGACATAGCCGTCACCCGGCTGCTTGGCCTCGACGTCATACGGCTTGCCGAGATAGAAGCTCCCAAGTCCTTCGATCTCATTCACGGCGCCTCCCCGCGCTCGGTGGCCGGGAGAGTGTAGGACGCGCGTGGGTCTGCCGCACGCCGCGAGCGGCGGGGAGGTACCCTGCCTGACATGGCCATCACGAGCTCCGCCAGCGGCATCGGCCGCATCGAATCCATCCTCGGCGAGGAGGCGGAGGACCTCCTCGGTCACGAGTGCACCACGATCCCGTCCGACCGCCTCCACCTGCCGGGGCCGGACTTCATCGACCGGGTCGTGAAGGACAGTGATCGCCCGACGCCGGTGCTGCGCTCGCTGCAGAGCCTCTTCTCGCACGGCCGCCTGGACGGCACCGGTTACGTCTCGATCCTGCCTGTCGATCAGGGCATCGAGCATTCGGCGGGCGCGTCCTTCGCCAAGAACCCCGACTACTTCGATCCCGAGAACATCGTCAAGCTCGCGATCGAGGGTGGCTGCAACGCCGTGGCTTCGACGCTCGGCGTGCTGGGGGCCTGCGCGCGCAAGTACGCCCACCACATCCCGTTCATCCTCAAGCTCAACCACAACGAGTTCCTCAGCTATCCGAACTCGTACGACCAGATCATGTTCGCCCAGGTGCGGCAGGCGCGCGAGATGGGCGCCGTGGCCGTCGGGGCCACGATCTACTTCGGCTCCGCCGAGTCCAAGCGGCAGATCGTCGAGGTCTCGCAGGCCTTCGCCACGGCCCACGAGCACGGCCTCGCCACGATCCTCTGGTGCTACCTCCGCAACTCGGCCTTCAACCGCACGAAGGACGGCGGGCCCGACTACCACCTCGCCGCCGACCTGACGGGCCAGGCCAACCACCTCGGCGTCACGATCGAGGCGGACATCATCAAGCAGAAGCTGCCCGAGGTCGCCGCGCCGGGGTTCCTCGACCTCGACTTCGGCAAGACCGACAAGCGCGTCTACAGCGAGCTGATGACGCCGCACCCGATCGATATGACCCGCTACCAGCTGGCCAATTGCTATCTGGGCCGCGCCGGCCTCATCAACTCGGGCGGCGCCTCGGGCGCGAACGACCTGCAGGAGGCCGTCAAGACCGCCGTGATCAACAAGCGCGCGGGCGGGACGGGCCTGATCTCGGGTCGTAAGGCCTTCCAGCGGCCGCTGACCGAGGGTGTCGAGCTGCTCAACGCGATCCAGGACGTGTACCTCTCCCCCGAGATCACGGTCGCGTGACCGACCCCCTCCTCGCGAGCGAGGGCTGGGGCGTCATCCATTGCTATTACCGGCTGCGGGAGTACGAGTCCAATGCCAACGTCGTGGCGGCGGATATCGAGCGGCGCGTCGACGAGTTGTGCTCCGAGCCTGGGTATCAGGTGATCTGGACAGCGCCGCTCGGCGACCGCGCCGACCTGGGCTTGATGCTGATCGGGCCCGACTTCGTGCGGCTCGAGCGGTTCCGCTCCTCGCTGGCACGCACGTCGATCGGCCAGAAGTTCGAGCCGGCTCCCGAGCTCGGCCTCGTCTCGATGACGGAGCTCTCGGAGTACACGCCGCGAGAGGGCTCGGACGAGCACATGGCGATGCTCGAGCGGCGCGTGCACCCACGGCTGCCGCGCAAGCGCCTGCTCTGCTTCTACCCCATGGCCAAGCGCCGCGAGGCCGGCGACAACTGGTATTCGCTCGAGTACGACCAGCGGCGCACGCTGATGGGCGGCCACGGCAAGCTCGGCGCGAAGTTCTCGGGCCGCGTGATCCAGCTGATCACCGGTGCCACCGGGCTGTCCGACTGGGAATGGGGCGTGACGCTCCTCAGCGACGACCCCAAGGACATCAAGGACATCGTCTACGAGATGCGCTTCGACGAGGTCTCGGCCCGCTACGGCATCTTCGGGCCGTTCACGGTCGGCCTCGTCGTCCCGCTGCGCGAGGCCTTCGAGATCGCCCACCTCACAGTGGTCTCATAGGTTCGAGCGAGACGTGCACCCGCGGGAAGCTACGCGGCGGCGGGCTGCTCGCGCGCGAGCTCGACGTTCAGCTTGCGGCCCGCGAGCTCGCTGCCAGTGAGTGCCGCCACCGCTTCGTCCGCCCGCTCGCGCGGCACGTCGACGAGCCCGTAGGTGTGGTGCATGCGCACCCGCCGGGGCTCGATGCCGCTGGAGGTGAAGGCCTCGGCGAGCGCGTCGCGTGTGACGCCGTGGCGCTTGCCTGCGTTCACGAACAGCCGGGTGAGCTCCTCGCCGCCGCCGTTCACCGCGCCGTTGGTCGCAGCGGCGCCGTTCGCGGAGCCGTTCGTCGCAGCCGCGCCGTTGCTCGGCTCGAACTGCGCGGGCACGCTCGCGGTCACGCGGCCTGGCAGCGCGATCTCGACTTCGGGTGCCTCGGGGACCGCGGACTCCGTGACAGCGGCCACGGTCTCGGGCGGGAGCACCTTGAGCTCCTCACCGCGAATGACCTGGTCGGCCGTGAAGTGGCGCACCGTGGCGCCCGTGACGCGCTCGATCTCGGCCACGCCCTTGCGGTCGCGGTTCGTCATGAACGTGTAGGCGATGCCGGTGCGGCCGACGCGGCCGGTGCGACCGATGCGGTGCGTGTACTCCTCCGGGTCGTCCGGCACGTCGTAGGAGAAGACGTGCGAGACGTGCGAGATGTCGAGGCCGCGGGCGGCGACGTTGGTGGCCACGAGCAGCCTGGCGCGGCCGCTGCGGAAGCGCAGCATCACGCCGTCCCGGCGTCCCTGGGGCATGTCGCCATGCAGGGGGGCGGCGTCGAAGCCGCGCGCTCCCAGCTGCGCGACGAGCTCGTCGACGGTCATCTTGCGGCGGCGGAACACGATTGCGGCAGCCGGCCTGTCGCGCTCGAGCACGGCGCACAGCACGTCCAGCTTGCGATTCGGCTCGACCTCGACGATGACCTGGTCGATCGTCTCGACCGTCAGCGTCGCGGACTCCACCTTGACGTGCACCGGCTCGTACAGGTAGCGGTCGGCGAGCTTGCGGATGGGCGCGGGCATGGTGGCCGAGAAGAGCAGCGTCTGACGGCCCGAGGGCGTCTTCTTGAGGATCCACTCGACGTCCTCCATGAAGCCGAGCGAGAGCATCTCGTCGGCCTCGTCGAGCACGACGTAGCGGGCGTCCGAGAGCTGGAGCCAGCCGCGGCGGATCAGATCCATCACGCGGCCCGGCGTGCCGACCACGATCTGAGGGCCCTGTCGCAGCTGTACCGTCTGCTCGGGGATGGGCTGGCCGCCGAAGCAGGCCACGACGCGCACCCCCTTGAACTCCGAGAAGGTGCGCAGCGCCTGCGCCACCTGGATGCAGAGCTCACGCGTGGGCGTGAGCACGAGCACCTGGATGTCCTCGGACGTCTCGTCGATCTGCTCGACGGCCGGCAGCCCGAAGGCCGCCGTCTTGCCGCTGCCGGTCTGTGCCTGGCCAATGATGTCCCGGCCCCGCATGATCACCGGGATGGTCTCTACCTGAATCGGCATCGGCTCGGTGTACTCGAGCGCTTCGATCGCCTCGAGCACGCCCTGCGAAAGGCCGAGTTCGGCGAATCCGGTCATGGTTCTTCCTCCGTGGTTCAGATCGCCACGGCGGGGCGGCCGGATCAGGCCGGGAGCGCCGTAGCTCCTCAAAGGGCCTGCACCGCGGAGCGCGGCGCACATTCCCCTGCACCTAAGGGTAGCACCCGTCCCGGGTACCCTCTGGGAGTGCCAACCCTGCACGTCACCGGTCTGCGCAAGAGCTTCGGCAGCCACGTCATCTACGACGGGGTGTCCTTCAGGCTGCCGCCGGGCGAGCGCCTGGCCCTGATCGGACGCAACGGAGCGGGCAAGACGACGCTCCTGCGCACCATCGCGGGCGAGATCGACGCGGACGCGGGCGACGTCGGCAAGCCGAAGGGCTACCGCATCGCCTTGCACGACCAGCGGCCGCCGATTGCGGGCGCACACACGCTCGGCTCCTACGTCGGCGAGGGCCTGGCCGACGTGCACGCCGCCGAGGACCGCCTGCGCGAGCTCGAGCGCCGCATGGCCGAGGGCGACCACTCGGACGACGTGCTGCGCTCCTACGCGCACGCGCAGTCCGAGCTCGAGTCGGTCGGCGGCTACGCCTGGCGCGCGCGGTTCGAGGAGATCCTGCGCGGGCTGAGCTTCAAGATCGAAGACGCCGACCGCCCGCTCGGCTCGTTCTCGGGCGGCGAGCTGACGCGGGCATCGCTCGCGCGCGTGCTTGCCTCTCAGCCGGACCTGCTGCTGCTCGACGAGCCGACGAACCACCTCGACCTGCGCGCGCTGGAGTGGCTCGAGGATCAGCTCACGGCGCTCGATTGCTCGATCCTGCTCGTCTCGCACGACCGCTGGTTCCTGGAGCGCGTCGCGACGGGCATCCTCGAGCT
>DASRQS010000078.1:0-17360 GCA_035696365.1 Gaiellales bacterium | reverse complement strand
ATCGTGCTGGCCATCCTCGTCACGCGCCGGCAACTCGCGCTGCGCGGGCGCGACCCGGCGCTGGCGGGCGAGGTCGCGATCTGGGCGGTGCCGTTCGGCGTCGTGGGAGCGCGCCTCTACCACGTCGTCACTGACTGGTCGGCGTTCTCGGGGCACCTGGGTGACATCCCGCTGATCCAGCAGGGAGGCCTCGGCATCTACGGCGCGATCGTCGGCGGTGCAATCGGTGCAGCCATCGGTGCGCGCCGCCACGGCGTCCCGCTGCTCGTGATCCTGGACTGCACGGCGCCCGGGACGGCGCTCGCCCAGGCGATCGGCCGCTTCGGCAACTACGCCAATCAGGAGCTGTTCGGCGGCCCGACGAGCCTGCCATGGGGCCTCGAGATCGATCCGGCCAACCGTCCGGCCAAGTACCTGGACGACGCGACCTTCCATCCGACGTTCCTGTACGAGTCGATCTGGAACCTGATCGTGATGGCGATCCTCCTGCGCGCCGCGCGCCACTGGCGCCGCTACCCGCCCGGCTACGTGCTCGCGCTCTACCTCGCGCTGTACTCGTTCGGGCGCTTCTTCGTGGAGGGACTGCGCGTCGATCCGGCGCACGAGATCGGGCCGTTCCGGCTCAACCAGGTGGTCGCCGCCGTCGTCTTCGCCTGCTCCGCGGCCGTGCTGCTGCGCATGCGCAAGCGCATGCCGAGGTCAAGCGGCGCGTAGCCGGCCGGTCGCGGGCGTGTGGCCCTCGACCGCCGGGCGCGGAGGCACGATCACGCGCACCGTGCAGCCGCCGCCGGTCGTCTCCTCGAACGTCATCGTGCCGCCGACGCCCCAGGCGCGTTCGCGCATGGCGTCGACGCCGCGGTGCATGCCGCCGCGCTGCAACTCGTCCTCGTGCGCCCCACAGCCGTTGTCGGCGATGCAGAGCTCGATGCCGCCCTTCTCGAGCGTGCGGGCGGTCACGTCGATGCGCGACCCGCCGGCGTGCTTGACGGCGTTCGTGGTGGCTTCCTGGGCGATCCGGTAGAGCGAGACCTGGGCCTGGCGGTCGAGCGCGTCGATGGCGGTCGCGTCGACCACGATCTCGACCTTGTGCGATTCCGAGAGCTGGCCGGCGAGCTCGCAGAACGCCGCGGTGAACCCGTGATCGCGCAGCGTGATCGGCTCGAGCGCAAAGGTCAGCGTGCGCAGCGAGCGCACGACGCCGCGGCAGTGCTCGAGCGCGCGGTTGAGCGACGTCAGGCCCTGCTCGACCTCGCCCGCCTTGATCGTGTCGTGCGCGGCCTGCACGATCAGCCCGATGCCGGCGATGCTCTGCTGCGGTCCGTCGTGCAGCGCCAGCGCCAGGCGGCGGCGCTCGCCCTCCTCGACCCGCAGCAGCCGGTCGGAGAGACGGCCGCGCTCGCGCTCGCGCAGCTCCGCCTCGACGCGCAGCGTCTCGGCCAGTGTGAAGAGGCGGGCGTTGTGCGCGGTGCGCACGGCAGCGGCGGCGAACACCCGCAGCTGCGCGCGCTCGACTGCACTGAACGGGCGCTCCGCCGAGCGCAGCACGGCCAGCGCGCCGCCCTGCAGGGAGGGCACGGGCAGCGGGGTGACCTCGACGGCGCCGCCGTAGGCCTGGGCCAGCGCGGCCGCCAGGTCGGTGGCGCTGCCGGCGTCCAGGGCGGCCGGGCGCCAGGCCTGGCCGAGCGGAGCGCTCGTGACGACGGTGCAGCGGTTGTCGGTGCGCTCGAGCACGAGCCCGCACTCGGCCGACACCAGCTCGACAGCCTCCTCGGCGATGCGCTCGAGCAGGCGGCCCTCGTCGAGCTCGTCCGCGAGCCCGGTGGTGGCCGCCAGTAGGCGGTCGAGCGCGTCTGCCTGCGCACTCAGCTGCTCGCGCAGCGCACGCTCGGCCTCAACGTTGCGCTCGGCGCGCTGGCGCGAGCCGCGGGCGCGCAGGGCGAGCGCCCCGAGCACGCCGAGGGCGACCGCCAGCAGCACGTCCAGCACGATCTCGTGGACGCTCACGTCCGCTCGATCCGGCCGTGCACGATGTCCACTACTCGATGATCGATTCGCGCAGCGCGATCGCAACGGCCTGCGTGCGGTTGTCGGCCTCGAGCTTCGCGAGGATGTGGCGCACGTGGCTCTTCACGGTCTCCTGGCTGATGAACAGCTTCTGCGCGACGTCCGCGTTGGACATCCCATCGGCCAGCAACTGCAGGATCTCGCGCTCGCGACCCGTGATCAGGCTCTCACGCGAGAGCTCGAGCAGGGACGGGGCCAAAGCGGGGTCGATGAAATCCTCACCACGTGCCACACGGTCGATGGCGCGCACGATGGTGTCGTGGCCCGCCTCTTTGAGCACGTAGCCGCGCGCGCCGGCCTCGCGGCCGCGCTGCAGGAGATTGCGCTCGGCGTGCGCCGTGAACAGCACGACGGCGGTGCCGGGAACCCGATCCCGGATGCGGCTGGCGGCGGTTACGCCGTCCACGTTGCCCATGCGGACGTCCATGAGGACGACGGCCGGGCGGCGGCGCTCGGCCAGCACGACGGCGGCCTCGCCATCGCTGGCTTCGCCCACGACGCGAATGTTCGGCTCGCGAGAGAGCGCCATGCGCAGACCCTCACGAACGATCTCATGGTCGTCTGCGATCAGGCAGGTAATCGGCTGGTCTGTGGTCACGTTGCTTTTCCCCCAGGCGGGCGTCGGCGCTGCTCTCTCCGATCCCCCTATCGGCAGTCGCCCGGAAATCGTTAGTGTTGATTGCGCCCGCAGCACGTTTAGATTGTATTAACCGCTTTGCAAAAGCTGACAGGCGGGGCACCAATGCAGCGTCCGGGCCTCGTCGCCCTGTCCGCGGCGGCGCACGGCGGCCCCGCAGCGCGGGCAGATCCGGCGCCCGTAGATCGAGCGCGGCAGGGCGCCTCCCGCGCGCACTCCGGCCTGCAGCACCCGCCGCGCCTGCTCGAAGAGCCCGCTCAGCGTCTCGTCCGAGAGAGCACCGAGCGGGGCCCAGGGATCGACGCGCATCGCATGCAGTGCCTCGCAGCGCACGACGTTGCCGATGCCCGCCGCCACGCTCTGGTCGAGTAGCACCTCACCGATCGGACGCGCGGCGGGCGAGCGCGCGCGTGCGCGCTCCACAGCCAGTCCGATTCGCGGGTCGTCGTCCAGCAGATCCGGCCCGAGGGCGCGCAGCGCGGGGTGCATGGCGACGCGCGCCCGGTCGAGCAATTCGAGCACCGGCCCGCCGAACTGCACCGCGACGATTCCGTTCGCGCTGAGCGTCAGCCAGGCGCCCATGGGCGAGCGCGCCCACGGCTCGCCCTCGCGATAGACGTGCCAGGCGCCGGTCATGCGCAGGTGGGAGTGCAGGATGCGACCGCCGTCGAAGCCGGCCAGCAAATGCTTGCCGCGCGCCTCGACCGCCTCGAGCACGTGGCCGTCGATGGCTTCGGCGAGCCCGTGCGGGGACTGATATCCGGGGCCGAGCGCGGCCACGCGATGGCCGACGAGCGGAGCGATGCGCAGCGCCGCGAGCTCGAGGGTGTGCCCCTCGGGCAGGGCTAGCGCCTCGCGCGCAGCGTCAGCCGCCGGGGCCCGGCGACGAAGCCGGCGGTGGTGAACGCCGCGGCCACCGGAGCCCCGGTTGCCGCCTCGCCGTCGATGCGCTCGAGCTGCAGCGAGCCTGCCCGGCCCTCCAGCGCGGCGCTGGCGAGCGCTTCCGCGACCGCGGACCAGTCGGGGAGCTCGAGCGGCTGGAGCGAGAGCAGCGTGCGTCCCCCGCGTTCCAGGAACGCGAGCGGTTCGCCGTTGCGCAGCACCACGAGGGCGCCGGCGGCGCGCGAGGCACGGCCAGCCGCGCGCGCAGGCCAGCGCAGGGCGACGCCGTAGGGGTTCGCGGGATCGCTGGCCGCGATCGCGATCGCGGGCGCATCGGTGGAAGGGTCGCGCAGCTCGCGCAGGCGCTCGATCGCGCCCGGCAGCGCGTGTTGCGCGCCGCCCAGGCCGTCGACCAGGTAGCCACGGCGCGAGATGCCGAGCGTCTCGAGCTCCCCGAGTGGCCGGCGCAGGCCCGCCGGGCCGCCGGGCACGGCCTCGGAGGCGATCGCCGCGCGCACGAGCACTCCGTGCCGCTCGAGCAGCAGCTCGGCGAGGGCGCGGCGCCGGTCGGACTCGTCGATGGGCGTCGCCAGGAGCGGGGCCGTGGGCGCCCAGCGTCCGAGCGCCGCTCCGCGTACCGGCGAGCGCCGCCGCGTCAGTCGGCGCGCCCCGGGCCGGGGCGCCAGCGTGCGCGGCGCAGCCGCCCGGCGCGCGCGCCGCAGGGGCTCCCAGGCGTCGTTCGTCACCTCGCCCGAGGCGACGAGTCGCCAGACCGCCTCGATGATCTCCGTCTCCGGTAGGCCCGTCTCGATCACGAGCTCGCTCAGGTGGCGGGCGCCCGTGAGCGCGGCGCGCACGGCATTGCTGACGGGGTCAGCGGGCGCCGGGGCCTGACCCGCAGGAGGGCCGAGCAGGGCTGCGTCCTCGCGGAACGAGATCGCCACGCGACCGGCGTCGGCGCCCAGCCACACGACCTCGCCGCTGGTGCACAGCTGGTCGAGCAGCTCGGGGCGATAGTCCATGCGCAGCGGCAGCACCTGCCGCTCCCAGACCTCGGGCGCGAGCGGGAGTCGCTGCAGGGGGAAGAGCACCTCGCGCAGCCGCTCGACGCCACCTCGGCCCTTGCGCCCGACACCGTGCCAGGACGGCAGGAAGCGTGCGAGCGCGGGCTGCTCGACCGCCTCGACCTCTCGTCGCAGGCGCGCAACCGACGCGCGCCGGATGCGGCGCAGCACCTCGACGTCGCACCACTCGCGTCCGCTGCCACCGGGCCGCAGCGCGCCGCGCACGAGGACGCCCTCGCGCTCGAGCGCCGCGAGCTCGCGTTCCGCGACGGCGGGCTCGAGCTCGTAGCGGCCGGCGAGCAGCCCGACGGGGAACGGCCCACGCCAGCGCGCAAAGCGGCGCACGAGCGAGCGCAAGGCGTCCGGAACGGGCTCCAGGAAGGTCGCGGGGATGCCGCCGGGAGGCATCGCACCGAGCGCGTCCCGGTAGCGGCCCATGTCCTCGGCCGCGATCAGGCGGTCCTCGCCCCCGATGCGCACCCGCAGGGCGCGGCGATCGGCCAGCAACTCGGCGGCGGCCTCGCCGGCCTCGCCCGGGAGCCGTTCTGGGAGCTCGGCCTCGGCCAGGTCGCCCACGCGGCGCAGCAGGTCGTGCAGCGCGTCCGGGCCGCCGCGGCGCTCGCTGCCGAGCTCCAGCTCGACCTGCTCGACGGCGTCGGCATCGAGCAGGTCGCGCAGCTCGTCCGAGCCCGCGAGCTCCCGCAGGAGGTCGCGATCCAGTGTCAGTGCAGCGACCCGGCGCTCGGCCGCGGGCGCGTCGTCCTCGTAGAGGTACTGCGCGACGTACTCGAAGTTGAGCGAGGCGGCGAACGGCGAGGCCGTCTGCGACTCGACGGCGACCAGCTGGCGCGTGCCGTCGCGCAGTCCGCCGAGCAGATCGCGCAGCGCTCCAAGGTCGAAATGGTCGGCCAGCAGCTCGCGGTAGGTCTCGAGCAGGATCGGGAACGATCCGTAGCGCTCGGCGACCGCCAGCAGCGATTGCGCGCGCAGCCGCTGCTGCCACAGCGGGGTGCGCTGGCCGGGTCGGCGGCGCGGGATCAGGAGGGCGCGCGCCGCACTCTCGCGGAAGCGCGCGCCGAACAGCGACGAGCCGCCGAGCTCGCCGACGACGAGATCCTCGATGCGAGCGGGATCGATCGCGACGAGCTCGTCCGGCGGCAGCGAGTCGGCGTCGGGGAGGTGCAGGATGATCCCGTCGTCCGACCACAGTGCGTGCGTCTCGATGCCGTGCTGCTCGCGCAGCAGCGCCCTGATCGCCAATCCCCAGGGCGCGTGCACACGCGCCCCGAACGGGGACAGCACGCACAGCCGCCAGTCGCCGATCTCGTCGCGGAAGCGCTCGACGACGATCGTGCGGTCCGACGGCAGGACGCCGGTCGCCACCTCCTGCTCGCGCAGGTACTCGACGAGCGTGCGCGCGGCGCGCTGGTCGCAGGCGTGCAGGCCCATCAGCCGCTGCATGGCGCTTTCGTCGTCGAGCGCCGCGAGCTCGCGCTGCAGCCGTCCGACAGCACGGCCGAGCTCGACGGGGCGCCCGGCCTGCTCGCCCTTCCAGAACGGCACCTGTGCCGGCTGGCCCGGAGCGGGCGAGACGATCACGCGGTCGCGCTCGATCTGCTCGATGCGCCAGGCCGAGGCGCCGAGCAGGAAGACCTGTCCCTCGCGCGCCTCGTGCACCATCTCCTCGTCGAGCTCGCCGACGCGTCCGCCGCCGTCGATCAAGAAGACGCCGTAGAGGCCGCGGTCCGGGATCGTGCCGGCGTTCGCGATCGCGATGCGCCCGGCGCCCTCGCGCGCGCGCAGGACGCCCGTCGTGCGCTCCCACACGATGCGCGGGCGCAACTCTGCGAACTCGTCCGATGGGTAGCGCCCGGCGAGCAGGTCGAGCACGTTCTCGAGCTGCTCTCGCGTGAGCTCGCGGTAGGGGTAGGCGCGCCGCACGAGTGCGTGCAGCGAGTCGATCTGCAATTCCTCGACCGAGGCCATCGCCACGATCTGCTGGCACAGCACGTCGAGCGGGACGCGCGGGACGCGGGTGTGCTCGACGTCGCCCTCGAGCATGCCGCGCGCGACGGCGGCCGCCTCGACCAGCTCGCCGCGGAAGCGAGGGTAGATGCGCCCGCGCGAGGGTACGCCGACGTTGTGGCCCGCGCGCCCGACGCGCTGCAGGCCGCTCGCCACCGATCCCGGCGACGATACCTGGACGACGAGGTCGACGGCTCCCATGTCGATGCCGAGCTCGAGCGAGGAGGTCGCGACGATGCAGGGCAGTGTGCCCGCCTTGAGCGCTTCCTCGACCTCGCCGCGCGCCTCGCGCGAGAGCGAGCCGTGGTGGGCCCGGGCGATGGGCTCTTCGGCGAGCTCGTTGAGGCGTAGCGCGAGCCGCTCGGCCATGCGGCGGCTGTTGACGAAGACGATCGTCGAGTGGTGCGTCCGCACGAGCTTGAGCAGTTCGGGATAGAGCGTCGGCCAGAGCGAGTGCGAGCCGGCGTCGTTGGCGCCCTGCACGTAGTCGAGTGGGGCGGTGGGCTCGGCCTCGTCGGGATCCGCGGGCATCTCGATGCGGAGGTCGAGCTGCTTGCGCATGCCCGCGTCGACGATGTGCATCCGGCGGTCGCCCCCGACGAAGCGCGCGATCTCCTCGAGTGGGCGCTGCGTGGCCGAGAGCGCGACGCGCTGCGGGTCGGCGTCGCAGAGATCGGCGAGCCGCTCGAGCGAGAGCGCCATGTGCGCACCCCGCTTGGTCGCCGCGATCGCATGCACCTCGTCGATGATCACGGACTCGACGCCGGCGAACATCTCTCGCGCGCGCGAGGTGAGCATCAGGTAGAGGCTCTCGGGCGTGGTGATGAGGATGTCGGGCGGCATGCGCAGCATGCGCCGGCGCTCCTCGGGCGGCGTGTCGCCCGTGCGTACCGCGACGCTCGGCAGCGGCAGTTCGACACCCCCGGCGGCCGCCGCCGCCCGGATGCCCGCGAGCGGCGCGCGCAAATTGCGCTCGACGTCGTAGTTGAGCGCCTTGAGCGGCGACACGTAGAGCACGCGCAGGCCCCGGCCGGGCTCCGTCATGAGGCGGTCGAGGAACCAGAGGAACGCGGCCAGCGTCTTGCCGGAACCCGTCGGCGCGCACAGCAGGGTGTGCTCTCCCGCGGCGATCGGCGGCCAGCCGAGCGTCTGGGCGGGCGTGGGATCCCCCAGCGCACCCTCGAACCAGCGGCGCGCGTGGCTCGAGAATCCGGCGAGTGCGTCAGTGGTGACAGTGGACATAACCCCCGGCACCATACGACGCGTTTCCTACCGAAGCAGGAGGTCGAACGAGAGCAGTCCGCTGGCCGTCAGGACCATGGCCGCGGCGAGCGTCACGCGGGCCGCGATGATGCCCTCATCCGCCGTCTCCGGCCGTCCCCGCGCGCTCAGCAGAGCACACACGGCACTCCCGGCAAGCGCGGCCGCGGCGGCTATCGCGGAGGGGTCCGGATAGGTCGCCCAGAACAACAACGGAGCGACCGCCCAGACCGCGATGTACAGCGCACTGCGCGCCCGCAGCGCAAGCCCGGCGAGCACGAGCACCGCAAGCCCGCCGACCAGCGGCCCCGTCCCCGAGGACACGCCGAACGCCCCGGCGACGACGCCGAGCGCGATGGCGATGACGTCGAGGCGGCGCATTGGCACCGACGGTAGTCGATGGTGTCCAAGTGGCACTCGCCGCGTGTGCCACTTGGCCGCGCCGCCTACGCACGCCGACAACGCCGAATGGATCAAGCGCATCACGTGCCTGACCAGCCGGCGTTCAGGAGGTGAGATCGGCGTTCAGCGCGGGCGGTCGTGCGGATGTCCCAAGTGGCACACGCCGCGTGTGCCACTTGGCCGTCCACGCCCGACCGGCCCTACCCGGGCGGCGCGGGCGGCCGTTCGCCCTCGTGGTACTCGACCGCATCCGCCAGCCGGAAGAGCTCGAACAGCCCGGCGCGATCCGGCAGGCGCTCGAATGCTCCGAGCTTGCCCGAGTCGGGGAAGACGACGAGGTCGGGCGCGCCGCTGGTCGAGATGGCGAGGAAGCGGGCGGTCGCGTCGCCCCAGTTGGCCACCTGGTGGCCGCCCTCGGGCCCGCGCGGGAACGAGAGCACGTCGCCGGGCAGCAGCTCCCGCCACTCGCCGTCGGTGCGGACGCTCGGGCGCCCCAGCAGGACGACCAGGATCTCCTCCTCGGCCAGGTGGTAGTGGAACGGATAGGCGGCCTCACCGGGCTCGATCTCCCAGACGCTCGCGCCCAGCTGTTCCGTCGCCAGCTCCCAGCCGAGCCGCGCGCGCAGGGCCCGGAACCCGGGATGCTCCCGCCGCTGGTTGAAGTCCGGCTCGAAGATATTCGGCATGGGCATCGCTTCGCGCCGTTGCCGCTGGATCCTCTGCCTGTCGTAAAGTGCGGGCATGGCCATTCGTTCCGTCACCGATCTCCGCCGGGTCGTTCCGGCGCTCGCTGCGCTTGCGCTGGTGGCGGTCGCGCTGGCCGGCTGCGGCGGCTCCGCCAAGGCGGGCGCCGCCGGCGCCGCGGGGACGGACGGGCGCGCTGCGCAGGCCTACCCGGCCTCGACCGTCGCCTTTGCCGACGCCAACATCGATGAGCAGTCCGACGCCTGGAAGCGCCTCGTGGCGCTGGGCGCGCGCTTCCCGAGCTGGCCCAAGCTCGTCACCGAGTTCACCAAGTCCGCCAACCAGGCCAGCGACGGGGGACCGACGTTCGCGCAGGTGCGCTCCTGGCTCGGCTCGGAGGTCGCGGTCGGCGTGCTCGACGTGCCGGCCGCCGGCTCGGATCCGCAGGTGCTCGGATTCGCGGAGGTCACGGATCGCAGCGGCCTCGAGGGCGCGCTGAAGACGGAGAAGGACGTGCACGCCGCCGGGACGCACGGTGGCTTCGACCTCTTCCAGACCACCGACAAGTCAGCCGTCGTTGCGGTCTCGGACGACACCGCGCTGGCCAGCAACTCGGAGACCGCGCTGAGCGCCGCCATCGACCGTCTCGCCGGCTCGGGCGACCGTCTCTCCGACTCGGCCGCCTACAAGGACACGCTGGCGACGCTGCCGGGCGACAACCTCGTCGTCGGCTATGCCCCGGGATCGGCCCTGCTGAAGCTCGTCACGCTCGCGCAGACGAGCGGCCCGGAGGCCGCGCGCGCACAGGTGCCGAAGGCCCAGCTGGACCAGATCTCCGCCCAGCTCGCCAAGATCCGCAGCCTCGGGTTGTCGCTCGACGCCACGGACAAGGGGCTGCGCACGCGCTTCACGTCGCTCCTGCAGGGCGACACGAGTGACCTGCCGGCGACCTTCACGCCCGACCTGCTGAACCGGGTGCCCGGTAACTCGTGGTTCGCCGCCTCGTTCGGCAACCTCGACAAGAGCATCAAGCAGGCGGCCGATCAGGGGCTCGGCAGCAACGCGGCCGCGCAGAAGCAGGTGTCGCAGGTCGAGGCGCTGCTCGGCATCAAGCTGGACGACCTCTACGGGCTGCTCTCGGGCGATCAGGCCCTCTACGCCGGGCCGGGCGCTCCGCTCTCGGCGGGCCTGATCCTGCACCCGGCCGATGCCGCGAAGGGCGCCACGACGCTGCGGGCGCTGACGAAGCTGCTGACCTCGCAGGGCATCCAGGTCAAGGACACCGCCGACGGCCAGCAGGCGGCCATCCAGGGCTTCGTCGCGCACTGGCGCTCGGTCGACGACGTGCTCGGCATCGGCAGCGACGCGGCTATCGGCAACGCGGTCAAGGACTCGATCGTCGACAGCGACAAGTTCAAGCGCATCCTCGCCGAGGACGGCGTCGACAGCGGCTCCAAGACGCTCGGCCTGGCCTACATCGACGTGCCGAGCCTGGTCAACCTGGCCGCCGCGTTCGGCAGCTTCAACAGTGCGAGCGACAAGGAGACGTTGGACAACCTCCGCCACATCGGTGGCGTGCTGTTCTGGACGGGACGCGACGGCGACACGGTGACGAGCGACGTGTTCGTGGAAAGCACGTAGCCGGACGATGGTCGCCGACTGGGTCGTCGTGGAGCTCGAGCCGGCTGGTGCGGCACGCTCGGGGCTCCCTGCACGCCTCGCCGTGCCGCGCGAGGTGGCCGAGCGCGGGGATCCCATCGAGCGCGTGCGCGCAGCGGAGTGGGCGCGCGCGTTCGTGGCCGGGCACGCCGATCACGAGCTGGCGCCCACGCTGCTGGCGATGACGACGGCTGAGCCCTACCGCCGCCTGGGTGAGCGCCTGATGCGCGAGGAGCGCTTCGAGGAAGCCGTGCCGGCGCTCGCGCGGGCGATCGAGCTGACGCCCTTCGACGCCGCGTCGCGCTTCAACCTGGCCGTTGCGCTGCGCCGCGCGGACGAGGCGGAGCTTGCGCTCGCCGCGCTGGACGAGGCCGAGTGGGCCTACACCGGCGAGTCCGCCTACCACGTGCTGCGCGGACGAGTCTGGGAGGCGCTGGACGAGCAAACGCGAGCCGTGCTGGCCTACGAGCGAGCACTCGAGCTGGCGCCCGGCGACGGGTTCGTGCTCGAGCGGCTCGAGCACCTCGGGGCGCTCCTCCGCATCGAGGGGCCCGACGGCGAGGTCTTCTGGTTGACACCGGGCGACTTCGAGCGCGTCATGCGTCACGAGCTCGCATCCGCGAGCAACGATCCGGACCAGCTCGTCGCGCTCGGCGACCGCCTGCTCGGCGGGGGCCACGTGGCGCTGGCCGCCTCGGCCGCCGAGCTCGCACTGGCGGGTAGCGAGGATCTGCCGGGCGCCTGGGCACTGGCCGGGCTCACGCGCGCCGCCCTCGGCCGGGAACTGCAGGCACGCGAGGCACTCGGGCGCGCGGCCGCGCTCGATCCCTCCAACGTCGCCGTGGCACGCGCGCTGGTGCAGCGGGAGGACGATCCGGACGGCGATCTGCCGCGCGCGCACGCCGAGGTGCAGCGACGCCCCGGCTCCGCTGCCGCGTGGATCGTGCTCGGCGACTACCTGGCGGCCGCCGCGCAACCGCGCGAGGCGCTCGGTGCCTACGCGCACGCACTCGATCTCGACCCGGCGCTCCCGGGCGCCGAGCATGCTCGTGAAGCGCTCCGCGTTCTCGGCTGACCACCGCCGTCGCTATGCTTTCGTCCACTTGACCCCTCGCGGTCCATCACGTTCGAGCAGGCGCAGGGAGCAGCGAGGTAATGCCGCTCCGCAACCTGGCAGGCAGATGACTCACGTCGCCCCCACGGACGGCGAACGTCGGCACCTGCGTCCGCCTGGGCCGGGGGTGCGGCGGTGAGCGTCTGGACGGTGGTCGGGCTCGTCCTGATCGTCTTCTGCATCCTCTGGAACGCGTTCTTCGTCTCGGCGGAGTACGCGTTCGTCTCGGTGCGGCACACCCGCCTCGAGGAGCTCGCCAACGAGGGCAACCGGCGCGCCCGCGTCGTGCGCAGGATCGTCGCCGATCCGAGGCGCTTCATCGCGGCGTTCCAGCTCGGCATCACGCTCTCCTCGGTCGCACTCGGCGCGCTCGGCGAGCCGGCCGTCGCGTCGCTGCTCGAGAGCATCTTCGGCGGCTCCTCGACGGGGGTGGCCTCGGTGATCTCGGTCGGGCTGGCGTTCGTGATCATCTCGATCCTGCACGTCGTGGTCGGCGAGATCGTCCCCAAGTCGTACACATTGCCGCGCGCCGAGCAGGTGGCGCTCGCCGTGGCACCGCTGATCGGCGTCTTCTTCTTCATCTTCTCGTGGTTCATCAGCTTCCTGGACTGGCTGGCGCACCTGGTCATGCACTGGCTCGGCGTCACGCCGACCGATGAGCTCGAGGGCACGCACAGCGAGATCGAGCTGCGCATGCTGCTGCGCCAGGGCGAGCGCGCCGGCGTGATCGAGAGCGATGAGCAGCAGATGATCGACAAGGTCTTCGACTTCTCCGACACGCCTGTCGAGGACGTGATGGTGCCGCGCCCGGACATCGTGGCGCTGCCTGTTGCGCTGACTCCGCGGGCGGCCATGGAGCAGGTCCTGCAGCATCCGTACACGCGCTATCCGGTCTACGACGAGGAGCTCGACGACGTGCTCGGCATCCTCCATGTCCGGCGCCTCTTCGTGGCCCTGCAGAACGGCGATGGCGGCAATCCGGATCTGAGCGGCCTGCTGTACCCGGCACACTTTGTGCCCGAGACCAAGCGGCTGGGCCAGCTGCTGGCCGAGATCCGCCATCTCAAGGGCCACATGGCGGTCGTGATCGACGAGTACGGCTCGGTGGCCGGGCTCGTCACGCTCGAGGATCTGCTGGAGGAAATCGTGGGCGAGATCGACGACGAGTTCGATCCCGACGACGCACCTATCATCCGCCTCGGCCCCGATCGCTACCGCGTCGTGGGCAGCCTGCCGGTCGAGGAATTCAACGAGCGCTTCGGCCGCCACCTCTCCGACGAGGACTACCACACGGTCGGCGGCGTCGTCTTCGGCGAGCTCGGGCGGGCGCCAGTGGTAGGAGACAGCGTCGAGATCGGGCACGTCAAGTTCGATGTCGCAGCCGTCGACGGCACTCGCATCGTGCAGGCGGACGTGACCCTGCTCCCGCTGCCGCAGCGCGTCGGCGACGACGAAGACGGCGACCGATGATCGGCGGCCGCCGCGGACGCGGCGGCGCGGGCGCGCAGCTGATGGAGACGGCGCCGCTCACGGTCGCCCTGATCGTCGCCAACATCTTCATGTACATCCTGCAGATGCGAGACACGGCTCCCGTGGTCGTGCGCAGCGGCACGACGGGCGGTTCGCTGGTGGCGAACGGCCCCGTCGAGGCGCACTTCATCCTGTGGGGCCCGATGGTCGCAGCGGGCGACTGGTGGCGGTTGATCGGCGCCGGCTTCCTGCACGCGAACGTGCTGCACATCGGCACCAACATGCTGTCGCTGTACTTCATCGGGCGACTGGTGGAACCCGCCGTGGGCACGTTGCGCACGGGGCTGATCTACTTCGTCTCGCTCGTCGCCGGCTCCCTGGGAGTGATCATCGCCGACCCCGGCCAGGCGACCCTCGGAGCCTCGGGCGCGATCTTCGGCCTGGCGGGCGCGCTGCTCGTGATCGCCCACACGCGCGGCGTGGGCCTGATGCAGAGCGGCATCGGGCCGGTCATTCTGCTCAATCTCGTCTTCACTTTCAGCATTCCCGGCATCTCCGTGGGCGGGCATGTCGGCGGCCTGATCGGCGGCGGGATCCTCGGCTTCGTGATCCTCGAGCTCGACAAGCGCCGCCGTGGTGGTGAGTCCGGCGACGGTCGCGTGGTCGCGATCTCCGTGGCGATCTTCGCCGCGCTGCTGTTGGTCTCGTACGCGGTCGCGCGCTCCAAGTACCCGAGCGTGAGCTGAGCCTGGACGCGTTCCGCACGCTCGCCGCGCGGGTGACGGCGGAGCTGGAGGAGCGCGGATCGCGCTTCCTTGCCATCGCCGAGTCCGTGGACGACCGCCCGGGTGCCGAGGCCTTTTTCGCCCGCGAATCGCGTGCCCACCGCAACCCGACGCACGTCGTCCCGGCCTTCCGCCTGCGCGATGGCACGTCCTTCTCGAGCGACGCCGGAGAGCCTGCGGGAAGCGCCGGCCCGCCGCTGTTGGCCGCACTGACCGGAAGCGGCCTGCACGACGTGGCGGCCGTCGTCGTGCGCTGGTACGGCGGCACGAACCTCGGAGTCGGCGGCCTGGTGCGCGCCTACGGCGGCGCGCTCGCACGAGCGCTGGACGGCGCACCCGTGGTGCGATGCGAGCGCGCAACGCGGGTCTGCCTGCGCTACGCCCATGAGCGGACAGCGGCCGTGATGCGCTGTGTCACGGGGCATGCGGGTCGCGAGCTGGAGCACAGTTACAGCGAGCACGGCGCCGAGCTGCGACTCCTCGTCCCACTCACCCGCTGCGATTCGCTGGAGCGCTGCCTGCGCGACGCGACCCGAGGTGCCGTGACGCTCGAGCGGCTGGGCGAGGCGGTGCTACGCAGCGGCGGGTAGCTGTGCGTTCACCGGTCTTCGTGTCCGCATCCTTGGGGCGCGCCAAGTGGCACTCGCCGCGTGTGCCACTTGGTGCGGGCGTTTGACGAGGTGCTTCGATGGCAGGCGATGACTCGGCCGGCGGGCCGAGGGTCCGTGGCCGATAGAGTCGCTGCGTGGGGGATCTGACGGGGCGAGTGGCGCTGGTGACCGGCGCAGGACGTGGGATTGGACGCGCAACGTCGGTTGCGTTGCGAAGAGAGGGTGCGATCGTCGCGGCCGTTGCGCGAAGTGCCGGCGAGCTTGCGAGCTTGCAGGAGGAATGCGGCGCTGTTCCCATCGTCGCGGGGCTGCAGGACGCGGCTGGCTGCGCCCTCGCCGTCGCAGCGGCGCGCGAGCTCGGGCCAATACAGATCCTCGTCAACAACGCCGGCATCGGCTCGGCAGAGGATGCCGCGGCCTGGGAGCTCGATCCCGCTTCATGGCACGCGACACACGCGATCAACCTGCACGCCCCGTTCGAGCTCGCCCGGCTGACGCTGCCCGACATGATTGGCTGCGGGTGGGGCCGAGTGGTCACCGTCAGCTCGACATCCGGCGAGCGCGCAGGACCGGCCGACGCCGCCTATACCTCCTCCAAGCATGCCGTCATCGGACTGGCGCGGTCACTCGCGGTCGACGCAGCTCCCCATGGCGTGACGAGTAACGCTGTGTGCCCCGGATGGGTGCGCACGGAGATGGCGGAGCGATCCGCTCGCGCCACTGCCGAGAGCCGCGGAATCGATCCTGCCGCTGTCTGGGCCGAGCGCGCCGCGCAGTATCCCGAAGGGCGCGTGCTCGCCCCCGAGGAAATCGCCGAGGTGATCGCGTTCTTGTGCAGTCCCCGCGCGAGCGGCATCAACGGGCAAGCGATCACGGTCGCGCTCGGCGGCGTGTGGTGACCCGCGCGGTCCGCCGAGCCAGGCTGCGCTGACCGACCAGCTCGGCGCAGCAAGCGCCCTCGGCCGGCAGTTGGCTTCATGGGCCAGTTGGCCGCACCGCCTACGAACTCCGACAACGCCGGATGGATCACGTGCAGGAACAACGGTCGCTGGGCGAGCACGGCCTTTGCGCACCTGCGCTTCGATGCCAAGTGGCACCCGTCGCGTGTGCCACTTGGACGATCGGCACGCATCGGTAACACACCGGCACAGCGGCGACCCAGGCACACCTGGCAGGCTCGGCCCATGGAGTATCTCCCCTCGCTCTACAAGTGCCGCACGGTGCCCGTGAAGTCGCCGGTCTGCGCCATCTGCCTCGACCGCACGCGCGGCAGGACGCAGGTCCGGGAGCTCACGCACGGCGTGCGCATCTCGCTCTGCGAGGGTCATCACTCCGTGGCGTTCATGCGCCGGAATGCGGGACGTGATTTCGCGGTCACGCTGTCGCGGATGTGGAGCGCGCAGGGGTGCCTGACCCGTGCGCGCTCGCGCGCGCTGGCAGCCCACCTGAACGCCGTGCGGGCTCTCGGCACCCGGATTGCGCGGGCACGCCCTGGCTCCTATGCGTGGCCCAGGCTGCGCCGCGAAGCCGAGGAGCACTTCGCCCGCGGCGACGGCGTCATCGCCACCATCCTCCGCCTCCGCGACCGGCACGCCCGCGATCACGCCAAGGTGCCGAGCATCCGCACCATGCGCCGCTGGTTCGCCCAGGGCCGCTGGCTCAGGCGACCCGAGCCCGCTACCGCCAGACGCACCGCGATGGGCACACCGCCCCGCCAAGCGGAGCGTCAGTCGATTTCGAGCGGGAGCTCCTTCGGCGGAGAGCCCTCGGCCAGCCGCCAGGCGCGGATCTCGGGCGGGTCGCTCTTCAGCGAGACGATCAGGTAGGCCGCCTCGGGCCAGGTCGCGAGCTCCATGTCGGTGCGCGAAGGGCTGGCCGGCGACAGCGTGTGCGAGTGGTAGATGGCGGCGACGTCGTCGCCGCTCTCGTCGATCTCGAGGGCGATGCGCAGCAGATCCTGGGCGTCAACGCTGTAGCGATACGGGCTCGCGTCCGCGTTGCGCGCCGGGTAGAACGTGCGCAGTTCTCCGTCGAGCGTCCCGCCGAAGATGCCGCAGGCCTCGTTCGGGAGCTCCGAGCGGGCATGGGCGATCATCTCGTCGGCCAGCGCGCGCGGGACCGTCACCACCAGACGCCCTGCTCCATGCGCTCGAGGAGCTCGGACTCGGGAGTGTCCCAGAGGCCCGCCGAGAGGTACTTCCAGCCCCCGTCCGCGAGCACCATGACGATGTTCGCCGGGCCGTCGAGGTCGCGCGCCACGCGCATCGCCGCGTGTAGGACGCCGCCTGACGAGACGCCTGCGAAGAGGCCTTCCTCGCGAGCCAGGGCGCGCAGGCCGCGCACGGAGTTCTCGTTGCTGACCAGGAGCTTGCGGTCGAGCAGGGAGAGGTCGAGGATCTCCGGCGTATAGCCGTCCTCGAGCGAGCGCAGCCCGTCGATGCCCTCGCCCGGCAGCGGCTCGGCCGCAACGACCGTGAGGTCAGGCCGGTCGCGGCGCAGACGCCGGGCGCAGCCCATGAGCGTGCCGCCCGTCCCGAGCCCGGCCACGAAGATGTCGACCTCCGGGCACGCGGCCAGGATCTCCTCGGCGGTGCCGCGCTCGTGCGCGCGCGGGTTCGCGGCGTTGCCGTACTGGAACGGCATGTAGAGCGTCGGATCGGCCTCGGCCAGCTCGCGCGCCAGCGTGACGGCGCCGTTGGAGCC
>DASRQS010000077.1:0-72550 GCA_035696365.1 Gaiellales bacterium | reverse complement strand
CTCGAGCACGCCCGGGATGCGGGCGCGCGCCTCGCCGCCGTAGTGGGCCGCCCAGATGTCGAGATTGCGCCGGCCGCTGAGATAGGGATAGAAGCGCGGCTCCTCGACGATCCCGCCGACGCGCGAGAGCGCGCTGCGGATGTCGTGAGGCACCGCGAAGCCGCGCAGGTGGATCGCGCCGGCCGTCGGGCGCGCAAGGCCGAGCATCATGCGGATGAGCGTCGTCTTGCCGCAGCCGTTCGGCCCGAGCCAGGCGAAGCAGCGGCCGCGCGGGACGTCGACCGTGACGTCGTCGACGGCCAGCATGTGCCCGAACCGCTTCGAGACGTGCTCGAGTTGGATGATCGCGTCGCTCAAACGCACCCCTCGCCGCGGGCGCCGCCCGCTCCTCTTGGCTCCCCGGTGACGCCGTCACCGTAAAGCATCGGTGCCCCGTGTCAGATGGGCCGACGGGCGAGCAAGTCGCGGATCTCGATCAGCAGTGCGGTCTCGGTCGGCGCATCGGGGGCGACTTCCTCGGGCTTCCTGATGCGCGCCATGATCATGTTGACCGGCTTGACCACGAAGAAGAACACCGCGGCCGCGACCAGCGCGAAGTAGATGACGTCGTTGATGAACTGGCCGTAGCGGAACACGCTGCCGTTGATCGTGAAGGTCTCGCTCTTGAAATCGGCGCCGCCGATCATCCCGATGATGGGCGTGAACAGGTTGTCGACGAGCGACTTGACGACCACCCCGAACGCGATGCCCATGATCACCGCAACGGCCAGCTCGATGAGGTTGCCCCTCAACAGGAAGTCACGGAATTCCTTGAGCACGATGTCCCTCCCGAATCGCTGTTCCAGGTGCCCCGTTCACCCTACGCCTCTCGCCCTGGAGGCGCTCCGGTGGCGTTCTCGCGTCCGCGCGTAGACTGCCCGGAGACGTTCCGACCAAGGAGAACCGACGATGGCGACGATTGCCGCGAACGACTACAGCATGCCGATCGGTGGTGAATGGGTCGAGAGCGAGGGCGGGCGCTTCGACGTCACGAATCCGGCCACGGGCGAGGTCGTCGGCACCGCCGTCAATGCGACGGCCGAGGACGTCACCCGCGCGATCGATGCCGCCGAGCAGGCGCTCGGCCCCTGGAAGGCGCTGGCCGCCATCGAGCGCGGGCGCATCCTGCGGCGCGCATCCGAGCGCATCCTCGCAGAGGCCGACCGCATCGCCGGCGTGATGACCGACGAGCAGGGCAAGCCGCTGGCCGAGGCACGCGGCGAGGTCGTCTACGCCGCCTCCTTCCTGGAGTGGTTCGCGGGTGAGGCCGAGCGCGTCTACGGCATGACGCTCCCCCCGATGAATCCGGACAAGCGCGTGCTGGTGCTGCGGCAGCCGGTCGGGGTGACCGCGGCGATCACGCCCTGGAACTTCCCCGCGGCGATGATGACCCGCAAGCTCGGACCGGCTCTGGCCGCCGGCTGCACCATGATCGTCAAGCCCGCTTCCGCCACCCCTCTGACGGCGCTCGAGGTCGTGCGCTGCATGGAGGAGGCCGGCGTCCCCGCGGGCGTCGTGAACGTCATCACCTCTCGCCGCACCGGCGAGGTGGCCTCGACGCTGTTCGGCGATCCGCGCGTGCGCAAGATCTCGTTCACCGGCTCGACCGAGGTCGGCAAGGAGCTCATCCGCGCGTCCGCCGACCAGGTCAAGCGACTCTCGCTCGAGCTCGGCGGCCACGCCCCGTTCGTCGTCTTCGAGGACGCGGACATCAAGGAGGCGGTCGACGATGCGATGGCCTCCAAGTACCGCAACGCCGGTCAGACCTGCGTGTGCGCCAACCGCATCTACGTGCAGCGCGGCATCCACGCCGAGTTCGTCAAGGAGCTCGCGCGCCGCGCCGCTGCCATGAAGGTCGGCAACGGGCGCGAGGAGGGCGTCGTGATCGGCCCGCTCATCGACGAGCGCGGCGTCGCCAAGGCCGAGGAGCACGTCAACGACGCCGTCGCCAAGGGCGCCGAGCTCGTCGTGGGCGGGCACCGGCTGACCGACGGGGCGTTCGGCTCGGGCTCGTTCTACGAGCCCACCGTGCTCGACAACGTCACCGAGGACATGCTGATCTACCGCGAGGAGACCTTCGGGCCCGTCGCCGGTGTGACCGTCTTCGACACCGAGGACGAAGCGATCCGGATGGCCAACGACACGGTCTACGGTCTCGCGGCGTACTTCCACACGAGGGACTACGCGCGCCTGCTGCGCGTGGCCGAACGCCTCGAGTACGGCATCGTCGGCGCCAACGACGGGATCATCTCGTCGGCCGCGGCGCCCTTCGGTGGCATCAAGGAGTCGGGCTACGGCCGCGAGGGCGGCCCCCAGGGCATCGACGAGTACCTCGACGTGAAATACGTCTCGATCGGCCACGTCGGCTCGCTCTAGGGCCAAACGCCCCCGAAAAAGACGACGGCGCCCGACTCTCCACGGAGAGTCGGGCGCCGCATCCGAGGCGAGAGAGGGAGGGGGAGGAGCTCGCCTTCTCTCTTAGCCTCCCAGCTTGGCTGGGGTGTGACGGTCGTCCGGCCGGACGCACCGCTGGAGGAGGGCGGCGTCATCCGATCGGAGGAGGCGCGCTGAGAACGCGCTGAGAAGCCGCTACGCCGAGCGAGCGGTGTCGGGCGTGGCGGTATGCTGCTGTGCTTCCTCGGAATCGAGGACACGGGCACGCAGTACCACGGGGCGCCCGGGACGGGCCTCGAGCATCAGCTCCTCGCCAAGTGCCCGCAAGAGACCGCTGAGTGTGTCGACGGTCGGGGAGATGCGGTCGCACTCGATGCGCGAGATCGCCGACTGCGCGGTGTGAGCGCGCTGAGCGAGTTCCTTCTGGGTGACGTGGTGGCGCTCGCGAACGCGGCGTACGAGTTCGCCGGGCGAGGGGTGACGGTCGTGCGGCATGTCACGCGATTTCGCCGGAGGGGCGTGGTCTCCTTCCGCCTCCTGCGAGACTGCCTCCGATGACGAGGATGGCTGGGATGGACGATGGCGTGCTCTCGCTGGAGGGCCGCGATCTCCTGCAGCGTTACACACGCGTCGCGATGGTCGGGCTCTCGGCGAACCCGTCGCGGCCGAGCTACCGCGTGGCGGTGCACCTGCTGGCCCATGGCTACGACGTGATTCCCGTCAACCCGACGGTCGACGAGGTGCTGGGCATCCGCGCGGTGCCCACGCTGGCCGAGGCGGGCGCGCTCGAGATCGTCGATGTGTTCCGCCGAATCGAGGCCGTGCCGGCGGTCGTCGACGAGGCGATCGAGTTGGGCGCGAAGGCGATCTGGCTGCAGCTCGGCCTGCGCGACGACGAGGCCGCGGCCCGGGCGCGCGCTGCGGGGATCGCATTCGTCCAGGACCGCTGCATCAAGATGGAGCACTGCCGCTGGTTCGGGGGCCTCAACTGGGTTGGCCTTGCGACGGGCGTCGTCTCGTCCCGCCGCGAGGAGGCGGCGCGCCCCCATGCCCGCTGATCGCGCCTTCGGGTTCGACACGCTGCAGATCCACGCGGGCCAGCGAGTGGACGCGACCACCGGTGCGCGGGCCCAGCCGATCTTCCAGACGGCCGCCTACGTGTTCGAGGACTCCCAGCATGCGGCCGACCTGTTCGACCTGAATCGCTTCGGCAACACCTACACCCGCATCGTCAATCCGACCAACGCCGCGTTCGAGGAGCGCATGGCGATGCTCGAGGGCGGGGTGGGGGCGCTGGCGACGGCCTCCGGGATGGCGGCCACCGCGATCGCGATACTGACGCTCGTCTCGAGCGGCGACGGCATCGTGTCCTCACAGCACCTCTACGGCGGCACCCACAACCAGTTCTCGTTGCAGCTGCCGCGCTTCGGCGTCGACGTCCGCTTCGTCGATCCTCACGACCTCGACGCCGTGCGCGCCGCCATCGACGAGCGCACGCGCGTGCTCTACGCCGAGACGATCGGCAACCCGCGCATCGACGTGCTCGACATCGCCGGCTGGGCGCAGATCGCCGAGGATGCCGGGCTCCCCCTGGTGATCGACAACACCTTCGCGACGCCGTATCTGTGCCGCCCGTTCGAGCACGGAGCGCACATCGTCGTGCACTCGGCGACCAAGTTCATCGGCGGCCACGGCACCTCGATCGGCGGCGTGATCGTCGACTCGGGTCGCTACGACTGGGAGCGAGGGCTCTTCCCTGGCGTGACCGAGCCCTCGCCCGGCTATCGAGGCATGCGCTTCCACGAGACGTTCGGCAACTTCGCATTCATCACCAAGGCGCGCGTGGAGACGATGCGCGACTTCGGCCCGGTGCTCTCGCCGTTCAATGCCTTCCTCCTGCTGCAGGGACTGGAGACGCTGTCGCTGCGCATGCGGCGGCACGTCGAGAACGCCCGCGCGCTGGCCGCCTTCCTGCGCGGCCACCCCCGGGTGCGCTTCGTCAGCTACCCCGACCAGCCGGACTCGCCCTACCACTCCTCCGCGCAGCGCTACCTGCCGCTCGGCCCTGGCGCGATCCTCGCCTTCGGCATCGAGGGCGGGCGTGAGGCGGGCCGCCGCTTCGTCGAGGCCTGCGAGCTGCTCTCGCACCTCGCCAACGTCGGCGACGCGAAGACGCTCGTGATCCATCCGGCCTCGACGACGCACCGCCGCCTGGACGACGCCGCGCTGGCAGCGGGCGGCGTGACCGACGACCTCATCCGCATCTCGGTCGGCCTCGAGGACATCGAGGACATCGTCTGGGACGTCGAGCGGGCGCTCGCGGCGTCGGCGTGAGCGGCCGCAACCAGCTGGCCGGCGAGACCAGCCCCTACCTCCTCCAGCACGCCGGCAACCCGGTCGACTGGCGCCCCTGGGGCGAGGAGGCGTTCGAGCTCGCGCGTACGCTCGACCGTCCCGTCCTGCTCTCGGTCGGCTATTCGGCCTGCCACTGGTGCCACGTCATGGAGCGTGAGTCGTTCGAGGACGAGGCCACGGCACAGCTCATGAACGAGCACTTCGTGTCCATCAAGGTCGACCGCGAGGAGCGCCCGGACGTCGACGGCCTCTACATGACCGCGGTCGTCTCGCAGACCGGTCAGGGCGGCTGGCCGATGACGGTCTTCCTGCTGCCCGACGGGCGGCCGTTCTACGGCGGAACGTACTTCCCGCCCGAGGCGCGCGGCGGCTTGCCGTCCTTCCGCCAGGTGCTGGACGGCATCGCGACCGCCTATCGCGAGCGCCGCGACGTCGTCGAGCACCAGGCTTCCGAGCTCGCCGAGAGCCTCCAGGAGGGGCGGCTCGGCACGCCGCCCCCGGGCTTCGTCCCGACGGAGGCGACGCTGCTCGACGCCCTGATCACGCTGCGCGGCCAGCACGACGAGCGCAACGGCGGCTTCGGGCGCGCGCCCAAGTTCCCGCCGCACTCGGTGCTCACCTTCCTGCTGCGCATGCACCGGCGCAGCGGCAGCGAGGAGGCGCTTGCGATGGCGCTGCGCACGCTCAAGCGGATGGCCGACGGCGGCATCCACGACCAGCTCGGCGGAGGCTTCCATCGCTACGCGGTCGACGCGATCTGGCTCGTGCCGCACTTCGAGCAGATGCTGTATGACAACGCGCTGCTCGCGCGCGCCTACCTCGCCGCCTGGCAGGTTACGGGTGACGACCAGTGGCGAGAGGTGGCCGAGGGCATCCTCGACTACCTGCTGCGCGAGCTCGCGCTCGAGCATGGCGGCTTCGCCTCCGCCCAGGACGCCGACACCGAGGGAGTCGAGGGCGCAACGTTCACGTGGACACCGGCGCAGCTGCGCGCCGTGCTCTCGGCCGAGGACGCCGAGCTGGCCGAGCGCGTCTGGGGCGTCACGGAGGAAGGGAACTTCGAGGGCGCGACGGTGCTCTCGCTGGTCGCCCCGCCTGGTGACGACGACGAGCGCGCCCGGCTCGCGCAGATTCGCGCGCACCTGCTCGAGGCGCGCGCGCAGCGCCCGCAGCCGGCGCTCGACGACAAGGCGCTCGCGAGCTGGAACGGCATGGCGCTCGCCGCGCTGGCCGAGGGCGCGCGGCTGAGCGGGCGAGCCGATCTGCTGGCGGCAGCGGAGCGCTGCGCCGCGTTCCTGCTCGGGCCGCTGTCACGCGAGGACGGCGGGCTCTGGCGCACGCACCGCGCCGGGCGCAGCCAGGTGCCGGGCTTCCTCGACGACTACGCCCAGGTCGCACTCGGGCTGCACGAGCTCTACCTCGCCACGCGCGACCACCGCTATCTCGGCGAGTCGCACAGGCTTGCGCTGCTGGCCTGCGAGCGCTTCGGCGCGCCGGACGGCTCGTTCTTCGACACCGCGCACGACGCGGAGGTGCTCGTCGCGCGGCCGCGCGAGCTGGACGACAACCCGACGCCCTCGGGCAACTCGACGCTCGCCGGGCTGCTCGTGCGCCTCGCGCGCACCTACGGCGAGCCCGAGCTGGAGCGCCGCGCACATGCGGTTGTCGAGCAGGTCGGGACGCTGCTGGCGCGCGCGCCGCAGGGCTTCGGGCACCTGCTGGGCGTTTGCGACGCGCTGCTCTCGGCGCCGCGCGAGGCCGCTGTGGTGGGCGCTGCCGACGATCCCGCCACGGCCGAGCTCGCGGCGGCGCTGCTCGCTCCCTACGAGCCCGATCTCGCGGTCGCGTTCGGCGACGGGGAGGACAACAGGGGCGTGCCGCTGCTGGCCGGGCGCGGCCTCATGGACGGCCGGCCCGCGGTGTACGTGTGCAGCGGATTCGTGTGCGCGGCCCCGGCGACGGACGCTCACATGGTGCGCACAGCCCTGCTTAACGTGAATCCAACGTGATTCCAAGGGGTGCTCTACCTGATCGGGGTACAACACCTTCATGGAGCACGAGCCACCTTCGAACGAGCCGCGGCCGGTTTTCCACGATCCGCCGTTCCCAGGGTCTTCCTCCTCCCCTCCCTCCCCTCCCTCCCCTCCCTCCCCACCCAGCTCCGGACGCCGGCCACGAATGGGCGCGATCGTCGCATTGGCGGCGGTTGCCGCCCTGGCCGGCGGCGGAGTTGCAGCAGTGGGCGTGCACGCCCTCGACGCCACCGACAACACGGTGACGACGACGGTCGAGGCCGCCGCGAGCTCGAACGGGAGCACCACCGGGAACTCGTCTCCGGGGAGTGACGCCAACGCCGCGTTCGCACGCAGTGGAGGCAAGTCGGTCTCGTCCATCTACAAGCAGGACGCTCCGGGCGTCGTCACGATCACCTCGACGATCCAGTCGTCGACCTCTGGCGACTTCAACCCCTTCGGGCCCGGCCAGTCCCAGCAGGAGACCGCACAGGGCTCGGGCTTCGTGATCGACAAACAGGGCCGGATCCTCACGAACGCACACGTCGTCGAGGGCGCCACCTCCGTGGTCGTCGCCTTCGAGGACGGTGTGACGGCCAAGGCCTCCGTGCTCGGGCGCGATTCGCTCTATGACCTCGCCGTGATCAAGGTGGACGTGCCGGACAGCGAGCTCCACCCGCTCAAGCTCGGCACGGTCAACACCGTCCAGGTCGGCGATCCCGTGGTCGCGATCGGCAACCCGTTCGGGTACGCCCAGACCGTCACCGCGGGCATCGTCTCGGCCAAGAACCGGCTCATCTCCTCCCCTTCGGGCAGCAACAAGTTCATCCCTGGCGCGATCCAGACCGATGCCGCCATCAACCACGGCAACTCGGGCGGCCCGCTGATCGATCGTCACGGAGAGGTGATCGCCATCAACGCGCAGATCGCCGACCCGCAGATCAGTGGCACGAACGCCAACGCCGGCGTGGGCTTCGCCATCCCGATCGACCTCGCCAAGCGCGCACTCAGCAACCTCGAATCGGGCAAGCCCGCCTCGCACCCCTACCTCGGCATCCGCGTCGACGCGCTCAACGCATCGGTCGCGGCCGCCAACAGCAAGGTGCCCGCCGCAGGCCTCCTGATCGCAGGCGTGGCCAAGGGCTCGCCTGCGGCTGCAGCCGGCCTCAAGGGCGGCTCGCAGTCGCTCGACGTCAACGGCCAGTCCTACTGCGTCGGCGGCGACGTGATCACGGCCATCCAGGGCCACGCCGTCAACACGCTCGACGATCTGCAGCAGCGAATCTCCGGCTACGCCGCCGGCGACAAGATCAACCTCTCGGTCACGGGCGGCGACGGCAGCAAGCGCACCGTCTCGCTCACAGTGGGCTCGATGCCGGCCCAGCGGCAGCCGCTCCAATCCGGCTGCTGATCCGCCGTAGAAGCCACAGGCTTCCAGGCGTACCGGGCGTTCCACAGGCGCCCGGTACGCTTGCGGCGTGATGAGCGAGGTTTTCGAGGTCGAGGGCGTGCACTGCCCGCGCTGCATCGAGAAGATCGCTGCGGCGCTGACGGGAGTCGAGGGCCTGCAGGCCGCAGACGCCAACCTGATGGGCGAGATCAGCGTGCGGGTGGACGATTCCGCGGCGCATGACCGCGTGCAGGCCGCGCTGGAGGGCGCCGGCTTCCCGGTCGCGGGGGTCCGGCGCTCCGAGTAGGGCGCGCGGGTCAGGGGAGGTCGAGCGAGACCGCGCGCTTGTCGTCGCCGGCCTCGGAGTGCACACGCACCTCGATGCGCGCCGTGCTTCCCTTGGCGACCGACGCGGGCACGGTCAGCTTGAAGACCTTGCGGCCGATGATCCAGTTCGTCACGCGCAGCGTGCGCAGGCTGTCGCCGTTGACGCTGATCTTGACCACCACCTGGGTCTCGAAGCGCTTGGGCGTCCAGGTCGCGTCGACGAAGATCCGGTGCGAGCTGCCGAACCAGTCGGCGTGCACCTTGGTGAGCGTGAGGGGCGTCTTGGCACCGGCTGCCTGAGGCACGGCGGTGAATGCGCAGACAGCCGCCGCGAGGGAGAACGACGTGGCAAGCATGCGCCGCATATGCTCTCAAGCGTACTCTCCAAGCGCGTTTCCCTCTACCCATCCGGGGCATCCAGCCAAGCCGCATGAGCGAGATCGTCCAGAGCGAGCGTCAGGGCCCCGTCGCACTGCTGCGCCTGAACCGGCCCGAGGCGCTGAACGCGCTCTCGGACGCGCTGCTCGAGGCGCTTTGCGCGGCGCTCGACGAGGCCGAGGAGTCGCCGGATGTCCGCTGCGTCGTGCTCTGCGGGTCCGGCCGGGCATTCGCCGCGGGCGCCGATGTCGCAGGCTTGCGCGCGCTCTCGGCACACGATGTGCTGGCGTCGGGGCGTGCCGAGCGCTGGGCGCGTCTGCGCTCCTCGCGGCTCCCCGTGATCGCGGCCGTGCATGGCTGGTGCCTGGGTGGCGGCTGCGAGCTCGCGCTCGCCTGCGACATCGTGCTGGCGGCCGAGGACGCGCGCTTCGGCCTGCCCGAGACCGGTCTCGGGCTGATCCCGGGAGCGGGCGGGACGCAACGGCTGCCACGCATCGCAGGGCGCTCGCTCGCGCTGGAGATGATCCTCGGCGGGCGGACGCTGAGTGCCCGCGAGGCGCTCCAGGCCGGTATCTGCTCGCGCGTGACGGCGCCCGAGGCGCTGGAGCGCGAGGCCATGGCGCTCGGCCGGCGCATCGCGCAGCGGCCGGCGCTGGCCGTTCGCCTGGCGCGCGAGGCCGTGCAGGCCGCGTTCGAGACGCCGCTCGAGGCCGGCCTCGCCGAGGAGCGCCGCCTGTTCGCCCTGGCCTTTGCGAGCGAGGACGCCCGTGAGGGCATGGACGCCTTCGTCGAGCGGCGCGCGCCCGTCTGGAGTCACGGCTCGTGAGCTCCGAGGCCACGCATCGCGTCGAGCGCGACGGCGGCGTCGCCACGATCACTCTCGACCGCCCCGAGTCGCTCAATGCGCAGACGCGCGACTCGCGCAAGGCGCTGCTGCGCGAGCTCCGCGGGCTGTCGGACGACGCGGGCGTGCGCTGCGTCGTGCTGACCGGTGCCGGCCGCGCATTCTGCGCGGGACAGGATCTGCGCGAGCCTGACGCGCTCGCGGACGTCGATGTGATGATCCGGGAGAGCTACATCCCGGTCATGCAGGCGCTCGTCGGCATGCCGAAGCCGGTCATCGCCGCGCTCAACGGCGCTGCCGCGGGAGCGGGTCTCTCGATCGCACTCGCCTGCGACCTTCGCTATCTGGCCGAGGACGCGGTGCTCATGCTGGCCTTCTCGAACATCGGCCTCGTCCCGGACTGCGGCGGCTCCTGGCTGCTGCCGCGCACCGTGGGTTACGCCCGCGCGTTCGAGCTGGCCGCGACCGGCCGGCGGGTCGGCGCCGCCGAGGCGCTCGAGCTCGGGCTCGTGCAGCGCGTGCTGCCTCGCGACGAGGTGCTGCCGGCGGCGCAGGAGCTGGCAGCCGAGCTGGCAGCGCGCCCGACGCTCGCGCTCGGCTGGACCAAACGCCTGCTGCGGGCCGCCGAGCAGAGCTCGTTGGCGGATGCCATGGAGCTGGAAGCACAATTGCAGGCTTCGGCCGTGAGCTCGAGCGATCACGCCGAGGGCATCGCCGCGTTCCTCGAGAAGCGCGCGCCGCGCTTCGAGGGACGCTGACGCGGTGGCGCGCCCCCGCCTGCGACTGATCGTCAATCCCGTCGCCTCCGGTGTGCGGGAGCGCTCTGTGCGGGTTGTCCGGACTGCGCTCGAGCTGCAGTGCGACGTCGAGCTGGTCGAGACGAAGCGGCGCGACCATGCGACCGAGCTCGCGCGAGAGGCGGTCGGGCTCGGCTTCGACGCCGTCGCCTCGATGGGCGGCGACGGCACCGCCAACGAGGTGCTCAATGGCGTCGGCGACGCGCTACCGGTGGGTGTCCTGCCGGCCGGCGGCACGAGTGTCCTGCCGCGCGCGCTGGGCATGCCCAGACACGTTGGCCCGGCGGCTCGCATCGTGGCCGACGCTCTGGTCAGTGGACGCGAGCGCCGTATCAACCTGGGGATCGTCAACGGCAGGAGCTTTGCCTTCGCGGCGGGGGTCGGCGCAGATGCGCAGGTGGTGCGGCTCGTGGACGGCGCGGGCCGGGCCAGGGGACGGCGGCCGGGGGACGCCTACTTCGCGGCGCAGATCATGCGCACGCTGCTGCGTGGCGACTTCCGCGAGCCGCTGCTCGAGGTCTGCCTCGACGGCGCCGTGGTGGCGCGCGGGGTCAGCGTGTTCGCCGCAAACGTCCATCCCTGGAGCTATCTCGGCCCCTTCGCGCTCAAGCTCGCACCGCGGGCCACGTTCGAGGGCGGGCTCGACGTGGTCGTGCCAAGCGACATGCGCCGGCGCCACCTCCCGCGCTATGCGACGCAGTTGCTCGTGACCGGCAGCCAGGCTCGCCGCAGCGACCGGCTGCTCGCCTACCTCCACGACGTGGACGACGTGCGCGTCGTGTGCAGCCGGCCGCTGCCGATGCACGTCGACGGCGACGATCTCGGCGACGTCGAGGAGGCCGTCTTCGGGGTCGCCCGCGACGCGGCCCGCATCCTCGTATGACGACCCTGCTCTTCGACCTCGACGGCACGCTCGTCGACTCGCGCGCCGTGGTCGAGCGGCAATGGCGCGTGCTCTGCGACCGCCTCGGGCTCGACTTCCCGTCCGTGCTCGCGATCCTGCACGGCGTGCGCAGCGTCGACGTCATCCGCGCCGTCGCGCCTGGCGTGGACGCAGAAGCCGAGGCGGCGCTGCTCGACGCGGCCGAGCAGGACGACACGGAGGGCCTCGTGCTCGTGCAGGGCGCGCGCGAGCTGCTCTCCCGCCTCCCCGACGGCGGCTGGGGCATCGTCACATCGGGTCATCGCACGCTCGCGGAGGGCCGCCTGCGCGCCGTGGGCCTGCCGGTGCCACCCGTCATGGTGTGCGGCGACGAGGTCGCAGCCGGCAAGCCCGATCCCGAGGGCTACCTCGCCGGCGCCAGACTGCTCGGGACCGATCCGGGCGACTGCGTGGTCTGCGAGGACGCACCCGCCGGCATCCAGGCCGCGCGCGCCGCGGGCATGGCGGTGATCGGCATCACCACAACGCACACGGCTTCGGCGCTCACCGGCGCCGATGCGGTGATCGCCGATCTGACCGGGCTGGAGGACGCGCTCGCGGCGATCGGGCGGGTCGCTCCCGGCGAGCCCGGCGCGCCGCGCCGGTAGACTCAGACCGGCATGGACCTTGCCATCACGATCGGGCAGGGGCTGGGCTTCGGCGTCGCCTGCGGGCTCTCGACGATCGCATTGCTCGTGCCCCTGTTCTGGCCTGGTGTCGACGCGCGCGCACTCGGCGCGCTCGGAGTGCCGGCCCTCATCGTCGCCGCCGTCGACGTCTGGCTGCCGCAGAGCATTCGCATGCTGCTGCGGATCGCGGCGGGTGCCTCGGCCTGCGAGTTCTGGCTGCACGACGACCTTGCCTGGGCCGGCATACCGATCGGCGCCGCGGGCGCGGCCGTGATGGCCGTGGCGGCCGTGCCGCTGGCCGAGAGCGCTGCGCGCGCGGGCTCGCGGCCCGCGGCGGCCCTGATTGCCGCGGTGGCCGCGCTGATCGTCGCCGCGGCCGCGCTCGTCCCGTTCGTGGGGTATCCGCTCGCGCTCGTCGCGATCTTCCTGGCGCTGCGCACCCGCCGCCGCGGCGGCGAGCGCTACCAGGGATTGCGGATCCTCCGCTGATGCAGGCACCCGAAACATCGCCCCGCTTCGCCGCGGGCCTGCTCGGGCATCGCACGTTCCGGCAACTGGTCAAGTTCGGCCTGGTCGGAGCGACGGGCTTCGTGATCAACGTCGGCGTGTTCGCGTTCTCCCTCGAGGTGCTCGGCGTGCACTACCGCCTGGCCTACGTGTTCGCGTTCTGTGTCGCCGTCACCAACAACTTCTTCTGGAACCGGGTGTGGACGTTCCGGCACCAGAAGGACGACAGCCACATGGCGATGCAGGGAGCGCGCTTCTTCGCGATCAGCCTGCTCGCGGCCGTCGCCGGCTTCGTGCTGCTCGAGTTGTTCGTGCGGGCCGGGCTGCCCAAGATCCCCGGGGAGATGCTGGCCGTCTCGCTGGTCGTGCCGATCTCGTTCCTCGGCAACAAGCACTGGTCATTCCGCTAGCGCCCATGAGGCGAGCCGCCGTCCTGGCCGCGCTCCTCGTCCTCGTGGCCGCGCCGGCGGTGGCGCGCGCGGCGGTATCCCCGGAGCAGGCCGTCGCGATCGTCAAGCGCCAGCCGGCCGCCCGCACGCTGCTGCTCACGCATCCCGGCGCGACGTTCGGCGCACAGCCGGCGGGAGGCGACTGGCTCGTGATCGCGCGGCAGGCCCTCCCGCGCACGCCACTCGCGAGCTGGCTCGTCGATCGCAGGAGCGGTGCGGTCACCGGGCACTCGCCGACCTCGGCCATCAAGCGCCTCGAGGACACGGCGGTGATCCGCATCGCGATGCACGATCCCAAGGTCGCCGACTGGGTGCGGCGCTATCCGGCGCACACGGCGTACGCGACCTACGACCCCACGTTCCACACCTGGACAGTGCACGTCAACGCCGGCCGGCGCTACGGCGAGATCGCGCAGATCGACGTCGACGACCGCACCGGGAAGGTACTGCACGCCTGGACCGGGCCGCAGGTGAGCTGGACGATGGCGCGCGGCTACAAGGGCTGGTTCGGGCGCAAGCTCAACGACACGCGCCTCTGGCTCGCCTTCTGTGCCGTCTTCCTGCTCGCGCTCGTGGACTGGCGGCGCATCTGGACGCTGCGGACGCTCGACCTCGTCGCCCTGCTCTCGTTCTCGGTCTCGCTCTGGTACTTCGAGCGCGGCCTCGTGTTCTGGGCGGTGCCGCTGCAGTATCCGCCGATGGTCTACCTGATCGCGCGGCTGACCTGGATCGGGCTGCGGGCGCGACCGCGCGAGGCCAGCACGGGCCGCCTGCCTGCCTGGGCGCTGGCGGCGCTGGCGGTGTTCCTGATCGGCTTCCGGCTGGGCCTGAACGCGTTCGACGCGACGGTGATCGACGTGGGCTACGCCGGCACCGTCGGCGCCGACAGGATCCTGCGGGGCCAACTGCCCTACGGCAACTTCCCGGACGCGAGCGGGGTGGCCTGCGGCGTGCGCAACAGCGATGGCACGTCCAGCGCCTATCGCCAGGCCAAAGAGGACGGCCGCTGCGAGTCGCCGGTGGCGAACGGCGACACCTACGGTCCGGTCAACTACGCCGCGTACGTGCCTGCCGTCGCGGTCACGGGCTGGACCGGTCGCTGGGACGACCTGCCGTCGTCGCACGGCACCTCCTCCATCTTCGACCTGGCCTGCGCCGCGGGCATGGCGGCGGTGGGCTGGCGCTTCGGACGGATGAGGATGGCGGCGCTCTGCGCCCTGGCCTGGCTGGCGTATCCCTTCACGGGCTACGCGCTGCAGGCGAACACGAACGACATGATCGTGGCGGCGTTCGCGATCTGGGGGTTCGCCTTCGCGCTCTCACCGATACGGCGCGGCACGTTGCTGGCGCTGGCGTCCTGGACGAAGTTCGCGCCGTTCCTGCTCTGGCCGCTCTGGAGCCGCTATCCACGCGGCGAGGGCGAGCCGGCCCGACGGTCGTTCCTGCGCGGCGCCGCGGGCCTCGCGCTCGGGACGGCGCTGGCCGGGGTGCTGGTCCTGCTCGGCGGTGGGGGCCTGCACGGCTTCCGCCTGTTCTGGGACCGCACGGCCGGGTTCCAGCTCGGCCGCTCCTCGCCGTTCTCGATCTGGGACTGGAACGTCTACCTCCCGGGGTTCCCCGATCTCAGCGGGCTGCAGACGGCCCTGGAGGCATTGCTCGTGACGTGCGCCGTGCTGCTCGCCTTCCGCCCTCGGCGGCTGGACGCCGTGCGGCTGGCGGCGCTCTCGGGGGCGCTCGTGCTGGGCTTCGAGCTCGTGCTCACGCACTGGTCGTACCTCTACCTGCCGTGGGCGTTCCCCTTCGCCGTGCTCGCTCTGGTGCTGCCCTCGGGGAAGGCGTAGCAGGCGCTCGGGCGGCGCTGTTGCGTCGCAGTTGAATACCCTAGGGGGGTATGGTACTGTCCGCGTCGTGCGATCGAATCCTCGCTACCTCGACCGCGTGCCGGTCCGCCTCGGCCTCTTTGCCGCAGCGCTCGCGCTGGTGTTCGGCGTCGCCGCCGCAGTGGGGGCGGCAGTTCACCCTGGCCAGCCGGCGGCAGTCTGCGGGTCGATGCACGGGATGAGCCACGAGACGCTCGGGCTGTCGGTCACCCAGGACGGCACGACGATCGCGCCGGCCAGCTTTGCCGCGAGCCCCGGCGCCCGGCAGCTGCTGCGCTTCCGCGTGCTCGGCAGCGACGGCGCGCCGCTCCGCAGCGGCTACCAGATCGAGGCACAGCGCCGCCTTCACCTGATCGTCGTCCGGCGCGACCTGACTGGCTACCAGCATCTGCACCCCAGGATGTCTGCCAACGGCACCTGGAGCGTGCCCCTGCGGGTCAGCGAGCCCGGCGCCTACCGCGTCTTCGCCGACTTCCAGCTGCGCTGCGACAAGCACGTGCTGGCCGGAGACCTGCTCGTTCCCGGGAGCTTCCGGCCCACCGCCCTGCCCGCCGCCTCGCCGGTCGCAAGCGCCGACGGCTACGACGTGCAGCTCGCGTCGCCGGTCGTTCGCGCCGGCCACGAGGCGCAGCTGCGATTCACCGTCAGCCGTCACGGCCGGCCGGTGCACGCGCTCGAACGGTACCTGGGGGCGCGCGGGCATCTCGTCGCGCTACGCCAGGGCGACCTCGCCTACCTGCACGTCCACCCCGAAAGCCATCGGGACGCGGCGAACGCGATCCCGTTCGCGGCCGAGTTCCCGTCGGCCGGCTCCTACCGCCTCTTCCTGCAGTTCCAGATCGCCGATGTCGTGCGCACGACGGCCTTCACGGTCGAGGTGGCGCCGTGAGCGCGAGCCCGCAGCGACTCGACCTGCCGATCGAAGGCATGACGTGCGCCTCGTGCGCGAACCGCATCGAGCGCAAGCTCAACAACCTCGAGGGCGTCACGGCCACGGTCAACTACGCCACAGAGCACGCGAGCGTGCGCTTCGACGCCGAGCGTGTGACGCCCGGCGAGCTCGTCGCCGCCGTCGAGCGAGCAGGCTACGCCGCGCGACTGCCCTCCGCGGACCGGCCCGCAGCCGGCACTCCGGCCGATGACCCCACCCGTGCGCTGCGCCAGCGGCTGATCTTCTCCGTCGTCCTGTCCGCACCGGTGCTCGCACTGGCGATGATCCCCGCGCTGCAGTTCGACTTCTGGCAGTGGCTCTCGCTCCAGCTCGCAACGCCCGTCGTGCTCTGGGCAGGCTGGCCATTTCACAAGGCCGCCTGGCAGAACCTCCGCCATGGTGCTGCGACCATGGACACGCTGATCTCGGTCGGCACGCTGGCGGCCTGGGGCTGGTCGGTCGCCTCGCTGTTCTTCCTGGATGCCGGCCTACCCGCCATGCGAATGCCGTTTCAGCTGATCACGCCGCGCGACGCCGCCAGCGACACGATCTATCTCGAGGTGGCCTCGGTCGTCACCACCCTGATCCTGACCGGCCGGTACTTCGAGGCGCGCGCCAAGCGCAGCTCGGGCGCCGCCCTCAAAGCGCTGCTCGAGCTCGGTGCCAAGGATGTCGCGGTGCTCGACCCCGACGGAGAGGAGCGCCGCGTCCCGATCGGCGAGCTCCAGGCCGGTGACCGCTTCGTCGTGCGACCCGGCGAGAAGGTGGCCACCGACGGCATCGTCGAGGAAGGCTCCTCGGCGGTCGACCAGGCGCTCCTGACGGGCGAGTCGGTGCCGGTCGAGAAGGGCCCGGGTGACGACGTCGTCGGGGCGACCGTGAACGCCGGCGGCCGTCTCGTCGTGCGTGCCACGAAGGTCGGCGCCGATACCGCGCTGGCGCAGATCGGTCGCCTCGTGACCGAGGCCCAGACCGGCAAGGCGCCCGTTCAGCGGCTCGCCGATCGCGTATCGGCGATCTTCGTGCCCATCGTCATCGGCCTGGCCGTGGCGGTGCTCGGCTTCTGGCTCGCCGGCGGCGCGAGTGCCGCTTTCGCGATCACGACTGCAGTGGCCGTGCTGATCATCGCGTGCCCATGCGCGCTCGGACTCGCGACGCCGACAGCGCTGCTCGTCGGCACCGGGCGCGGGGCGCAGCTCGGCATCCTGATCAAGGGGCCCGAGGTGCTCGAGTCGACCAGGCGCGTGGACACGATCGTGCTCGACAAGACCGGCACGGTGACCACCGGGCGGATGCAGCTGCGCGACATCATCCTCGCCGCTGCAGGTGATCGCAGGGAGCTGCTGCGGCTCGTCGGCGCGCTCGAGCACGCCTCGGAGCACCCCATCGCCCGTGCGATCGCGAATGCGGCCCAGCAGGAGCTCGGCGAGCTCCCCGCGGTCGAGTCGTTCCAGAACCGCGAGGGCCTCGGCGTCGAGGGCGTCGTGGACGGCCACGCCGTCGTCGCCGGTCGCCCGAGCTTGCTCGCCGATTGGGGTCAGCACCTCGGCCCGGAGCTCGACCGGGCGCGCGCAGCGGCTCAGGCGCAGGGCCAGACGGTCATCGCCGCCGGCTGGGACGGAGAGGTGCGCGGGCTGCTCGTGGTGGCGGACACCGCCAAACCGTCCAGCGCCGCCGCGGTCAGGGCTCTCACGGCGCTCGGCCTCCGCCCGGTGCTGCTGACCGGCGACAACGAGGCGACTGCCGCGGCCGTTGCCGCCGAAGTCGGCATCGACGAGGTCATCGCCGACGTGCTCCCTGCCGACAAGGCCGCCGTGATCAGCCGCCTCCAGCGCGAGGGGCGCGTGGTCGCGATGGTCGGCGACGGCGTCAACGACGCGCCGGCCCTCGCCCAGGCAGACCTCGGCCTGGCCATCGGCACGGGCACCGACGTTGCGATCGAGGCCTCGGACATCACGCTCGTCTCCGGCGATCTGCTCGCGAGTGCCGAAGCCATCCGCCTCTCGCGGCGCACGCTTGGCACGATCAAGGGCAACCTCTTCTGGGCTTTCGGCTACAACGTCGCGGCCCTGCCGCTCGCGGCCGCCGGCTATCTCAACCCGCTGATCGCCGGCGCCGCGATGGCCGGCTCGAGTCTCTTCGTCGTCGCCAACTCCCTGCGGCTTCGCCGCTTCCAGCCACTCCGCGAGGTCACATGACAAGCAAGCAGACGGATCCCGGCTACATCGCCGACAAGGATGCGCTGTCCGCGCGCCTGAAGCGCATCGAGGGCCAGGTGCGGGGCATCGAGCGCATGGTCGAGGACGAGCGCTACTGCATCGACATCCTGACCCAGATCAGCGCGATCCAGGCGGCGCTCGACAAGGTCGGCCTGAGCCTGCTCGAGCAGCACGCCGCGCACTGCGTGATCGGGCCCGAGGATCCCGCCGTGCGCGCCGAGAAGACCGGCGAGATGATGGCCGCGGTGGCCCGGCTGATGGGGCGCAGCTAGGGCCATGGAGTCGCACCGCGGGCACGAGCATGCGGCCCAGTCGCTGAACGCGCTGGCCTTCAGCGCGACGGTGCACTGCCTGACGGGCTGTGCGATCGGCGAGGTGGCCGGGATGGCGCTCGGCACGGCGCTGGGCTGGAGCAATGGCGCCACGATCGTGGCCTCGATCCTGCTCGCGTTCGTTTTCGGCTACGGGCTCACGAGCATGCCCCTGCTGCGCTCGGGGCTGCCGGTCCGCCGTGTCGCGCCGCTCGCCTTCGCCTCCGACACGCTCTCGATCGCGACCATGGAGATCGTCGACACGCTGATCGTGCTCGTGATCCCCGGCGCTCTCGACGCAGGCCTGACCGACCCGCTCTTCTGGGGGAGCCTGGTCATCGCGCTCCTGCTGGCCGGAGCAGCGGCCTATCCGGTCAACCGCCGCCTGATCGCCCGCGGCAAGGGCCACGCGGTGATCCACGCCTACCAGTGACGGCGGGCCCTGCACACGTCAGGGTCAGGGCACGCACAGGTGAGCTGCTCAGCGCGGGATCGTGAACCCCGAGCGCGTCTCGTTGCCCGCGACGTCCTCGGCCCGCACCCGGAGGATCGCCCGGCGGCCGGGGGGCGAGTGGAGTCTCACACGTACCTGCGAGGAGGGCCGGAGCGTATGCCAGCGCCCGGCCTTGCCGCCGATCTCGACGCGATAGCGCAACGACGCGAGGCCCGAGTCGGGCTCGCGCACCAGCAGCGTCGTGTCGACGACGCCGCCCCGGCGCGAGCCCGACGCGCGCACGCTCGGCGGTAGCCGGTCGATGGGCAGCGCGACCATGCGCACGGGTCCCCAGTTTCCCGCCGCGTCGCGCGCGCGCACGAACAGGTGATGGCGCCCGTCCTCGAGCCGGCGCACCTGACGCGGGACCAGCGAGCCGGCGAACCTGGACTCGGTGCCGCCCAGCGGCGTCGCCCTGAGGGCGAAGGGCGCGACGGGCACGCCGCGCAGCCCGATGAAGGCCAGCGCCGAGACGCCCGCGCTCGTCCCGCCGCCGCGCTCGTGCGCGCGACCCGTGAGCACGAGCCCGGGATGGGCAGCATCGTGCGACCAGCGCGCATTGACGGTCATGCGCGGGCCTGCGTGGTCGGCACCGGAAAGCAGGGCTGCGGCCTGGGCGACGTTCAGGACGCCGGCGCCCGTCTCGCCGTCGGCCCCCGGCGTCCCGACGTCGCGCGCTCCGCGCACGAGCGCCTCCACGATGGCGTCGGGGGTCGCTCCCGGGTACATGCCGGCGAGCAGTGCCACGGCGCCCGTGACCTGCGGCGCGGCGAACGACGTGCCCGACACGACCGCAGAGCCCGCAGGGCTCTCGATGGCGATCCCCTCGCCGTAGGCCGCGAGCGTGGGGTAGACGGCATTGCCGCAGGGCGACGGTCCGCGCCCCGAGAACGGGGAGACCACGTCGGTGCCCGAGACGCTCCCCACGGCGACCGCGCTCGGCGCAGACGCGGGGCTCGCGCCGGTCGCGGCCGCCGGCCCGGCGTTGCCCGCAGCGAACACGGGCACGATGCCGGCGGCGCGCAGCGCTGCGATGTCCGAGTCGAACTCGGTCTGGCAGCGGCCCGGCTCGCCGTCGTCCCAGGAGCCGTTGACGACACTCGGGGCGTCGTCCGTCTTGGGGTTGCCGTCGGGATCGAGCACCCACTCGAACACGCGGTGCACCGCGCTCGTCGTACTCCGCCCGCCGTCGCTGAACACGCGTGCGGCGATCACGCGGACGTCCGGGGCCATGGAGGCCACGATCTCGGCGACCTCGGTGCCGTGGCCGCGCGCGTCCTCGTCGTACGGGGTCTTGTGCTGCTCGTAGGGGTCGAACCAGGAGCCGGGCCCGCCGGCCAACTGCGGGAAGCCGGCCATCACGCCTGTGTCGAGCACCGCAACGACCACCCCGCGTCCGGTCTGGCCCTGGGCCCAGAGCGTGGGGGCTCCGGTGGCTGTCACGCTCGCCGAGGGCGCGCCCGCATCCGCCAGCGCGAGCGCGGTGGGCTCGATTCGCAGCGGGCGGTCCGGTTCGATGGAGCGCACATCGGCGCGGCGCCGCAGCTGTGCGATGAGCCCCGGGCGGGCGTGGAGCGCGATGGAGTCGTCGATCCAGAGCGATTGCACCGCGCTCGCCTGCCCGCTGCGCACGGCGGTGCGCAGCACGCGCAGCAGCGCGCCCTGGTCGCGGCGTGCGCGCTCCCGCAGAAGTGCTGCGAGCCGGCCCGAGGCCGCAGCGCGCGGCAGCCCCGAGGACGTGCGCAGGTGCACGATCACCGCGATCTCCCGCCCCTGCGAGGCCGACGCCGGCCCAGGCGCCGGCCCGGCCGCCAGAACGCACGCCAGCGCGGCCGGCAGCACAAGTGCGGCCCGCCTCACGCCTGCCGCCGGAACGTCTCGATTCGCGTGGCGCGGCCGGTCTTGGGGTCGCATTCGACGAGCGCGCCCTCGAGCCGCACGTCTCCGAGCGCCGGCTCGGAGCGGGCAGGCAACTGCGTCAGGAAGCGCCGCAGCGCGATCTCGGTGCGGACGCCGATCACGGAGTCGTGCGGCCCGGTCATGCCGCAGTCGGTGAGGTAGGCGGTGCCGTCCCAGAGCGAGGCATCGTTGGTCTGCACGTGGGTGTGCGTGCCCAGCACCGCCGTCACGCGACCGGCCAGGTGGCGGCCCATCGCGACCTTCTCGCTGGTCGCCTCGGCATGGAAGTCCACGAGCACCACCGGCGCCTGGTCCTTCGCTGCCGCGACGATCCCCGCGGCCTGCTCGAACGGGCTGCGGGCCGGCTCGGGATGGACGAATAGCCGCCCCATCAGGTTGACGACGGCCACGGGGGTGCCGCCGCGCGCCTCGACCACGGTCGATCCCCGCCCGGGATTGGTCGAGAGGTAGTTGGCCGGCCGCACGATGCGCGGCTCGCGGTCGAGATACTCGCCGAAGCCGCGCTGGTGCCACGTGTGGTTGCCGAGTGTGATGCAGTCGACGCCACTCGCGAGGATGCGGTCCGCCAGCCGGTCGGTGATGCCCGCGCCGTCGGCCGCGTTCTCGCCGTTGGCGACCACGAGATCGAGCTCGAGCTCCTCGCGCAGCCGCGGCACGAGCGACTCGACTGCCTCGCGACCGGGCCGGCCGAAGATGTCCGCGATGAACAGCAGCCGCATGGCGGCCACCACGTCCTTCTACGGCATCGCCGGAGCGGTGGCCGGCTCGACGCGCATGCTCGCGCCGTTCCCGGCATCCGAGACGTAGTGGGCCAGCACCGGCTGGCTCGCGCTCGTCACGTCGACGACGGCGCCGAGTTGCGTGCGGCCTCCGCTGACCTGCTCGCCCACGCGGAGCGTGGGCTTGCCAAGCGGGCCGAGCGTGGGTGCGACGGGTGCGACCTTGACGACGAGGGAGGGATCCGAGGACGGGCTGATCGCGATCTCCTGCCCGAAGCGCGTGGCGTCGCCGTTGAGCACGTAGGGCGTGATGGAGACGACCTGGCCGTCGGTGGGCGAGTAGATGGCCGTGCCCGCGGGCGCTCCGACGTCGACGCCCTGCGTCGAGCCCGAGTCGACGTTGTAGCCCATGCCGCCGCCGTCATCGCCGAACACGCCGTTCCACATGCGCGTCAGCAGGCCGGCGTTGCGCTGGTGGCCGACCGGGGTCAGCGAGACCGCGTCGGATCCCTGGTAGCGGTGGAAGACGACGCCGGTGATGACCTTCTGGCTGATCGGCACCATGAGCTGCAGCGATCCGCGCACGGCAAGGGTTTGCGGGGCGGGCTGGCCGGCCAGCACGGCCTGATCCGAGAGCGGCCGCGATGCGGCAGGAGCCGTCGGACCGCTGGCGAACGTCATCGAGAGACCGATGGCTGCCGCTGCAAGCAGCGCGGCCAGCAGTCCGAGCCGCCGGCGCCGGATGCGCGCTCGCTGGGCCCGGCGGGAGCCGGGCCGACGTGCGGGCAGGGGTCGGCCTTGGGCAGTCGCGGCCATCCAATAGAAGGTACAGCATGTGCCTCGTGGTGTCGAGGCAACACTAGGAGAACACACTGTCGGATCAGCAAGCACCGGAACCGGCTCCCAGCCCAAAAACGCCTCCGCCGAACGGTGCGCTGGTGGTCATCCCGCGTTGGATCCAGCTCGTGGCGCTCCCGTCCGTGCTGTTCTTCGGCTGGATCTTCGCCGGTGCCGTCAAGCACGCGCTGTTCGTGTTCCTGATCTCCGGGATCATCGCGATGCTGCTCAATCCGCTGGTCTCGGCGCTGGCCTCGCTGCGCCTGCCCCGCGGCCTCGCGGTGCTGGTCGTGTACGTCTCGCTGGCGACCGCGATCGTCGGTGCGGTCGGGCTGGCGGGCGTGGCTGCCGTTAACCAGGTGGTCTCGGCGAGCGACACGATCTCGAAGGAATTCAAGAAGCAGCCGGGCCAGAAGGAGTCCTCGGCCGAGCGTCGCGTCGACCGTTTCCAGCAGTGGCTCGACGCGCGCGGCCTGGGCCGGGTACACGTCAAGGACATCGGCAGCCGCCTCGTCCAGAACATCCAGAAGCAGGGCGTGGGCGATTATGCGAAGCGCGCCGTCGACATCGGCCAGCAGGTCGCGAGCCGGGTGGTGCAGGGCCTGATCGAGCTGTTACTGACCATCGTCATATCGATCTATCTGTTACTCGACGGCCCCCGCATCTCGCGAGGGGTCGACCGGCTGTTCCCGCCAGGGCCCGACGGCATTCGGCTGGGCGAGCAGGTCCAGAAAGGCCTGATCCGCTATATCCGTGGCCAGCTGACGGTCTCGTTCGTGATCGGCGCGAGCACGGGGCTCGGTATCTACATCCTCTCGCTGACCGGCATCTGGCCCGACGGCGACCAGTACGCTCTGATCCTCGCTCTGTGGGCGATGGTGACCGAGGTCATCCCGTACATCGGGCCGATTCTGGGCGCGCTGCCCGCGCTCGCGCTGGCGGCCCTCCACTCGCCCGCGACGGCGCTCTGGGTGGGGCTCTTCTACGTCGGTATCCATCAGCTCGAGGGCCACGTCGTCGTCCCGCGCGTGATGGGCCAGGCGCTCGGCGCCCACCCGCTGCTCGTGATCTTCGCGCTCGTCGCCGGAGTGGAGCTGTACGGCATCGTCGGCGCGATCCTTGCGCTGCCCCTGCTCGCCATGGGCCGTGAGATCGTGATCTTCCTGCGCCGGCGCATCCGCTTCGAGCCCTGGCCCACCGCCGGTTACGCAGGCGCCGGCCTCGAGGTCACGGTGCCCGTCCGTATCGAGCCCGAACCGCCCCCGCCCGCGTGAGTGCGAGTGCCCCGCTGATCGCCTGCGCGGGGTTGGTGAAGCGGTTCGGAGAGAGGCAGGTCCTCGGCCCGATCGACCTCGCGCTCGCGGCCGGCGATCGCCTCGCGCTGCTGGGCCCGAACGGCGCGGGCAAGACGACGCTGCTCTCACTGCTGGCCGGCTCGGCCGAGCCGAGCGAGGGCAGCGTGCAGCGGCCCGACTTGCAGGAGATCGGCGTCGTCCCGCAGCGCCCTGCGCTCTACCGCCGCCTCAGCGCGCGCGAGAATCTCGAGCTCTTTGCGCGGCTTGCGCGCGTGCCCGAGCCGGAGGCCGAGCTGGCCGATCTGGCGGTCGCGGTCGCGCTCGGCGATGCGCTCGATCTACCCGTCGAGCGCCTCTCGCTCGGGCAGGCCCAGCGCGTCAACGTCGCCATCGGCCTGCTCGGCCGGCCGAGCGTGGTGCTGCTGGACGAGCCGACGGCGGCCCTCGATCCCGGCCACCGGCTCGCGCTGTGGTCGATGCTCGAGCGTGTCGGCGAGCGGGGCGGCGCGTTCGCCTTCGCGACCCAGAACGTCGAGGAGGCGCGCCTCGCGGCCGACCGGGTGCTCGTGCTGGTCGACGGCCGCTCCGCCTATGCGGGGCCGCAGGAGGCGTTCTGGCAGGAGGCCGGCGCCGTCGACGCCACGGGAAGCCACGAGCGCGCATTCGTCGCGTTCGTCGAGCGGGCGCGGAGCAGCGCGTGAGCCGGTTCGCGCTCCTCCTGCGCAAGGACCTGCTGCTGCTCGCGCGCTCGCGCCCGCTACTGGCGGTGCTCGTCGTCTACCCGCTCGTGCTCTCGCTGCTCGTGGGCGGCGTCCTGGGAGGGCAGGGCGCCCAGCCCCGCGTGGCCTTCGTGAACGAGGACGACATCCCGAACGTCGTCCACATCGGCGACCGCTCCTTCGACTTCGGGCGCATCGTCCGCCAGGCGGGAAAGCGCGTGCAGCTCCTGAAGATGACGCAGGAACGCGCCCGCAGGGCGCTCGACGACGGCGACGTGGTCGCGGTGATCATCGTGCCGCGCGGCTTCGTGGCGGAGCTGTCGTCGCTGATCGCGAGCCCCGAGGTCGTGCTGCTGACGAACCGCAACGCCTACGAAGAGCGCATCCTGCGCGAGACCCAGGCCTTCGTCTACACCCTCAACAGCGAGGTACAGACCGAGTACATCCGCTCCAACAGCCACTTCCTCGACGTGCTCGTGAGCGGTGGCACGGCCCAAGCGCTCGGCCGGAGGTACCACGTGCTCGGGCTGCAGGCCACGAGCAAGCGCATCCGGGCGGTCGAGGCGGGACTTCCGTCCGACAGCCCCGCGCGCAAGCAGCTCGACTCCGTCACGGCCTTCTCGGACCAGGCCGCGGCGGCCCTCGGCCTCGCCCACCAGGCGCTCGCGTCGACCGCGCACCCGATCGGCCTCGACCACCGCTCGACGACGGGCCGCTCCTACCTGCTGGGATCGCAAGTACAGAGCTACGGGCTGGGCATCTCGCTCGCGTTCGTGACCCTGCTGCTCGGCGCCGCGGTGCTCACGCTCGAGCGCGACGAGAACGTGCTCGCCCGCCTTTTGCGCTCGGGCGTGCGGCCCGCGCTCCTGATTGCCGAGAAGATCGCCCTGTGCGCAATCGTCGGGTGCGCGCTCGGGTTGCTGCTCGCGCTCGGCTTCGGCGTCGCGGCCGAGATCTCGTCATCCGGGGCCGCCTGGGCTCGCATCCCGCTCCTACTCGTGCCGCTCGCGGCGGCGGGCGCGGCCTTCGGCGCTCTCGGCTGCGCGGTCGGCGCCGCGGCGCGCGACCTGCGGGCCTCCTCGCTGGTCGGCGTCGCGCTCGTCACGCCGATCGTGCTCGTCGGCCTCGTGCCGCGCCAGGTGTCGCCGCTCGCGGCCGACGTCTCCGAGCTCCTGCCGTTCACGCCGGCCGCCCGCGCATTCGGCGCGGCGCTGTTCGATGCCTCGCCGGTCTCGACCGTGTTCGCCGGGAGCGCGCACCTCGTGCTGCTCACGGCGGTGCTCGGAGCCGCCGCGCTCGCCCTCTTCAGGCACTTTCAGAGCTGACAACGACGCCGAACGGCTCGGGTGCCAGCGGGATCACGCGCGCGTCGAGCGCAAGGTCGGAGATCTGCTCCGCGACCCGCAGGGCGATGGCGCCGGCCTCATCGGCGTCCACCCAGAGGAGCGTGCTGGGGCCCGCGCCCGAGAGCGTGCAGCCGTAGGCGCCGAGCTCGTGCAGGTGCTCCTGCAGGCGGCAGAAGAGCGGCGTCAGCTGCGAGCGGTCGGGCTGGTGCAGGCGATCGTCCAGGGCGCGCGGCAGTGCCGCGAGGTCGCCGGCGCCCAGCGCATGCACGAGCAGCGCGGTGCGCTGCAGGCTGTAGACCGCGTCGGCACGCGGCACCTCGGGGCGGAGCGACTTGCGCGATTCGGTCGTGCCGAGCGCGTGATCGGGGACAACGAGGACGAATGCGAGGCCAGGAGGCGGCGGGATCCGCCGCAGGAGCGGTGCCTCTCCGTCGAGCGCCAGTGTGAAGCCCCCGGCGATCGCCGCCGCGACGTTGTCGGGGTGGCCCTCGAGCGGTGCTGCCAGCGCGATCAGCTCATCGATGCCGTGCGGCCGGCCCTGCAATGCGAGCGATGCGGCGAGCCCCGCCACGATGGCGGCGCTCGAGGAGCCCGTGCCGGCCTGCAGCGGCACGGAGTTCTGCATCCGGAACGCCAGGCCGTCCAGCGGGCCGTCCCAGACCTGGGCGAACGAGCGCACGACGAGGTTCGTCTCGTCGGCGGGTAGCGTCTCGGCTCCCTCGCCGGTCACGCTCACCTCCAGCGGCCCCGGCCGCAGCTGGACCTCGAGCCAGTTGCGCAGCGGCAGTGCCACTCCGAGACAGTCATAGCCCGGCCCGAGATTCGCCGACGACGCCGGCACGCTCACGCTGATGCGCTCCACGAAGCGGAGTATGGTCGCGCTGGAGAGGTTCTCACTCCAGTGAGCGCGGCGTCTGGGGCGTGTGGACCGCCTGCGGTCTGGCGGTCGTGCGCTTCGCGGACTCCTTGCCAGACCTCCGGCGACCCGCATCGCGCTGGATGAGTCCGAGCTGTCGCGAACGTGGTCGCGAGCGTCTGCGGGGCCTCGCAGGAGCACCGCCCGGCTCTTGAACAGGCGTCCCGTCTGCCCTGCGAGACGGCCGGCACTCGCTCGCTCCACACACCGCAGACGCCACGCTCAGTTGAGCGAGAACCTCTAGCGAACCGGAAGCGTCACGGCGGACACGTGCGGCAGGCCGCCGAGGTCGATGCCCGTGACGCGTACGACGACCCGCCGGCCGCGCTTCACCGCGCCCGGGACGAGCGCGCTGCCCTGACCGCCGACCTTGCAGCGGAAGGGCACGGCCTTCGCGCCAGGGATGGCGGCTGCCACCGTGCCTGTGACGCTCGGGTTGGAGGGCAGGCAGGCGAGCGCGACAGTCAGCCCGCGCGTCGTCGCTCGTGCAGAGAGGGGACGCGCGATCGGAAGCGTCGTGACGATGAAGGCGCGCTGCGCGGCGTTGCCCGTCGCGTCGTGCACGAGCACCGTCACGTGGAAGGTCCCTGCGCGCAGGTAGGCGTGTCGCACGCTCGTGCCGTGCTCGGTCGTCCCGTCGCCGTAGCGCCAGGTGACGTCGACGATCGGCGACCAGGTGTCGCTCGCGCGCAGCGAGAACGGCCCGGTCACGCCGATGCCGATCTTGAGGGGCTTGGCAAGCGCGTCGATCCGGGGCAGACCGTGGTCGGTGCCCGAGGCCACGATCACGTTGCCCTCGACCCACAGCGCGAGCGCTCCCAGCGCGCCCATCGCGAGCCGGGGCGATCCCACCGGCTCGGCGAGCCCGGTACGCACGTTCTGCACGGTCCACGGCATGGCGGCCGCGGGCCGCTCCAGCACGTCGGTGCCCGCGCGCTGGGCCGCGCCCGTGCCCGTCGTCTCCGTGACGATCGCCGAGGCCGCCGTGGACGGGGCGAGCGCGAGGTCCTCGAGCGTCGTCGCCGACGTCGGCAGGATCGTGGACGCGGCAGCCGCGAGGCCCGCGGGTGTCCACTCGGCGGTGCGCAGCACCGGCGCCCCCGAGATGTCGAGCCATGCCAGCAGTACGCTCCCGCCGCCTGCGCCCGCGACGCGCGGAGTGCGCGCGGCCGTGGCCGACGTCTGCGCGGCACTGAAAGCGCCGCCCAACGGCAGCATGGACGTGCGGACGCGCCCGTCGGACACGCTCCACACGGCATACGCGTTGCCTGTGCCGTCGATCGCGAGCCCCAGATCGGCGCAGGCCACGACTGCGGCCGGATCGAGGGCGACGGGCGCCGCCCAGGCGCCGGCTGCCGAGCGCAGCGCCGCGTAGGGCCGCGGGACGTCGCCCGCCGCCGGCCCCTGGCCGAGGAACAGCGCCACGGCGCTGCCGTCCGGCAGGAGGGCGAGCTGCAACTGCTGGACGAGCGTCACGGAGGCGGGGAGGGCGATGTCGCCCGCGGGCGACCAGCCGCCCGCCGCGCTGCGCGCCGCGCTCGAGAGCGTCATCGGCGCGGACGCCGCCGCGTAGACCGCGAGCGCGCTGCCGTCGCTGCGCAGCGCCCCGGCGGCCTCCGTGATGGGCGCCGTGGTCGCCGCAGCCTGCTCGGGAGGGCCGACAGAGCTGCCGGTCACCGAGGAGGCGACGAGGGTGGCGCCGGTGCCCTGCTGGGCATGCAGCAACAGGAGCGCTCGCGTGCCCAGGGCGACGGCATCGTCCGGCACGGCGAGCGTGGAGCTCATGGCGATGGCACGCTGCAGGCCGAACGTCTTGCCCGGCGCGCGCGTGGCCGCCCGCACCGTGCCGTTCTCCGTCCACGCCGCGACGGCAGTGCCGTCTGATTCCAGCGCGAGACGGGGGAGATCGGCGCTGCCCTTGGTGACCGCGGGAGCGACGCGAACGGGCGTCCAGACGCCACCGCTCGCCCACGCCGAAGCCGGCGAGAGCGCGAGCAGGGCCGTCGCGACCAGAAGCGTGCGCAGGCGCATCCCCGGCAGTCTAGTCACGCCGATTCCCGTGATTCGTAAAGGTTCTGGAGCGCATTTCAGAATGAGCGCGGTGTTCGGAAGTCTCGAATCGCCTCCGGTCTGCTGTTCGGGCTACGCGGTGAGCGGAAGGTCAGCTGCTTGGGCGCCCGACCAGCAGACCTGCGGCGACCCTGGGCCCGCTCAAAGAGCCGAGCGACCCCAGGGCTTCGCGCGAACGGATCCCGGCTCTCGGAAAGGTTCCAACCGGATCTTCGAGCCGGGATCCGCTCCCACTCGCTTCGAGCCCCCCGACCACACGTGCACATTCTGAAATGCGCTCTTGGACGGCCGCACGCGCGTGTGTAGCATCGGCGCAACGGCACCGGATTTCTCGCAGTCGCAACCGACGAAGCTCGAGGAGGCACGCGTGGGACGAACCATCGGCCTGACCGTCAACGGCAGGCGTGTCGAAGAGGACGTCGAGCCTCGTCTCCTGCTGGTGCAGTTCCTGCGCGACCAGCTTGGCCTGACCGGGACCCACGTCGGTTGTGATACCTCGTCGTGCGGCGCCTGCACGGTGCACATCGACGGCGAGGCCGTCAAGTCGTGCACCCTGCTCGCGGTGCAGGCAGACGGGTCCGAGGTGACGACGATCGAAGGCCTCGCGCAGAACGGTGAGCTGCACCCGTTGCAGCAGGCCTTCCACGAGGAGCACGGCCTCCAGTGCGGCTACTGCACGCCGGGCATGATCATGAGCGCCGCCTACCTGCTCGAGCAGAACCCGAATCCCAGCGAGCAGGAAGTGCGCCTCGGGCTCGAGGGAAACCTCTGCCGCTGCACGGGCTATCAGAACATCGTCAACGCCGTGCTCGCCGCGGCCAGGGCCTAGCGCGATGGCTGCCACCGTGAGTGACTCCGGCATCGGCGCATCCGTCCTGCGCAAGGAAGACGCACCGCTGATCACCGGCCAGGGCCGGTACGTCGACGACATCAAGCTGCCCAACATGGCCTACGCGGCGTTCCTGCGCTCACCGCACGCGCACGCCGTCGTCCGCAGCATCGACACGACGGCTGCCGAGGCCATGCCCGGGGTCGTCAGGATCTTCACCTACGACACGCTCGGCCTCGAGGCCGGCGTGCCCTGCGCGTCGAATCCCTTCGGCAACGCCAAGCAGCCCAAGCGGCCGATCCTGGCCGACGGCAAGGTGCGCATGGTCGGCGAGCTGGTCGCGATGGTCGTGGCCGACTCGGCCGCGACCGCTCGCGACGCGGCCGACCGCATCCTGGTCGACTACGAGCCCCTGCCTGTCGTGATCGACGCCGAGAACGCGGGCAAGCCCGGAGCGCCGCAGCTGCACGAGGAGGCCCCGGGCAATCACTGCCTGACGATCGAGCACAAGACCGAGGGCTTCGACGCCGTCTTCGACGCCGCGCCTGTCAAGGTCTCGCTGACCATCGACAACCAGCGTCTCACGGCCGTGCCGATCGAGCCGCGCGGTGCCGTGGCCGACTGGATCTCGTCGAGCGGCGAGCTGACGTTCTACACCTCAACGCAGGTGCCGCACTTCGTGCGCACGTTCGTTTCGGCCATCTGCGGGATCCCGGAATCGAAGGTGCGGGTGATCGCGCCTGACGTCGGCGGCGGTTTCGGTTCCAAGATCGACGTCTACGCCGAGGAGTTCGCGCTCGCGCAGGCCTCGCGGCTGACGAGCCGGCCGGTGAAGTGGATCGAGACGCGCTCCGAGCACATGGTTTCGACGGTGGCGGGGCGCGACCAGCTGCAGACGGCCACGCTCGCGGCCGACCGCGATGGGCGCATGCTGGCCCTGCGCGTGCATCTGCTGCAGGATTGCGGCGCCTACCTGGCGCTGCTCACACCGAGCATTGCCCACCTCACCGTCATCATGGTGCCCGGTGCCTACGCGCTGGAGCAGGTCGACATCACGCTCGACGAGGTCTTCACGAACACGGTGCCGACCGACGCCTATCGCGGCGCAGGGCGGCCCGAGGCGGCGCACCTGGTCGAGCGCCTGGTCGACCGTCTGGCCGATGAGCTCGGCCTGGATCCCGCCGAGCTGCGCCGGCGCAACTTCGCCACCGAGTTCCCGTACACGAGCGCCACCGGGCTCCAGTACGACTCCGGCAACTACGTCGGGGCGCTCGACAAGGCGCTCGAGATGTCCGGCTACGCGGCCTTCGAGGCGCGCCGGGCCGAGGCCGCCGCGCGCGGCAACCACCGGGGCATCGGTCTCTCGACCTGGGTCGAGATCTGCGGCCTCGCACCGTCCGCCGTGACCAAGGCCATCGGCATCGGCGCGGGCGGCTGGGAGTCGTCCATCGTGCGCCTGCACCCGACCGGGTCGGCCACGGTGGTCACCGGCTCCTCCGCCCACGGCCAGGGCCACGAGACGTCCTGGTCGCAGATCGTCGAGAGCGAGCTGGGCATCCCGTTCGACCAGGTGGACGTCGTCCACGGCGACACGGGCCAGTCCCCGTACGGCCTCGGCACGTACGGGTCGCGCTCGCTGGCGGTCGGTGGCACGGCGCTGCACCTGAGCTGCGAGAAGGTGCGCGACAAGGCGCGCCTGATCGCGGCGCACCTGCTCGAGTGCTCGGCCGACGACCTGGAGTGGGAGGCCGGGCGGTGGCAGGTCAAGGGCTCGCCCGAGCGAGCCAAGACGATCCAGGAGCTTGCCTATGCGGCCTGGGCCGGCGACTCCATGCCGGCCGGCGTCGAGCCGAACCTCGAGGCCACGACGTTCTTCGACCCGCCCAACTTCACGTTCCCGTTCGGCACGCACATCGCCGAGGTCGAGATCGACGGCGAGACGGGCAAGATCGTCGTCGAGCGCTACACGGCGGTCGACGACTGCGGCAACGTGATCAACCCGATGATCGTGGACGGCCAGATTCACGGCGGCATCGCGCAGTCGATCGCCCAGGCCCTCTACGAGGAGACCGTCTACGACGCGGACGGCCAGATCCTGACCGGCACCCTCGTCGATTACATGATTCCGTCGGCGGCCGAGCTGCCGCGCTTCGACTCGGCGCGCACGGTCACGCCCTCGCCCTCGAACCCGCTCGGGGTCAAGGGCATCGGCGAGGCCGGCACGATTGCCGCCAGCGCGGCGATCGTCAACGCCGCCGTCGATGCGCTCTCGGGGCTCGGCGTCCGGCACCTTGAGATGCCGATGCAACCGGGCCGTGTGTGGGAGGCCATCCAGCAGGCGAAGGCGGGCAACTGATGATCCCCGAGGCATTCACCTACGAGCGCGCGGGCTCGGTCGCCGAGGCGCTCGAGCACATGGGCCGAGGAGCGCTGCCGCTGGCCGGCGGACACTCGCTCGTGCCGGCGCTGAAGCTGCGGCTGTCGGCGCCCGAGGCGCTCGTCGACATCGCCCGCATCCCCGAGCTCTCCGGCATCCGTATGGATGGCGGGATGCTCGTGATCGGGGCGTGCACGCGTCACCGCGCCGTCGCCGAGAGTACCGAGGTGGCCGCCAACGCGGCCGCGCTGGCGGCCGCCGCCAGCGGGATCGGCGATCAGCAGGTGCGCAACCGCGGCACAATCGGCGGCTCGCTCGCACAGGCCGACCCGCACGGCGATCTGCCCGCCGTGGTGCTCGCCCTAGGCGCCGAGATCGTGGCCCGGAGCGCGTCCGGATCGCGCACGATCGCCGCCGACCAGTTCTTCGTCGACTACTACACGACCGCCCTCGATGAGGGCGAGTTGATCACCGAGATCCGCATCCCCGGCGGCCAGTCGCAGGGCGCCTATGCCAAGTTCAGCCGGCGGGCGCAGGACTGGGCGATCATCGCCGCGGCGGTCTCGAAGGGCAGTGACGGCTGGCGCGTGGGCCTCTGCGGCGCAGCCGCGACGGCCGTCCGCGCAAGCGGCGTCGAGGCCGCGCTGGCCTCCGGCGCCTCCGCCGCACATGCGGCGGAGCACGCCGGCGAGGGCATCAGCCCCGAGCCCGGCCTGGACGGCTCGACGGAGTACAAGCGCCACCTCGCCACGGTGATGGTGCGCAGGGCGCTGGAGGCCGCCGGCGCTTAGACGTTCTCACTGAATGAGCGTGGTGTCCGGAGCGTGTGGATCGCCTGCCCCTCGCGCAGCACGAAGCTCGTCCCGAAAGCTGGTGGGCGAGCGGCTTGCGGGGCTTCGCGGGAGCGGATCCCCGCTCTCAGGCACCGGAATATGCGCGAACGGGTTGCATCCGGCGCCCGGAAATCCCGGCGCCGGATGCATGCCCCATGTGCACAAACCGGGGTCACACCCCGGCTTGTGCACGCGCCCGGCGCGATCCGGGTAGGATCGACGGCCGTGGCGGTGATCGAGCTCGCGGCGGCGACGGTGCGCCGCGCCCATCCCGACACGCATGCGCGGCGGATCGTGCTCGGGCCGATCGATTTGCGCGTCGAGGCGGGGCAGCACTGGGTCGTGCTCGGCCCGAACGGTGCGGGCAAGACCAGCATGCTGCTGCTCGCCGCGGCCGTCGAGCATCCCTACTCGGGCACGGTGACCGTGCTGGGCGGGCGCCTCGGGCAGGTCGACCTGCGCGAGCTGCGCGAGCACATCGGCTTCGTCCAGGGCCGGCTGGTCGACGAGTTCGAGCTCTGGACGAGCGTGCTCGACGTCATGCTCGGCGGCGCGACGGGCACGATCCTCGTCCGCGAGGAGCTCCTCACGCCCGCCGACCGCGAGCGCGCCGTCGCGCTGCTGGAGCGCTTCGGCTGCGGGGGACGGGAGCGCCAGCGCTTCGCCTCGCTCTCGGAAGGCGAGCGACGCCGCGTGCTGGTCGCGCGAGCGCTCATGAACCAGCCGCCGCTGCTGCTGCTCGACGAGCCCACCGCCAGCCTCGACCTACCGGGCCGCGAGACGGTGATCGGCGCGCTCGAGCGGCTCGCGGCCCACGAGCCCGGCCTGGCGACGGTCACCGTCGTGCATCACGTGGAGGACATCGCCGCCAGCGCCACGCACGCGCTCCTCCTGCGGGAGGGCGCGTGCGTGGCGCAGGGGCCGATCGCGACGGCACTCACCCCGGCGACGCTGAGCGCCGCCTTCGGGCTGCCGATCGAGCTCCACCGCCTGGGGCGGCGGCTGGCAGCGACCGTTACTACTTCTTCTTAGCGACCTTCGCGAGCGTGATGGGCGCCGTCACTGTCAGCTGCTTCTTGCCGAGCGTCCAGATCAGGGCGCCAGTGAGCTTGCCGCCCGTCTTCCTCAGCTTGAGCACCGTGGTCTTGCTGCTGATCGACCCCTTGGCGAGGATCTTCGCGCCCTTGCGGATCTGAATGCTGCTTTTGAGCTTCACGTTCGCCGTCACGCGAGCCTTGTTCTTCGGCAGCCAGGCGATCGTGAGCTTCACCTTGTGGGTACGGTCGCGCCGCATCGCAGACCTGATGTTCGCGGGCACGTTCGGCGAGTACGTGTTGACGTCCGGCCCGAGCTTCGACAGCGCGCTCGAATAGCACTGCTGCGGGTACCACTGGGCGATGCTGCCCTTGAAGGCCGCCGTGGAGACGGTCTTCGCGCAGTCCGCGAAGGCGGTCGTGGGCAGGGCCAGGACAGCGGCCGTCGCGACCGCGCCGAGCAGGGTTCGGGAGCGTGTGTGGAGTCTCTGCATGCATTTGAGGGTAGCCCACGACCACCCGCTCGCCCCCATGCCTCACGGAACGCTTACCGGATCCTTGCGGAAGCCTTTGCGGCTTCCGACTGGCGGTTGCCGCTCGTTTACCGCCCTATGCTGCGGCGCATGAGTGCTGTCCAGCCCGCCTCGATCGACGATCTCAGCGCCGCCCTCGCCGAGCGCTCGTATCTCGCCGATCGCGGGCTTGCGACCGTCCTGCACGTCGCGCTCAAGCTGGGCAAGCCGCTGCTGCTCGAGGGCGAGGCGGGCGTCGGCAAGACCGAGGTCGCCAAGACGCTCGCCGACGTGCTGGGAGCGCGCCTGATCCGCCTGCAGTGCTACGAGGGCATCGACGTCGCGCATGCCCTGTACGACTGGAGCTACGCGCGCCAGATGCTCTACATCCGCACGCTCGAGGCTGCGGGCGACGCCAGCGGCGCGCTCAAGGAGGTCTTCGGGCGCGACTTCCTGGTGCGGCGGCCGCTGCTGGACGCGATCGAGTACGACGACGTCGTGCCGCCCGTGCTGCTGGTGGACGAGATCGACCGCGCCGACGGCGAGTTCGAGGCCTTCCTGCTCGAGTTGCTCTCCGACTTCCAGATCACGATCCCCGAGATCGGCACGATCGCGGCCAAGCAGCGCCCGGTCGTCATCCTCACCTCGAACCGTACGCGCGAGCTGCACGACGCCCTCAAGCGTCGCTGCATCTACCACTGGATCGGCCACCCCTCCCTGGAGCGGGAGATCGCGATCGTGCGCGCGCGCGTGCCCGGCGTGCCCGAGGCGCTGGCAGCGGAAGCGGCAGCGTTCGTCGAGCGCCTGCGCACGCTCGACCTGGCCAAGGCGCCCGGCGTCGCCGAGACGCTGGACTGGACGCAGGCGCTGGTCGCGCTCGGCCAGAGCGAGCTCGACGCCGAGGTCGTAGATGCCACGCTCGGCTCCGTCCTCAAGTACCACGAGGACCTCGAGCGCGTGCGCGATCACGGCCTGCAGCAGCTGCTCGCGGAGGCCCGCGAGGCCGCCGCGCGCGCGGGATGAGCACGAGCGCCGCCCCGTGACCCAGGAGCACGCGCATCGCGGCGACGCCTTCGTGCGCAAGCTCGTCACGTTCGGGCGCATCCTGCGCGAGGCCGGCCTCGAGGTCGGCCCGGGACGCATGCAGGACGCCCTGCGCGGACTCGCCGCCGTCGACCTCACGAATCGCGACGACGTCTACTGGGCGCTGCGCTGCACGATCGTCTCGCGGCGCGACGACATCGAGGTCTTCGACGCCGCCTTCGCGGCCTTCTGGGAGCGCGCGCCCCGCATCGTCCTGCAGCAGCGGCCACTCGAGATGGGCTTCGAGCTGCCGGAGGAGCACCAGCAGGACGACTCGCCGGAGGCCGTCGAGGCGCACGCGATGGGCCGAGAGGTGCGCGACGGCGAGGATCCCGGTGAGGAGGGGAGCGACGACAAGGAGGAGGCCGCGGCCGCGGTGTGGTCGGCCGACGACATGCTGCGCGACCGCGACTTCGCCCGTTACGGCCCCGACGAGCTGCGCCGCGCCCGCGCTCTGGTGGCGCGCGTGGCGCGCATCGCCCCGCGCCGTCGCTCGCTGCGCCGCCAGCCCTCGCCGCACGGCGCGACGTTCGACCCGCGGCGCACGCTGCGCGAGGCGATGCGCACCGGCGGTGTGCCCATCGAGCGCGCCTGGCGCGAGCCCAAGCTCGTGCCGCGCAAGCTCGTCTACCTCGTCGACGTCTCGGGCTCGATGGAGCCCTACGCCCGCGCGATGGTCATGTTTCTGCAGGCGGCCGTGCGCGCCGGGCGTCACGTGGAGGCCTTCACGTTCGGCACGCGGCTGACGCGGCTGACACCGCACCTGGCCGGGCGCGACCCCGACCGCGCGCTCGCCAATGCGGCGCGTGCCGTGCCCGACTGGGCCGGCGGGACGCGCATCGGCGAGAACCTCAAGGCCTTCAACGACGTGTGGGGGCGCCGCGGGCTGACGCGCGGCGCGATCGTCGTGATCGCCTCCGACGGGTGGGAGCGCGGCGATCCAACGCTGCTGGCCGAGCAGATGCGCCGGCTGCACCTGGCGGCCCACCGCGTGGTCTGGACGAACCCGCTGGCCGGGGGTGAGGGCTACCGCCCGCTGGTCGCCGGCATGCAGGCTGCGCTGCCGTACGTCGACGACTTCCTGCCAGGCCACAACCTGCGTGCATTGGAGACGCTGGCGGACGTGCTGGAGGAGATCGACGAGGGTCCGCGCTCGCCACGCACCGGTAGTACGCTGTTGTCTACCGGATGAACGAGGACACCCTCCGCACCGCAGAGATCTGGCGAACACGCGGCGACGACGTGGCGCTGGCGACCGTCGTGCGCACGCGCCGCTCGGCGCCGCGCCCGCTCGGCTCCAAGTTCGCAGTCGGGTCGCGCGGCGAGATGGCCGGGTCCGTCTCGGGCGGTTGCGTCGAGGGCGCGGTCGTCGGCGAGGCCCAGAGCGTGCTCCAGGGCGGCCCGCCCAAGCTGGTGTTCTATGGCATCGCCAACGACGAGGCCTGGGACGTCGGGCTCGCCTGTGGTGGAGAGATCTGGGTGTGGATCGAGCGCTACGAGGGCTGGGAGACGCCCGCCGAGCGCGCTGCGCGCGTGACCGTCATCAACGGCGACCACGCCGGCACGCATGCGTTCGTGACGGCCGACGGCGTCAGCGGTGAGGTCCCGGAGGAGCTCGCGGACGCGATCGTCACGGCGGGCGCGGAGGCGATCTCCGCCGAGCGCAACCAGACCGTGCTGCTCGACGACGACGGCCTGATCTTCGCCGAGGCCCTCGTGCCGTCGCCGCGCGTCGTCGTGGTCGGCGCCGTGGACACGGCGGACGCGCTCTGCCGCATGACCGGCGCGCTCGGATGGCGCACCGTGGTCATCGATCCTCGCAGCGCCTTCGCCACCGCCGAGCGCATCCCGTCCGCCGGGGAGATCGTCGTGAAATGGCCCGAGGAGGGCTACGACGAGATCGAGCTGCGCCCCGAGGACCACGTCGTCGTGCTCACGCACGATCCCAAGCTGGACGACCCCGCCATCTCGGGCGCCCTGCGCCGCGGGGTGGGCGACGTCGGCGCGCTCGGCTCCCGCCGCACGCAGGAGAAGCGCCGCGACCGCCTGCGTGAGTCGGGCATCTCCGACGAGCAGCTGCAGCGCATCTCGGGGCCGGTCGGCCTCGACATCGGTGCCCACACCCCGGAGGAGACCGCCGTCTCCATCCTGGCCGAGATCATCGCGGTCCGGGCGGGGCGTGACGGCGGCCGGCTGCGCGACGCCAAGGGCCGCATCCACGTCGTCGACGAGTCGGTCGAGACCGCCGCCTCTTCGTAGGGCTCTCTTAGCTCGTCGTGACGAGCAGGTGCCGCTGGCGCTTGCCCTTGCGGAGCATCACGTAGCGGCCGTGCAGCAGATCCTCGGCGCCGAGCGGCCTGCTCTCGCCGAGCGCGACGTCGTTGACGTAGACGCCGCCACCCGCGATCAGCCGGCGCGCCTCGCCCTTGCTGGCGGCGAGCCCGGTCTCGACGAGCAGGTCGACGACCTCGCGACCGGCGATCGCCGCGTGCGTGGTCGGGATCTCGTCGCTGAGCGCCGCGAGCTGCTCGGCCGAGAGGGAGCCCGTCGCGCTGGTGAAGCCGGCGGATGCCGCTGCCGCCTCGTCGGCCGCCTCCGGGCCGTGAATCAGTGCGCACATCTCCCAGGCGAGTCGCGCCTGGCCGAGGCGGCGCTCGGGCGCGGTCGCGTGCTCGGCGGCCACACGGCGGATTTCCTCGACGGGCACGAGCGTGAGCTGGAGCAGGTAGCGCTCGACGTCGACGTCGGGCAGGTTCACGAAGTACTGATAGAGCGCGTAGGGCGATGTGCGCCCGGGATCGAGCCAGAGCGCGCCGTCGACGCTCTTGCCGAACTTCTCGCCGTCCGAGCGCGTGACGAGCGGCACGGTCAGCCCGTGCACGGACGCGCCGCTGCGCCGTCGAGAGAGATCGATGCCTGCCGTGATGTTGCCCCACTGGTCGGAGCCGCCCGCCTGCAGCTCGCACTGCAGGTGCTCGTGCAGCCAGGCGAAGTCGTTGGCCTGCAGCAGCATGTAGCTGAACTCGGTGAACGAGATGCCGTGCTCGCTGGCGACGCGGCTGCGGACGGACTCCTTGGCGAGCATGTAGTTGACGGTCACGTGCTTGCCGACGTCGCGCAGGAAGTCGAGCACGCCCATCGGCGCCGTCCAGTCCCGGTTGTCGACGAGCCGCGCCTGGTTGGGCCCGGGCTCGAAGTCGAGGAAGGCGGACAGCTGCGCCTTGATCGCCCGCGTGTTGCGGTCGAGCGTCTCCGCGTCCAGCAGATTGCGTTCCTCGCTGCGCCCGCCGGGGTCGCCGATCATGCCGGTGGCGCCCCCTGCCAGGGCGATCGGCAGGTGCCCGGCGAGCTGGAAGCGGCGCAGGAGCAGGAGCGGCACGAGATTCCCGATGTGGAGACTCTCGGCCGACGGATCGAAGCCCACGTACAGCGTCATCGGTCCGCGGTCGAGGCGCTCGCGCAGGGCTCCCAGATCCGTGTGGTCCTGGATCAGGCTGCGCGCCAGCAGGTCGTCGATGATCGCGGAGCCGCTCACGCGGGCAAGTGTTGCAAGCCCGTGCCTCCCTCGGCGTGCGGCGTAGCATCGGCGGCCACGCTACGAAGGAGGGCACATGGAGCGCTTGGCAGTCTCGTCGGCAACGTGCAACTGCCGCGCGGCCTGCTGATCTCGATCGACGCGATCGCCGTTCTGCCCGGGGTGGGTGAGAGCTGAGTCAGGCGACGAGCAGAGCGCCCTCGAGCGCCAGCAGCGTGCGCTTCTGGTCGAGGCCGCCCCCGTAGCCGCCGAAGCCGGTCGTTGCGAGCACACGGTGGCACGGGCCGATCACGGCGATCGGGTTCGTGGCGCAGGCCTGCCCGGCGGCCCGCACTGCGCGGGGGTTGCCTGCATTCGCAGCCAGCTCGGCGTACGTCACCGTGGTTCCGTAGGGGATGCGCATCATGGCCTCGCAGCAGGCCCGGCGGAAGCCGTGCGCGAGCGTCCAGTCGAGCGCGACGTCGAACTCCTGCAGCTCACCGGCGAAGTAGCGGTCGAGCTGGTCGCGCACGTCGGCGAGCGCGGCGTCGTCATCGCTCGCGTCCTCTCCGAGCCTCGCACGCAGGTCGTCGGCGACGCCCTGGGTCGTCTCGCCCGAGAGCGCCAGGCGCAGCAGCCCATGGGGCCCGCGCGCGAGCGTGAGCACGCCGATCGGCGACTCGACGGCGGACACGAACAGCATGCGGACAGGCTAGACGAGCCGGCGCGTGACGAACCGGAGTGCACAAACCGGGGTCAGACCCGGTTTGTGCATGCGCCGGCGAGTACGGCGAGGTCGCCGAGGTGCTCACTACGACGGCCGAGCGCACCCTCTACCTCGGAGAGACCGAGCTGCCGCCATCGGCTGGACGGAGCCGGGCGGCGAGGGCGCGCACGGCCGAGAAGCGGCGGCGCGGGCCGCGCTGCGCGCGATTGGCGCGCAGGAGATCATGGTCGACGGGATAGCCGCGCATGGCCTGGGGTGCGATCGGTGGCTTGTACATGTCTGCTCCGCTGCTCGTTGGACGCCCGGTGGATGGCGTACTCGCACGCTACGGCGCGGGAGGGCCCGGCGAAACAGGCCGGACCGGCGGGGATTGACCGGCCGGCACCCGCGAGCAACCGGCTACTCGGACTCGCCGAAATGCCTGATGAGCTCGGCGCGCGAGTGGATGCCGAGCTTGCGGTAGATCTTGGAGACGTTCCACTGCACCGTCTTGGGACTGACGAAGAGCGCGTCGGCAGCCTGCTGATAGGTGCGCCCCGAGGCGAGCATCTCCGCCACGCGCGCCTCGGTTGCGGTCAGCCCCGTGGTCGTCGCACGGCCTCCCACGCGCGCGAGCTCCGCCCGGGCGCGCTCGCTCCAGAGCGCGGCCCCGAGCGTCTCGAAGATCCCGAGCGCCGCCTCCAGCGACTCGCGGGCCAGGCGCTTCTTGCGCTCGCGGCGCTGCACGGTGCCGAGCACGAGCAGCGTGCGAGCCCGCTCGAACGGCTCCCCGACGCGGTCGTGCAGCGCCAGCGCCTCGTCCAGCGCGCGCTGCGCGGCATCCCCATCCCCGAGGGCGGAGCACAGCATGCCGCGGCAGCGCGCGGCGATCGCCAGCGGCCACGGCCGCTGGAGCCTCGTCCCGAGCTGCTCCAGCTCTGTCACGAGCCGCTGCGCCTCCTCGCGGTGCCCGAGCGCGATCTTGGCCTCGATCGCATCGCCGTGGAAGCGGAAGAGCGCCGGCTCGAGGAACCCGGTCGCCCGCGCCCGCTCGGCCACGCCGTCGAGCGTGCGCTCGGCGGCCGCGGCATCGCCGAGCGTGAGCTCCAGGAACCCGCGGGTCGCGAGCAGCTCGAGCGCGGCCGGCTGGACGCCGATGCGCTCCGCCAGTCGCAGTCCCTCGGCGATCTTGGCCTGGGCCGGCTCGACGTGGCCGAGGTGCGCCTCGATGATCGCCTCGATCGCGAGCGAGAACGGCCGCTCGCCGACCTGACCGTTGCGCATGCTGGCGTCCTGGCATTCGCGCGCATGCGCCAGCTCGGACGCCCAGTCGCCCGTCAGGAACTCGAAGCGCGCGAGCGGGAACAGCACGAACGGCAGCGAGTGCTCGTCCCCGCGGTCGAGCGCCTCGCGGTAGAGGACGCTGTAGGTGTCCCGCGCGGAGGCGAGCGCGCCCGACCAGCCGATCAGCAGCCCGTGGATCCAGTCGGGGCGCCCGAGCACCTGCGACCAGGGCGGCGAATGCTCCAGCGCGACGGCGCGCTCGATCGTGGCCAGCGCCACGCCCGCGCCGCCGAGCGTCTCCAGGAAGGCCACGAGCGCCAGGGCACCGGCCAGCACCGTCGGCTCGCCCAGCTCCTCCGCCAGCCCGAGCGCGGAGCGCGCGTACTCGAGCGCATCGGGGACGCTGCGCGTCGAGTGCAGACACCATCCGAGGCCTTCGAGGATCTCGATGCGGAGTCGGACGTCGTCCGCGGGCTCGGCCAGCGCCGCGAAGAAGACGTCCGCTCCGGCGCTGAAGCCCTCCTCGTGCGCGCATACCCAGCCGAGGCGGACGAGCGCCCGCGCCCGCCCCTCGCCGTGCGGAGCCTCGGAGACGATCTGCTCGAGCAGCGCCCGGGAGTGCCCCACCTCACCCGCCTCGAAGTGCCGTTCGGCGGCTTCGATGCCGCGGCGGCGGCGCTCGTCGTCGTGCGCCGGCGGCGTCAGGCGGCGAGCCTGCTCCAGCAGCTCGGCCGCGGCGTCCGGCGCACCGCGCGCCGCGGCTCGCCTGGCGGCTCCGTCCAGTGCGGCAGCGACCGCCTCGTCCGCCTCGTCCGCCGCCAGCGCGAGGTGCCGGGCCCGTTCCTCGGGGTCGTCCAGGATGCCGGCGAGCCGCGCGTGCAGGGCGCGCCGCTCCGGGGCCGAGAGCGATTGGTAGGCCACTGTCGCGAGCAGCGGGTGGGCGAAGGCGAGGCGCTCGCCGTTCTGCTCGAGCACGCCGGCTGCCACGGCCGCCGCTGCGGCCGGCGCCTGGCCGGCCGCCGCGAGGGCGGCGTCGACGACCCGCACGGTGGGCCGCGCCAGCGCTGCAGCGACCTGAGCGGCCGAACGCGCAGCCGGCGGGAGCAGCTCCAGGCGGGCCTGCACCAGCTCCTGGAGGTTTGCCGGGATGGGAAGCTCCTCGGCGGGGTCGAGCGGCTCGCCGCGCTCGACCAGCGCCCGGCCGATCTCGAGCGCGAAGAAGAGGTTCCCACCGGTGGCGCGGCGGACGCGCTGGAGCGTGCGTCGCGAGAGCGTCAGACCGAGGCCGGTGCGCAGCAGGAGCTCGAGCTCGCCGGTGTCCAGGTCGCCCAGCGTGAGCCGCGCGAAGCGCGCTGCGGGGAGCGCGCGGTCGAGCTCGAGCGGCGCCTCCGAGCCGGCGGCGCCGCGGCGGACGCAGAAGAGCCCGATCCGCTCGTCCTGCAGGCGGCGCGCCACGAAGGCGAGCGCACTCGCGGACGGATGGTCGAGCCACTGCGCGTCGTCGATGGCAATCAGGGTGGGCGCCTGGGCGGCGAGCGCGCGCAGCACGCCGAGCAACCCCAGCCCGACCGCCCGCTGCAGCGACTGCTCCCCGTCCGGCTCCGCGCGCAGCAGCGCCACCTCGAGCGCGCGCCGCTGCGGCGCCGGGAGATCTGCCATCGCCTCTTCGGGCACGTCGGCGAGCAGATCGCCGAGCGCGGCATAGGCGAGCTGCGTCTCGCGCTCGCCCGGCCGGCAGCGCAGGACGCGCTGTCCGTGGTCTGCGGCCGACTCGAGCCCGCGGTTCCAGAGCGTCGTCTTGCCGATGCCGATCTCGCCCTCGAGCAGCAGCGCGGCAGGACCGGCGCCGATCGCGCCGAGGAACTCCTCCACGCGATCGAGCTCGGCCTCTCGGCCTATGAGCATGCGGGTCTGCGCGGCCTTGGCCAATTCCCCTCCCACAGGGAGGGCCCATCGTACGCCTGCGCACTCGAATGTCAGCGGAAGAAGCGGCGGAACATGAAGGCGTGGCCGCGTCCCCAGCGCGCCGGCGTGCTCAGCGACACGGCCGGCGAGCGCCGCGCGATGACCAGCGCCACGGCGCCGAGCACGATCAGCCCGGCGGCGATCGCGGGCCCTCCGCCACCGTCGAAGGTGACGAAGGCGGCCCAGATGCCGATGCCGATGGCGATGATCCCCGCCAGGCCGAGCCATCCGAGGCCGTAGTTGCGGTGGTCGAGCATGAGGCCGCTGCGGACGTTCTCAGGCAGGTGCGACGTGCCGCGGATGCGCAGCAGCGTGAGCCCGCCGCCGAGCACCAGGAGGAGGGCCCCGGCCAGGCCGGCGACCTCGATCGGGTTGTCGAGATGCAGGCTCGCCTGCACGCCGCCGATCAGGAAGAGCTTGATGAGCAGCCCGGCGCCGAAGATCGGCAGCCCGAGGCGCGACAGCCCGTAGCGCGCGGCCTTCCCGGTGGGGTTCGCACGCGCGGCGGCCAGGTACGCGTCGCCCGCGTCCGCCCTCCGCTTGCGCCCCATGCGGTGGAGCGTCCTCGCGAGCCCGAGCGTCAGCTGGGGGTCGTCCGGCTCGATGCCGAGGCCCTCGCGGTAGGCCGCCTCGGCGGCCGGCAGATCCCGCTGCGCCTCCTTCACCATCGCCATGCTGAGGTGCGCCATCGGGCTGTGGGGATTGGCCGCCAGCGAGGCCGCGGCGGCCTGCTCTGCCGCAACCGTGCGCGTGCCGGCCAGATGCGCCAGCACGAGCACGTGCAGCGAAGGCGCGGAGTCGGGGTCGAGGCGGACGGACTCCGCCGCGTGCTTGCCGGCCTCACGCACGGAGCCGCCCTGCAGGTAGGCGATCGCGAGCAGCCGGTGCGGCCAGGGGTGGTCGGGGAAGAGCGCGAGCGCGTGCTCGGCCTCGGCCTTGGCTGCCTTCCACTCGTGCAAGCCGAGCTGGCACTGGGCGGCGAGGCAATGCGCGTCTGCAGCCGTGTCCTCGGAGGCCAGGGCAGGCGCGAGCGCTACGATCGCCTCCTGCCAGCGCTCGAGCAGGATCAGGCCCTCGGCCCGCGCGAGTGCGGCCTCGCTCTCCGAGGTCACGCCAGCTTCCGCTGCTTGAGGTAGTGCAGGAGGTCGTCGAAGCGCCCGGCCTCGTTGGCGAACATGACCACGTTGCGCGCATCCTCCAGCCACGGGCCGGTTGACGGCTTGACCTCGCGCAGGGCCTGGCCGAAGTCGCCCATGCGGATCGGGCGGGGGACGCCGCTCGAGATCGAGTCGTGCAGGGCGAGCTCCGCCGCGCTGTCGCAGAGATGCGCGAGATCGGCGCCCGAGAAGTTCTCGGTCTTGCCCGCGAGCTTGCCCGCGTCGATGCCCTCCAGGGGCCGTCCGCGCAGGTGATAGCGGAGGATCGCGTCCCGCGCCGCCTCGTCCGGCGGCACGACGAGCAACAGTCGATCGAAGCGCCCGGGGCGCATCAGCGCGGTGTCGACGTCCCAGGGATGGTTGGTCGCGCCGAGGATGAAGACGCCGTCGTTGTCGCTCCCGACCGAGTCCATCTCCGACAGCAGCTGGTTGACGGTGCCGCGCATGGCCACGTTGGAGCGCAGGTGCGAGCGCTTCTGGCCGATCGCGTCGATCTCGTCCAGGAACAGGACGCAGGGCGTGGTGCGTCGCGCGATCTCGAAGATCTCACGCAGGTTGCGCTCGCTCGAGCCGATCCACATGTCGAGCACGTCGGCCAGCGAGATCGCGAAGAAGCTCGCGCCGAGCTCGCCCGCGACGGCGCGCGCCAGGAACGTCTTGCCGCAGCCGGGCGGCCCGTACAGCAGCAGGCCGCCCGACAGGCTCTTGCCGTAGAGCGTCTTTAGCTCGGGATTGCGCAGCGGGCCGAAGAACGTCATCTCCAGGCGCCGCTTGACGTCCTCCATGCCGCCCACGTCGGCGAGGCGGAGCCCCGCCTCCTCGGGCCCGTCGACGGCCATCTCGGCGGCGCTGTGGTCGATATAGGCGGGCTCCATGATGCCTGCGACCTCGGCCTCGGCGCTCTCCCAGTCGAAGGCGGCCGCGGGCTCGCGCTGCGGCTCGGACGGCCGATCGGGGGCGAGCGCCCCGGTCGAGCGCGTGAGCAGGTCGATCGCCTCGGTGTTGCCGGGCTCGAGCTGGAGCACGGCCGAGCACTGCGCGATCGCGAGCGGCGCGTTCCCGTGCTCGAGCAGCAGCGCGGCGGCGTGGAGGCGCAGCGGGACGTCGCCCGGGCGCGCCTCGATGGCCGCCAGGAGGCTCACGACTACGGGAGGGAGGGAGTCGCCGCTCATCGCATCTTCCGCCTCATCGTAGGCGGGCGGGATGAGCGGCCCTACCGCACGCGCACGGTGTACCTGCGCAGGCCGGACTCCTCCACCTGCCCGCGCACGGTCAGGTGGACCTCGACCATGAGCGTCGCGGTGCCGCTCGGGAACCAGCGAGGGATCGCCGCGACGTACTGCCACGTCGTCGCCCCGACCTGCGTGACGCGCGCCGACCGGAAGCGCCAGCGCGTGGCGCCGTGCTGGAGCGTGATGCGCGCGAAGCTGGCGAGGGCGCGCTTGGTCTTGCCGCTCACGACGTAGCTCACCTGCCAGCGCGTGCGCGTGTCGCGGCGCAGCACCTGCGGCACTCCGCCGATCCTCGGCATCGGCTGCGCACTGACCGAGAGCAGCGCGATGTGCGCCTCGGCGAGGCGTTCGGGATGGGCAGCGCCGAGCACGACCGCGCCGGCGAGGAGCGCCGCGAGGGGGCCTGCTGGCCGCGGCCGCGGCTGTCGCATCAGTTCATTCAATCAGGGGAGCAGGATGCCGTATGTGCGATTGGTGGCGTGGGGTGATCGATCCGGTAGCCTCCGCGCATGGCGTTGCTGGACGGCAAGATCGCGCTCGTTGCGGGCGTCGCGAACAAGCGCTCGCTGGCCTGGGCCATCGCACGCCGGCTGGCCGAGCAGGGCGCCACGCTGGCCTTCACCTACCAGGGCGAGCGCATCGAGGCGACGGTTCGGGAGCTCGCCGCCTCCGTCGGCTCCGATGTCTGCATCGAGTGCGACGTCTCGAGCGACGAGAGCATCGACAGGGCCTTCGCCGAGCTCGTCGAGCGCGTCGGGGGACTCGACCTCATGGCGCACTCCATCGCCTTCGCCGCGGCGCATGACCTCGCCGGCCGCTTCACCGACACCGCGCGCGACGACTATCGTCTCGCGCTGGATATCAGCGCCTACTCGCTGGTCGCGATGACGCAGCGCGCCGAGCCGCTCATGGAGGCGCGCGGCGGCGGTGCGATCGTGACGATGACCTATCTGGGCGGCGAGCGTGCGATCCCCGGCTACAACGTCATGGGCGTCGCCAAGGCGGCGCTCGACGCCTCGATGCGCTATCTCGCGGCCGATCTCGGCCCCAAGAACATCCGCGTCAACGCGATCAGCGCCGGGCCCGTGCGCACGCTGGCGGCCCGCGGCATCGCCGGCTTCAGCCAGATGGAGGGCGTGATCGCCGAGCGCGCGCCGCTCAAGCGCGGCATCGACGCGGACGACGTCGGGCAGGCGGGCCTCTATCTGCTCTCGCCGATGGCCTCGAGCGTCACGGGCACCATCCTCTACGTGGACGCCGGCTACCACGCGATGGGTCTCTAATGAGCACGCGCGGGTGATCCAGCGCCCGGCGCTGCACGTGTTGGGCTGCGCGCCCGCCGGAGGCAACCCCGGCGAGCCGTGCTCGGGGTACCTCGTCACGGCCGGCGGGTCGCGCATCCTGCTCGACTGCGGGCCCGGCGTACTCTCATCGCTGCTCGCGCGCGACGCCGCGCCGCTCGATGCGATCGTGCTCTCCCACCTGCACTTCGACCACGTCGCCGATCTGATCCCGCTCGGCTTCGCACACGTCTTTGGTCTCGCGAGCGAGTGGAAGGCGCCGGCGCTGTATGCACCGCCCGGGGGCCAGGAGCGGCTGAGGCAGCTCTGTGAGGCGGCCGGGCACGGTGCCGACCACCTCGAGACGTGTGGCCTCACGGTCGCCGACTACGACCCGGCCGCCGGGCTCGCGATCGGCGATGCCCGGCTCACCTTCCGCGACCTGGTCCATCCCGGCGTCTCGCGTGCGATCCGCATCGAGGCCGGTGGTGCGGCCCTCGTCTACTCGGGCGACACCGCCGTGACGCCGGCGCTTGGCAAGCACGCCGCCGGGGCCGATCTGCTGCTGACCGAGGCCACGGCGCTGCCCTCCTCGAACGTCCACCTCCCGGCCGCAGAGGCCGGCCGCGTCGCGCGCGAGGCCGGCTGCAAGGCGCTCGTTCTCACGCACCTCGACGTGCGGGAGCGCGCCCCGGCGCTGCGCCAGGCCCGCGAGGCGTTCGGCGGGCCCGTGCATGCGGCCGTGCCGGGGCTCCGTGTCGCGGCGTAGAACCCCTCAGGAGAAGAGCGTGAGATCGTCCGGCCCGGCCTCGGCCAGGAGCCGGGGCACGTCCAGAACGACGCACTCGACGTCGCGCGCCTCCGCCAGCACCTTGGCCTGGGGAGCGAAGTCGGGAGCGACGACCAGTGCCCGGATCTCCCCCATCGCGAGGTTGCGCTGCGCCTGCTCCCTGTAGCGCACGACCTGCTCGACGGCGGCCGCGATCGCCCGCACGCGCTTGACCTCCACCAGCGTGACCCGCCCCGTCGCGTCGCGGCACCAGAGATCGACGGGCCCGACGTCGGTCACGCGCTCGCGCTCGACGACAGCCAGCCCGGCCTCGATCAGGTGCGGGGCGCGCGCCAGGTGCTCGTGCAGCTCGCGCTCCTGTCCCTCGCGCTCGAGCAGTGCCTCGTCGACGAGGGAGTGGCGCTCGTCGCGGTGCACCTGCTCCACGACGATCGTGAGCGTCTCGTCCGATGAGGGACGGTAGATGCGGATGACGTCGGCCTCCTCGCGCACGCTCGTCGGCCCCGCCATGTAGTTGATCGGCTTGGCGCCCCGCAGCGCGTGCACCGCCACCGAGCCGTCCTCCTTGAAGAGCACGACGCGATCGCCCGAGGCCAGCCTCGTGGTCAGGCGGCCGGCGTAGCCGATCGTGCAGCGGCAGACGAGGACACGCACGGCGGGCACGGTAGTGCACTACGGTGCAGACGTGTTCGAGCTTCAGCAATTTCCCAACGGAACCCGCCTGCTGACCGCCGCGCAGGCCGAGGCGCAGTCGACCTGCGTCATGGTCATGTACGCCGTCGGCTCGCGCTACGAGGACGCCGACACCAGCGGCATCTCGCACTTCGCCGAGCATCTCTTCTTCAAGGGCACGGAGCGCCGGCCGACGGCGCGCCACATCGCCACCGAGATCGACGGCATCGGCGCCGAGTTCAATGCCTTCACCGGCAAGGAGTACACGGGCTACTACGTGAAATGCGCGAAGGAGCACGTCCCCATCGCGATCGACGTGCTCAGTGACATGCTCCTGCACTCGCTCTTCGCTCCCGAGGAGATCGAGCGCGAGAAGGGCGTGATCGTCGAGGAGATGAACATGTACCTCGACACGCCGACCAGCTATCTCCCGGGCGTCTACGACATGCTCTGCTACGGCGACACGCCGCTCGGCCGCGACATCATCGGCACGCCGGAGACGGTGCGCGCCGCCACGCGCGAGACGTTCATGAACCACCTCGGCCGCTGGTACGTGCCCACGCGCACCGTCATCGGCCTGGGCGGGGCCGTCACGGACGACGCCCGCAGTGCGCTGGAGGGCCTGTTCGGGACGCTGCCCGCGCGCGAGAGCGCCGACCCCGAGCCCTGGCGGCCGGCGCCGCACCCCCGGGTCAAGCTGCATCACAAGGAATCGGACTCGTTCCACATCCGCGTCGGCGGCGACGGGCTGCCGCTGCTGCATCCCGATCGCTACGCGGCGTCCGTGCTCGCGGCCGTGCTCGGTGGCGGGATGTCGTCGCGCCTCTTCACGGAGGTGCGCGAGCGTCGCGGGCTGGCCTACTACATCGGCGCCCAGCACGGCCAGTACGTCGAGGCCGGGTCGCTGTTCTCCCAGGCCGGGGTCGACCTCAAGCGAGCCGACGAGGCGATCACGACGATCGTCGCCGAGTTGCGCCGCATCACCGCCGAGCCGGTGCCCGCGGACGAGCTGGAGAAGGCGCGCAACATGCTGAAGGGCCGGCTCGTGCTCGGGCTCGAGGATCCGCGCTCGATCACGTCGTTCGGCCTGCGCGGCACGATCCTCGAGGGCGAGCCGCGCGAGATCCCCGAGATCATGGCCGGCTTCGACGCGGTCACGGTCGACGACCTCTCGCGCCTCGCGGCCGACCTGCTGGCACCTGAGAAGCTGCGGCTCGCGGCGATCGGGCCGTTCGAGGACGAGGCGCACTTCGAGGCGCTGCTCGGCTAGCTCGGGTGCGTGGCGCTGCTGCCGTCGGTGAACTCGGCGCAGAGCGAGCGCGGCTGCCGCCCGCCCGCCCGCGGGACACTTGGGGTCTGACCCTTGATGTCCCGTAAACGCCCGCCGCGGGACACTTGGGGTCTGACCCTTGATGTCCCGTAAACGCAACATCAAGGGCCAGACCCCAAGTGTTGCGGTCATGCCGCAGGCGCTTAGCCGGGCTCGACGAGGATGCCGCCCCAGGTCTCGGGGTGGACATCCTCGAGCGTCTCCGAGAACGTCCAGTGGTGGCCCGCGAAGTCCTCGGCTTCGTATTGCCGCTCGCCGTACTCGAAGTCCGTCGGCTCCATGTGGATGATCGCGCCGTGCGCCCTGGCACGCTCGCAGTGGGCCTTCGCGTCGTCCACGCGCACCAGCACCGAGTGCGTCACCTCGCCCTGTCGCGGGGGTTTCCGGTCGCGGCGGACGTCCCCGATGATCACCGCGCCGCCCTCGCCCGCGTTCAGCTGGGAGCGGTGATCCTCGCCGATCTGCACGCGCTCGGAGAACCCGAACGCGTCGCTGAGCCAGGCGACGGCGGCACGCACGTCCGGGTAGATCAGAACCGGGACGACGCCGCTCGTGGGGATGGATCGGTTGGGCTTCACATCGGTCACCTCGTGCTAGCTGTACACCTCGATGAGCGTCGGCCGGTCGGCCGCGAAGGCCTCGGCCAGCGCGCCGGGAAGGTCGTCCAGCGACTCGGTGCGGACGCCGCGGCAGCCGAAGCCCTCAGCCAGGAGCACGAAGTCGTGCGCGCTGATCTGGGTGCCCAGCCGCGGCGCCCCGATACGGTCCATCGAGTCGCGCATCTCGCCGTAGCCGTCGTTCTGCCAGATCACGAGCGCGATCGGCAGGCCGAGGTCGGCGGCGCTCGCCAGCTCCTGGATCGTGAACAGCGCGCCGCCGTCGCCGGCCAGCGCCACGACGGGCCGCCGTGGCGCCGCGAGCTGGGCCCCGATCGCCATGGGCAGGGCCGGGCCGAGCGTGCCGAAGCCGCCGGGCGCGATGTACCCGCGCGCTGCGCGCCCGGGCCAGGAGTGGTGGGCGACGTAGGCCGGCTGCGTCGAGTCGGCGACGAGGATGCCGTTCTCGGGGATCCCTCGATCGAGCGCCGCCAGGAAGGGCATGAAGGCCTCGGCGCCCGGCCACCAGCGCCGGCCTGCGCGCAGCCGGGCGGCCTGATCGCTCGCGCTGGAGCGCTCGCGCCCGCGCGCCGCCAGGCCGGCGTCGAGCGCGGCGAGCGTGGCGGCGGCGTCGCCGTGCAGCCCGATGGCGGCGGCTCGCTGCCGCTGCAGCTGGTCGGGATCGATGTCGACGCGGATGAGCGCGCCGGCGAACTCGGGCGCAGCCGCGCCGGGGGCGTAGAAGTAGTCGGTCTCGGAGAATTCGGTGCCGACCGCGAGCACGACGTCGGCCTCGGTGAAGGCGGCGTGCACCGGCCTCAGCGTGAGCGTGGTGCCGAGGCTCAGGGGATGGCTGTCGGGCAGCACGCCCTTGGCGTTGACCGTTAGCCCGACCGGTGCCCCGAGGCGCTCGGCCACGGCGGCCGCCTCGGCCCCGGCGGCCGCGGCGCCGCCGCCGAGCAGCAGCATGGGGTGCTCGGCCGAGGCCAGCAGTTCGACGGCGCGCTCGATGTCGGAGCGATCGGCGAGCGGGAGGGCGCCGCGCGCGGGCAGCCGCTCCCAGGCCGATCCGGGCAGGTCGAGCACGTCGATCGGAATGCCGATGTGCACCGGCCGCGGGCGGCGCGACTCGAAGACCTCGAAGGCGCGCGCGAACGCCTCGGGAAGCTCGGCGGGATCACGCACCTCGATCGACTGGCCCGTGATCGTGGCCATGAACGCGCGCTGGTCGGGCAGGTCGTGCAGCGTGCCGTGCCCCCGGCCGTTGTCTGCGCACGCAGTCGCGCTCGAGATCACGAGCAGCGGGATGGAGTCGTGGTAGGCGCCGGCGATCGGCGTGGCGGCGTTCGTCAGACCGGCGCCCGTGATCAGCGTGCACACGCCGGGCTTGCCGGCGACGCGTGCATAGCCGTCCGCCATGAATGCCGCGCCCTGCTCGTGACGCGGCGAGATGTGGCGGATCTCGGAGGCGGCGAGGCCGCGGTAGATCTCGAGCGTGTGGACGCCGGGGATGCCGAACACGGTGTCGACGTCGTACTGCTCCAGGAGACGGACGACCGCCTCCCCGCAGCTCGGGGCGCGCGTCACCGCCGGCGTGCGCGTTTCGGCCCCAACTGGCGTGGCTTCGGCCATGCGGGGAGCGTATAGGCTCCAGTCGGTGTCCGAGGCGGCCCTCATCGAGCGTGCTGAGGAGCTGCTGGCGGGGCAGGCTGAGCGCGTCGCCGCGCTCCTGCCCCCGGGCTGTGCTCCGTTCGACGCGCACACGCATCTCGGGCTCGACGAGGACGGTCACCAGCTCACGCTGGAGCACCACCTGCGCATCATGGACGCCGCGGGCGTGAGCGGCGCGAACGTCTTCGCGCTCAACGAGCCCGACCGCGAGCCCGCCTACCGCGCGCCCAACGACCGCGTGCTGGAATGGGCGTCCCAGGCGCCCGACCGCCTCTTCCCGTTCGTCCGGCTCAGCCTCGGCGAGGATCCGCTGGGGGAGGCCGTGCGCTGCCTCGACCGCGGCGCCCGCGGCATCAAGCTGCACCCGCGAGCCCAGGCTTTCCGCGTCAACGACCCTGCGCTCGAGGCCGTGTTCGCCCTGGCCGACGAGCGGCGGCTACCCGTGCTGATCCACGCCGGCAGAGGCCTGCCGCCCGGCATGCCGCTCGAGCTGGGACACGTGGCCGAGCGCCATCCGGGCGCCTCGCTGATCCTCGCCCACGCGGCGATCGTGGCGCAGGCGGGCATCGGCCGGCTCGCGCGGAGCGTGGAGAACATCTTCTTCGACAGCTCGACCTGGGCTCCGGTCGACCAGCTCAACCTGCTCTCGCTCGTGCCGCCGGAGCAGCTCCTGTGGGCCTCCGACATCCCCTACGGCGAGCCGCTGGCCGCGCTCAACCTGTTCGTGCGCGCGGCTCGCATGAGCGGCGCCGACGACGACATCCTGCGCGGAATGCTGGCCGGCACGGCGCGCGGGCTGCTCGAGGGGAAGCGGCCCGAGCGGCGCTCGGCGCCGCTCGCCCCGGTCGACTTTCACTCCTCGTACGCGCGCGTCCGCGCGAGCTTCTATCTGGCCTCGGCGACGCCGCTACTCTGGATGGGCATGCCCGAGAGCGTCGGATATCTCGGCCTCGCGGAGGCCGCGTTGCAGGAGGAGGGCCTCGAGGATCAGGCCGAGGCAGTGCGCTGCACCGCTGCCATCTGGGCGCAGTGGGCCGCGACCGTCGTCCCCGGCAGCCCGCCCGATTTCGTCGGGCGGGGTCGCATCTGGCGGCTGCTCAACGCCTCCCTGGCCGATGCGGTGTTCGCATGAGCGAGATCACGCTGACCCTGAACGGCCGGCAGCGGCACACCAGCGTCCCCGCCGGCGCGACGCTGGCCGAGTTGCTGCGCGAGCAGGTCGGGCTCACGGGAACCAAGATCGCCTGTGCCGAGGGCACCTGCGGCGCCTGCACCGTGCTGGTCGACGGGCGCGCGGTGCTCTCGTGCATCCTGCGCGCCGAGCAGGCCGAAGGCTGCGACGTGACCACGATCGAGGGTCTCGGCGCCGAGGGCGCGCTGTCGCCCCTCCAGCGGGCGTTCGTCGAGGAGGATGCGCTGCAGTGCGGGTTCTGCACCGCCGGGCAGGTCGTCTCCGCCACGGCGCTGCTGGCCGCGACGCCGCGGCCGACGAGCGAGCAGGTGCGGGCGGCCATGAGCGGCAATCTCTGCCGCTGCGGCGCCTACCCGGGCATCGAGCGCGCGGTACTGCGCGCCGCCGACGAGCTGGCGGGAGGCTGATGGCCAAGCTGCAGAAGACGACGGTCGAGATGGAGGGCCGCTTCGAGGAGCGCTGGGTGCTGGTCGAGGAGGAGCCGCCGGCCTGGGAGGACGGGCGCGAGCTCCGCGTCGCCGGGAAGCGCGTCGCCCGCCTCACCGGGCCGCGCCGCGTCTCGGGCGCCGCGCGCTACGTCTCCGACGTCGCGCTGCCAGGCATGCTGCAGGGCGTCATCCTGCGCTCGCCGCACGCGCACGCGACGGTCGAGCTCGACGTCGAGGCCGCGCTCGCCGTGCCCGGCGTGCTGGCCGTGCTCTCCCCGGCGGACTTGGACGTCAAGCAGGGCCGCAACCCGATCTTCAAGAGCGAGCCGTCGTACGCCGGTGCGCCGGTCGCGGCCCTGGCCTGCGAGACGGCGGAGGCGGCGCGCGCCGGCCTCGAGGCGCTGGCTGCCCGCTGGACCGTGCTCGGCTTCGTGACCGATCCGGCGCAGGCGCTTGCCGAGCAGCGGCTGCAGGAGGATCCGGTCGAGAACGAGACCGGCAACGTCGAGGCCGGCATGGCCGAGGCGGATGTCATCGTCGAGGCCGACTACGCCACGTCGGCGCAGGTGCACCACGCGCTCGAGCCGCACTGCGGCGTCGCGCAGTGGCTGGGCGACGAGCTGCACGCTTTCGTCTCCACCCAGGGCATCTGGGACGCGCGCGCCGAGTTCGCCCGGGCCTTCGAGCTCGATCCCGACCGCGTACACGTCACCTGCGAGTTCATGGGCGGCGGCTTCGGCGCCAAGCAGGGCGCCACCACCGAGGGCATGATCGCGGCCTACCTCTCCCGCGCCGCCGCGGGGCGCGCCGTGCGCGTCTTCAACGACCGCCGCGCCGAGGGCGTCGCGGCCGGCCACCGCTCGCAGACCCACCAGCAGACCTACCGCATCGGCGCACGCCGCGACGGGACGCTGACTGCGATCGAGGTCACCTCGGTCGTGGTCAACCCGATGCGCGGCTGGGTCGATCCCACGACGACTCCCGCCCGCACGCTCTACCGCTGCGCCAACGTGCGCGCGCAGGCGATCCCGCTGCTGCTCGACGTGGAGCCCTCGAACGCGTTCCGCGCGCCCGGCATCATGGAGGGGACGTTCGGCTACGAGAGCGCGCTCGACGAGCTCGCCGCGGCGCTCTCGCTCGATCCGCTCGACCTGCGCCGGGCCAACGACGTCGATATCGATCAGGTCAGCGGCCTGCCCTACACCGCCAAGAACCTCGAGGCCTGCATCGACCGCGCCGCCGAGCTGGCCGGGTGGGACGAGCGCGACGCGCTGCGCGATCGCGAGCACCCCGACGGCCGCGAGCGCGGGCTTGGCGCCGCTTGCCAGATCTGGTGGGGCGGCGGGGGTCCGCCCGCGCACGCGCTCGTGCGCATGGGCCACGACGGCGTCGTGACCGTCGTCACAGGCGCGCAGGACATCGGCACGGGCGTGACGACGGCGTTCGCGCAGGTCGCCGCCGAGGAGCTGGGACTGCCGCTCGACCGCGTCCGCGTCGAGGTCGGTTCGACGCGCTACGGCGTCTATGCACCCGTCTCGGGCGGATCGCAGACGATGCCCTCCGTCGCGCCCGCCGTCCGCTCGGCCGCCTTCGACCTGCGCAGCAAGCTGCTCGAGCTCGCCGGCGACGTCTTCGAGGTCTCGCCGGACGACCTGCAGATCGTCGACGGCGCGTTCGTCTCCCTGGACGGCGGCCTGCGCGAGCCGATTGTCGAGGTCACGGGCAAGCTCGGCAAGGCGCAGCTCGTCGGCACGGGATCGCGGGGCCCGAACCCCGACGGCATGCGCGTCAACACGTTCGGCTGCCAGATCGCCCAGGTCGCCGTTGACGTGGCGACGGGTGAGATCACGGTCGAGCGCATCATCGCCGTGCACGACATCGGCCGCGTGATCGCGCCGCTGCAGGCGCGCAGCCAGGTTGAGGGCGGCGTCCTGCAGGGCCTCGGCTTCGCGCTCATGGAGGAGCGCGTGATCGATCCGACGACGGGCACGGTCGTCAACGGCAACCTCGAGGACTACAAGCTGCCGACCCACGCCGACTGTCCCGAGATCGTCGTCGAGTTCATCGACCGCCCCGACCCGCACGCCTCCACGCTCGGTCTCAAGGGCCTTGGCGAGCCGCCCATCGTGCCCACCGCACCGGCGATCGCGAACGCCGTCTACCACGCGACGGGCGTGCGCGTACGCCACTCCCCGATCACGCGCCACCGCTTCCTCGAGGCACGCAGAGGATGAGCGCCTACGTCCGCCCTGCCTCGCTCGACGAGGCGCTGGAGTTGCTCGGTGCGCCGGACGCGCATGCGCTCGCCGGCGGCACCGATCTGATCCCGTTGCAGTCGCGCGGCAAGGCCGCCGGCACGCTCGTCGACGTGCGCGCGCTGCTCGGCGACGCCATCGAGCAGAACGGCGACGGCCTCGTGATCGGCGCGGCGACACGCGTCGCCGACGTGGCCGGCGACGCACGGGTGGCCGAGGGCTATGCCGCGCTCGCGCAGGCGGCGCAGGGAGCGGCGTCTCCGCAGTTGCGCAATCAGGGCACGGTGGCCGGCAACCTGGCACAGCACGTGCGCTGCTGGTACTTCCGGCACCCCGATCTGACCTGCTGGCTGGCGGGCGGCGACACCTGTTACGCGCAGATCGGCGATCACCGCAAGCACGGCCTCGAGGCCGGCGACTGCATCTCGGTGGCGCCCTCGGATCTCGCCGGTGCGCTGCTCGCGCTCGACGCGCAGGTGCGCGTCCAGGGATCGGGCGGCGAGCGGACGGTGCCGATCGCCGATCTCTACGGGCGCCCGCGAGAGGATCACCGCTCGTCGGTGCAACTGGCGCGCGGCGAGCTGATCACCGCCGTCGAGCTGCCTGCGCCACCGGACGCCTCTGCGTACGAGCGCGCGGGCGAGCGCGCCGCGTGGTCGTTCGCGCTGACCGGCATCGCCGCGGCCCGCTTCGGCGACACGCTGCGGATTGCCGCCATCGGCCTCACGAACGAGCCGCGGCTGCTCGACCCCGCCGATCCGCTCGGCGGACTGCCCGGCCTCGAGCAGACGGGCTGGAAGCGCGAGCTGGCCGGCGTGCTGTGCGAGCGCGCGCTCGCCCGCGTCGCGCCGTAATACTCCGGCGGTGGCCGCCTACGACGTTGCGGTGATCGGCGCGGGCACGACGGGCGCCTCGATCGCGTACTTCCTCACCCAGCGCGGGCTGCGGCCGGTCGTGTTCGAGAAGACGCGCGCGGCGGGCGGGCCGTCGGGCGCGTCGGCCGGCATGTGCCGGCAGCACTACGCCGACGCTGCGATCGTCGACATGGCCAAGTCGGGCTGCGAGTTCCTGGCCGACATGAAGGCACGCACGGGCTTCCAATCGGGCTACTCGATGTCCGGCTACCTGGTCGTCGGGGAGCCGGCGCGCGAGCCGGCCATTCGCGGCGTCTACGAGACGATGCGCGCGCGGGGCGTCGAGGCCGAGCTGTGCGACGTCGATCGCATCCTCGAGCTCGAGCCGCGCCTCAACGCCGGCGATCTCTCCATCGGCTGCTACGAGCCGACGGGCGGCCACGCGCAGCCGCTCTTCGTTGCCGACGGCTTCGTGCGAGCCGCCGAGCGCGACGGCGCCACGCTCCGTCTCGGCACGCGCGTGACCGCCCTTCGGCCCGACGGCGCCGGCTGGACGCTCTGGCTCGGCGACGGCACGCGGGCGAGCGCCGAGGTCGTGATCGTGGCCTGCGGGCCCTGGGCGAACAATCTCACGCGCGGGCTGGGCGGCGTCGTCCCCCTGGCACTCTCGCGGGGTCAGGCCGGCCGCTTCCGGCCGCCGCACGCCTTCGGCCCCCCGGGCCCGATCATCTCCGACCACGTGCACGAGCTCTGGATCAAGCCCGAGGGCAACGACGGGCACTATCTGATCGGCGGCCGCGGCGGCCGCCTCGACCGCAGTCCGCACAAGCGCCCGACGGGGCAGGCCGGCGCAGACGACACGATGCTCGAGACCTTCGCGGGCGAGCTGGCGCACAGGTTGCCCGGCACGGCGGGCGGCGTCTGGCGCGGCTCCTGGTCGAGCTTCTACGACTTCACGCCCGACGGCAACCCCGTGATCGACCACATCCCGGGCCGCCCGAACCTGATCACCGCGACCGGCATGTCGGGCCACTGCTTCAAGCTCGCGCCCTCGCTCGGCCTCGGCACCGCGGAGCTCGTGGTCGACGGCCACGTGCACAGCTTCGACTGGTCGGTGTTCGCCTACGGTCGCTTCGCGCGCCCGCGCGCGGCATTCGCCGCCGGCCGCGGGCCGGGATGATCGGGGGCGTGCTGCTCGCGGCCGGCGCGGGCTCGCGCTTTCGCGCGGCAGGCGGGGGCGTCAAGCTGCTCGCTCCGGTCGAGGGGCGCCCGCTGGTCGAGCGGGCGCTTGCGGCGCTGGCGGCCGCACCGCTGCGCGACCGCGTGATCGTGCTGGGCGCACACGCCGACGACGTGCTCGCCGCCATTGACCTGCACGGCGCGCGGCCCGTCCGCAACGAGCACTGGGAGCGCGGCATGGCCTCGTCGCTCCGGCTCGGGCTGGCGGCGCTCGACGAGAGCTGTACGGCGGCGGTCATCGTGCTCGGTGATGGCCCGGCGCTCTCGGCCGAGGCGATCCGCCGGGTGGCGGCGGCGGCCGAGGGCGCCGACGGGCTGGTCGCCGCGACCTACGGCGACGGGTGCAGCAGCCACCCCGTCGCGATTCCCCGCGCGCTCTGGGCGCAGCTCCCAGAGACCGGCGAACAGGGCGCCAAGGCGCTCGGCGCGCCATCGCTGCTCGTCGACTGCAGCGATCTGCCCACGCCGGGCGACGCCGACACGCCCGCCGACCTGCCTCCTGACAACTAGCGCCGCCGCGATCTCCTGCTGCGGGGGGCGGTGCCCGGCTTGCTCGTCGGGCGCGGCCTGTTGCCACCGCCGGCCTTGCCGTTGTCCGCCGGCTCGCCGCCTGCCCGCGGCGGAGTGGCCTCGGGCGGGGTGTCGCCGGCCCGCGGGTTGGGCTCCTCGCGAGGCTTGCGCTCGCTGCGTGGCTTGCCGTCGCCGCGCAGCACGAGCACACCGCCGCCGATCCCGGCCAGCACCATCACGCCCGCGGCGATCAGCGGCAACGGCAGGCCGCCGCCACCCCCTCCGCTGCCTCCGCTGACCTTGAGCCCATCGGCCGCGGCAAGCGCGAGCAGCGCCTTGTCGGCCGAGGCCGTGAGCCCCTTCGGCGTCGGATCCTTCCGCGGGTCGATGCCCGAGAGCGCCGCCAGCGCCTTGGACTGGCCGTAGGGGCCGTTGATGCCGAAGCCCTGTGGCATCACGATCAGGAGGGTGTCCTTGTAGATGAAGCGCAGCTCGGAGCCCAGGAAGCGCGCGTAGGTCTGCGGCTTGGCCCACAGCTGCGGCACCGCGCCGAGATCGGTCTTGTTGCCGATGACCGCGACCTTGATCGGCAGGCCGGCGTCTGTGACCGCCTGCGTGGTCTTGGTGAGCTGCTTCTCGAGGTCGCCGTTGGGCGCGGCGAGTGTCATGTAGACGCGCGCGTCGGCCGGGGCGAGGATGTCGCTGGCGGGGTCGCCGTCGGCAAGCGCCTGCGGCGCGAGTATCAACGCGAGCATCAATCCGAGGACGGCGCGCCGGATCACGGTCACACCGTAGCGGCGATGACGAGGGCGACGAGCGTGAGCGCGGCAGTGCCGCAGAGCAGCGCCAGGAGCGCCAAGAGCAGATCGCGCATCTCACCCACCTGCCTTGTCGAGGACTTGCAGCTTGATCGGCTTGCGTCCCGGAATCTCGATCGTGTAGCCGAGCAGCCAGTGGCCCACCATGACGAACGCGGGGCGGTTGCGCTGGTAGACGCCGGGCGAGACCTCGGCCAAGGTGTAGGCCTGCTGCTGCATGCTCATGTCGAGCATGTCGAGTTGCGCGGTCACCTGCGCGTTGCGAACCGGCTTTCCGGCGCGCTCGAGCCGCAGGGCGAAGGCGTTGTCAATCGCGGCGCGGTTGGGCCGGATGCCGACTTGGATGCGCACCCCGTTGCGCGTGAAGGTACGGGCGACCGCGCCGGGGCCGACATGCGCGTCCGTCTTGCCGACCTTCGCGAGCGCGCTCGAGGGCGGCGCGAGGCTCGTGAGGATGGCCGCGGCGGCGACCGCGCCGAAAAGCAGCGCGCTCTCGCCCAGCACGAGCCGCAGCAGCAACTGCGCCGCGCGCTCGCCGAGGGCCTGGTCGCGGCGCTGCACGGCCGCAACCAGCCGCGGGCGGGAGCGGAGGTTGTTGACCGCGCCCAGCACGAGCGCGGCGGCGAGCAGGGCGCTCTTGGCAATGATCGCGAGGCCGTAAGTGGTCTGCCAGAGGGATGCCAGCGTAGGCAGGTGCACGATGCTCACGACGACGCCCGTGGCCAGCAGCACCGCCACGCTGACCATGGCGGCGCGCGAGAAGCGCGGAACGACGACGGCGAGCGCGGCGACCCGCTTGCCGGGCTCGCTCGCCGCCGCGAGCACGAGGATGCCGAGCAGTCCTCCGATCCAGATCGATGCGGCGGCCAGATGCGCCCAGTCGAGCGCGAGCATCAGACCGACCGGGCTGGTCGTCGAGGGGTGGCCGGCCAGGCCGGGAAGCGCGAGCGCCGCCGCGGCGCAGGCGCCGGCGCCGATGAGCGCGAGCAGGGCCTCCCCGGAGCGCCGTGCACGCCCCGGGAGGTCGAGCGCGAGCGCGACTGCGGATGCGGCCGCGAGCAGGGCGAGGATTCCCCAGAGATCGCTGAACGCGCGCCCGAAGCCCGAGTCGCGCACCAGCGGCACGACGGCGCCGAGATCGGTCCAGGGTCTGAGCGAGAACTCTGCCGTCGCCAGCACGAGGTAGACGGGCGCGGCGACGAGCGCGACGGCCAGCGCGATGCCGGCGGCGACGTTCACGCTGTGTAGCGCACGCTCGCTGCCGCCCGCGACCAGCAGCGGCCGCACGATCACGGCGCGGAACGCGAGCAGCCCGACGGAGGCGAGCACTGCGAGCAGCAGCGCCCAGCGCGAGCCGACCAGGCTGGGGGTGGCCGCGCTCTCCCCGAGCGACGGGATCACGAACTGGGGCGGCGGCCCCGGACTCGGTCCGACGGCGAACGTGAACGCGCCGCGGACCGGATGGCCGTCGGCCGAGATCACGCGCCACCAGACCAGGTACCAGCCCTGTGGGACATTCCGTACCTTGATGAAGATCGTGTCCTGGTCGCCCGGCGCGTTCGCCGGGCTGCCTACCATCACCTGGTTGCCATGGGCGTCCGTGACCGAGATGACGGCGAAGCGCGGCTCGATGTGCTCGCTGAACGTGAGGCTCACCTGGGTAGGCGGTTGGGAGAGCACGCCGCTCGCCTGCGGCTGCGCCGCGAGCAGCGAGGCGTGACCCCACGCCGCCGCCGGCAGCGCCAGCGCAACCGTCAGGACGACGAGCAGCTTGCTCGCCCTTCCGCCGAGTCTCATGCCGTGCGCCGCCCCGTGACGAGCGCGGCGCCGCCGACGACCAGCCCCACGGCGCCGACGACCAGCGCGATGATCGCGATGGTCTCGCTCGAGCCGGAACCGCCACTCGAGGAGCTCGTCGCCGCGCTCGCCGTGACGTGCGCGGCGGGCGTGCCGGAGCTCTCGTCGCCCGACCACAGGACGACACTGCCGTCCGAGTAGGTCTGGCGCACGGTGAAGGCATAGTCCTGCGCTTTCTTGGGCACGCCGCTGAACGGCAGGACCGCGAGCGCTGTCCCGCTGAGCTTGCCCTTCCAGGTGATCGAGTTGCCGCCCTGCATCTCACCGTCGACCATCTTCTGGCCGGCAACGGTGGCGGTCCACCCGGGCACGTTCGCGACGTGCTCGAGATCGAAGTCGGCCGGCATCGTGATCTGGATCTGCGTGGTCGAGGCGTTGTTCTTCTCGTTGGGCACGGCGAGGTTGAGCAGATATCCGTCCCCGGACGGGATCTGATTTGGAAACAGCTCTGCGTGTGCGAAAGCGCTCGGTGCGAGCGCGAGAGTGGCAACGAGCACGGCCGCGTACGCGGATGCCCGTCGCATGGAGATGCGCTTCATGTCGATCTTCTCCCTCCTGTGGCGTGAGCTACGGCAGGGAGAGCGCGGGCGGCCCACGGGCACGCAGCGCGCGGGTCAGTAGCCACGCGGGAGCGGTCAGATGACCGAGGAAGACGGCCTGCGGGTGCCGCGCGGCGCGCGGCTGCAGCAGCCGTCGCAGCACGCAGGCGACGCGCCGTGCCCACGCCAGCGCGTGGCGCAGAGCCGCCAGCAGCGCGGCGGCCGCGAGCGAGAGCGCGAGCAGGATCGGAATGGCGTTGCGATGCACCGGGCCTTCCAGGCACATCCACCAGTGCATGTGCATGCCGGCGCGTGAGTGGAGCCAGGTCTCGAGCGCGGCGAACGCCCCGAGTGAGCTGACGCCGAGCAGCGCGGCGTCCTGAGCGAAGCGTGCCAGCGCGAGGCGCGGGGCCGGCCCGGGTGCCGGGTCCAGGGTATGGCGCTCGCGCACGCCGAGCGCCGCCAGCCAGAGCACGCCGAGCGAGATGAGCGTCGCCAGCGCGAGCGCGACGAAGGTGATCACGGGCAGGCGCGGGCCGCCCAGCTGCGCCGCCAGCGGCGTCGGCGTCGCCGCGTAGGCGATCGCGCGGCCGCCCAGGACCACGAGCAGGAGCCCGATGCTGAAGCCCGCGACATGCTCCCGGCGTCTCATCGAACCCTCAGCGTAAACGGCGCGGTGATCAGTTTGCCTCCATGAAAGACCTGGAGGAACAGGCGCCAATTCCCGGTCGCGGGCAGCAACACGCCGAGCTCCATGCGCCCCGGCTTGCTGCTGTGGCCCGCCGTGGCAGGCGTCCCGAAGCCCGCGGTGCAGGCCGGGTCGTTGCCGCAGATGTGTGAATGGAAATAGTCAAGGGTGCGCGCGCGGAAGAAGATGGCGTGCGCCAGCGCACCATAGAACGGCGTGAAAGTCACGGGTTTGCCGGCCGCGTCGGTGACATTGACGATCATCGAAGCCGGCTCCGCCAGGTGCAGGGCGGGGAGCTTGGCGACGCGGAACGTGAGCCCGCCGGCGTGCACGACGGGCGAATACGGCGGCAGGGCCGCCTTGGCGTTGCCCGTGCCGACCCGCAGTTCGCGCGAGAGCTGGAAGTTGCGCAGCGCCCCGCTCGCGGGGTAGACGTCGACGAGCACGTGATAGCGGCCGGCGCGCGGCAGGTCGACGGGCAGTGCGAGGCGCCCGCTGGCGGGGATCGGCGGGTGCTTGTGCACGATCGCCGAGAGGTCGTCCCGCACGATGATGAGGTGCACGCCGGTGTGCGGGCCGCCGCCCGTGCGGAACCGCTTCAGCACCTTGCCGTCGGGCGTCAGCACCGCGAAGTGCAGCGTCGTCCGGCCGGGCTCGGCGATGCTCTGCGGTCCCAGCCAGTCGAGTTTGTACTCGCGCGCGGGCGCGATCGTCGGCGGTGCGGGCGAGCCGCCTCCGCCGCCGCAACCGGCGACCACGAGGGCGAGCGCTGCCACCGCTCCGAGGCGGCGTGCGATCACTGACCCTCCGGGAAGAGGTAGCGCGAGTGGGCTGACACGTAGCCCCCGACCTCGAGCACGATCTCGTCGTGCCGCTGAAGCGGCATGCGCCCCGGATCGCCCCGCCACTCCCTACCGTTGCGGAATGCGCGAACGAGGCCCGTGAACGAGAGCAGCCGGCGCGGGCCGAGCCGCTGGCCCCAGATCGCGAACAGGTCGCCGAGCGCGCGCCGCTGCGAGCGCTCGACGAGCACGGTGCCGGTCGGATCCAGCGTGTGCAGCGGGTAGGCGCACTTGCCGCCGGCGAGCCGCGACAGGCTCGCCCGCCGCAGCGGCGGCCGCAGGCCGATGCCCGCGGGCAGCAGCAGCACCTTACGGTCGACGAAGATCTCGACGTGCACCGCATCGACGGCGCGCCCGACGCTGCAGCGCAGGCCGCCGACCGCGCGCCCGCTCAGGACGTCGCGGGGAGCGGCGGGCAGCACGAACCCCGGTTCGTGCGACACCGGGGGAGGAGGCGGGGGCGCGGCAGGCACCACAACGCTCTCAGTCTGGCAGAGGAACTCCGGTGCCCCTCCAGACCCTAATGAGGGCTTCACGTGCCGACCCTGCCGGGAATCAGGCGGTGCGCTCGTCCGCTGCGCCGCCGCAGCAGGACTTGAGCTTCGCCAGCAGCTCCTCGCGGCAGTGATCCTGGTCGTCCCGACCGCCGCAACAGGCCTTGACGTGCGCACGCAGCTTCAGCTCGAAGTGATAGGCGCAGGCGCAGTCGCTGCACACGGCCAGGTGCTGCTCGACGATCAGGACGTCGCCGGGCGAGAGCAGCTTGTCGAGATATGCCTGCATGCGACTCTCCGCATGCGCGCAGGCTCCAGTCGTAGTGCTCACGATGCTGCGGCCTCCGCGGTGTCCTCGATCGTTTGGGCGAGTCCTGTCTTGAGCATGCGCCGTCCACGGTGCAGGCGGGACATGATCGTCCCAATCGGCACGTCCAGGATATCGGCGGCGTCCTGATACGAGAAATCCGCGAGGTCGACGAGCACGACCGCGTCCCGGTAGGGCTGCGGCAGCGCGGCCAGCGCGCTCACGACGCCGCCTTGGGAGAGGCGCTCGACGACGTTGTCGGCCTCCGCGGGCGTCGAGCTGCCGCCCATGCGCTGGTAGAGGTAGTAATCGCTCTCCTCCACCGGCTCCATCTGCGGTGTGCGCTGGCGTTTGCGGCCGGCGTCCACGGCGAGGTTGTGCACGATCCGCAGGAGCCAGGCGCGCAGGTTGGTGCCCGGCGTGTACTGCTCCCAGGAGCGGAACGCGCGCACGTAGGCGTCCTGCACGAGCTCTTCCGCAGCCTCGGTGGAGCCCGTCAGACGACGGGCGACGCGATAGGCGTCGTCCGCGTACGTCAGCGCATCCTCCTCGAAGCGGACGCGATCCCGCGCACGCACCGCGAGGCCGCGCGCCTCGGAAGACGCAGTCATTTCGGGCTCCATGAGAGAAACGTACACCGGACCGAACAAACGCCGCACCTCAAGAGGCTATTCCCCTGCAGATGCGCGCACGAGGCGCGCGGCGACGCGGGGAACGGCGAAACCGCACAGCCCGCCGAGCACCCAGGCCCCGAGCAGGTCACTCGGCCAGTGGCTGCCGTAGCCGAGCTGGACGGCGCCGTCGACGAGCGCGCAGACCACCGCCACCGCGGTGATCCCGCGGGACGTCGGCCAGATCGCGACGGCCACTGCGGCGAAGACCATCCCGGGCCCCTCGGGGAAGGAGTGCGTGCCGCACGAGAGCTGGTGCAGGCAGGGCCGCGGGCGCTCCACGAGGAGCTTGAGGAGATCGCTCAGGATCCAGGCCGCGACGCCCGCCGCCATCGCTCGCAGCGCGGGGCTGCGATCGTCGATGCGCCGCAGGGCGAGCAGTCCCAGCAGGCAGTACAGCAACGCGGCACCGCCGTAGGGGACGGCGGTCTCGAGAGCGTGCAGCCGGGGGCGCAGGCGGGATTCGTAGGCGTGCCGATTCGCCCAGAGCACGAGGCGCTCCTCGCCGGGCAACCCCTTCGTCATGCGTGCGCGGTGCCGCGCCTCCGTCGCACGACCAGGTACACGACACCGGCGACGATCCCGGCGGCGACCAGGTAATCGAGGAATTCGACGCGCTTGTGCCATTCGTCCCACTTGGAGCCGACCTGGACGCCGATCAGCGTCAGGGCCAGCACCCACGGCACGCAGCCGATGGCGGTGTAGAGCGTGAAGCGCCAGAACGGCATGCGGGCGATGCCTGCCGGCAGCGAGATGAACGTGCGGATGATGGGCAGGCAGCGCGCGATCAGCACAATGCGCTCACCGCGCTGCTCGAACAAGCGATCGGCCATGTCGAGGCGCGCGGGGGTGATGTGCAGGTAGCGCCCGTGCCGCTCGAGCAGCACCCGACCGCCGCTCCTGCCGACGCCCCATGCGATCCACGAGCCCACGATGTTTCCCGCGACCCCCGCGGCCACCGCCTCGGCCAGGCCCATCTTGTCGATCGAGACCAGGTAGCCCGCATACAGCATGATCACCTCGCTCGGCACCGGGAGGCAGGCCGACTCGAGGACCATGAGGAAGAACACGGCAGGGACGCCGTGATTGGCGATCGCGTTCGTGACGGCGTCGACGAGCCGGTTCAGCACGAGAGCAGGTAGGCGCAGGGCCGCGTGTCCTGCGGCAGTGGCGAGGCGCCGACGCGCGAGACGACGAATGTCGCCCCATCGATCTCGACGCGCTCGTCGCGCTCGGGTGCCGGGCCGTCGCGTTCCTCGAGGCGGTAGCCCTTCGGCGAGGGCACGAAGAGCAGGTAGCCGCTGCGATCGTCGTCGCTCACGCCCCGAAGCTTATTCAGTCGGATGATGCCCTCGCCGCGCCTGGCATGGCATCCTCAGGCGATGCGACTCCGCCTTCCCTTCCTCGTGGCCGCGCTCGCGGCGGCCGCGATCGCCGTCTCCCCGGCCAACGCGGCGAGCTCCGCCGGCTGCTCCCCCAGGATGCCCGCGGCCGCCGGCAAGTCCAAGCCGAGTTACAAGAAGCCCGCCACCGTGCTGGCGAAGAACAAGCGCTACGCGATCGTGATGACGACGAATTGCGGGACGATCCGCATCGTGCTCGACCGCAAGCTCGGCGGGCCGATCCCGAACTCGATCGCGTTCCTGGCCGGCAAGCATTTTTTCGACGGCCTCACGTTCCACCGCGTGATCCAGGGCTTCGTCCTGCAGGGCGGCGATCCCCGCGGCGACGGCACCGGCGGCCCCGGTTACCAGGTCGTCGGCGCGCTCCCGAGCTCGTACCACTACAAGCTCGGCGACGTCGCGATGGCCAAGACGCAGAACGCGCCCTCGGGCGCGGCCGGCTCGCAGTTCTTCGTCATCTCGGGTCCCGAGGGGGCGCAACTGTCGTCCGACTACGGCCTGCTGGGCCACGCGGCCGACAAGGCGTCGCTTGCCACGATCCGGACGATCAACGGGCTCGCGACCACAGCTTGCGGCTCCTCGAGCGGCTGCCCGCCCTCGAAGAAAGTCTGGATCCTCACGGCCAGAGTCGTGGCGTTGCCTTAGACGTTCTCACTGAATGAGACACCACGGTCATTCAGTGAGAACGTCGTAGACGCGGTCATCCGAACGGGGCGATGCGTGGGCAGCGCCGGCTCGACAGCCTTCACCCGCCCGCGCGTGTCTGCCACCAGGAGGGTTCCGTCGTGCCGCTCACTCACCCGGAGGACAATCTCGACTCGGCGCAGGAGATGGCACCGGCTCCGATCTTCACACTCGAGGGCAGGCGCATCCCGCGGCATTCGATGCCGGAAGGGCCAATGTCGCCCGACGCGGCGTACCAGGTGGTCCACGACGAGCTGATGCTGGACGGAAACGCCCGGCTCAACCTCGCCACGTTCGTCACGACGTGGATGGAGCCCCAGGCCATGCTTCTGATGGCCGAGTGCCTGGAAAAGAACATGATCGACAAGGACGAGTACCCGCAGACGGCGGAGCTCGAGCGGCGCTGCGTCAACATCCTCAGCCGGCTCTGGAACGCTCCCGACCTGGACGTCGCCACAGGCTGCTCGACGACCGGTTCGAGCGAGGCGGCGATGCTGGGCGGGCTGGCCCTCAAGCGCCTCTGGCAGCAGCGGCGCAAGGCAGACGGCAAGCCGGCCGACAAGCCGAACATCGTCATGGGCATCAACGTCCAGATCTGCTGGGAGAAGTTCGCCAACTACTGGGACGTGGAGATGCGGCTGGTGCCGATGGAGGGCAACCGCTTTACGCTCTCGGCCGAAGAGGCCGTACAACTCTGCGACGAGAACACGATCGGCGTCGTCGCGATCCTCGGCTCGACGTTCGACGGGGCGTACGAGCCGGTGGCCGAGATCTGCGCAGCCCTGGATGACTTGCAGGCGCGCACCGGCCTGGACGTCCCTGTGCACGTCGACGGCGCCTCGGGCGCCTTCATCGCGCCCTTCCTCGACCCCGATCTCGTGTGGGACTTCCAGCTGCCGCGCGTGGCCTCGATCAACGCCTCCGGCCACAAGTACGGCCTCGTCTACCCCGGCGTGGGGTGGATCATCTGGCGTGACAGCGATGCGCTGCCGCCCGACCTGATCTTCTGGGTCAACTACCTCGGCGACAACATGCCGACCTTCGCTCTCAACTTCTCCCGGCCCGGCGCACAGGTGGTGGCGCAGTATTACGCGTTCCTGCGGCTCGGGTTCGGCGGTTACCGCACCGTTCAGTCGTACTCGCGTGAGGTCGCCATGGGGATCTCGGCCAAGATCGCCGAGCTGGGCCCGTTCGAGCTGATCACGCGCGGCGACCAACTGCCGGTGTTCGCGTTCAAGGTGAAGGACGAGATCGACAATTTCACCGCGTTCGACGTGTCGAGCGCGTTGCGGGAGCGCGGCTGGCAGGTGCCGGCGTACACGTTCCCCGAGCACCGCACCGACCTCGCGGCGCTGCGGGTGGTCGTTCGGCAGGGCGTCAGCCACGACCTCGGCGACCTTCTGATCAAGGACCTCAAGCGGCAGCTGCCGCGCCTGCAGAAGCAGCCGGAGCCGGTGCACGGCGCCTCCGAGCAGAGCTTCCACCACTGACATGTGCCGCTTGTTCGGACTGACTGCGGGCCCCGCACCGGGTACACGCGCACTTCTGGCTGCTGGAGGCGCCTGACAGCCTGGTCGAGCAGAGCAGGCAGAACGCCGACGGCACGGGGCTCGGGTTCTTCGAGCCCGACGGGACGCCCGTGCTCGACAAGGAGCCGGTGGCCGCATACCAGGACAGCTCGTTTTCCCGCGAGGCGCGCCACATCAGCTCACAGACGGGCCTCGACGGGCGGGCTGGCGCCTCAGTGCTGATGCCGCGGGAGTCGAGGCGGGAACCGGTGGCGCCCGCCGCTTAGTCGTACGCGCGCACGCGGCGGTACAGCGTGTCGCGCTGCACGGGTCGCTTGCCTGCCGCACGGATCAGCCGGCAGAAGTCGTCGACATCGGCGCAGTAGGTCGTGCCCGCGGCCGAGACCACGTTCTCCTCGATCATGATCGAGCCCAGGTCGTCCGCGCCGAAGTGCAGTGCCACCTGGCCGATCTTGAGTCCCTGCGTGACCCAGGACGACTGGATGTGGTCCACGTTGTCGAGGTAGAGCCGCGAGACGGCCTGCGTGAGCAGGTAGTCGAAGGAGGTCGGTGTCTCCTTGACCTGTTTGCCGAGGCGCGTGTTGTCGGGCTGGAAGGTCCACGAGATGAAGGCACGAAAGCCATGCATCTCGTCCTGGAGATCGCGGATGCGGCGCATGTGCTCGACCCGCTCCTCGAGCGTCTCGACGTGGCCGTACATCATCGTCGCGGTCGTCGACATGCCCAGTCGGTGCGCCTCGCGCATCACGCCGAGCCACTCGGCGGTCTTCGTCTTCTTGGGCGCGATGATCTTGCGCACACGATCGACGAGCACCTCGCCGCCGCCGCCGGGCAGCGAGTCGAGGCCCGCATCGCGCAGGCGCGAGAGCGTCTCCGCGGTGGTCAGCTTCGAGCGGCGGGAGATGTGCTGGATCTCGGGCGGCGAGAGCGCGTGCAGGTGGATCTTGTAGCGCGACTTGATGCCGGCGAACAGGTCCTCGTACCACTCGATGCCGAGATCGGGGTGGTGCCCGCCCTGCATGAGCACTGCCGTGCCGCCCAGCGCGAGCGTCTCCTCGATCTTCTTGTGGATCACGGGCTTGGGCAGGACATAGCCCTCGCGCGTGTCGCCGGGGCGCCGGTAGAAGGCGCAGAAGTCGCAATCGGTCACGCAGACGTTGGTGTAGTTGATGTTGCGATCGACGATGAACGTGACCTCGTCGGGGTCGCTCTTGCGCGAGCGCAGCTCGTCGGCCGCGCGGCCGACGGACACGAGGTCGCGGGAGCGCAACAGCACCGCGGCGTCCTCGTCCGAGAGCCGGCCGCCTTCGAGTACCTGCTCGAGGATGGCATGCACGGGACGGATGGAGACATCGACGGCCATGCGGATCAGCGTACGCGAGCGGTGTCGGCGAAGCGCAGCTCGGGCACGCCCGCGATCGCACCGCGCTCTGCGGCCAGGCGGTAGAAGCGCTCGAGACCCTGGCGCTCTCGCTCGCCGAAGCCGTAGCGGAGCTTCTCGAAGTAGCGCGCGAGGTACCCGGCCGGGAAGCCGTGGCGCTCGCTCGCGGCCTTCGCGACCAGGTCGGCGTGCTCGGAGGCCTCGGCCACGGCGCCGCTGAGGGCTCGGTCGATGCGCGCCAGCGCGCCCGGGTCGCAGTCGCGCTGCGCGGCCCAGACGGCGAATACCATGGGCAGGCCGGTGCGCTCCCGCCAGAGCGCGCCGAGGTCGTGATGCGGCGTGGGGTCGGAGAACGCCGATTGCAGCGCGGCGTCGCCGATCAGAAGCCGGCCGTCGGCCGCCTCGCCCTCGGGCAGGATCTCGGCGTAAGGCACGAGCACCTTCACGAGCGCGACCGAGGTGGCGGAATGGCTCGTGACCGCGATGCTGCGCACGGCCGGCAGGGGCAGCTGGGTGACCAGCTGTACCGACTCGACGGCGCCGTCACTGCCCACGCAGAGGGAGGGCAGCAGCACGTAGCGCCCGGGGTTGTTCGCGTACTCGACGCTCGAGACGTTCGCGATGTCGAGCTCGCGGGCGGCCAGCATCCGGTTGAGCTTGGTCGGGACGGCGGCCACTTCCTCGACCTCGGCGGGATCGAGGTGGCGCGCCAGCGCCCACTCGACCGGGAAGGTGTTGATGAACGCGACGCGACCGAGGCGGAGCATCAGTCGAAGCGGCGGACGACGTTGTAGAACGAGTCGCGCTGCACGGGGATGCGGCCCGCCTCGCGGATCACGCGCACGAGCGATGCGACCTTCTCCTCGGTGGGCGTGACGGCCCCCGCGGCGTGCGCGATCGTCTCCTCGACGACCGTGCCCTGGATGTCGTTGGCGCCGAAATGCAGCGCCACCTGGGCGAGCGGCGTCGAGATCATGATCCAGTACGCCTTGATGTGCTCGATGTTGTCGAGCATGAGGCGCGAGACGGCCTGCATCTTGAGGTCGTCGTGGCCGCTCGTGAACGTCCAGCCGCGCCGCTCGAAGACCGTGTTCTCGGGATGGAACGGCAGCGGGATGAAGGCCATGAAGCCGCCGGTCTTGTCCTGCAGGTCGCGCAGGCGGAGGAAGTGGTCGACGCGCTCCTCGTAGGTCTCGACGTGGTTGTAGAGCATCGTCGCGTGCGTCCGCACGCCCATGCCGTGCGCCAGGCGGTGCACCTCGAGCCAGATGTCCGGGTGCTCCTTGCCGGGGGCCACGATCTTGCGCACGCGGTCGGCGAACACCTCGGCGCCGCCGCCCGGCAGTGTCTCCACGCCGGCTGCGAACAGCTCCTTCAGGACCTCCTCGTGCGTGAGGCCCGAGAGCTTCGTCATGTGGTGCACCTCGGAGGCCGTGAAGCACTTGAGCGTCACGTCGGGCAGCGCGGCCTTCAGGCTCCGGACGAGGTCGAGGTAGTAGTCGAGGTCGAGGTAGGGGCTCTCCCCGCCGACCATGTGGATCTCGCTGAAGCGCTCGTTCTCGTAGTGCTTGACGGCGTGCTGGGTGAGCGGCCCGATCTCCCAGGTGTAGGCGCCGTCCTGCTTGTTCGTGCGCGCGAACGCGCAGAACTTGCACTTCACACGGCACACGTTCGTGTGGTTGAGGTAGAGGTTGTTGACGAAATAGACCTCGTCGGTGCCGCCGCGCAGACGCCGCGCCTGGTCGGCGAGCTCGCCGAGGCCGAGCAGATCGTCGCTCTCGAGGAGCGCGACCCCGTCGTCGAAATCGAGGCGCTCTCCCGCCAGGACCTTCTCTCGGACCGGATCGATCAGCGTGCGCGTAAGCGTGCTTGCCATCGGCTCTCAGTGGTCGCGGGTGGTCGCTGCCTGCACCATAGCCTCGAGTGCTCGGCGATCGCTTCGATCGGGCAGCGCACGCAGGGCCATGCGCGCGGCCTCGGCGTGCTCCAGCACGGCGCGGCGCGTGTCGGCGATCGCCCCGGTGGCGGCGACGCGCGCGAGCACGCCGACGACGTCGCGCTGCGCGCGCTCGCGATCGAGCAGCGCTGCTGCCACGTGCTCGTCGCGCTGCGCCGCCAGGAGCAGCGGCAGCGTGACCGTGCCGTCGAGCAGATCGACGCCGAGCGCCTTGCCGGTCGCCTCGGGGTCGCCGTCGCAGTCGAGCAGGTCATCGGCCAGCTGGAAGGCGATCCCGAGCTGCTCGCCGAAACGCTCGAGCGCCTCGATGCCGGGCCGGTCGAGCCCGCCGAACAGGCCGCCCAGCGCGCAGGCGGCGCCGAACAGCCGGCCGGTCTTGAAGAGACAGCGCTCGACGTAGGCCTCGACGGTGATCTCGGGACGGCGAGCCTGCTCGCTCTGCAGCGCCTCGCCGCGCGCGAGATCGAGCGCCGCGAGAGCCAGCAGCGCGACGGCGTCGGGCGAGCCGGCGCGCGTCAGGCCCGCGAAGGCCAGCGCGAAGAGGTGGTCGCCGGTCGCGCGCGCGAGCGCCTCGCCGTGGCGCGCCCAGACGGTCGCGTGGCCCCGGCGCAGCGGCGCGGCGTCGAGCACGTCGTCGTGCACGAGCGTCGCCATGTGCACGAGCTCGGCCGCCGCAGCGGCGATCTCGAGCTCCGGCCGGTCGCGCGCGTCCGGCGGCGCCGAGAGCAGCACGAGCAACGGCCGTAGCCGCTTGCCTCCGGCGGCCAGCGTCTCGCGCGATGCGCGCCCGACCGAGTCGTCGGCCAGCTGGGCGGCGAGACGCTGCTCGACACCGGCCAGGAACGGCAGCGTGCGGGCGCCCGCAAGCGTTGTCACGTCCTGGGTCACGGCGGTCACGCGACGACCTCGCCGACATGCAGCGCGACGATGCCACCCGCCAGCAGGCGGTAGCGCACGTCGGTCATGCCGGCGCGGTGGAAGGCCTCGCCGAGCGCCTCGGGGCCGGGGAACCGGCGCACCGAGGCGGGCAGGTACGAATAGGCGCCGCGGCGGTCGAAGACCTTGCCGAGCGCCGGGATGCCCCGGTCGAACCAGAGCGAGTAGAAGCTCTTGAGCGGCCCGTGATCGGGCCGCGTGATCTCGAGGCAGACGACGCGGCCGCCCGGCCGCACGACGCGTGCCAGCTCGCGCAGGCCACCCTCCGGGTCGGGCAGGTTGCGCAGGCCGAAGGCGATCGTCGCCGCGGCGAACGAGTTGTCGGCGAACGGCATCGCCGTGGCGTCGCCACGCACCCACTGCACCTCTGCGGCGTCATCGCGCTGCTTCTTGCGCGCGGCG
>DASRQS010000076.1:0-8605 GCA_035696365.1 Gaiellales bacterium | reverse complement strand
ATCGGAGCCGGCCCCGGCCTCGGTGATCGCGTAGCACTCCGAGCGCTCGCCGCGCAGGCCGGCCCGGAGATAGCGCTCGATCTGATCGCCCGTGCCATGCGCGAGCACGTTGGCGACGCTCGGGATGTGCCACCAGACGCCGTTCGTGTTGCGGCCGAAGGCCTCGTGCACGGCGACCTGCTGGAGCAGGTTGAGGCCCTGCCCGCCGTGCTCGGGGGCATGGTCGAGACCGACCATGCCCGCCTCGCGGGCGGCTTCGACGATCGCGGCCTTCGTCGCGGCCGGCAGCTTGCCGCCGTTCAGCTCGGCCGTGACCTCGTGCGGGATGCAGTGCTCTTCGACGAAGCGCCGCGCCCGCTCCGCGAGCTCCTCGAGATCGATCACGACGTGAGGTCGCTCGCGAGCTCCGCGAAGACGTCGATGAAGCGGTCGACGTCGGCGTCGTCGTGCTGCACCGAGAGCGTCCACTCCTCCTCGCGGCCCGGCGTCATGAAGACGCCGCGGTTCATGTTGTAGAGCCACGCGAGCTCGTTCAGGGGGCCGTTCGTCTTGTGCGCCCAGTCGCGGTAGTTGAGCACCGGATCGGGCGAGAAGACGATGCAGCCCTTGGCGCCGAGGCCGATCACGTGCGCCGGGAAGCCGTGGCGCTCGATGATCGCCCCCAGGCCCTGGTGCAGGCGGTCGTTGAGGTGCTCGAGGTGGTCGTAGGCATCCGGCGTCATGACCTCGAGCAGGCTCGCCCGCGCGGCCACCATGCTCAGCGGGTTGCCGTTGAACGTGCCCACCTGGTAGACGCTGCCGTCCTCGATCGAGGCCATGACCTCCTCCGTGCCGCCGATCGCGCCACTCGGCAGGCCGCCGCCCAGCGCCTTCGCCAGCGTGACGATGTCGGGCGTCACGCCGAAGCGCTCGACCGCGCCGCCGGCGGCGATCGTGATCCCGGTCTTGACCTCGTCGAAGATCAGCAGGACGCCGTGCTTCTTCGTGATCTCGCGCACCGCCGCGAGGTAGCCGTCCTGCGGCAGCACGACGCCGATGTTCATCATGCCCGGCTCCATAATCACGCACGCGACCGTCCCGGCCAGCTCGCCCAGCCGGGCGTCGAGCGCGTCGGCATCGTTGAACGGCACGGGGATGGTCTGCGCCACCGTGGAGGCGGGGATCCCGCCGCCGTAGGGCACGCTGTTGGGGCGCTCGGCAGGCCCCACGGCGTCATCGTCGATGTCGATGCCGATCGACACCATCACGGTGTCGTGGTGGCCGTGGTAGGAGCCCTCCATCTTGACCACGACCTCGCGGCCGGTGTTCGCGCGCGCGAGCCGGATCGCATCCATCGTGGACTCGGAGCCCGAGTTCGTGAAGCGCCACTTGGGCAGGCCCCAGCGCCGCGCGAGTTCCTCGGCGACGATCACGCTGTCCTCCGTCACGGCCGCGAAGTGCGTCCCCTGCGGCATGCGCTCGGTCACGGCCCGCACGATCGCCGGGTGCGCGTGGCCCTGGACCATGGTGCCGAAGCCGTTGTGGAAGTCCCGGTACTCGGAGCCGTCGACGTCCCACACCTTCGAGCCGACCCCGTGCTTCAGGAAGATGGGGTGCGGAGCGCGCACCTGGTAGGAGGACGGCACGCCGTTCGGCATGACGGCGCGCGAGCGCTCGTACATGCGCGCCGAGCCACTGGTCTCGGCGTTCAGGTGCGCCTCTTCGCGCTCCGTGAGCTGTGCGATGCGCGCGGGATCGATGCTGACGCCGGTTGCCATGGGTAGTACCTCCGGGATTGCGCGGCGTGCCGCGCGTGTAAAGGCACGGTAGGGGAGCCTTGACTCGCGAGTCAAGCCGCATCCGGCCCCCTGCGCGCCCACCCGGTCTGCGCGGGGATCCGCAAGACAGGGGACAATGGGGAGGCAGGCCGGGTTAGCTCAGCTGGTAGAGCGCTTCTCTTGTAAGGAAGATGTCGTCGGTTCGAATCCGACACCCGGCTCTCGCACCTTGCGCATCCTCCTGGTCACGAACGCGTACCCCGCGCCCGAGCGGCCGTCCTACGGCATCTACGTGGCCCGGCTCGTCGCCGCTCTCGAGCGCGACGGGCACGAGGTCGTGCTCGCGGCCTCGAGCGAGCAAGGAGGCGGCTGGCGCACGCTGCGCAAGTACGCGCGTCTCGCGTGGACCGCCCGCGCAGCCGTGCGCAGGCACCGGCCCGATGTCGTGTGGGGTCACTACCTCGTTCCGACGGGGACGATCGCGCGCCGCGCGGCACGCGCCGCGCGGGTGCCGTACGCGCTGACAGCGCACGGAACCGACGTCGCCAACGCCGAGCGCTCGCCGCGCATCCGCAAGGCCACGCTGCGGGTGCTGGGGGACGCCTGCGCCGTGTTCGCCGTCTCGGAGCAGCTGGGCGCCCGCATCGAGGCGCTCGCGGGTCCGCTCGGCGAGCGCTTGTGCACCGTCAGCGCAGGCGTCGACCTGGAGGCATTCACGGACGGCGACGCCGAGGTGGCCGCCGCCGCCGTCGGCTGGGACGCCGACGGGCCGCGCGTCCTGTACGTGGGCAATCTCGTGGCTGCGAAGAACCTCCGCCGGTTGCTGGCGGCGTTCGCCGCCACGCGTGTCGAGTGGGGAGGCGGCTCGCTCGCGCTGGTCGGCGACGGGCCCGAGCGCGCACCGCTCGAGGAGCTCGCGCTCGACCTCGGGATCTCGCAGTGCGTGCGCTTCACGGCGGGTGTCGTGCCGGCCGACGTGCCTCGCTGGTTCCGCGCCTGCGACGTCGCCTGCCTGGTCTCCGAGCGCGAGGGGTTCGGGCTGACGGCGATCGAGGCGCTCGCCTGCGGGAGGCCGGTCGTCGTCGCCCGCGGCGTGCCGGCGAGCGCGGCGATCAGCGACGGCGTCACGGGCGCCCTCTGCGGGGCGGAGGACGTCGCGGACATCGCGGCGGCGCTCGTGCGGGCCGCGCAACTCGAGCCGGGCGAGGCCGCGCGCGCGGCCGCCGAGCCCTACTCGCTCGCGAGCGAGACCGTCCGCGCCGTCGCCGTGCTGGAGCGCTGTAGAGGCTAGGCCTCGCCGGCCGGCATCTCGCGCGCCCTGCAAGCCCGCCCTGCTTGAGCCGGTTGTCGCCGATCAGGATGAGCGAGCGCAGGAGGGGACGGGCCTCCTCGGTCACATCCGCTAGCGTAGCCATGCGATGCCGAGCCGCAAGCGCAGCCGTACGCCTCCCGCTGCACCCGCGCCGGCACCCGCCGCGCCGGTGCCCGCGACCGCGGCCGCACCCGTGCCCTCGCTGCGCGAGTCGTTCGAGCGGCGGCACTTCCTGGCCGCGGGCCTGGTGGTGCTCGCGAGCCTCCCGGCGCTGCTCGAGGTCTTCTGGACGGCGCCCTCCGAGACGAACCTCGTCGTCGTGCCGGCCGTGGTCGTGCTCACGCTGGCCGCGCTCATCTTCGACCGTGAGCAGTGGATCCTGGAATCGCGGCGCCAGATGCTGCTCACACTCGGCTTCGGCCTGCTCGCCGCGCTGACCGCGCCCGCGGCGCCCTTGGGGTTGCTGCTGCCGACGCTGTTCGCGGCCGTGCTCGAGTTCAAGCGCGGCTGGGGCGCCGCATCCGCACTCATCCTCGGAGCGGGTGTCGCCTATGCGCTCTTCGGCATCGAGCCCACCACGAGCTATCCCTACGTGCTCGGCATGGCCTGGCCGGCGATCGGCGCGCATGTCATGCGCCGGCTGGCGCTGACCGGCTCAGGGCACGGGGAAACGACGGTTCTGGGCCGCGGGCGCTGGTAGAGTCAAGCTTGTGAGCGAGATCATCCGCATCGTTGCGATCGCCGCGCACATGCTGCTCGCGTTCGGCATCATCATCCTGGTGCTGGCGCACTCCGGCAAGGACGCCGGCCTCTCGGGCGCCTTCGGCGTCGGCTCGTCGTCGTTCGGCTCGACCCAGATCATGGAGCGCAACCTCACGCGCTTCACGATCTTCTGCTCGGTCGGGTTCGTGTGTACGACGATCATTCTCGGCTTCATCCTCTAGCCGAGCGACGCGTTCAGCTCGCGGGTTTCCTGCCCCCGGAAACGAACGGCATCATCCCGCGCAGCTCCTTGCCGACGGCCTCGATCTGGCTCCCCTTGGCCTTCGCGCGGAGCTCCTTCATGCGGGGCCCGCCCGCCTTGATGTCGCCGATGAACTCCTCGGCGAACGCGCCCGAGCGGATCTCCTCGAGGATCTTGCCCATCTCCGCGCGCACGTGGGCGTCGACGATGCGCGGCCCGCGCGTCAGGTCGCCGTATTCGGCCGTGTCGGAGATGGAGTAGCGCATCCCTTCGAGGCCGCCCTCGTACATGAGGTCGACGATCAGCTTGAGCTCGTGCAGGCACTCGAAGTAGGCGATCTCGGGCTGGTAGCCGGCGGCGACGAGCGTCTCGAAGCCCGCCTGCACGAGCGCCGTCGTGCCACCGCACAGCACGGTCTGCTCGCCGAAGAGGTCGGTGATCGTCTCTTCCTCGAAGGTCGTCTCGAGCACGCCGGCGCGACCGCCGCCGATGCCCGAGGCCCATGCCAGCGCCGTGCCGCGCGCATGGCCCGATGCGTCCTGATCGACGGCGATCAGGCAGGGCACGCCGGCGCCCTGGGTGTAGAGGCGGCGCACGAGATGCCCCGGGCCCTTGGGCGCGACCATGATCACGTCGATGTCGTCGCGCGGCGTGATCGCCTTGAAGTGGATGCTGAAGCCGTGGGCGAAGAGGACGGTCGAGCCGGGCTTCAGCGCCGGGCCGATCGTCGACTCCCACAGCTCGAACGCGATGTGATCGGGCACGAGGATGCCGATGATGTCGGCGTCGGCGACTGCGTCGGCGACCGACTTGGGCTCCCAGCCGTCGTCCTCGGCGCGCTTCCAGCCCTCCGAGTTCGGGCGAATGCCGATCGTGACGTCGAAGCCGGAATCCTTGAGGTTGAGCGCGTGCGCGTGTCCCTGCGAGCCGTAGCCGACGACCGCAATCTTCTTGCCCGCGAGCAGCGAGCGATCGGCATCGGCGTCGTAGTAGACCTTCGTCATCGGGTTCCTTGTGCGAGATTGGGGTGGGCGTCGAGCGAGCGTAGCGGTACTGCGCCTGCGTGGTTCAAGCGAGGACGCGCATGCGGGAGGCGCCGCGCTCGCGCTGCTCGCCGAGCGCACGCCGCATGGCGATGCGCCCGGTGCGGACCGTCTCCTTGATGCCGTAGGGGCGCAGGAGCTCCTCGAGCGATGCGAGCTTGTCCGGGTGCTCGACGATCTCGAACACGAGTGCCTGCGGCCCCACGTCGGAGACGCGCGCGCCGAAGACCTCCGCGAGATGGATGAGCTCGCCGCGCTTCTCGGGCGTCGCGGTGACTTTCACGAGCATCAACTCGCGCTCGATCGCGTCCTCGGTCGTCATCTGGTTGACCTTGAGCACGTTCACGAGCTTGTAGAGCTGCTTCACGACCTGGTCGATCGAGACCTCGGAGCAGTCGACCCGGATCGTGATGCAGGAGCGGTCGGGGCGCTCGGTCGGCCCGACGGCGAGCGACTCGATGTTGAAGCTGCGCCGCGCGAACAGGCTCGACACGCGGGTGAGCACGCCGGGCTGGTTCTCGACCAGCACCGACAGCGTGTGATGGGAGCTGGCGTGCGGCGCCATCAGACGCCCTCCTCGACCCAGGCGTTGTCGTCCTCGATCCAGGCGGCGTCGATCATGTCGGCGGAGGCCGCGCCGGCCGGCACCATCGGGTAGACCTTCTCCTCGTGGTCGATGCGGAAGTCGATCACTGCGGGCTTGCCGCTCGCGAGCGCCGCGAGGATCGCGACGTCGACCTCGGTCTCGTTCTCGGCCCGGAAGCCGACGGCGCCGAAGGCCTCCGCCAGCTTCACGTAGTCGGGGATCATCGCGTTCAGGTGCGTCTGCGAGAAGCGCTCGTCGTGGAAGAGCTCCTGCCACTGGCGCACCATGCCGAGCCAGCCGTTGTTCATCAGCGCGACGATCACCGGGACGTCGTAGACGACGGCCGTGGCGAGCTCCTGCGCGGTCATCTGGAAGCAGCCGTCGCCGTCGATGCAGATGACCGTCGCCTCGGGCCGGCCGAACTTCGCCCCGATCGCGGCCGGGAAGCCGAAGCCCATCGTGCCGAGCCCGCCCGAGGTGATGAAGCGGCGCGTGTCGTCGATGCGCAGCCACTGCGCGGCGAACATCTGGTGCTGGCCGACGCCCGTCGTCCAGATCGTGTCGCGGTCGGCGCAGAGGTCGCGCAGCCGCTCGATCACGTACTCGGGCTTGAGCGCGCCGGCGCGGCGGTAGCGGTACGGGTACTTGAACTTCCACTCCTCGACCTGCTCGAGCCACTCGCGGTGGTTGACGATCGAGTCGGACTCACGCAGTTTCGCGATCGCCTTCGTGAGCTGGGGCAGCACCTCGCGCAGCTCGCCGACGATCGGGATGTCGGCGGTGCGGTTCTTGGAGATCTCGGCCGGATCGATGTCCATGTGGATGACCTTCGCGCCCGGCGCGAAGGCATCGAGCTTGCCCGTCACGCGGTCGTCGAAGCGGGCGCCGACCGTGATCAGCAGGTCGGAGCGGTGCAGCGCCCAGTTGGCGAACTTGGAGCCGTGCATGCCGGGCATCTGCAACGAGAGCGTGTGCGAGTCGGGGAACGCGCCTTTCGCCAGCAACGTCGTGACGACGGGGATGCGCGTCTCCTCCGCGAGCGAGCGCAGCTCGGCCTCGGCGCCGGCGTTGACGATGCCGCCGCCGACGTAGAGCACGGGCTTCTTGGCCCGCGCGATGGCGAGCGCCGCCTCCTGGATCTGGAGCGGGTGGCCCTTGCCCGTGGGGCGATAGCCCGGCAGGTCGATCTTGGCCGGCCAGCGGAACGTGAACGAGGCCTGTGCGATGTCCTTGGGGATGTCGATCAGGACCGGGCCCGGCCGCCCCGTGGAGGCCAGGTGGAAGGCCTCCATGAAGACGCGCGGGATGTCCTCGACCTTGGTGACGAGGTAGGAGTGCTTGACGATGGGCAGGAAGATGCCCGTCGTGTCGGCCTCCTGGAAGGCATCCGTGCCGATCAGGTGCGTCTGCACCTGGCCCGTGACGATCACGAGCGGCGTCGAGTCGAGGAACGCGTCGGCGACCGGCGTGACGAGGTTCGTGGCACCGGGGCCCGAGGTGGCCATGGCGACGCCGACCCTGCCCGTGGCGCGCGCGTAGCCCTGCGCCATGTGGCCCGCGCCCTGCTCGTGGCGCACAAGCACGTGCTTGATCGTCGTTCCCGTCGAGGCGAGCGCGTCGTAGATCGGGAGGATCGCCCCGCCGGGGATCCCGAAGCAGATCTCGACGCCGCACGTCTCGAGCGAGCGGATTACGGCCTCCGCGCCGGTGAGGCGTTGACCTTCGTAGGGATTGGGCGGGGTCGCCTCGGCGGAGGCGGGCCGCTTCTCTGCGGTGGACATACGAGCTCTCCCGGTCGGTCAGATGGCGATGGACGTGGAAATTGCGAGTGCTTCGGCGACCTCGGCCGCCACCTCGTCGGTGGTCGCGCTGCCGCCCAGGTCGGGCGTGCGCGCACCGTCGTCGAGCACGCCGGTGACGGCGCGCTCAATCGCGCGCGCGGGCGTCGGCTGCCCGAGCTCGTCGAGCAGCAGGGCGATCGAGAGGATCGCGCCGGCGGGGTTGGCCTTGCCGAGGCCGGCGATGTCGGGCGCCGAGCCATGGATGGGCTCGAAGATCCCGGGCCCGCCGTCGGCCAGCGAGGCCGAGGGCGCGAGGCCGATGCCGCCGCTGACGGCGGCGGCGAGATCGGAGAGGACGTCCCCGAACAGGTTCTCGGTCACGATCACGTCATAGGCCGCGGGGCGCTCGACCAGCAGCATGGCCATCGAGTCCACGAGCTGGTGCTCGAGCGTCACGCCTGGGTGCCGTTCGGCCACCTCGCCGGCGACGCGGCGCCAGAGCTTCGAGGTGGCGAGCACGTTGGCCTTGTCGACGCTCGTGACGCGCCCGCCGCGGCGGCCTGCGAGCACGCAGGCGCGCTCCACGATGCGCCGGATCTCGGAGGCGCTGTAGTTGCAGGTGTCGTAGGCGGCCTCGTCGCCCAGCCCGCGATCGCCGAAGTAGATGCCGCCGATCAGCTCGCGCACGATCACGAGGTCCATGTCGGCGACGAGCTCGTCGCGCAGCGGGCTCGTGGTGTGGCGCGTGTAACGCCGCGCCGGCCGCAGGTTGGCGTAGCAGCCGAGCACCGAGCGCAGCGCGAGCAGCCCCTGCTCTGGCCGGATGGAGGCGTTGTTCCAGCTGGGGCCGCCGACGGCTCCGAGCAGGACCGCGTCGGCGCCCAGGCAGGCCTCGCGCGTGGCGTCCGGGAACGGATTGCCGCCCTCGTCGATGGCGGCGCCGCCGAACGGGCGCTCGTCGAGCTCCACGGCCAAGCCGTAGCGCGACGACGCGGCTTCCAGCACGCGCAGTGCCGCTCGAGTGACCTCCGGACCGATGCCGTCACCGGGGAGGACGCAGATCCTCATACCCGTCCTTCCGGCCCGATGTGGTTAGAGCGCCAAGCCCACGACCCCACGGCTGCCGGGAGAACCCTGGCAGCCGATAATCCTTTGGGTCGCG